>CADBBK010000026.1 GCA_902792895.1 uncultured Bacteroidales bacterium | reverse complement strand
TTTATCCCTCCAGCTCCACAAAATAAGTCGCTGATTTCAGCGACTTATTTGTGTCTTATTCCCTCAGTTGTGTTTTCCTTTTCTCATCTTTTGGACAATTTTGAACTGTCAATGCCTCTGTGTATTGGCGCATCTGGGTAACGGTATAGGTGATGAATTTGATGCCGGAGTTATAGCCATAGTTCATTATGGCTTTTCGGAGGCAGGCCTTTCCGGCTTCGATCAGTTCTTCAAGTGTCAGTCCACGATGCTGGTATTGATTGATCAAGCTCACTACAAAGCGCAGATTGGCTGCTTCCAACCGCTTCATCTCGTCACAATAGGCTCCTTTCTCTTTCACGGCCTCAAGCAGCACGCGTTCTTCCTCACATGAATGATGGTTGTTTGAGAAATTCTTTGTATCTTTGTAGTAATGAAAGTTGATGTTAATGGTCGTTGCTAATTTAATGAATTGGAGATTATGACGAAGGATTTGTATCGAGTGAGATACCGGATCGAGGGACCGGCGTCGGCAACTAATGCATCGGCGACGATGCAACTGTTTTCGGCGAGTGAGAGTGAGGCTATCTATGAGCTGAAGAGGAGGGGGACTGTCGGCCGCGACAAGGCGGTGATCATCTTGTCGATTGAGCGCTGCTGATGAATCTACCAATCAGCCAAACTCATGTGTTTTATCTGTTGCGAGACTGTTTGCGCTGCACTCTTATGTATTGCGCCCTTTATTTTATAAATGTGGGCGGAGTGGATGGATGAAAAAAGTGATTTTTGTAAACAACATTTAACTAAATAAATTTGCATATTTCAAAAAGAGTTTTTACCTTTGCACTCAGAAATAGGCAATGGTATGAAAAAATTAATCTACAATCAAACTTAAACTGCTGGAGACGGGGCAAAAGCCGTCTCATTCGTGACTTTATAGACACTTGTTTTAGCTGTAGTTTTTGTTATCATGCTGAAATACAAGTGTTTGTAAGTATTCTCTAAGACATTTGATCTGAAAAACGTGTGGCGGTTCTCCGACTGTCGCAGTGGATTCAGCGCCTCTTTACGACCGCTCTCGCGGCTTCGCTCAGAAGGTGCCCTAGGAAATCGGCCATCCGGCTAGCGTGTATTAATATTAGTAATGTGTAAATAATTATCGAAAAATAGAGGAAGTCCAATTAATTAACAGTAACAAATTATTATCAGGAGAGAAGAGTATGAAGACGAAGAAGAACAACATTATTACCGAAGTAGAGTGCAAGGCTGTCGATGAAAAAAGTAAGGGTATCAGCCTGGGGACACGCAGAAATCCCAAATCACTGCTTGAGGCCATCGATAACATCAACACCAAACTCTCGGCCATTGTCCGTGAAAGCGACGGCGACCTCATTCTCTCTGAGGCCCGAGGCAACAATGTCGATTACCTGGCCAAGCGCATGCACCTTACCCCTCTGCAGACTGTGGTTTTCTGCATCTGCGTCGAAGTCGGGCCTTGCAATATCGACTTTAGGAACTTTGCTCGGGCGTTGCATGTTACCAACGCACAAGCGCTGACATTGGTCGATACCCTCAACGAGCTGGTACGCTGCCGTCTGCTGGGACTCGCATGCTCTTACGGCAGCAAGACCTCGTCCTACAACATCTCGGCACGAGCCCTCAAAACGCTCATCTCCAATGAGGATTATGAGGCTCCGCAACGCACCTTTGCTGACACCGAAGGACTGTTGAGTTACTACCACGATTTTCTGAGCGAGTTGGAGGAAGAGGGCATCAGGCAGGGGCTGCTGCTCGAGGAGGTTGAGGAGATATTCCGTGAGAATACCGACTTGGATTTCGTCAAGAAGGTCAATCAGTATCAATTAAGTCCTCGAAGCCGTCTCTTGCTGGTGGAATTTTGTGACAAGCTCGTGAACGAAGAAGATGCGGAACTCAACTTCTATCAACTCGACGACATCTTCCCCAACAAGGGTGACTTTGCTCGAATCAAGTCAGCCTTACGTTCGGGCCAACATCAGCTGATGCGCTGCGGCTTAATAGAGTTTTCTTGCAACAATGGAGTGGCGGACACCAGTAGTTTCACATTGACCGAAAAAGCCCGTACCGAGTTGCTCGCTTCCATTAACCTCAAGGCCAAGGAAGAGAAACTGAGCGGTGTCATTCAAGCCGAGAACATTGCGGCCAAGGAACTGTTCTACTCCGCCAAGGTGGGCAAGCAGGTGGGCAAGTTGCACGGTTTTCTCGATCAGGAGAAGTATGTGCTCCTTGTGGAGCGTATGAAGTCGCGATTCAATCGCTGTGGACTCACTTGCTTGATGTACGGTGGACCGGGCACTGGCAAGACCGAGACTGTCTATCAGCTCGCTCGGCAGACCGGCCGTGACATTATGGCCATCGAAGTGCCGCAAATCAAGAGCAAGTGGGTGGGTGACAGCGAGAAGAACATCAAGGCCGTCTTCGAGAAGTATCGCGCTATGGTCGCAAAGGCTAAGGTGGCCCCCATTCTGCTGTTTAACGAGGCCGACGCCATCATCGGCGTCCGCAAGAGTGGGGCACAGGATGCAGTCGACAAGATGGAGAACTCCATCCAAAACATCATCTTGCAAGAGATGGAAACCCTCGATGGCATCATGATTGCCACC
The DNA here is from genome assembly GCA_902792895.1 of uncultured Bacteroidales bacterium. GTDB lineage: Bacteria > Bacteroidota > Bacteroidia > Bacteroidales > Muribaculaceae > Sodaliphilus. Next base: position 61,140 of record CADBBK010000026.1, on the reverse strand, counting down.
ACCAACTTGACCGAGAATCTGGATGGCGCCTTTGAACGCCGCTTCCTCTACAAGGTGGAGTTTGAGCGTCCCGACGCGAGCGTGAGAGCGCGCATTTGGCACGCGATGCTTCCCGAGTTGGACGACAACGAGTGCAGGACACTGGCCGAGGGATTTGACTTCAGCGGCGGTCAGATTGAGAACGTTGCTCGCAAGTACGCCATCGACTGCATCTTGGGCGACTTGGACCAAGTTGACCGCTTGACCGAACTGACCACCCTCTGCAGCGAAGAGCGCATCAACGACACAATGAGCGATCGTCGCCATGTGGGTTTTGTGGCGTGAAACGCTGAATTAACAAATCGGCCTCTACTAATATGTTAAACCATAAAAACAAGATTTCTATGACAATCACCATCAACTGCAACAATCAGTATCGTGCCAATCGTGTTCACAACTACTTCTACAACAAGGGCGTACAGTGTATGCTCTGCAACGACGATACCGCGGTTTCACTCTTCAACCTTGACCGCGACCAAGCCGAGCTCTTGCTGACGGCTTTCACCAAACGCTTCCACTTGAAGCCGGCCGCTGCACTTGCTATGGCCTCATAAGCCAAGGTGGCAGCCACCTTGCTTATCGGCGTGCCTTATTTCAGTTCTAACCAATTTCACGCGTAGCAAAACGGATCAATGATTTATTTAAAAACTTATTCTAAAAGGAAAACGATATGATGATGAATGAAAACAATGAATTGTTAGGAGGGAGTACTCAAGGCCATTCTACTGAGTCTTCCGAAAAGAAGTGTCAAGACGAGAAGGAAACTTTTCCTGATGGCAAAATAGTCTTGCTCAATGGGACCCAACTGGATTGTTATCCACTTGCAGATGAAGATACTGAAACGGAATTCCAAGACAAATTGGAACTTGATACCACTGGGCAATATGTCACGATGCGGAAATGCAAGCCGAGAATAGCGCCCGTTTCGGACGAATCGATGCAAAAGCAGCAACTGTTCGCTGACAATGCCTTTTATCTGCTTGCTCATATGGATCGCATCATGAATGACAGCCGAATGTTTCTCGCTCCCGTTGCAGCACGGAACGGACTGGCCTACACTGGCACCAGTGGTTTCAAGCGCCCCACACTGGGGGTATATCTCGAATGGTGGCAAACCAGCGATGAAACTATGCTCATCGATAATGAAGGGTGCCGAAGCCTCGTTTTTACCCTCGCGGGGTCTCCGTTGAGCGGCATGAATCGCTGTAGTTCGGTGCGTGAAGACGGAAAGATAGAGATCGTGTCATTGTCATCGTTCAACCGACACTGTGGCTCATTTTTCAAAATCAACGCACGCTATACCGAAGCCAAGGTTCGTTACCAGGCTTATACCTTGCAAGAGGTGTTGGACATCCTCCATCGCGAGGATAACGGAAAGTTGGATTATGACCACGTCATCACAACTCGATTCATGCAGCATGAGATTGACCGACTGAACCGGTGCCTTGAGCAGAGCCTTGAGCGGTTGACTAAAGAATCATCCCACTGGCGCGAAAAGTATCTCTTCGCCCTCATCTCATTAAAAGAAGATGAAGCGAGGGCGTTTCTCGCCGAAAATGAAGAACTTGAAACAAGGGCTATCCAAGAGACTGAGCACCTCAAAATGCAGAAGAAGGCGTTGAAAGCCCAGTTGAAACGAGGCGAGATCGACAATGTTTCCTACCAGCGTTCTATCACGCCTATGAACAAGCGAATCGAAGAACTTAAATTCCAATTGTTTAGGTTCAGGCGCGACAAATTGAATGAGATTTTCCAGTCAAATGAAGTTGATTCAGGAACTATCGAGCGATACTTTCGCGAGAAGGACAAACAATCGATGAACTGAAGAAGCAGCAAGAAGAAATCTTCATCAACAATGATTTATATCTGCTGGCTCGCAGGGAACGCATCTTGAGTGCAGCAGGTAAATAGGCGCTTTAGAACATCGATCAGCAAGCTTGAAGTCGTATTTGAAAAACCAGTGTCATGGTAGCTATTTTGACATTGTCTCAGTTGCATAACTCACAAAAAAATGTTATCTTTGTCTATCGATAAGTTTGTTATCAAAAAACACATTCGAGCATGACTAGAGAAGAAAAGTATAATATTGCGATTACCGAGGACGTGCTGGGACGTCAAGAGTGCTTAGACCCGAAGTCGTTGAATCTGCTGACCTATAGCAGGCCGGGTGACGTTTGTGACCGATTTGAGTCGGGTAGGCTAGGGAACATGGCAGGCGGTTTCCACTTCGATTTGCTCGGGATGAGGTGGCGCAGCAGTGAGCATCTGTATCTATGTGGCGAGTGGAGCCGTGACGATGACCAGTGCATCGAGGCGCAGCAGTACATCCGCATGATGCCGTCTGGTGCATGGGCCAAGCGATGCTCCAAAGCCAATTACGGAACATACATCCGCGACGACTTTGCCTCTTTCAGGCTGCAGTGGATGCTGTGGTGCGTCTGGCAGAAGTGTCTGTTGAATAAGGATTTTGCAGCACTGCTGAAGAGCGTTCCCGACGATGTTGTCATCGTCGAGGTCGAGAAGAATGACCTGGTGTGGGCAGCCCAACCCGATGAGGACGGCATTCTCCACGGAGGCAATGCCATGGGCAAGATTCTCACCATCTGCCGCCGCCATCTCCTCAACGGCACCGCACCAAACATAGATACCGCCCTCCTCAACGCCTCGGGCATCCACATCCTCGGCCAAAAAATCCAATTCTGAAATCATCAACAACAAACCACCGAGATGTTTTTGTCAACAAAATTAATTCTGGCATTGTCCACAATAGTATAGATGCCACTTCTCAACTTCTAACAGTAAATAATGTAGTATGGATAAAAGTAATGTGATATTGGTAATGCCTGATGTTCATGGACGTGAGTTTTGGAAGGATTATAGCGATCCGGTTAAGGTAAAGGAGTATGAAAAAATCGTGTTTCTGGGCGATTATCTGGATCCGTATCATGAGGAGCGCATATCGGTTCCTGAAGCTATCGAGAACTTTAAAGAAATCATCGAATTCAAGCGGGCGAATGCCGAGAAAGTGGTTTTGCTCCTTGGAAACCATGATATGCCGTATTATTCAAAAGAATATTTTGAAAAATGCGGCCCATGGTTCTGCCGGCACGATTCAGCGCATCATGATGAGATAGCTCAACTGTTCAATGACAATAAGGAACTGTTCCAGCTTATCTATGTGCATGATGATGTCGTGTTCTCCCATGCGGGTTTCAGGTATGATTGGGTGATGTATGTGTACCGGAAATTGGATGATCTGGCACCTGGCCTGATTAATCTGGATCGTTCAGACTTCAACAAGTTTTTCATGCAATTCAACAAGTTTCTGGATTCTGGCCGAGATGCTATTTCTCTGCTTGACATCGCTTCTTCGTATCGGGGCGATAACCCTCGCTGCCTCTACGGCAAATGGTATAATGACGGCAGTTGCATCTGGGCGGATGTCCGTGAGTTTTCGAATAAAGACCAACTCGAGGACGTCAAGCAAGTTTTCGGGCATACCAAGCAGGTGGAGTACGACCAAGTCAAGCAGGTGTTTGGTAAAGTCATAAAAGCCGACAATTACATGATGCTTGATAATGGCCAGGCACATGAATTGGATCTAGATACGTTCGAACTGATCTACTGATAAAGCGCGTCATGCTAATGGCTTCCTCACTATTGTGGCTGTAGTGGAATGCCTTGGTTTGACTTCTTGTGGGCTTCCGTCATCTTGCATAGATGTATTATTCCCATGATGACGGCATGAAATGAAGACAAGAATGACAATAGTGGATTTTAATAATCCGTTGTCATTCTTGTCATTTCGTTTCTAAACGATAAGGTCAGCGGTCAGGATGCCTCTCTTCATGCCGCGCCAGCACCTCGTTATCGTGCCCTGTCCCCGAGATATATTCTCTCAATCCATCGTTATCTGGATAATAACTTGCGGTATCAGAAAATGTTGTAATACTCCTTGATGTCGCGCTCACGCATGAGCAGCACAATGCTGGCCTCCATGAGCGAGGTGCGCCTGATGTCCTGCTCCGACCATAGCTGGTTGTGCGTGGCAAAGAATGTGAGCATGTTGAACAGTTCCCAGATGGTCATCTCACTCTTGGCTTGAGCCATGTTTGCCGTGTCGGTGGGATAACCCGCCTGCTCGTACAGCTCCTTGGTGGTTTCATAAGGGATAATTTGGTTGGCGTCTTCATGAGGCAATCCGTGCTCGTTGAGCAATTTGACTGCAACACCCAGTTCGCGCACCGAGGCGGTTGTCCGCATCGCCAACTTGGCGCTGGACAACATCTTTTCCATGTTTTGCTTTAGCGGCTTGGAATCAGACGTCACATCCAACAGGCGCCCCAGTTCCATCGCCTCGGGGGAATAAGCCCTGGTGATGGCGTGATGGGAAATCTGGGTGGCGCCGTTGGAGCACACCAACCGTTCATAGTAGTTGCCCAAGTTGATTTCTCCTGGATTCCATGTGAGGTAGAGCCCGTTGGCGATGAACTCATCTCCTGGGGCATACTCCATAATCTGTTCATGGACGGGCCTCATCACGATGGATACTCCCTTTTTCAAGGAGTGGGTGTGCTCCACACGCTCGGGCAGGTAATCGTTCTTGTCCATGAACATCTCGGCGAAATCAAAGAACACGTCGGGCGTAATCATTTTCTCTTTGATGGGAATGGCATCTACAATCTGGCGGGTACGGGTGTCGGCAGCAAGGATGAGTCGTTTGCTGTTCTTCACCTCCGCTTGCCCAAAGAAGTTGCGCAGGCTGGTCAATCCATGTTCGCCATAGCTGTCAAGAGCGGTGCGTGACTGCCCCGTTTTGATGCCCGCGAACCGGTCAATCTCGTCAGCGATGGTTGGTGAAACTTCGAGTGTGGCACTGCCCACGGTGTAATGGTTCTCACCCATGGCGACAATCTCTTTTGCCTCCACCTCGCGATAGCAGATGGGGCGTTCAAGCACTTCCTGCTTGATTCGGTTAAATTCATTGGAGTCCATAGTCATTGATTTATTTCATTGTTAAACAAACGTTCAAATTGGGTGGCAAAGTCGCGCAGTTGGCTCGACACGTTGCTTTGCAGCGCACGCAGTTGCATGTCCTGCAGGTATCGTTGCTCGTCGTAGTACACGTCGCCCGTACAGCTCAGGCTGTAGTACAGTTTCACGCCCACATCGCCGCGGCGATGCTTGGAAAACACGACGTAACGGTCGCTGTAGACGTTCTTGGGGTTATCGAGGCGCAATTCCATCATGGCCGTAATCATGTGTTTCAGGCGGTTGGTGCCGATGAATGCGCCACGCTTGGTGACCTGCTGTATGGTCAGGAACGTGGTGTTGGTGTGTGCATCATTCTCTCCCTTGTTATGCCGCTTGATCATGCTCAACAGCTTGTTTTCGGCTTGTCGCATGGTGATGTTTTCTTCCTCCTTGACAATGCCCTGCAGCTCATGGAACGAGTCGATGGCGACGATGTCCCATCCCTGCTGCAGCACCTCCTCGATTTGCTGCAGGTGGTGCGTGTAATCGTTAATGTCCGGCTCAACAAACAGGATGTTGATGTCGCCGAACTTGGGATAGCGTTGCACATAGATGGCCAAGTCAATCTCATTCATTTCGGCACTGATGAACAGGATTCTGGTTGCCGGCTGCTGGCGGGCAATGCTGGAAACCAGGTCAAGAATAATCGTGGTCTTGCCTACGCCGGGATCACCGATAATCATGTAGTTGACACCTTTAGGCAGTCCCTTATAACTGCACAATAGGTTGTCGAGCACAGTCCCTGACTGATAGTTCTCGAATAGGGACGCATCAAAAGTCACGTCTTTCATCTTTACAATTCTTTTCATACTCATTCTTCCTTTCGTGTTTGATTCATAGATATATTTTCCATAGATGCAAAGGTACGGCGGCACTCCGACACCGGGAATGGTTCCGCATCGGTATATCTTGGCACCGCCCTCTGAAAAACTTGGCGGATTTAATAGGGCGAAACAACAACTGAACATCCCGAGCTGCCTGATGCTTGACGCCACTCGTTGTGGCGATTCAGAAAGTTCAGATGATTCAGTTGCTTATTTCAAGTAGTCACTTGGCAGTCAAGTGGGGTATCGGACGCAATGAGTTGTCGTGTGGATTACTCTTTGAGGATTCTCTTGGCGGCAGGGATGATGACGTCGCGCAAGACGTCGTTGTTCATGCGGTGTTCGCCGTGGAAATCAAAGACGCGGGTATAATGCTGTGCAAATTCGTCCCTGCAGTTGACCAGCGTGTCCCCGTCGGCAAAGAATCCCCAACAATCGTACCTGCCTTCATCTCTCTCGCTAACAAACAAGTTCTGCTCCATCTCCCTGAAGTGCTCGATGATTTCTTCGGTAATGGTGAAGTGTGTTTGGCCATCGGCCGTCGGCTGGAAGCGTTCAAAAGTGCCCACCTGCAGGACATCCTCTACCTCAGACAGATGCAGAGCAGGATTAACGCAGATGCGCAAATGGCTAGCCAACTGCATGGCATACATACCTCCCATGCTGGTGCCGATCACGAGGTCGGCATGATGCGACCTGCAATAGTCCTCCAAGAATGGCAACGCCTCCTTGGGGTCAACTGGGATGTCAGGGGCAATCACGTTGTAGCCAGGCATGTTTTCAGCAAGATATTTCGCCGTGTTGCTTTGGCTACTGGACCCGTAGCCGTGGAGATAAACGATAGTTTTCTTTTGCGGAACGCCATAAACCCTTTCGGCCAGTTCATCCAACAGTTCCAGAGGATAACGGTCCCAGATAGTAACGACCTGTTCTTCACTGCCGCTGTCACAATCTTCGTAACATTCATAATCATCCGCATCTTCGCCCAGCATCGCTTGCACAAAATTTTTGATACTTTTAAGCCTCTGTAACTCTTCTTCATGTTGATGCTCGGTATCACTCTCAACAAGATCCCTGACGATGGCATCACGCAGTTGTTCGAGAACTCCGAGACCTGCAAGTATACTTCCGAACTGACATGAGACCAAGTGGTAGGCTATGCGTCCGTGTGCCGAAGTATAACCATGGCTACAGCCATCAGCTGAACCGATATAGCCACCATAGTAGGGCTCATCAGCAAGGTCTTGCTCGAAGTCCTCATCGTCATCACAGTTTGCAATATCGTCTCTCACGGCCTCTTCGAGGTCGTCCACTTCTTTGTTCCAAACATATTGAGGAACAGTCACATATACATCAAAAAGCAAATCGTCTCCGACTTGGGCATATACTTTTATCTTTTTTTCGTTCATAGGTATGATTAATTTATGGATTTATCTGAATGCAAATGTAGCTATTCTCCCCGAATTATTTGTTATCCTGTGCTTATTCGTATTCTTTAAGCGTGAACGCGATGTGATGGTCGTTCAGGAAAGACTTGACTGGGGCCAGGGTCCCGTCGCTGCCTTTCAGCACAGCCTCCAACGCCTGTAGCATGCTGTCAGCGTTATAGACACCCAAGGCGCGGCACAGGGCCGGCACATCGTCAACGGTCACCTCCGCAACAGGGTTGATGTCAAAATCCTCGGTGTATTCCTCGTAAAACTCAACGTGTTTTTCGTTGATAGTGGCTACCACATGACACAGGTTGCCCTTGCCGTCATCATTGCAGGAAACCTCGTCGCCAGCATCCCCGAAACCCTGGCGGCTCTGAGCGAGGATCTCCTGTGCGGTCGAGAAGACGATGCGGCCGGTGCTGCTCACGGGTTGTGGGCACTTGTCCATGATGCGCTGGTAGGTGGCAGGGTGTAGCATCTCCAGGTCAAACATGCCGTAATGGGCATTGTCCATGATGCGCAACATCAATGCTACGAAATCCTCCACAGCCAGCTGAACGTCAAACGGCATCACTTGCAGGCCCTCGTCCAGCAGGGTGCACGTCAATGTGAAGTGGGCCATCGGGGCAATGCGCTTCACGGTCAAGTTCTCATCGCCAATTTCGTCGCTCCAGTCCACGCGCTGGAGCAGGGGGCGTTCATCACTCTTGTCCAGCAATGCTGCCACCTCGTCGGGACTGAGATGGCGCCAGCGGGTGACCAACTGGCCATCAGCCGTTTCCAACTCATAAGGGTACACGATGCGTTCGTCATGGTCCTTCACAAGCCGTTCATAGATTCGCTGTTCACGTTGCATCACACGGCTACTTCTCAAGCAAAACTGTCTTCCGTTAAAATTGTAAATTGTCATCATATATTCAGGTAATTGGTGTTGTGTCATGATTCTTCGTTGAACAAATATAATATTTTTTTCTGAAAAAAGCAAATAATAGACTCCAATTATCCCCCTTCAAAAAAAATGACACTGCAAAAGTAGGACGAATCTTTCGACCCGTCCCACACAATACCGTCGGTATATCTTTACACCCCCTGTCGGAAAAACTGGTCCCAGCTCTACTTAACGATTCTTATTAAAAATTGCTATATCAAATTTATATCAATCTTACTGAGTTTAATTTTTTTGGATTCTAAGTTTAATTTACTGAAATCAGCCTTAGTATAGATTATAGCTGAGCTAGATGGAAATGAATTGTCAAGACAGTGACAAATTACATAATCAGAGCCAAATTGATCCTTGCAAGCCTCGTTGAGAACATCACCGTAAACAATCCCGAAATACTCTTTTTTATTTTTTACTTTGCGGATATATTTATATTCCGTTAGATTACTCTTTGCATTATTCAAATCTGCCACCATCAAGCGACATGGACTATCACTACTTATAGAAATAAGTTCCTTATACAAGTCATCTTTAAAAACAGATGACAACTTCTTAGATTTCAATAAATGATTGTATGCATCAAGAACATTTTTGCTAGACTGCATCGCTGTTGATACAGTATCTAAGTTTGTCAACTTTCCAGCGTTGCCTAAATTTCTCAATGTCAAATCAATGGGATTAACATGGTCGATAACAATGTCTTTTATGATATCAATTTCCATATAATCTTTCTTATTTAAAACACCCGTAGGTGTCAATGCTTCGTATCTACCACCTCTATCCAAAATCACATAAACTTTCTTATTGTTTGGATTAGACTTTAAAGGATTTGACTCAAGTTCTATTGCAGCTACATCTTTAAGCTTTGATGCTTTCACTAGTCCACCGTCTTCATAATGAATAAATATATTCTGTGCTATTGAATTAATCCAGTCAATGAAGCGTTTGTCTTTGGGGTTCTTGCTTCCGCTAGGATTATATATTTTAGCAATAAGGCCTAGGGGAAGCCATATCTTATCTCCTGAAAGCCTATCTTGTCTTCTGAGACGTGATTCCATTTTTGAAATCAAATTCGATTTAGAATAAAGTTGGTGATCTTTACAAAATGAATCAATGTCATTTTTTATTTTTGACACCACTAGCAAAGAGCAGCTAAAAGACGGCCTCTTTCTTCTGCAGTTTACATAATCCACAAAAACCTTAATTGCTGTTCCTGTTGTGTGAGTTTTGTTTTGCAAGTTATTAGAAAGAATATAATAATATGCAATTCGTGCTACTTGTTTTGCATATTCTTTCTCTCCAGCGTCATATAATACAGCTATTACCTCGTCAAAATTGGCAATAAAAATTGGAATACATGAGATCCCTAACAGAGAATGAACCAACTGATTAATTGCACTACGGTATTGCTGATGAGAATTTGATTCATCGCTTTTCTTCTTTACGGCCGAAACACTTGTTTTGGCTTTGGACCTATTATTTCTTTTTGCAAAATTTTCATAACCATTCATGAAGTCCTTGCAGATTATGTCCATTTTACTATTTACTGCTAATGAAACCGAACTAAAATATGTACTTTTCATTTTAAATAAAATTTATTTAGTTAAACGTGTTGGTTGAAAAATTCCCAGATGAAGACCATGGCCATGGTGGCGAGTTCGCCCACCTGGAAACCACCCTCGGCCAGCGCCTGCAGGAATTCGTCCTCCACATCAGCATTGGCATATATCTCAGGATTACGGTAGTAATACAACTTGCGTGGGCATTCAAGCGCAATCTTGAATGCCGACTTTGTAAACAATTTCTTTTTGTTGCTAATTCCGTTCATAAAGGCAATAGATTTCGCTGCAAAGATAATCAAAAACGGTGGTTTTTGCTAATAATTCAGCATTTTTTTGCGCTTTTGGGATGAAAATAGCAAGAAAGCCACATCAGTGGCTTTCTCGTTTGCTTGCTTGTGAATGTAGGCTATTCGGCGCTTGGAGCGTCGTAGTGGGTTACATGCCGATGGCTTTGACTTGGGCCTCGAAGGTGTCGCGGTCGATAATGGCGCCGTTTTTGATCTTGGCGCGGTAATTATAGATGGTGTTGACCGAGTAGTGCAGGAACTCGGCGATACGGCTGCTGTCCTCGATGCCCAGACGGATGAGGGCAAAGATGCGGATGTCGGTGTTGAGCGTTCCAGGCTCGGGTAGGGTGACTCGGCACTCGGGACGCAACAGGGCGTTGAAATCATCGACGAAGTTGGGGAACAGGTGCAGGAAGGTGCTGTCGAACATTTCGTACAGCTCCGACAGGTTCTTGTCGCGGTGCTCGTTGCCGGCCGTGAACTGGTACAGGGCGTCCAGGTCACGGCTCTTGGCCAGTTTGTGGACGCGTTTGCGCATCTCGTCGAGGCGGTCGATATAGAAGGAGCACAGGTGGATGAATCGTCCCACATACTCGTCCTTGACGCGGTTGGACTCGTTGAGCTGTGTGTTGGTCTGCCGCATCTGGGCGTTCAGGTCGGACAACTGCGCATTGAGCTGCGCCAACTGGGCATTGCTGTCGCTCAGCTCGTTACGGGCACGCGCGAGTTTCTTGCGCTGGCTGTTGCTGTAGAAGAGGATGACTAGGAACAGGGCTGCCAACAGGCTCGCCACCACGGCGAGTGCCAGCAGTTGGCGGTTGGCTCGCTTGAGCGAGGCCTCATAGTTGTCGCTGATGGCGGTCAGCACGGGCGAAATCTGGCTGTTGCGCTTCACTGTGTTGAAACGGCTCGCACACTGCCATGCAAAATGGATATACCGGTAGGCGCGGTCCATGTCGCCATCGGACATGAGCAGATTGGCCAGTTCCCACATCGCGCCCTGATCCATGACGGCGTTCTTGACGTCGCTCAACGCCGACTGCGTGACCCAGTAACGTGCCTGGACCGAGTCGCCCAACAGGCTGTAGTCCAGGTAGCGGTAAAAGGCGACGATGGCATACTGATGCGAGCCTTCCTGTGTCTGCTTGAGGCGCAGGTCGCTGTAGCGCAGGGCACCCTGAGCATCACCCTCGGCAAAACACTTGAGTTCCCTCATCTGCAAGGTCTCATCGTCATCGGCGGGGAGTTGGGCCATGTCAATCAGGCTATTGTATTTGTTCTGCTTGGCATAGTACTCACGCTGTAGGCTCGGCACCCTGCAGTAATAGCCCAACTCACCGTACAGGTGGGCTATCGTGTTGTAATAATGCCGGCGGTTGACGGCATCATCGATGTGCTGCTCGTCGATTGACTCCAGGATATCCATCGCCTCATGATACATGCCGGATTCGGTGCACTGATAGGCCAGCAGCAAGCGGCACTCGTCAGTGCGGGTTCGGTTGCCCTGGCGCTCGGCAAGTTGGATGCATCGGCCGATGTAATAGATGGCTGAGTCACTGATGTAGGGTCTGTACTCGTCATAGAGGTGGCGGCACATGTCATACTGCACCCCGTCGTCGCTGGTCACCTCAAGGGCCGTCTTGAACTTGTGGATGCGGTTTTCTCTCTCCTGAACATAGCGGCCGGTCTCGGCGATGGCTTCGTCGAGTTGCCGATAGGCTTGCTCCAGGTCAATGTCGGCGGCTAAAGTTGGAAGCGAAAATGCCGATAGCAGAATCGCCCATATAATGATGCTGGTTTTCATGTAAACTTCAGAGTGTTTATGTCGTTGCAAAAGTAATGGGAAAAACAATAAAAGGCAACAAAAATGGGAAAAAAGTCGATGAAATCGTGGTTTTCGGGAATAGGGGCATTGCTATATTTTAACCACTTTTTAACGATTCTTGAGATTTTGCAAATATCTAGATATCAATCTGTTGCGATAAAATGTGGCCTCAAAACATCCACTTTTTTGTTTCCTGCCCGTTCGGCTCCTACCTTTTATATATATTTTTGCAATCGCAAGCCGAGATGCAAACCGCCGAGCGGGCAATCTTATCATCCCGCTCCACCTACCGAGACTATCACCATAGGTTGAAAACAACTATTCAATATCAATATTTATCAATTAACCAATCAACAATGTGACATGAAAGAGAAAAGATTACTTTCGCTGCTGTTGACGGTCATGCTGTCCATAGTGGCATTTGCACAGAATCAGACCTTCACGGGCACTATCGTTGATCCCAACGGTGAACCCGTGATTGGTGCCACGATTGTGCAAAAGGGAACGTCGAACACCACAGTATCGGACTTCGACGGCAATTTCTCCATCAACGCGCCCGCGGGTGCCGAGTTGGAAATCAGTTATGTGGGCTACGGCAAGCAGACCGTGCTTGCTAGCCAGGACATGCACATCACTCTCACCGAGGACGCTGAGCTGCTCAACGAGGTAGTTGTCATCGGTTACGGTGTGCAGAAGAAGAGCGTCGTGACGGCCTCCATCGCCAAGGTTTCGGCCGAAGACTTGGCTGGTAAGACCCGCCTGCGTGCCGAGGATGCCCTGAAGGGTATGGCTGCCGGTGTCACCGTCACCTCGTCCTCTGGTCAGCCCGGATCTCAGTCGATGATCCGCGTACGCGGTATCGGCACCATCAACAACTCCAACCCTCTTTACATCATCGACGGCATGCCCACCGACCAGTACGGTATGGAGAGCGTGAACCCCAACGATATCGAGAGTATCGAGGTGCTGAAGGATGCCGCTTCGGGCGCCATCTACGGTGCTCGTGCTGCCAACGGTGTCATCCTCGTGACCACCAAGAAGGGTAAGATGGGCCGCGCCAACATCAACTACGACTTCTCCTATGGCTGGCAGAGTGCCTGGAGAAAGCGCAAGGTGACCGGTGCTACCGACTATGCTATCCTGCAGAACGAGCGTCGCATTCAGAACGGTTTGTCTCCGCTTTATGCCGATCCTTACAACCTGACCGACGCCAACGGCGACAAGATTGAGGGCTTCGGTACCGACTGGCAGAAACTCCTCTTCAACGACAACGCACCCATCATGCAGCACGACGTGAGCGTGAGCGGTGCCACCGAGAAGGTGAACTACTACGTCTCGCTGGGTTACTTCACCCAGGACGGTATCGTGGGCGGTAACTACGGACAGTCCAATTACGACCGTCTGACCATCCGCACCAACAACATGTTCAACCTCCTGGATGCCACCAAGGAGCGTAACTTCCTGAACAAACTTGATCTGGGTGCCAACCTCTCTTATATGCGCGTGCACAGCACGGGTATCGAGGCCAACTCCACTTGGGGCTCACCTCTGGGTTCGGCCCTCTATCTGGCTCCCACGCTGCCCGTCACCCTCAGGGGTGACCTGGCGCAGGAGATGATCGACCGCTACAGCGCCTACGACCTCTATCGTGACGAGAACGGTAATCCTTACACCATCCCCGGTTTCATCGGTAGCTATCAGGAGCAGAACAACCCCATCGCCATGATGCACGGCAACCCCAACAAGAACTGGAGCCACAAGTTCATGCCCAAGTTCTCGGTTGACCTGCAGCTGTGGGATGCTCTGAAGTATCACTTCACCTACAGCGCCGAGCTCTCGTTCTGGGGCTACAATGGCGCTACCCTGCAGGAGTACTACCTCTCGGGTAACAACAATGCCGACCACACCTCGGCAACCTCCTTCAAGGGCAACAACTGCACCTGGCAGATTGAGAACACCGTGACCTACGACAAGACCTTCGGCAAGCACACCATCGGTGTCGTGCTCGGCCAGAGTGCCTTGAAGTTCAAGGGCGACGAACTGGGTGGTTCACACTGGTATCTCGTGAATCCCGATAAGCCCAGCATCAACTACACCACCGGCGGCGATCTGGAGATTTCGACCGATGCCGACGGCAAGATGACGGGTGCCACGAGCCTCGTGGGTGTGTGGGGTGGTCCCTACACCGAGCACCGTCTTTCTTCTATGTTCGCACGCGTAAGCTACAACTACGACGAGCGCTACATGTTCCAGGCTACCGTTCGCCGCGATGGTTCGAGCCGCTTCGGTTCAAACCACAGGTATGGTATCTTCCCCTCGTTCTCAGCAGGTTGGAACATCATGAACGAGAAGTTCATGGAGAACACGCGTGACTGGCTGAGCAACCTCAAGTTGCGTGTCAGCTGGGGTAAGAACGGTAACGACAACATCGGTGACTTTGCTTATACCACCCTTACCGCAATGGGCGGTTCCAGTAACTTCTACTTCGGACAGACCGCAGCCATGGTTTACGGCTCCAAGGCCAACCGCCTGGCTAACGAGGACCTGAAGTGGGAGGAGAGCGAACAGACCGACCTCGGTATCGATCTTGGCTTCTGGAGCAACAAGCTGACCTTCAGCGTTGACTACTACATCAAGAAGACCAACGGTATGATTATCGAGATGCCCATCCCCAGCTACGTGGGTGAGGCTCGCCCGCTGGCCAACGTGGGTGACATGGAGAACAGCGGTGTCGAGTTTGAGCTTGGCTACCGTTGGAACGTATCCGACGTTCACTTCGCCTTGAGAGGCAATGCTTCCTACCTGAAGAACAAGCTGAAGAACCTGGGTAATGACACGGGCTTCCTGAACTACGGCATCAGCCAGTTCAGCGACGGTGGCACTCGTGCCGAGAACGGCCAGCCCTTCCCCTTCTTCTACGGTTACAAGACCGATGGTATCATCCAGAATATGGCCGAGGCCGAGGCTTACAACAGCAAGTACGGCACTTCGTCTAACCCCGGTGACTTCCGCTTCGTGGACACCAACCATGACAACAAGATCAACAGCGACGACCGTACCAACATCGGTAACGGTGTGCCCGACTGGACCTTTGGTCTGAACTTCGATATGGACTGGAGAGGATTTGACTTTGGCGTCTTCTTCCAGGGCGTACATGGTGCCGACGTATTCGACGCCACCTACCGCCAGGACATCGCCTCCGGTAACTATCCCACTTGGGTGCTCCAGCGTTGGACCGGTGAAGGCACCAGCAACACCGTGCCCACCCTGGGCGACTCCAAGAACTGGGTATGCAGCGACATGTACATCCAGGACGGCAGCTATCTGCGTCTGAAGAACATCACGCTCGGTTATACCTTGAACCCGCGCCTCACCAACAAGGTCGGCATCAGCCGTCTGCGCGTTTACGGTCGCGCCGAGAACCTGTTCACCTGGACCAAGTACTGGGGCTTCGATCCTGAAATCGGCTCCGGTTCAACCAGCCTCGGTGTTGACTACGGTGTTTATCCGCAGGCCCGCACCTACACTGTCGGACTTAACCTCTCATTCTAACAATCCTAAAAAGAATTATCAATATGAATAAGCATATTTCTATCATAGCAGGCCTGTGTGCAGTGGCTATGGCCCTGACTGCCTGCAGCGACGGTTTTCTTGAGGTGAAGAACCCGACCGGTGAGCCCCTCGAGGAATATTATACCACCGAGGAGACGCTCAACGAGGCACTCACTTCTGCCTATGCTCCTCTGCATTGGCCCGACTGGGACAACGTAGCCTACAACGACCTCACCGTCGATGGTGAAATCATGGGTGACGACTTCTGGGTAGGAGGTTCCGATAACACCGACAACCAGCACTGGCACCGTCTGTTCAACTTTGAGGCTGACGGTAACAACACCCTTTCCACCCTGTGGGGCGACTTCTACAGCGGCATCAAGCGTTGCAACGACGCTATCAAGTATGCATCATGGCCCGGAGAAGCCAGCGAGAGTTTCCGCCGCTCCATGGAGATGCAGGCTCGCTTGCTGCGCGTGTACTATTACAACATCCTGTGGCACTACTACGGCAACGTTCCCTTCTATCTGGAGAACCTTTCGCAGCCTTACACCGCTCCGCAGCTCTCGGCCGACGAGATTTACAACAAGCTGATGCCGGAACTCGAGGAGATCATCGCATCTAACGTGTTGCCCATGCGTTGGCCCAATGCCGAGTCAGGCCGTGTGAGCCAGGCTTTCGCCTACATGCTCTACGCCGAGATGGCTATGTATCAGAACGACGCTGCTCGCTATGCTACTGCTTTGGGTTACATGAAGCAGATCATCGCCGACAGCAACTACTCCCTCAATCCCAGCTTCAGTGACCTGTGGCAGGAGCGTGGCGAGTGGTGCTCCGAGAGCATCTTTGAGATCAACTACAACGATGATCAGGCCCAGCGTGACTGGGGTGTTGCTGCACTGAATGCCGGTGGTACCATATTCCCCACCTTGTGCTCGCCCAACGGCTGGGGCGGTGGAGAAGGCTGGGACAGCGGCAACGACGGTTGGGGATTCCTGCCCATGCGCGTGGAAACCTACAACATGTATGCCGAGGGCGACCTGCGCCGCGATGTTACTTGCTGGGATGTGCGTGGTTACAGCTACACCGAGCGTTACCAGGATACCCACATCTGGCACGGCAAGTATCGTCCGCAGTCCGAAAACAACAAGGATTGCCCCACTTCCAAGAACCTGAACTATAACAACAACAAGCGTATCTACCGCTATGCCGAGACCCTGCTGAATGCTGCCGAGCTGCTCCTGCAGACGGGTGGCAGTGCCGCTGAGGCTGCTGGCTATGTTAACCAGGTGCGCAACCGTGCAGGACTGGGTAACTTGACCACCGTCACCATCGACGACATCTTCACCGAGCGCCATCTGGAGTTCTGTGGCGAGGGCAAGCGTTACTTTGACCTCGTGCGTGCCGAAGGCATCGCCGGTGCTACCCAGAAGGCTTCGACTGTTCTCGTTCCCGATAACTATGGCTATCGTACCAACAGCTGGACTCCGAGCAAGAAGTACATCCCCCTGGCTCAGAGCGAACTTGACGCTGACCCCACACTGGTTCAGAACAACTATTAATCATCAAGCAACTTTAGAGATTAAATATTATGATTACCAAGATCAACAATAGAATAAGCAGCGCGTTGGCCATTGTAGGCCTCTGCGTGATGGCTATGGCATTCACGGCCTGCTCGCCTGAGGACTTCAAAGGGGCTGATCCTAACGGCCTGCCCACGGTGAGCGGTGTGGACTTCCAGATCTCCGTTGACCAGGAGACCAACCAGATGATCGCTAAATACACTCCGGAGCCTGGTACCTATCCCATCTGGATCCTTGACGGTACGTCCTATTCAACCCTGCAAGAGGTGGGCTATAAGAATGTCGAGGCCGGTTCACACACCATTGAGCTGCGCCTGGGTAACCGCAACGGTATAAGCCAGACGGGTATCAAGAAGGAGTACACCTTCAATGAGTCCAAAATCGACTACACCAACGATTTCCGCCGCATTACCGAGAAGGAGTGGCGCATCGACTACAGCGAGGTGGCCCACATGGCTTGTGGCCCCGCCGGTACTGCCGGTACAGGATGGTGGTCGGCACAGCCCGGTGAGAAGAAGGACTTCGGTGTATATGACGACCGTATTACCTTCACCGCCGAGAACCGCAAGGGTGGCACGTTCAACTATTATGCTGGTGAAGACGGTATGACCTACGTGAACGCAGGTACAACCAAGTGGGGCACGGGAAGTGCCGACTGGGATACCGCCATCGGTGACCAGACCGCTAGTTGGACTTTTGAGGAGTATGACTGGGCTGATGCCGACGGCAACGTGAGCAAGCAGACCTATATCCAGCTCGCTCCCAACACCGCTTTCCCCTATATCAGTTCTGATGCTCAGTACGAGAACCCGCGTTTCCGCATCGAGTCGCTGACGGCCAAGAAGATGGTCCTCGTCTATGAGACCCCCGATCGCAGCATCGCTTGGCGCTTCATCTTCACCAGCGAAGACGAGGAGAAGGAATTCAGCGGCTTTGATCCTAACAGTGACTTCAACATGTGGAAGAACGTGGATTATAACATGTTCTTCTGGTACGCTCCCGGATGGAGCCAGATTGCTGATCCCGGCTTTGAGTCCAACGGTAATGACTATACCGTATACCTGCCCGAGGCAACAACCGACCAGTGGCAGGCCCAGATGGCCTTCAAGACCACCAACATCTCGACCTCGGCCGATCACAACTATGACTTCTCGTGCATCCTCAACAGTGACAAGGACTTGAACGGTGTTACCGTGAAGCTCGTGATGGACGGCGATGACAATGTCTTCTACTTTGCCGACCGCATCGACCTGAAGGCTGGACAGGACTATATCTTCTGGAAGAGCGATATGCCCGGCATCGACATGGAGCGTGTTAACCTGTTCTTTGACTTCGGCGGCTGCCAGGCAGGAACCACCGTCAACATCTCCAGCATCGTGCTCAAGGACCATGCCAACGATGATGGCACCGTGCTTCCCGTTACTCCCGACACGCCTACTGTAGACTGGGTAGCCGTTGACTCGCCCGAGAACCTGGGCGCAGGCTTCAATACCGACGGAACGATGAACTTCTGGTGGGCCGATGCAGGCTGGAGCCAGATTGCTGACCCGGGATTCTCCTATGCCAACGGTGTGTACACCATCACTGCTAACGAAGCTACGGTATCGGAGTGGCAGGCACAGTGCTCAATTACGGGTGTTCCCCTGAACATTGAGAAGGGTCAGAAGTATGATGTATCAGTAACTGTCTTCACCAACATGGAACTGGGACGAGCCACCGTCAAGGTCAACAAGGATCCTGATGTGACTAACGATCCCAACACCCTCTGCTACAAGGGCGACTTCGTTCTCGAGGACGGTGAAAACGTACTTCAGTTTATCGGTGTCGTTGCTAAGAATAATGGTGAAGAGATTGCCTTTGACCAAGGTAAGTTCATCCTCGACTTCGGTGGCTGCCCCGCCGGTTTTGAGGCCAAGGTCAGCAACATCATTATCCAGAAGCACGTAGGTGAATAAACGTTCTAAAGAATGAAACGATTCATGCTTTATACTCTATTGCTTTCTCTCACCGTAGCCCTTTGGGGCTGCGGTGGGGACGGCAAAGATGAGCCGAAGCCTTCCACGGTGACCATCACTGTTTCACAGGAGAATATCACTGTCCCTGCAGCTGGCGGTACTTACTCGATCAATGTCACCACGACGGGCAAGGAGTGGGGAGCCTATACTGAACAGGACTTCATCACGATCGACACGAAGAATACCACTTCGCAGTCGGGCTCGCTCACGGTGACCGTAGCGGCCAATCCGGTGACCACCCAGCGAACGGGCTCCGTTACCGTCATGTCGGGTGCTGCACGCAAGACCATCAACATCTCGCAGGAGGCTGCCGAGCAGTCGGCCTATTATGCCCCCGATGGTTACCATCTGGTATGGCACGACGAGTTTGACAAGGGCTCGGAACTGAATGCCGACGATTGGACGCATGAGGTGCAGAACAGTGGTTGGGTGAATCACGAGTTGCAGAACTATGTGAATCACAAGACACCCGAGGGACGCTACGTGACCGAAATCCGTGACGGCAAACTGCGCATCACCGCCCTCAAGGAGAATGGCAAGGTTTACTCCGGACGCGTGTACGCCAAGCGCTCGACAGGTTGGAAGTACGGCTACATCGAAGCCAGCATCAAGTTGCCGAAGGGCAAGGGCACCTGGCCCGCATTCTGGATGATGCCTGTCAACTTCCATTCATGGCCCGCCGACGGCGAGATTGACATCATGGAAGAGGTGGGTTACCACCCCGACTATGTATCGTCGAGCCTGCATGCCAATGCCCACGTTCACTCTAACAACACCCAGGTGACACACGAGATGTATTGCAAGGGTGCCGAGGGTGAGTTCCACACCTATGCCATCGAGTGGACCGGCAAGAACATCACCACCTATGTCGACGGCAAACTTCAGTTGACCTACGACAACCGTGGCCTGGGTCGCGACGACTGGCCCTACGATGATCCGTTCTACGTCATCTTCAACCTCGCTTGGGGTGGTGACTGGGGTGGCGCTCAAGGCGTTGACGAGAATGCCCTGCCCGTTACCATGGAGGTGGATTACGTGCGTGTGTTTCAAAAGAACTAACGCTTTAACCCAAAAGACCCTATGAGAGGATCGTTATTTATCATACTCTCTCTCGTTCTTGCCTTGGGGCTTCAAGCAAAGCCCCAGGACAAGTTCGTCCGCGTCGAAGGGCCCAATCTCATCCAACCTAACGGAGAGAAACTTTATATCCAAGGGACCAACCTGGGCAACTGGCTCAATCCCGAGGGTTACATGTTCGGCCTGAGCAAGACCAACTCGCCGTGGATGATAGACCTGATGATAAAGGAGGCCGTGGGTCCTGATTTTGCTGCCGATTTCTGGCGCCAGTTCAAGGACAATTATATCACCCGCGCCGACATCGGTTTCATCGCACGGCAGGGGGCAAACACCATCCGCTTGCCCTTCAACTACAGGCTATTTACCGACGAGGACTATATGGGCCGATCCAAGGACCAGGACGGTTTTGCGCGCATCGACTCGGTAGTGAACTGGTGCCGCGCCACCGGGCTCTATCTGATTCTCGACATGCACGACTGTCCCGGCGGACAGACGGGCGACAACATCGACGACGGCCACGGCTATCCCTGGTTGTTCGAGAGCGAGCCCAGCCAGCAGTTATTCATCGACATCTGGCAGCGCATCGCCGCCCGCTATAAGGACGAGCCGGTGATTCTCGGCTATGAGTTGATGAACGAGCCGATTGCCCATTACTTCGACAACAAGGAGGTATTGAACCAGAAACTCGAGCCGCTCTACAAGCGTGCCGTTAAAGCCATCCGAGAGGTGGACACCAATCATGTCATCCTGCTGGGCGGTGCCCGTTGGAACTCTGATTTCTACATGTTCGCCGACTGGAAATTTGATGACAACATCATGTATACCTGTCACCGCTATGGTGGCGATGCCACAGCCGAGGCCATCAAGGATTACATCGACTTCCGCGACAAGACGGGTCTGCCCATGTATATGGGTGAGACCGGCCACAACAGCAACGAGTGGCAGGCGCAGTTGGTCGATGTGATGAAAAATGCCAACATCGGCTACACCTTCTGGCCTTACAAGAAGATTGACAACTCGTGCATGATGGGCATTACCCGTCCCGAAATGTGGGACAGCATCGTGGTGAAATACTCCGAGGCTCCCCGCAGCACCTATAAGGAGTTGCGCGAGGCCCGTCCTGACCAGGAAACCTTCCGCAACCTGCTGATGCAGTATGTGCAGAACAGCCGCTATGAGAACTGCACACCGCAGGTCGACTACATTCGTTCGCTGGGAATGACACCGCAGATGCCTGTCTATCTTGACAACACTGCACCCATCGAGCAACGTGTCGACGATGCGTTGTCGCGCATGACGCTGGACGAGAAAATCGCCGTTATCCATGCGCAGAGCAAGTTCTCGTCGCCTGGTGTGAAGAGGTTGGGATTTCCCGATTTCTGGACCGACGATGGACCTCATGGCGTTCGTCCCGATGTGCTGTGGGACGAGTGGGTACAGGCAGGACAGACCAACGACTCGTGCGTGGCTTTCCCTGCGCTGACTTGTCTCGCCGCCTCGTGGAACCCTGTGCTGGCTGAACTCTACGGCCGCAGCCTGGGTGAGGAGGCGCGCTACCGCGGTAAGGACATGATTCTGGGCCCTGGCGTGAACATCAACCGCACGCCGTTGAACGGCCGCAACTTTGAGTACCTGGGTGAAGACCCGCTGTTGGCGTCACGCATGGTAGTGCCTTACGTCCAGGGGCTGCAGAGCACGGGCACGTCGGCCTGTGTCAAGCACTTCTGCCTCAACAACGATGAGGAATACCGTCATCAGGTCAACGTCATCGTCAGCGACCGCGCCCTGCGGGAGATTTATCTGCCCGCCTTCGAGGCCGCCGTCAAGGAAGGCCACACCTGGGGCATTATGGGTTCCTATAACCTCTACAAGAGCCAGCACTGCTGTCAGAACCAGTATACCCTCAACGATATCCTGAAGGGTGACTGGCAGTATGACGGCGTGGTGGTCAGCGACTGGGGTGGTGCCCACGATACCGAAATGGCGGTCAAGAATGGCTTGGACATGGAGTTCGGCAGTTGGACCGATGGCCTGGCATGGGGTGCGAGCAACGCCTACGATGCCTATTTCATGGCTCTGCCCTACAAGAAACTCATCCAGGAAGGCAAACTGACCACGCGCGAACTTGACGACAAGGTGAGCCGCGTGCTGCGCCTGTTCTACCGCACCACGATGAGTGACAAGCGGGCACGAGGTTTCTTGTGCAGCGAGGCGCACTACGATGCTGCCTTGAAGATTGCCCAGGATGGTATCGTGCTGCTGCAGAACAAGCGTAACGTTCTGCCTATCGATGTGAACAAGGCCAAGCGTGTGCTGGTTGTCGGCGAGAACGCCATCAAGATGATGACCGTCGGCGGCGGCAGCAGTTCGCTCAAGGTACAACACGAGATTCTGCCACTCGAAGGCATCCAGGAGCGTTTGGCAGGCACCGGTATCGAGTTGGACTATGCCCGCGGCTACGTGGGTGACACCACGGGCGAGTACAATGGCGTTGTGGCCAAGCAATCGCTGGCCGAAAGCCGCAGTGCAAGCGAACTTATCGCCGAGGCAGTCGCCAAGGCTCAAGGTGCCGACTACGTCATCGTCTTCGGCGGCTTGAACAAGAGCGACTACCAGGATTCTGAGGGCCATGACCGTAAGCACATGGACATGCCCTACGGACAGGATGCATTGGTCGAGGCGCTGGCTCGCGTGAACAAGAATGTTGTCTTTGTCAACATCTCGGGCGATGCCGTGGCCATGCCCTGGCGCGACAAGGTGGCCGCCATCGTGCAGGGCTGGTTCATCGGTAGCGAGACCGGCAAGGCTTTTGCCAGCATTCTCATGGGTGATGTGAACCCGTCGGGTAAACTGCCCTTTACCTGGTACCAGAGCCTGAACGATGTGGGTGCCCATGCACTCGGCACTTATCCTGGCACTTGGCGCGATGACCACAAGATCATCGACGAGGAGTACAAGGAAGGCATCTACGTGGGTTACCGCTGGGCTGACAAGCAGCAGAAGAAACCGATGTTCGCCTTCGGCCACGGACTGAGTTACACGACCTTTGCCCTGAGCAACTTGCGCATCTCGAGCCGTGAGGTAGCCTCCGACGGCACCGTCACAGCAACAGTGACCGTCAAGAACACCGGCAACCGCGCCGGCGCTGAGGTCGTCCAACTCTATGTGAGCGACCACAACACGGCAGTCAATATGCCCGTTAAGGAGTTGCGCGGATTCCAGAAGGTTTCCCTCCAACCCGGCGAGAGCCGCGATGTCACCATCACCATTGGTGGCCGTGCTTTCCAGTATTGGGATGAGGCTAAGGGTGACTGGACCACATCGCTTGGCCAGCGCACGATGCTGGTCGGCACCGCCAGTGACAATCTTCCCCTCAAGGCAACCTTCACTGTCCGCTGATCCTGTAGGATAACCACATTGCCGGCCATTCGTCCGGCAAACAATCAGCCACGAATCACGTTCCCGCGGTTCGTGGCTGATTTTATGTTTATATTTAAATGAGGGTAGGGATGACAATAAAGCCTTGACACTCAATTTGTCCGCCATGTAGAGACGCAAAATTTTGCGTCTCAAGAGCCGTGTTCAGGTAATGCCAAACGATTGGAGGCGCAAAATTATGCGCCTCTACCGGTGTCAGGTGGATAATGATTGCAGGTCTTATTCCTGCTCGATGAGTTCGTGGTAGTAGGGCGATTCCTGGGGGATGAAACTGCCGGCGTTAAGGTAGTTGTAGATGCGCAGGCAGGCCCAGGCGTCGATGGCGGCATATTGCTGCTGGGCGGCTGTGAGTTGTGGCGCCTCCCAATTGGTGAGTTGCTGTCCTTTGCTGATTTTCTCCTGGAAGAGGATGGCGTATATCTTCTGCAGGCTCATGTCGGTGATGGCATATTGGGTGACCATCTGCTGCAGCTCGGCAAATCCCTCGGGATGGAGGTCGGGCAGCAGTCGGGTGAGCTGGTGGAAGTCGTCGCTGGTGGAAAGGCCGACCTTGATGACGCTGGTGTCCTCGAGAAAGGCTTTGAGGGGCTGCGGAATGCCGGTCTTGTTGAGGCGGAAGAGGAATGCGTCGGTGTCGGTGGAGAGTTGCAGCAGGGCGACCTGGTGGCGCTCGCCGCGGTGGAACGATGGGCGTGTCTCGGTATCAAAGCCCACAATGGGAGCCGAACGCAGTGCGGTGACGGCGCTCTTCACTTGAGAGATGGCTGCGATGACGTGTATGCGGCCCGGGAAAGTGACCCGTGGCATCTCGTTGATGGCTTGCTTGTCTATCGAAACAACGTGCATGATGGGTGCAAAGGTAATATTTTTTCAGTTAATAGTGGTCCGTTTTTATGTGAATAGTTGTTCATGGGTTGTTTCTGATGACGGGCTATAGGCGGTCGACCTGTTTGACGCCCTTGACGTTGAGGATTTTCTTGATAAGGTCGTCGAGCAGGTTGATGTGGCTGATGTTGACGGTAATCAGTCCCTCGAACAGGCCGCCCTCGGCCTGAACCGAGATGCTGCGCAACAGGCAGTCATCGGTCTTGTTGATGACCGAGGTGATGGATGAGACGATACCGATGTCGTCACGGCCCAGCACCTTGAGCGTGGCAACGAACTGGCTGCCGGCCTTGCCGGTCCAGCGTGTGCGGATGATGCGGTAGGGGTAGCGCTGGCGCAGGTGGCGCAGGTTCTTGCAGTCGCTGCGGTGAATCTTGATGGCGCCGTCGCTGGCGATGAACCCCACGATGCGGTCTCCGAAGATGGGGTTGCAGCATCGGGCCAATTTGTAGTTCACGCCCTTGACACCCTCGCCGATGGTGAGGATGTCGTCGTTGAATCGCTCGGTACGGGTTGTCGCAGGCTGCTGCAGGACGAACTCGTCGGCCGAGCCGCGGCCTGTTGCTGTCTCGTTCTGCTTGCCGGTGATGGTCTCGTACTGCTCGACGACATCGTTGACGTCGATGAAGCCCTCCTGGATATCGGCATAGAACTCGAGTGACGTCTTGTAGCCCATCTTCTTGATGACGCGGGCCAGGGTGGCGTCGTCGGGTTCAATCTTGCGGTTCTTGAAACGTCGTTGCAGGGTTTCCCTCGCCAGTTGGGCCTGGCGGGCCCGTCGCTCATTGATGGCGTTCTTGATCTTGCTGCGGGCCCTGCTGGTTACCGCGATGTTGAGCCAGTCGAGGCGTGGCGTTTGTGTGGCCGAGGTGATGACCTCGACGGTGTCGCCGCTGCGCAGCCGGTAGTTGATTTTCTGGTTCTTGCCATCGACCTTGCCACCCATGCAGGTGCTGCCCACGCGGGTGTGGATGAGGTAGGCGAAGTCGAGCAGGGTGGCTCCCTGTGGCAGGTGGAAGAGGTCGCCCTTGGGCGTGAAGACAAACACCTCGTCGCTGTAGAGATCGGTGTTCATGTTGCGTATGAGGCTCATCCGCCCTTCTTGTTCGCTGGCCTCGAGCATCTCGCGCACGTCGTTCATCCACTTGTCCGCATCGCCGTCGCTCTTGATGCCCTTGTAGCGCCAGTGCGCTGCCACACCTCGCTCGGCGGTCTCGTCCATGCGCCGTGAGCGTATCTGTACCTCGACCCACTTGCCGTTGGGCCCATAGACGGTGATGTGCAGCGACTCGTAGCCGTTGCTCTTGGGGATGGTAATCCAATCCTTGAACCGCGAGGGGTTGGCCTTATAGATGTCGGTGACGATGGAGTAGGCGAGCCAGCAGGCGCGTTTCTCGTCCTTTTGGGGGATATCGAGGATGATGCGTATGGCAAACAGGTCATAGATGCCGTTCAGGTCCACACCTTGCTTCTGCATCTTCTGCCAGATGCTGTTGATGGACTTGGTGCGCCCCTTGATGTCATAGATGAGCCCTTCCTGGCGTAGCCTCTCGTCGATGGGCTTGATAAACTCGCGGACATAGCGGTCGCGCTCTGCCTTGGTCTCGTTGAGACGTGTGGCGATTTGGCTGAAGACTTTGCGGTTCAGGTACTTGAGCGAGGTGTCCTCGAGTTCGGTCTTGACGGCATACAGCCCCAGTTTGTGTGCCAGCGGGGCATACAGGTAGCGCGACTCACTGGCTATCTCTTGAACGAATTTCTCGTTGGGGTGATGATTGATGGCGCGCATGAGTGCCAGGCGGTCCATCGTCATGATGAGGATGACGCGCACGTCCTCGGCAAAGGTGAGTAGCAGTTTGTGGAAATTCTCGTTCTCTACCGCAGCATGTTTCTTGTACAATGGCACCACGTGCAGTAAGCCGTGCACCACACGGGCGATGTCTTCGCCAAAGAGATCCTTGACCCGTGGCACGTCAAGATAGTCGTTGCGGCACAGGTTGTAGATCATCGTGGCGATGACCATGGTGCGGTCGGGGGCAATGCTGTCACACAGCGTGGCAGCCGTGGTCAGGTGCCGAATCACGGGGTTGAGCCCATACTGGTCCCGGCGGTAGATTCCGGCTTGGGTGATGCCTTTCTCGATGAGGTCGTGCAGCGTGTTGATGTCCTGGCACGACAATTGGCTGCCCAGCTTGTCGTTGAGGTTCTTGACTAACTGCAGCAATGTCGTTTTTTCTTGTGGACTGAAGTATTCCTGACTCATCGTGAAATCATGTGTGTAAGAAAATTTCGTACAAAAATAGTCTTTTTGTGGCAAATTGTTTGCAAGAACACCTTTAAAAATGTAATTTTGGGACAAATTTTAAAAATCTATACGATATGCTTAACGAGAAAGACCTTAAACTGATGTCCGGCAAGGGCATCACCGAGCCCGTAATCGAGGCTCAACTCAAGCGGTTTGAGACCGGCTTCCCCTGGCTCAAACTCGAAGCTGCAGCAACCGTCGGCAACGGCATCACTCGTCTGGATGCCAAGCAGCAGACCCAATGCATCAAGTTGTGGAAGGAGTTCCAGTTGGGTGGGGCTTCCATCGAGAAGTTCCAGCCGGCGTCGGGCGCTGCCAGCCGCATGTTCAAGAACCTGTTTGCCTTCATCAACGAGGGCAAGTCGGCCCCCGATACCGACTTCGAGCGTCAGTTCTTCGATGGCATCACCCTGTTCGCTTTCTATCCGCAGCTGAACAAAACCTGCGTGAATCTGTACCAGAGCAACGTGGCCGAGTTGATCGCCGCCGGACGATATGCCGACGTGCTCAAGGCGCTGCTGTTGCCCGAGGGCATGAACTATGGCTCGTTACCTAAAGCCCTGCTCAAGTTCCACCGTGCTGCGGCAGGCACAGTCCACACGCCGCTCGAGGAGCATCTGGAGGAGGGCGCACAGTATGCTGCCGATAGCGACCGCTGTGTGCGCATCCACTTCACGGTATCGCCCGAGCACCGTTCTGGCTTCGAGCGCCTCATCAAGGCCAAGGTGTCGCTGATGGAAAAGGTGTGGGGCGTGAGGTATGACATCACGTTGAGCGAGCAGAAGGCTTCGACCGACACCGTCGCCGTGAACATGGACAACACCCCCTACCGCGATGGCGACGGCAACCTGCTGTTCCGTCCTGCCGGTCACGGAGCCCTGCTGGAAAACCTCAACGAGCGTGATGCCGATGTCGTGTTCATCAAGAATGTGGACAACGTGGTTCCTCTGCGCCTGCGCAGCGTGAGCACCCGTTACAAGAAGGTCATCGGCGGCTATCTCGTGATGGTGCAGCGCCAGTTGAAGAAGTATCTCGCAACGCTCGACAAGGGCAACGTCAAGAGCAATGACCTGAAGGCCATGTTGCGCTATGCCCGTCAGACGCTGTGCATCATCGATCCCGCAACCGAGGGTATGGATGACCAGGCACTCGCAGCCTGGCTGCGCGACAAGTTTGACCGTCCCATCCGCGTGTGCGGCGTCGTGCCCAACGAGGGTGAGCCTGGCGGCGGCCCGTACCTAGCCTATAACGCCGACGGTTCGGCATCGCCTCAAATCCTCGAGTCGGCCCAAATCAACCCCGACGACGCTGCTGCCGTCGAGATGATGAAGAGCGGCACCCATTTCAATCCCGTTGACCTGGTGTGCTACATCAAGGACTACAAGGGCGTGAAGTTTGACCTGCGCAAGTTTGTCGATGCCGAGACCGGTTTCATCAGTGTCAAGAGCAAGGACGGTGTGGAAATCAAGGCCCTGGAACTGCCTGGCCTGTGGAACGGTTCGATGAGTAACTGGAACACGGTGTTTGTCGAGGTGCCCATCGAGACCTTCAATCCCGTAAAGACCGTGAACGACCTGTTGCGTCGCAGCCATCAGTAACAGATAGACATATGAAAAAGTTACTGTTTTTCCTGCTGCTGTCGATGCTGGCCATCGGTGCCAGTGCTCAGCGCTTTAACGTCGTCGATGGGGACACCGTCTACGTCGTGCAGAACATCGACCAGGATCAATTCAAGGAACTGATTGCCGACTGGGGTGCAAAGGACTGGGTGATGCGCAGTGAGCGGCCGGCCATCATCGACTTCTATGCCGACTGGTGCGCTCCCTGCAAGCGTCTGGAGCCCCGGTTGCGCCAGATTGCCCAAATCTACAATGGCGAGGTGGATTTCTACCGCATCGATGTCGATGACAATCCCGATATCGCTGCGGCATTCCAGATACGCAACATCCCATGTCTGCTCATCTGTCCGCTCGATGGCGAGCCCAAGACCGTCACCGGTCTCTATCCGCTCAACGAGTACATCCGCGTCTTTAACCAGGCTCTGGGCAGATAACTGATCAAGATTGAACACTATAGCGGGTTAACGAGGTCTTCACTGCGACCGGCGTTAACCCGCTTTCTTTGCCCCCACTCTCAACGAGGACCGACTAGGCCTCCGGCTCCGGGATTTTGGACATAAATTCCATAAAAAATGGCTTAAATGATTGCCAATTCAGAAATTCTTTGTAACTTTGCCCCGCTTTTTTAGCGAAATATTTATTAATCAATTTATTATTAGCAATTTATGAACAAGTACGAAACCGTTTTCATTTTGACTCCCGTTTTGTCTGATGATCAGATGAAGGAAACGGTAGAAAAGTTCAAGAAGGTCCTCACCGACAACGGTGGCACCATCGAGAACGAAGAGAACTGGGGATTGCGCAAGCTCGCTTATCCCATCGAGAACAAGAACACTGGTTTTTACACCCTGGTTGAGTTTGAGGGTGAGCCCACCATCGTTGACAAGCTGGAAACCGCTTTCCGCCGCGATGAGAAGGTTATCCGCTTCCTCACTTTCCGCCTGGACAAGTACGCCGCTGAGTACGCCATCAAGCGTCGCGCCGTTCGCAAGGCCAAGCAGGAAGAGCGCGCTGCCGCTGAGGCCGCCGAGAAAGAGGCTCCCGTAGTTGTTGAGGCCCCCGCCGAGGCCCCCGAGACCGAGGAGGCATGAGTAAAATCCAACAAAGTTAAACTTTAATTAGGAAGTAAAAAACTATGGCACAAGAACAAATGAGGCCCAATAACCAGGGCGAAATCCGTTATCTGACTCCGCTGTCGGTTGACACTCGCAAGAAGAAATACTGCCGCTTCAAACGCAGTGGTATCAAGTACATCGACTACAAGGATCCCGAATTCCTCAAGAAGTTCCTCAATGAGCAAGGCAAAATCCTTCCCCGCCGCATCACCGGTACCTCGCTGAAGTTCCAGCGCCGTGTGGCTAAGGCTGTGAAGCGTGCCCGTCATCTGGCATTGCTGCCCTACGTGACCGACTTGATGAAATAAACAACCCGATTACACAAAGGAGGAAACAATTATGAAGATTATTTTGAAAGAAGATATCGTCAATCTTGGTTTCAAGAACGACGTTGTGGAAGTGAAGAACGGCTACGGCCGCAACTATCTCATTCCTACTGGCAAGGCCATCCTGGCTACTCCCAGCGCACTGAAGGTTCATGCCGAGAACCTGCGTCAGCAGGCTCACAAGCTGGCTAAGGTGAAGGCTGATGCCGAAGAGGCTGCCAAGGCATTTGAGGGTGTATCGCTCACCATCCCCGTTAAGGTTAGCCCCACGGGCACCATCTACGGTTCGGTAGGCGCCGCTCAGGTACACGAGGCTCTGCTCGCTGCCGGTCACAATGTTGACCGCAAGATCGTGAGCGTTCACGAGACCATCAAGACCCCCGGCAAGTACACCGGTATCGTTCGCCTGCACAAGGAAGTTGCTGTTGAGATTCCCTTTGAGGTAATCGCCGAGAATGCTGAGGAACTCGCCGCTGAGCGTGCTGCACGCAAGGCCGAGGAGGCTGCTCACCAGGCTGCCCTCGCTGCCGCTAAGGCTGCCGAGGAGGGCGCTGAGGATGCTGAGGCTCCCGCCGAGGACGAGGCTCCCGCTGCTACCGAGGAATAATAAAACAACATGATAACGATGAAGACACCAGCCCTCTCCACGCGGCTGGTGTCTTTTTTTTGTCAATGAGGTAAACAAGTTTCCCTGTGCCGCGGTATTATCGTGGCCTCTAATAATCATAAAACAATGGTAAAGCATATTGTGATGTTTCAATTGCAGGGCAGTGACGAGGTAAGGCATGAGACCGCCTTGCGTTTCAAGCAGGCCCTGGAGGCCCTGCCCAGCCAGATTGACGTGCTGCAGAGCATCGAGGTGGGGCTCAATGAGAATCCCTCCGAGGACTGGGACATCGTCCTCACGGCGATAGTCCCCACGATGGATGATGTGGCCATCTATGCCAAGCATCCCGCCCATGTAGCTGCCGCTGCCATCATCAAGGATGTGAAGCGCATGCGCGCCTGTGTGGACTACAATTGTTGAGAAGAGAATTTCTAACTGAGACCATCAAAGAAAAACAGGAGACCTGAATTCCAGGCCTCCTGTTTTTTTTAGGAGTTCAATCAATCTGATTGTCTGCGTCTTGGCTTATCTGCTGCTCCATTTGTTGGTGAGCAGGAAGTCGATCAGAGCGGAAACGTCACCGATGGCAATCTCACCGTCGAAGTCGCAATCACTATCAGTAAGATCTGCGCCACCAGCGAGCAGGTAGTCAATCAGATTAGAAACGTCGGCGATAGATGCCTCACCGTCATTGTCAACGTCACCAAGAACACCTTCCATCTGCTCAATAACAAGCGTCATGTTGTCCACGTTCAAGGTCAGGTTCCACTTGCCGGCAGGCACGCGGAAAGCCTGTCCACCATTGGCGGTCAGAGGAATCTCAGTGCCAAGCACCTCGTCAGTTACCCAGTAGTCACCGTCGCTAACGGCACCGAAGCGGTAGGGAGCGAGAGCATCCCAGTCTTCAGCAAGCTGCTTGGTGAAGCTGAAGTAGCTGTAGCCATCATTCTCGCCAAGGGTGTAGATGGTAGTTGTGTACTGGTTGTTGGCCTCGTCGCGAGTCATCTTGAAACCGAGGTCGTAATACCAGCCACCAATGTTGTTGACCTCACCCAAGACGTAAACGTCACCATCATAGTGCACGGGATCAACACCACCGGTCTTCTGGGCATTGAAGGTGATCTCCTCGGTCTCGGGGTTGAAGGTGATGGTCACGTTATAAGTGCCAGCCTCAGCAACAGTGTACTTGTAGTTGTCACCAGCGGGCCAGCAGGTTGCCCAGCTTGCATTCTTAACCACCTTGAACTCAATCAGGGTGTTGGCATTAAGATCAACGCCCTCCTTTGCCCAGGTGTAAACACCGTCGGCAAGGGTCATGTTGTTGGCAGCATTGCCGGGAGCCCACTCAGTGCCGAACAGAGCAGCGGGAGCACCAGCAACGGTGTAGAAGTCATCACTGGCCTCAATAAGGGTAGCCTCAATATTAACAGCCTTGGTCTCGGCATTGAAGGTGATCTTCACGTTGTAGTTGCCGTTCTCAGCAATGGGTTCAACCACGTTATCGGCAGGATAAGCGACAGCCCAGCTGTGGTCCTGAACAACCTTGAACGAAATGTTGCCAGCGGTGAGAGCGACATTGTTCTTGGTGAAGGTGTAGAGGCCTTCAACAAGTTCCATGTCGTTGTCGGCGTTAGCAGCATCCCACTCGGTGCCGAAGATAGCAGCGGGAATACCTGCCACGGTGTAGGTGTGAACATCGGTGTCAGGAATTTCCTCAACGAGATTCAGAGCACATGCAACGTCCTTGGTGTCGGGGTTGAAGGTGATGGTCACGTTGTAGATGCCCTTGGTGGAAACAGACTGAACAAAGTTCTGACCGGGATAAGCCTCACCCCAGGAGTGGTTGACAACCACCTTGAACGAGATAGAACCAGCGGAGAGCTCAACGTTCTCCTTGGTCCAGGTGTAGAGGCCGTCAACGAGGGTCATGTCGTAGCCCACTCGGTGCCGAACAGGGCAGCGGGAGCACCAGCTACGGTGTAAGTGTCGCCACCAACGGGAGGCTGCTCAAAAGCACCGTCAACCTTGAATTTGCTGTTCGTCTCATCGTAGGTCACGGTGTAAGACTCACCCTTAATACCCATGATGTAGTAAGCGCCATTGTCACCGCCAGCCTTCTGGGTCTCAACCCAATTGGCATCTTCAATCTTCAGGTTGCCACTGGTGGGGCCAATACGCATGGTGCCGTTGAACTCATCCCAGGATGTGCCGCGGCCGTCAGCAAACACAAAATAAACGATTGCCGATTCAGCATTCTCGGGAATGGTCATCTCGTAGGTATAGGTGTCGTTGCCAGCAGCGGTCATCTCATTACCGCCGTCGTAAGCCCAGCCGCCCAGAGGGCCGTCACCCACAATGTAGATTGCCGCATTGGCGTTCAGGCCAACGAGGGCAAGCATAACTGATAAAATTAACGTTAATCTTTTCATGCTAGAAAAATTGGTTATTAATTAAACATATGAATAAAGTTGGTTTTTCCTTTTTGTCCTGAAACTTTTAAAGCGGTCAAAGTTACGACTACTTTTTAATAGATGTGTACTGAAAAGGCGTACTTTTTTTCATTTAGTTGCGCAATCGTTTGCGCTGACTGTCAGGGCAGTCAGCGGAAATAATAGGTTGAAAGAAAGAGTCTGATCAGTGGCAGGAACCGATGAACTCGAAGGGCAAAGCCTGCGTCGACTGCACCTGCTAATCTTGCCGTGCACTGACCAAAAGCCTGTAGAAGCAAAAAAACGGAGCCCCGATACACGGGACTCCGTTTTTTAGTTCAGATGATTTAAAAAGATTACTCTGGGTTTTGTACCTCTTGGAGGTAGAACTGAACCTTGTTATTATCATCAGCATTAGGATCGAAGACGATGGTAACAATGTAAACAGTTAGCGGAGCGCCCTCAGTCCCAATCAGAGTTTCAAAGTTGTTTGCGGGCCATGAATGACTCCAATTATGGTCTTCAACAACCTTGAATGCGACTTCGGTAGCGCCAGATGCTACATAACCTTCATATTTCCAAATATAAACGCCATTATCACCCTTAACCATGTCGTTGCTCTCGTTTGTGGCATCCCATTCGCTGCCAAATAATGAGGTGGGCGTACCAGCTACAGTGTAGATGTGCTCAATTTCCGGTACTGGCCAGTTGCCGCTCAGCAGGAAGTCGATCAGGCAGGTTACGTCTGCGATGCTCACTTCGCCATCCTGGTCACAGTCGGCAACTGCAGGAGCGGTTTGGCCACTCAGCAGGTAGTCGATCAGAACAGTCACGTCAGCGATGGCCACCTCGCCGTCACCATCCACGTCGCCACGAATATCACCTTGAATGAGGGTCAGCTCGCAGTTGACATCCTTGGTGTCGGGGTTGAAGGTAATCTTCACATTGTAAATGCCATCGTTCTCAACAGTCTGAACGTGGTTCTGACTGGGATAAGCCTCAGCCCAGGTGTGGTTAACAACCACCTTGAACGAGATAGAACCAGCGGAGAGTGCAACGTTCTCCTTGGTCCAGGTGAGCCCACTCGGTGCCGAACAGGGCAGCGGGAGCACCAGCTACGGTGTAAGTGTCGCCACCAACGGGAGGCTGCTCAAAAGCACCGTCAACCTTGAATTTATTGTTGCTCAAATCGTAGGTCACGGTGTAACTCTCGCCCTTAATACCCATGATGAAGTAAGCACCATTGTCACCGCCAGCCTTCTGGGTCTCAACCCAATTGGCATCTTCAATCTTCACGTTGCCACTGGTGGGGCCAATACGCATGGTGCCGTTGAACTCATCCCAGGATGTTCCGCGGCCGTCAGCAAACACAAAATAAACGATTGTGTTTTCTGCGTCCTCGGGAAGAGCGAATTCGTATTGGTAAACACCATTGCCGGTATCGAACATCTCGTTGCCGCCGTCGTAAGCCCAGCCGCCCAGAGGTCCATCACCCACAATGTAGATTGCCGCATTGGCGTTCAGGCCAACGAGGGCAAGCATAACTGATAAAATTAACGTTAATCTTTTCATGCTAGAAAAATGGTTATTAATTAAACATATGAATAAAATTGGTTTCTCCTTTTTGTCCTGAAACTTTTAATGCGGTCAAAGTTACGATTATTTTTTTATAGATGTGTATTGAAAAGGCGTACTTTTTTTCATTTAGTTGCGCAATCGTTTGCGCTAACTGTCAAGGCAGTCAACGGTAAAAAAATGGGTTGAAAGAAAGAGTCGGATCAGCGGCAGGAACCGATGAGTTCGAAGGGCAGTGCCTGCTCGATGTGGACCTGCGTGAATTGCCCGATGGTAAGAGGCTTGTCCTTGTTGATGAGTACTTCGGGATCCACTTCGGGGCTGTCCCATTGCGTGCGCCCCACATAATACTCTTCTTCCTCGCGATCCACGATCACGCGCAATGTCTGTCCTACTTTCTGCTCCTGGATGTCGAGTGAAATCTGCTCCTGCAGTGCCATTAACTGTTGCAGGCGGTCCTGCTTCACCTCCTGCGGGATGTCATCGCTCAGGTTCTTGGCGGCCCATGTGCCGTTCTCCTCACTGTAGGCAAAGGCGCCCATGCGTTCAAAGCGTGCCTTACGCACAAAGTCCATCAATTCGTTGAATTCCTGCTCGCCCTCGCCGGGGAAACCCACCATGAGGGTGGTGCGGATGTGGATGCCTGGCACCTCACGGCGCAGCCGTGCGAGCAGGTCGAGGGTTTCCTGACGGGTGATGTGGCGGCGCATGTTGGTGAGAACCGTGTCACTGATGTGCTGCAGGGCGATGTCCAGGTAACTGCACACGTTGTCGCGACTCGCCATCACGGGCAGGATGTCGTAGGGGAATTGGGTGGGGTAGGCATAGTGGAGGCGTATCCATTCCACTCCGTCGATGTCGGCCATGCGCTCGATGAGTTCGGGCAGCATCATGCGCCCTTCCAGGTCCATGCCGTAGGAGGAGAGGTCCTGGGCAATGACATTGAATTCCTTAACACCGTTGGCAGCAAGGCGTTGCACCTCATCGAGCAACTGGGGCATGGGTACCGATGTGTGCCGGCCCGTGATGAGTGGAATGGCGCAGAAGGCACAGAAGCGGTTGCAGCCTTCCGAAATCTTGAGGTAGCAGTAGTGGTCGGGGGTGGTCAGGTGGCGCTCGTTGGCCAGGTCGTCGCGATAGGCATGGCCCAGGTCGGCAATGAGGTTTTTCCAGTCAAACTTGCCGTAGAAGCGGTCAACCTCGGGCAGGGCGTCGATGAGGTCGGCACGGAATCGTTCCGACAGGCAGCCCATGACCACCAGGTTGCGGATTTTGCCCTGGCGCTTAGCCTCGCCCAGTTGCAGGATAGTGTCGATGGACTCCTGCTGGGCATCGGCGATAAAGCCGCAGGTGTTCACTACCACGGTCTCGCCGTCAACGCGGCCGGCATTGTGGGTGACTTGGTAGCCTGCCGCCTCAAACTGCCGCATCAAGTGCTCGCTGTCCACAAGATTCTTGGAACAGCCCAGCGAGATGATGTCTATCTTGTTCTTCCTCATGGGCGATGATTGCTAGAAGCGCTGGAAAACAACTCTAGGCTGCCTAGTCCTCCTTGGATACACCGAACAGTGACTTGACAAACTCCCGCTTGTCGAAAATCTGCAGGTCGGTCATCTGCTCTCCCAGGCCGATGTATTTGACAGGGATCTGGAACTGGTCGCTCACGCCGATGACCACGCCGCCCTTGGCAGTACCGTCGAGTTTGGTGATGGCCAGGGCGTTGACCTCGGTGGCTGCCGAGAACTGCTTGGCCTGTTCAAAGGCGTTCTGTCCGGTTGAGCCGTCGAGCACGAGCAGCACTTCCTGGGGAGCCTCGGGCAGCACTTTGCGCATGGTGTTCTTGATCTTGGTCAGCTGATTCATCAGGCTCACGTTGTTGTGCAGACGTCCAGCCGTGTCGATGATGACGACGTCGGCCTGTTGCGCAACAGCACTCTGTACAGCATCATAGGCTACGGCAGCGGGGTCGGTGCCCATCTTGTGCTTGATGACGGGAACGCCCACGCGTTCGCCCCAGATTTCCAACTGCTCGTCGGCAGCGGCACGGTAAGTGTCGGCAGCGCCCAGCACCACTTTGTTGCCGGCCTGCTTGAACTGGTAGGCGAGTTTGCCGATGGTGGTGGTCTTGCCCACACCGTTCACGCCCACGACCATGATGACGTAGGGCTTTTTGTCCTCGGGGACAGTGAAGTCCTCGAGTTCGGCATTGTTGTTGTCGGCAAGCATCTGAGAAATCTCGTCGCACAGCAGTTCGTTCAGTTCGGCGGTGCCCACATACTTGTCGCGGGCCACACGCTGCTGCAGTCGGTCGATAATCTTGACGGTGGTATCCACACCCACGTCACTGGTGACAAACACCTCCTCGAGGTTATCGAGCACGTCATCGTCAACAGTCGATTTGCCGGCTACTGCATGCTTGATTTTCTCAAACACGCCCTGCTTGGTTTTCTCTAGACCTTTATCGAGTGTCTCCTTCTTCTCACGTGAGAATAATTTCTTGAATAATCCCATATTAGTTCGATGATTGATGTTTGGGTACAAAGGTACAACTTTTCTTGCGGTTATGTGATGAGCTAGACGTTTTTTTTGCTAATGTGCTTTGCTTTCATTAACTTTGCACGCATCTATTTGCACTGAATGACTATGAAACGGATTGCATTATACATCATCGTGCTGTTGCTGGCGGCTTGCAGCTCCAAGCAGCAACAGGCGCCATCCGAGCCTTCGGCGTTGGAGCAGGAAATGACGGCGCTCTATGGCGAGAACAAGGTCATCGAGGGCGGCTATCCCGACTCGTTGGCGGTCGAGGTTGCCAATGGCATCTTCGTGGGCCGGCGAGATAGCACGCTGCTCTCGTTCAAGGGCATCCCCTATGCTTTGCAACCCACGGGCGACCGTCGATGGCAGGAGCCTAAACCCGAGCCCGACAGCCGCCTTGTGCGCGAGGCCTATTACTTCGGCCACTCATCGATTCAGACGCGCAGCCAGGGCAATGGTGCATCGTTGTATCGGCAGGGCGAAGACTGCCTGACGCTCAACGTGTGGACGGCTGCCGACGGCATGCGCACTGCCCGCCGTCCCGTCATAGTGTGGATTCATGGCGGTTCCTATGTGAATAACGGAACGGCCAATCCCCGCGACTGGGGTGACAAGTTTGTGAAGGCGCATCCCGAGGTGGTCTTGGTTTCGGTTAACTACCGTTTGGGTTTGCTGGGCTTTTTGGACCTTTCTTCATTGCCCGACGGCAAAGCTTATTCCCGCAGTGGCAACCTGGGCATCCTTGACCAGATCGAGGCGCTGCGATGGGTGAAGAGGAATATCGCGGCCTTCGGTGGCAATCCCGACAATGTGACGCTTGCCGGCCACTCGGCGGGGGCGGGTAGCGTGTCGATTCTCGCCAGCATCGACGAGGCGCAAGGCCTGTTTCACCGCATCATTGCCCAGAGCGGCAGTGTGGCCTTTACCAGCAGCCGCGAGGACTGCCAGCGCTTGACCAAGCGGGTGCTTGATGCCACGGGAGCCAAGACAGTGGCCGACCTGCAGGCACTATCTACCGATGAGATGATTGCTCTCAATGACGAGGTGGGCGAGTTCTTCCGTTTCCCCGAGCGTGACGGCAACCTGATTCCCGAGGACCCCTACAGCCGCTTTGACGGTTTCAATGCAGGCATCGACATGCTCATCGGGTCCACCAGCGATGAAGCGCGCTACTGGATAGACGCGATGGGCGGTGAAGAGAACTTTGACATGGCTGTGCAGTTATGGTACCGCTACATCGCCATGTCGCTCGACAGCGAACAGCGGGAAAGCGCCAGCCGCTTCCTCGATGTGGTGCCTAAAGACAATCCATGGCCTGTCGCCGAACTGCTTAATGACCTGATGTTCCGCGGCCCGGCCATAGAGATGGCGCAGCGCCATTCGGCCTCGGGCGGCAAATCGTATATGTACTATTGGACCAAAGCGTTGTCAGAGCCCATCTATGGTGCCTGCCATGGTGTAGAGGTGTCCTATGTCCTCAACACCGGGCTCCAGATCAAGTCTGGTGACCGTCATAATCCGGCCCTGGCAAACGAGGTGCAGCAGATGTGGGTGAATTTCGCCTCGACAGGCAACCCCAGTACGCCTGCCCACTATTGGCCCGCCTACGAGACCGCTCAACGTGCGACAATGGTGTTGGGTGATACCATCACCCTGGTCAATGACCCCTTGCAAGAGCAGCGCCAACTTATTGCGCCGCTCATGAAGGAATATGTGTCACCCATTTTCAGCGACCTGCTTGACAAAGCACCGTGGTATCTCGGCATCGCCATCGGTACCCTGGTAGCCGTCATCTTGCTGCTGACGTGGCTGATTGTCAAGATTCGCCGACTTTTCAGAAAAAAGAACAAACAAGCATAATTAAGATTATGAGGAAAATCATTTTGTCAATGTTATTGGCCCTTGCAGGGCTGCTTGCGATTGCCCAGCAGACGGCCTATGTGCCCAGTGAGGAAAACCTCAAGGCCCGCCAGGAATTTCAGGACAACAAACTCGGTGTCTTTATCCACTGGGGTGTTTATTCTATGCTGGCCGACGGCGAGTGGGTGATGCTCAACAAGCACATCGACCGCGACGAGTATGCCCAGCTGCCGTCGGGGTTCTATCCCTCGCGCTTTAATGCCGATGAGTGGGTGCGTGCCATCAAGGATGCTGGAGCGCGCTACATCACGATCACTTCGAGACACCACGACGGTTTCTCGATGTTCAAGAGCAAGGTGAGCGACTACAACATTGTGGATGCCACCCCCTTCAAGCGCGACGTGCTCAAGGAACTGGCCGACGCCTGTCAGCGCCACGGCATCAAACTGCATTTCTACTATTCTCATCTGGACTGGCATCGCTTGGACTATCCCTTGGGGCGCCACCAGAATGAACTGCCCCACGACCCCTCTACGACCAATTGGGCCCAGTACTATAAGTTCATGAACGACCAGTTGACCGAGTTACTGACCAACTACGGCCCCGTTGGTGCCATCTGGTTCGACGGCAAGTGGGAGCACGATACCGACCCGACCCCCTTCGACTGGCAACTTGATGAGCAGTATGCGCTCATTCACCGGCTGCAGCCTGCCTGCCTCATCGGCAACAACCATCATGAGGTGCCGTTCCCGGGCGAGGATATCCAGATTTTTGAGCAGGATGTGCCGGGCGAGAACACTGCGGGCTACTCGGGCGAGAACGGCATCAGCCAGTTGCCCCTCGAAACCTGCATGACAATGAACAACACTTGGGGTTACCGCATTACCGACAAGAATTACAAGAGCGGTGACGAGATTATCCGCACCCTCGTGCGGGCAGCTGGACGCAACGGCAATCTGCTCATCAATGTCGGCCCGCGTCCCGACGGATGCCTGCCCACCGAGGCGCTCGAGCGCCTGCATCGGTTGGGCGAGTGGATGCGCCAGAACGGTGAGAGCATCTATGGCACCCGTGGAGGCATCATCGCTCCCCACGATTGGGGCGTGACGACTCAGCGGGGCAACACCCTGTATGTCCACATCTTGAATCTCAAGGATGATGCCATATATCTGCCCATCAGCGCCAAGCGCGTGAAGCAGGCCAGGATGTTCAGCGACAAGTCCCGACTGCGTTGCACTGCGACTGGCAATGGCGTAACCATCACCCTGCCCGCGGTACCTACAGGAGTGGATACGATTCTGGAACTGGAACTCAAGAATTAATGTGTAATAGAATAACAAGCGAGGGCAACAGTACAAGTGACTGCTGCCCTCGCTCTATAGTATGAACCTTGCGGACTTTGCCGCTATCAGTTCTTGAAGATCAGTTGGTCGCCATCGGCATCGATGATGATGGGACGCTCGCGGTTCACCTTCATGGCAATGATGTCTTTGCTCAACTGGTTGAGTACCATGCTCTGGATGGCTCGCTTGACAGGCCGTGCACCGAACTCGGGGTCGTAGCCGGCCTTGCCCAGCAGTCTGATGGCTGCATCGGTGGCCTCGAGGGTGATGCCGCTTTGTGCCAGCATCTTCTTGACACCGTTGAGCTGCATGGCGACAATCTGGCGGATCTGCTCCTCGTCGAGCGGGGTGAACATGATGACCTCGTCGATACGGTTGAGGAACTCGGGCCTGATGGTCTTTTTCAGCATCGCCATCACATCGTTGCGTGTGCTGTCGATGACCTGCTCGCGGTTCTCGGGCGTCAAGTGCTCGAAGCGCTCGCGGATGAGGCTGGAACCCAGGTTGCTCGTCATGATGATGATGGTGTTCTTGAAGTTGACGGTGCGGCCCTTGTTGTCGGTCAGACGTCCGTCATCGAGCACTTGCAGCAGCACGTTGAACACATCAGGGTTGGCCTTCTCGATTTCATCGAACAGGACTACAGAGTAGGGCTTGCGGCGAACGGCTTCGGTCAATTGTCCACCCTCGTCATAACCCACGTAGCCGGGAGGCGATCCGATGAGCCTGGTGACCGAGAATTTCTCTTGGTACTCGCTCATGTCGATACGTGTCATCATGTTCTCGTCATTGAACATGTAGTCGGCAAGCGCCTTGGCCAACTCGGTCTTGCCCACACCGGTGGTGCCCAGGAAGATGAACGAACCGATGGGACGGCGAGGGTCGTTGAGCCCTGCACGGCTGCGGCGCACGGCATCGCTGATGGCCTTGATGGCATCGTCCTGGCCGACGACGCGGCGATGGAGTTCCTCCTCGAGGTGCAGCAGTTTCTCCTTTTCGCTCTGCAGCATCTTGGTGACGGGAATGCCGGTCCAGCGTGAGATGATTTCGGTGATGTCATCACTGTCGACCTCCTCCTTGATGAGGGCCTTGTCACCCTGCATATCGCGCAGGCGTTCCTGAATCTCTCGGTTCTCGTCCTGTTTCTGCTTGATGAGCGAGTAGCGGATTTCAGCCACACGGCTGTAGTCGCCGTTGCGTTCGGCGCGTTCAGCCTCAAAGTTGAGCTGCTCGATGTCAATCTTGTTCTGCTGGATGCGGTTGATGAGTTCCTTCTCGCTCTTCCACTTGGCGTTGTAGTCGCTCTCGCGGTCCTTGAGTTCGGCAATCTGCTTGTCGAGTTCGGCGATAAGGCCCTCGTCACCGTCACGCTTGACGGCAGCACGTTCAAT
Source organism: uncultured Bacteroidales bacterium (assembly GCA_902792895.1). Classification (GTDB taxonomy): domain Bacteria; phylum Bacteroidota; class Bacteroidia; order Bacteroidales; family Muribaculaceae; genus Sodaliphilus. Next base: position 19,538 of record CADBBK010000026.1, on the reverse strand, counting down.
CTCGAGTTGGGCTATCTTACGTGAAATCTCGTCCAGCCCTTGGGGCACGCTGTCCATCTCGATGCGCAGTTTGGCTGCGGCCTCGTCAATCAGGTCGATGGCCTTATCGGGCAGGAAGCGGTCGCTGATGTAGCGTTGGCTCAGCTGCACGGCTGCGATGATGGCATCGTCCTTGATGCGCACCTTGTGGTGGTTCTCATATTTCTCCTTCAGGCCTCGCAGGATGGCAATGGCGCTCTCCTCGTCGGGCTCATCGACCATGACCACCTGGAAACGACGCTCCAGAGCCTTGTCCTTCTCGAAGTACTTCTGGTACTCGTCGAGCGTGGTGGCGCCGATGCTGCGCAGGTCACCACGGGCCAGTGCCGGCTTGAGGATGTTGGCGGCATCCATGGCACCGCTGCTCTTGCCTGCACCCACAAGGGTGTGGATCTCGTCGATGAACAGGATAATCTCTCCACCGGCCTGAGTAATCTCGTTGATGACCGACTTGAGTCGTTCCTCAAATTCACCCTGGTACTTGGCACCGGCAATCAGTGCTCCCATATCCAGCGAATAGACCTCCTTGCGCTTCAGGTTCTCGGGGACGTCACCGCGCACGATTCGCTGGGCGAGTCCCTCGACGATGGCGGTCTTACCGGTACCCGGCTCGCCGATGAGGATAGGATTGTTCTTGGTGCGGCGGCTCAAAATCTGCAGCACACGGCGGATTTCGTCATCACGTCCGATGACAGGGTCGAGTTTGCCCTGACGGGCACGCTCGTTGAGGTTGATGGCATACTTGTTCAAGGCGTTGTACTGCTCCTCGGCACTTTGAGAAGTGGCATTCTTGCCCTTGCGCAGTTCGTCGATAGCGGCGCGCAACTCGTCGCGTGTCATGCCTGCGTCCTTGAGGATGGTTGAGACAGCCGACTTGACCTCGAACAAGGCCATCAGCAGCGTCTCGATGGTCACATACTGGTCCCCGCCTTTGCTGGCAATGTCGTTGGCTTTTTCAAGCACCTTGCTGGCATCGTTGCTCAGGTAAGGCTCACCGCCGCTCACGCGCGGCAGCTGCTGCAGGGCAGCATCCAGCGGACGCGTTACATTGGCGGGATTGATGTCCAGTTTCTGGAAAATGAATCTTACGACGGCGTCACCCTCGGTGAGCACAGCCTTGAGCAGATGCTCGGGCTCAATGGCCTGGTTGCCATTGGTGCGTGTCAGTTGCACCGCCTTCTGGATGACTTCCTGTGCTTTGATAGTGAAATTGTTGAAATTCATATAGTTGTGTCTCCTTTCAGTTGCTTTTTATAGGTTGTTTTGACTTCATCCATATCATTTCAACATTTGTACCAAGGCCCGAAAACTGCCATTTTGTCAGTTTATAGCAACAACGGCCCGTCGATCGACGAGCCGTTGTGGTCATTATGTCCTGTCGGGGGTTACTTCCTCGCCAGTACGGTGATGAAGGTGACTACCGACACAATCGTGCTGAAGATGCTGACACCAGCCGAATAGGCGGGCGGCATGCTCCACACGGTACGGGCTTTGTACTTGTTGGGCTGCACGTAGAGAATGTCGTTCTGCTGCAGGTTGTACTCGGGCATGGCCAGGAAAGCGGCATCGTTGATGTTGATGCGCTTCACGGTGCGCTGTCCGGAGGCATCGGTGCGCACGAGCAGGATGTTGTCACGCATACCCTGCAACGTCAGGTCACCGCACATGGTGATGGCCTCAACCACGTTAAGGCGGCCATTGGTGGCCTGGACAACGCCTGGGCTCTTGAACTCACCGAGGCAGAACACCTTGAAGTTCTGGATGCGGCACTCGACACCGGGTCTCTCGTTCAGGTAGCGGGGATAGATGAGCGAGGCTACATAATCCTCGAGCGAATTCTTGGTCATGCCGGCAATGTGCAATTTGCCCAGCACGGGGAAATCGATGTTACCGTTGTCATCCACCAGATAGAAGTACGATGAATGGTCACCGATATTATAGCTCATGCCTGCTGTGGGCACGTAGTGAACTTTGTTAAACGGGGCAACGACATCCTTGTTGGATGCTGCGACGTTGATCTGCAACAGGTCACCGGGCTTGATGGAGAAGTCTCCAGCCTGGGTTGTAGCAGCCGAAAGGGCTGCTGCGGGAATCTCGTCGATGTTGGTCATGTAGGGCACAGACTTTATGTCGGCACATGACACCATCAGCAATGAGGCTACCGCGAGTAAAAGTAGGTTACGGATTTTCATATTCTTCTTTATTTGATGTTTATATTTTTCTAATTTGCAAAGATACTAAAAATTGCAATATCGCTATACTTTTTGACAAAAAACATGGCTCGTGAACGTTTTTTTCATTTCCTTTGTGCCCATGAATACTCACCTTCAACCCATCGAGCGTCACCCTTGGGCACCGTTTGTCCCCGACGCTGCACGCTACTTGTTTTTGGGCACTTTTCCGCCCAAGCCCGAGCGCTGGTCCATGCCGTTTTATTACCCTAACCGCATCAACGACTTCTGGCGCGTGATGGGCATCATCTTCATGGGCGACCGTGATGCATTATGGAACAGCGAACTGCAGCGTTTCGATCTGGATGCCATCAAGCGGTTGCTCGAGCACGAGGGTATCGCCTTGTGGGACACCGGCATGGCTGTGCGTCGCCTCAAGGATAACGCCAGCGACAAGTTCCTCGAGATTGTCGAGCCTATTGACCTGGCTGCGCTGCTCGATGCCCATCCCACCATCGCCCAGGTCATTACCACTGGCGAGAAGGCCACCAGCGTGGTCGCTGCCCAGGCCGGGGTGGACATCCCTGCCATCGGGGAGCCGGTTGATTGCAAGGTCGGCACGCATCCCATCAGGCTGTGGCGTATGCCCTCCACGTCGCGGGCCTATCCGCTGGCGCTTGACAAGAAGGCGGCTGCTTATCGCAAGGTCTTCGGCCTCTGAGCCGTTTGGGCCATCATGTTAATAACTTTTTTGGCGCGATTTCTGCCCGAAAATTTTGCCGTGGGCGCATTTGTGATTACCTTTGCTTGATGTTTTCGATAATTGAACATATAGAATACCTGATGACGCGCCACGACTGTGTGGTTGTTCCCGGTTGGGGTGCGTTCATCGCTAACTATGTCCCAGCCCGTTACAGCGAGGATGAAATGACGATGTATCGTCCCTGCCGCACGATAGGCTTCAATGCCAGTGTGACGCACAACGACGGACTGCTCGTGCAGTCGCTCATGCGCCGCGAGGGTTTGAGCTATGATGCTGCCATGCGTTTCATCGCCGACAGTGTGATGACCTTCCGCCAGCAGCTGTCGATGGACTGCGAGGTGTCGATGGGACGCATCGGTTACTTCCGCCGCAACCAGGGACAGTATATTGAGTTTGTGCCTTTCAAGCAGGACAATGCCAGCGACCGGTTCTTTGGCTTGGCCGACATGGAGATTAAGCAGGTTGACGTGCTCGAGCAGGATCTTGCCGAGCAAGAGGCCGTCGTCGAGGCTCCCGCAGCCATTGTTCCCCGTGAGCGCAACCTGTTCTCGCGCAAGGCGACACGGATTGCCGCCTCGGTGGCCGTGCTCATCGGTCTGGGTATTGTGCTCTCGACCCCCGTCATTGTCAATCACGACCAGGCCAGCATGGGCATCACGGTTACCGCACCGCAGGCTCAGCAACTGGGTCCGACCGTCCAGGACGGAGTTGTGTCCCAGGGCGTGACCCCCGTGAGCGAGTTCCCCGGTATTGCTGCTACTGGCAATGAAACGGGCAAATATTATATGGTAGTTGCCACCCTGCGCAACCAGCAGGAATTGGATGCTTTCAAGAAGAAGAATGCTGCCCTCGTGCCGCTGATGAAGATGCTGGACTACAAGGGCATGATGTGTGTCTATGTCGCTCGGAGCGACGATTACGGCAAGTTAATGAGCATGCGAGGCGAGTTGCCGGAGCGTCTGCGCGACATCTGGATCTACAACTGATGCCGGCAACATCAGGCAGGTGTAACGCCTGCCCCCGGTGAGCATCAGCATGACCACATCATCCATTTCGATGATATATCGCACGTCGTCCCTCGGGATGACGTGCTTTTTCATGCGCTCATCGGCGAAGTCGAGCGTGAGGCCCTCGGTGTCGAGTGTAACCGCCTTGTCCATGATGGACCAGCGGGCCTCGGGTGAGAAACCGTAGTAGAAATACAGCAGCGCCAGAATCATGGGCAGCACGACCATCAGCACCATCAGCGCCACGATGACAAAGCGCACATCGAACCACACCGCCAACACGCCGCACAGGGCTACCGGCAGCACCATCCACAGCCAGTTGTCGGCAAGGAACACGGTGCACAGGTGGCGCATGTAAGTGCCGGCCGAAACGCTGCAACTCTCGATAGTCATTGCTGTGCTTAATACACCAAACCGAAGTCAGTGATTATTTCTTTTTCCCTTTCTTTGCCTTGTTGAACAGAGCCCGCCTGCGTGCTATCTCCTCATAGCCACGCTTGTAGGTCTGGCGGTTCTTCAGCGTGAGCGTCTGGCAATAGCCTGTTCCGTCGTTGTTGTAGAGTTTGGACAGGTTCAGGTACTGCTTGCCGTTGCCGCGCACGACGGGGAACACCTCTTCCTTGCGCTTGTTCACCTTGTCGCACTGCACCGAGTGGTTGTCGGCAGTCGTGCCCGTCAGTTCAGGAGCCACGCCGTCCTCACCCACCCACACGGGGTAAACCTCGGCGCAAGGGGGATAGCCCAGTGCAATCCACATGGTCGTCAGCTTGGGATTCTCGCCCGGCACGATGCCCTCGATGACCACGCTGGCCGTTGAAATGCGTCGCGGGATGAAATCCTGGTCCACAATCCAGGTGTCGCCGCTGCGGGTGAAGTCCTTACCCAGCAGGGAGTTGTAGAACGTGCGGGACAACTCCTCGGTAAACACTGCCGGGGTGATGTCCTGCGCAAGAATGTGGGGCTCGAGCAGCGCTTTCTCGTTCTTCTCGCGCACATAGCCCATGCCCTTGTCCTTCTCACCGCTGTAGGAATAGTTGGTGCGCATGAGGATGCCGCTGGTGGCATCGGCAAGGTCATACTTCACATATTTATAATTACCTGTCTCGAAGTAGGCGCCGTTGCCCTGAGCATCAATGACGCCGAAGTTGGCCTCCACGCCCAGCGGTTTGGGCAAGGTATTCAACAGGTTCTCGAAGTCGTCAACCGTCTTGCAGCGTTCCAAGGCATAGCGCATCAGTTCGCCTTCGCGGTCCATGTTCTTCACGCCGTCGTTGCCGTTGAGGTTATAGGACGCCGTGTTCATGACAGCAAAGCCGGCCTCGTTAAAGCCCATCCATGCAGCGGTATCTTGCAGATCGCGGGCATCGAACAGCGCCACAAACTCCATGAGCCCGTCGTGTCCCTTGATGCGCTCGACGCGGTTGTTCAGGTCATTGGTGTCGCGGTTCTTCCACATCAGCGGACGGCCGTTGGCCGTCAGTTTGCCGCTCACGATGGCCGATGTGCAGGCATCAGCCGCTACAATCACGCCCAGCACAGCCACCAGGGCTATCAACAATCTCTTTTTCATAATTTTGAGCATTTAGTTTTGTTATCTGTCGCAAAGGTAATGCATGTCAACCACAATGACAAATTTTTACCTGATTTTACCAATTAGCGACCGTGACTTGTCCTCACGCTAAAGTGCTAATCCGCTAAGTTTTTATGATTGCTCGCAAGGGCTAGCAAGGAATCAAAGAAACCTTCTAGTGGTGATGGTTAGACAGCGGCGGAGCCGCCGTACGGGGAACCGGGCTGGCGGGATCGGAGGAGGAGCGGAAGTGTTAAAGGAGTGTTAAAATCCACGGATGTACTGGATGGGGTGGACGGGCTGGATGGACTGGACGGGGTGGATGGAGTAGATGGACTGGATGGGGTGGACGGGCTGGATGGACTGGACGGGGTGGATGGAGTAGATGGACTGGATGGGGTGGACGGGGTGGATTCATTGGGCTGGGGGAGGATGTTGAGGCGGAGGGCTTGGTTGTAGAGAGCGGTGGCGCGTTCCTGCTGGCGGAGATGGCGGTGGCGAGCGATAACCTGGTGGAGGAATTCAACAGGGGTGATGGTCTGGCCAGGCTGGATGATGTCGGTGGCGATTTCGCGGAGGGTGTCATCGTCGATCATAGAGGTGGAGCCATCCTTGTGGTCGCGAGGTGCCTCATGCGGGATGTTGTCGGGGCCGATGGTGAATTGGAACTCACACTCGTCAGGGTCATAGCGCAGGTCGTAGCCGCAAATGTGACGCACCGTGGTAACGTCGCGCTGTGTGGAGAGCGTGAAGATGTCGTTGGCACTGGTGAAGAGTTGCTTGCCAAGGTTGCCTGTGCTGCATGCTTTCTTGCCAATGTGGTTGTAGCCGATGAAAAGAAATGCAGTGTCGGTGTGGTTGACGGCATCGCGGACGGTGCGGGAAAACTCGGTGGCAATGTTGATGCCACAGTAGGGCATGAAATGGTCGATGTCATCGATGACGACGAGGTCAGGCCGATGCTCATTGATGAGGTCTTCGATGGCTCGGTTGATGAACCAGAAGTCCTCGCGTTGGCCGCCAAGGACGTCGAGGCATACGAAGTATAAATCTTGATTGTCCCGGGCATGGGTTGCGAGCTCGCGGTAGATGGCAGCGCTGACGTGCGGGCCGTTGGTGGTGTCAATCCAGAGGACTTTACAGCGCGAGGGCCTGGTCTGGCAGGAGTCTTGCGACAGGACTTGGATAGCGAGATGCTTTGCAAAATGGTGTGCTCGGCAGGTCTCCTTGCCTGTGAGGAAGGTGACGTGATGCTGTCGCAGGAAGGGTTGGCCATTGATGGTGGCAAGCGGCTCGATGGTGAGCGAACTGAGGTCAGTTTCACTAGTGAACTGACAAGATGCCCAGGCCTCAGCCAGGCCTTGGGAGTTGGTCTTACGATAATAGTTGATTTCCATGGTGTTTTTCTTGGTATAAAATAACACTGCAAAGGTAGTGAAATCAGAAAGTGTTGTCAAGAGGGATGAGGTGTTTTTTATTGTGGAAGTACCATGTAGTTCCCATCTTCATTGCAAAGAAATGACAGGGTGCACGGCAGAGCCGTGCAATACACCGACGGATGGGGAACGCCTGGCGGATGGGCTAACTTTTACTTGGCAAAGGGGTGCGATACATTGACAAATGTGATAACGGAGAGAAGGCTGTTGGGCAAGATTGAGAACTATTTTGGGGAATGGGAGTGGGGCGGGGGTAGTGGTGTGGAAAAAAGCAGTACCTTTGTGGGGGCGTTGGGAGAGGCTTCCCGATGATTGTTTGAGATAAGATTACGAGATTATAATAATGAGTCATACGTCGGCCATAGCATTGTTGCAACAGCAGCGGCATCTGCTCCAACTGGAGTACCAGGAGGAGAAGGAGGCCTACCGCCAGCTGACCGAGAGCATCGGGCTGGCGCGTAAGGTTACGCGTGGCGACGCGTGGTTCCCGCTGCAGGTGGGGCGGGCGTACTATAACTCGCTGAACCAGTATTGCATCGAGGTGACGCGCCAGGGCGACGAGGAGATTGACCACAACTTTGAGTACGGCAAGCCGGTCGTGTTTTTCGGCGCCGAGACGTCTGCGGGTGACCTGAAGCAGGCCACCAGAATCCACTACTACGGTTTCACAGGCAATATCTCGTATGTTGACGGTAACCGTATGGTCGTGGCCATCCCTGAGGGACGTGCGCTGGAGTTGCAGAATGCCCAGACTCCCGTGGGCGTGCAGTTGTTCTTTGACGAGACGAGTTTCCGCATGATGTTTGACGCCCTGGAGCGTGTGACGCATGCCAAGGGGACGCGTCTGGCCTACCTGCGTGACTTGTTCTATTCCCACCAGCCCGCCGAGACCTTCGGTTTTGACTCGATGCGCTTCCCGTGGCTGAACACGAGCCAGGAGCGTGCCGTGAACGATGTGTTGCGCGCCAAGGACGTGCGCGTGCTGCACGGTCCTCCAGGCACGGGCAAGACGACCACCCTGGTCGAGGCCATCAACGAGACGCTCATGCGTGAGACGCAGGTGCTGGTATGCGCCCAGAGCAATACCGCTGTGGACTGGATCAGCGAGAAACTGGTGGACTGCGGCGTGCCGGTGCTGCGCATCGGTAACCCCACGCGCGTCAACGACAAGATGTTGAGTTTCACCTATGAACACCGATTTGCCGACCACCCCGACTACCCCAAGTTGTGGCAAGTGCGTCGCAACATCCGTGAGCTGCGCCGCAAGCGCCGCGAGTCGGGAGAGCGTTTCCACCAGCGGCTGGACCGCCTCAAGGAGGTGGCTGTTGAGTTAGAGGTGCGCATCAATGCAGACATCTTCGGGCAGGTGCGTGTCATCGCCTCCACGCTGGTGGGGGCGGGCAACAAACTGCTCGACGGGCACAAGTTCAGCACCGTGTTCATCGACGAGGCCGCCCAGGCGCTCGAGGCCGCCTGCTGGATACCCATCCGCCGTGCCAACCGCGTGATTTTTGCCGGCGACCACTGCCAGCTCCCGCCCACTGTCAAGAGCCTCGAGGCCCTCAAGGGCGGGCTGGGCACGACGCTCATGGAGCGCATCGTGAAGAACAAGCCCGAGTGCGTCTCGCTGCTGCAGGTGCAGTACCGCATGAATGATGAAATCATGCAGTTCAGTTCGGACTACTTCTACCACGGCCAGATGAAGTCGGCCCCCGAGGTCGCCCATCGCCTCATCCATGAGGGCGACATGCCCATCCTGTGGTTTGACACCTCGTCCATCAACCTGGGCGAGGACGAGCGCAACGACTTCAGGGAGCAGTTCATCGGGGAGTCGTTCGGGCGCGTCAACAAGGGCGAGGCCAACTTGACCATCAGTCTGCTGCAGATATACTTCCAGCGCATCGGCAAGCAGCGCATCCTCGATGACCGCATCGACGTGGGCATCATCTCGCCCTATCGCGCACAGGTCCAGTACCTGAAGCGCCTGCTTAAGAAGCGCTCCTTCTTCAAGCCCTATCGCCACCTGATTTCGGTCAACACTGTCGATGGCTTCCAGGGGCAGGAACGCGACGTCATCCTTATCTCGCTGGTGCGTGCCAACGATGCGGGGCAAATCGGTTTCCTGCGCGACCTGCGGCGCATGAACGTCGCCATAACGCGTGCCCGCATGAAACTCTTTATCCTGGGTGATGCGCCCACGATGACGCGGCACCCCTTCTACAAGCGGCTGTATGACTACATCCAATCGGTGAAACCGCAACGGTAGCCCGAATGAAAAACGAGGACAACGTTGTCAATACCGTTGCCCTCGCTAGTTTTATAGAGTTACCCGTGTCGCTTAATGTGATGCGGGAATTTTTTTGAGCCACTGGCGGTAGCCGAAGACGGCCATCACGGTGTAGAAACCGTAGAGCGCAGCGGTGAACGGTATCTGCTTATAGATATAGAGAATGGTGCAGGCGATGTCCACGACAAGCCACAGCAGCCACTGCTCGGCATACTTCTGGGCCAGGGCCCACAAGGCTACCATGCTCAGGGCCGTGGTGAAACTGTCGCACAGGGGCACGCTGCTGTCGGTGTAGGTGATGAGAATCCAGTAGATGCCCGCCCACAATGCCAAGCCCACAAGCGTCACGGGCAGTGCGCGGCGCAACGGGAAGTGGGTGATGGGGCGCTCGGCAGGTTTCTCGCCGGAGCCTTTGCTGCTGCCACGCACCCAGCGCCACATGGCGTAGCCGTAGACGGCGGCAAGCACATAATAGACCTCCATGCCGAAGTCGGCATACAGTCCGCGCTCCCAGTACAGGTAGCCGTGGACAATGGGCATAATGATGCTCACCAGCCACAGCCAGATGCTCGCCTTGAACTCCAGCCACAGGTAGACGAGTCCGAGCACCAGGCCTGCCATGTCGATGGCCTTGACCAGGGTGAAATCGGCGAAATATTGGGCAATTGCGTCCATTCTAGTCTAAATCTAAGGCCTAAAACCTAAAGGTGACATGGCCCAGGGCGTTGATGCCGGCCATGGGGTAGAAGCGGGGATCGCTGTACAGGCTGTACTTGTTCTCCTTGCTGCCGCCAGGATACATGGCGCAGGTCTGTGAGTAACCGTTGGTCTCGTACTTCTCGTTGAACAGGTTGTAGATGGTGGCGCCCACCGTGATGCTGCGGATGTGCGGCAACTTGAAGGTATAGCCCAGATCCAGGTTGTTGACGAAGTAGGGATCGAGTGAATCCTCCTTGCGCTCGAAGTTGTCGAGGTACTGGCGCGACACGTACTGGGATTGCAGACTTGCAGCGAAGCCCTTGTAGTCGAAGGCAATCAAACTGCCCACAATCACACTGGGCGAGAAGGCGATGGTCTTGTCGCCGGCATGGATTTCGGTCTGGGTCCACATGTCGTCCCAGGTGTCGGCATCGTAGTCGCTCACATAGCCCACATAGTCCTTGATGCGGTTGCGGCTCAGTGTGGCATTCACGTCCCAGCGCAGCCATTCGGTGAAGCGGTAGCCCGCTGTGAGTTCGACACCCATGCGGTAGCTGTCGGGGACGTTCTCGGCCATCAGTTCACCGATTTCGTTGATTTTGCCGTTGAGCACGAGCTGGTCCTTGTATTTCATGTAGTAGCAGTTGACCCCGGCGACGAAACGGCCGCTGCGCAGTTCGTAGCCCACCTCCCAGTCATAGAGTTTCTCGCTCGTGGGATGCTTCACCAGGGGGCCGTCGTTATAGTTGTTGCGGGTGGGTTCCTTCTGGGCGACGGCAAACGAGGCATACACGCGGTTCTTGAGGTTAATCTGCCAGTTGAAGCCAGCCTTGGGATTGAAGAAGTTGAACGGCTCGTCGACGTCCAGTATCTGCAGGCGCTCGGGACTGGCGGTCCAGTCCCACTTGTCGTTATCGCCTTTCATGCGATAGCCGATGTGGCGGTATTGCAGGTCGGCATAGGCGCTCAAGCCGCCCGTGATCACGTAGTTGCCCTTGATGTAGATGTTGAAGTCGTTCTTGCGGGCATAGTTGCGGTAATACTCGTGGTCGGGTGCCAACGGGCTGGTGTAGTTCTCGACCCAGATAACTTGGCCGTAGTGGTCGTTAGTGTAACGGTTGATGCCACCACCCAGCGTCGCTGCCAGGCGCTCGCCGCTGTACTGCAACGAGAAAACCCCGCCGCCAAAATTGCTGTCCAGGCATTTCTTGCGCACCAGGCTCGCCTTCTTGCTTGTGCCCTCAGGCGTCACCACGGGCTCTAGGCCATACTCCTTGAGCGTGCGCGCGTTCTTGTATTCCTGATAGTAGCCGTAGCCGTCGGTGTAATGCAGGGCCACGTTGAGTTTCCACTGGGGTGTGAAGGTCTGGTTCCAGATCAACTGGTAGTGTGTCTGGCGGTAGATGTCCTTCTGGTCCTTGTAGAAGCCCGTCACCTTGCCGTCGTGCTTGATCTCACCGTTGGGGTTGTAGGTGCGGTTCTCTTTCAGGTCGTCGCGGCTGATGCCGTCCCAGGCATGGTATGTGTCTTCCTTGCCGCCAAAGGTGATGAACCTGAGCGACGTCTTGTCGTTGAAATAACCCACCTGGCCAAAGTAGCTCACCAGTGCGCTGGTGGCGCGGTCGCGGTAGCCGTCGCTGCCGATGTGCGACAGGCGCGCCTCAATCGACCAGTGGTCCCCCAATAGGCCACTGCCCACACGCAGCGTCTCCTTGTTGGTGTTGAACGAGCCGTAACTGCCCGACACTTCGGCAAAAGCATCGCGGGAAAAGCCTTGAGTGCGCATATTGACACTCGCGCCAAACGCGCCCGAGCCATTGGTAGAGGTGCCCACACCGCGCTGAACCTGAATGTCACGCACCGACGAGGCAAAGTCCGGCGTGTTCACCCAGAAAACGCTATGGCTCTCCGAGTCGTTCAACGGGATGTCGTTCACCGTGATGTTGATGCGGGTGGCATCGGTGCCACGCACGCGCATCGATGTGTAGCCCACACCGGCACCCGCATCGCTCGTGGTAATCACGCTCGGTGTCATCGTCAGCAGGAACGGGATGTCCAGGCCATGGTTCTCGGCAGCCAACTGCTTGCCAGTGATGTTAGTAAACGCTACAGGAGTGCTCGCGCTAGCACGTGTACCCAGCACCTCCAGTTCGCTCAGGGCGACCGTCGGCACCGTGTCGGTTGCAGCGGGCTGTGCCGCCGCAACGAGGGTTGCCAGCATCGTGGCAACCGTCAATAAGGTCTTCTTCATTGGTTTTTTAATTAATAAGTTGTTCTCTACGCCGGTATTGTCCGGATCAGATCCGATGGGTATGTTCTCAGCCCCTCAGGGCACCCCAAACTCATTGAATCATGGTGCAAAGATAGTGCTTTTTCAGCATAGGCAGTGAATAGTTAATCGTTTTTTTGCAATCACTGACCATCTCCCCATGACATGATGCTGGTTTCATCGATAAATTAAAGTGGCTGAAATGTGGGGCTTTAGAGAATTATCAGTATATTTGCATGCTGGATTACAATGCGTGGTAAACCAGAGTTCATGACGGCCGTATTATTCACATAGACACGACAATTATGGGCAACAAGAAATCAGACATGAATCGCCGGCAGTTCCTGCACAAACTGGGACTGGGCGCCGCAGTGATGGCGGTAAATCCGCTGAGCGTTCTTGCGGGAGAGACAAGCAGGCCACAAGCCAATGAGGCCAATGGGCAGAACCAGATGACCTATCGCGTGCAACGCCGCTCGGGAGATAAAGTCTCGCTGCTGGGCTTCGGCATGATGCGCTTGCCCGACAATCAGGATGACGTGAACCGACTGGTTGACTACGCCATCGAGCACGGGGTGAATTACTTTGACACCGCCCCCATGTACAAGAACGGAAACAGCGAGCCCATGACGGGCATTGCCCTGAGCCGGCATCCGCGCGAGAAGTATTTCGTGGCCACCAAGATGTCAAACCAGAGAGAGAATCTGTGGCCATTTGATGAAGGCCGCAAGATGTATGACCAGTCATTCCAGCGGCTGCGGGTGGATTACATCGATTACTACCTGCTTCACAGCGTGGGCAACGGTGGCATGGACACCCTCAAAGGGCGCTTCCTCGATAATGGCATGCTGGAATTCCTGCTCAAGGAGCGCGAGGCCGGTCGCATCAGGCACTTGGGCTTCTCCTACCACGGCGACGTCAGCGTGTTTGATTTCTTGCTCGACCACCAGGATGAGTATCACTGGGACTTCGTCCAGATACAGATGAACTATCTCGATTGGCGTCATGCCTCGCTCAACAAGTCGGGCTGGAAAAAGGATGCCGATGCCGAATACCTCTATGACAAACTGCAGAAAACAGGCGTGCAGACGGTGGTGATGGAGCCCCTGCGGGGCGGTGCACTGGCCGGCATCAACGATGACCTCGCACAGCGCCTTACGGCCATGCGCCCCGACGACTCGCCTGCCAAGTGGGCCTTCAGGTGGGTGGGTTCTCATCCCAATATCCTCACGACGCTGAGCGGCATGAACCAGATGGGCCATGTGGAGGAAAACATCCGCACCTTCTCGCCCCTGGAACTGACCAGCGAAGCCGAGAACAGAGTCCTGGAAGAGATTGCCGACGTGATGTCGGGTTTACCAGTTATTCCTTGCACCACCTGCGGCTACTGCATGCCTTGCCCGTATGGCGTTGACATCCCCGGTAACTTCGCCTATTACAACGCGGCGGTCAATCAGCAGATACTGCCATTGCCTGATAAGCAGGCTACCGACTACATGGCTCGCAAAGAGCAGTTTACCGAAGGCCTGCGCAAGGCCCTGCCCGATGCATCGACATGGGCAACGCAATGTGTTGACTGCGAGACGTGCCTGAAAAAGTGTCCCCAGCAAATACGCATCCCCAATCAGATGGCGCGCATTGTCGAGACACTGAGAAGAAGGTAAAAAACTAAAAGTTTACTTGTACCGGTCGCGGAGCACGGCCAGAGAGTGGCAACTGGGGAATATGTTGCGTTAGCGAAATGTAATGCCTCCTCGCTGCAGCTTCACCGCGGCGAGGAGGACGATTCATTATTTATATACAGGATAGAGGTTTTCGATAACTACTCCTTCCCAGGTGCATGGCCGTGGACGTGTTACTGCTGCATAAGATGCGTCGCTGGTCTCGTTTCCACCCTTATAAACTTGTTCGATAAGATATTTGCGGTACAGATAGTAAGAATCGAACTTTATTAATACCCACATGTTCATGTATCTGGAGTTAGGACGGTAGGGCGGCGTTTCCTTACGAAGGTAGTTCCATGTCTTCTCGGCAGTATTCACCTGCACAACTTTACCGGTCTCTCCATTGATGGTGAGATCGCCTTGCCGTTGAAGTGCGTATTCAATCTGATCTATCATGTCGCGGCTGACATCACTCTGGCTGCCGCTATCCCAAACTTTTTGTTTTTCTATTGCCTCTTGTATTTTTTGATCCACTTGGTCATCTTTAACGTTACTATCGAGCAGGTAGCAGTAGGCTGTCCATACAGGGAGGCGCAGGTCGATTCTCTTGAGTTGTTGGGCATCTCCATAGAGGCCGTCACCATAATAAACATTATAAATGACGAAGGAGAGCATCTCTTTATCGTTGACTTTGCGTTTTTCCAGGGTCCCTATCACCCCCTTGTCGTTATAGACGAAATGGGTTTTTGGGTCGATTTTTGCTTTATGGTTGGTCTCATATTCTATCATAAAGCCGTCATCGCCAATCTTACCGAGTGCGTTTCCGTTGTTGTCGGTGATGGAACCGTCATTGTTCAGTGTAATCGTCGTTCCTCCTCTTCTTCCTTCACTGAAAAAAGTGATCGAATTAGTCTTAATCGAGAAAATGCCTTTGACATTTGAAAAGACACACTCCACCTCTTTGGGCAATGGCGTCACGGCATCGTTGATAGCCTCCTTTCCTTTTTTAACCGTATTACTTACTTTTTCTTTAGCTTTTTTCACTAGTTTGCCAAGTTGCGCTTCGGCTGGCTGGGATGTGAATGCCAGTCCGATAACTAAAAGTCCGATTTTGAGAAATTGTGATGTTCGCATAATGTAAAGATTTTAGAAAAATTCAAATTCTATTGTTGAAGAAAATTCATGTTGCAAATTAAATGTTTTTGGGGGACATTTGCAATAATTATCTGTGAAATTAATGTTCGGAACTATAATTAGAGCGCGAACCCGTACCTTTGCGCAATCTAAAAAGCGCATGAGATACGGAAAATTCCCATAAAATGGGAGTGATACCGTAGTTGGCCCTAACCCCAGCAAGGCTAAATTTTGTCGGCTGATTATGCGGATTTTAAAGATTTAGCATCCATGTGCGCACGTCTTCCCGCCAGCAATCCTAATCATCCCCAAAACCCGCCGACAGCATCTCCCGTCAATTCCCGCTGCAAAGTTAGTACCCCGCCCATTATGCGTTTTGTCAACTGAGCGAAAGTGACCGAGCTACCATGCACGCACAAAGAAAAACGAATAATAACAAGAATTGCTAATTGTAAGTTAGTTTGAAGATTCTTTGTGAATTGCTTTCAAAAATATCACTCTCAGTCGCAGCCGCACCTCTCGACACATTTATTGCCAGACAAAATCAGACCAATTGGTCGGTAGGGGCCAATTGGTCTGATTGGTTCTTGAGGCTTGTTGTGGCGGTATTGGGATTATTTGTAGCGGTCGCGGAGGTTGTAGATGGCTTTGTAGATGTCGCGGTCGACCTCGGTGAGGGCGATGCTGCGACGCGCCATGACGCGCTCGGCGATGGTGTAGAAGGTCTCGAGGGGAACGTCCTTGAAACCTGCTGCTGCGCTGCCCTCCTGGAACGAGGCGACGAAGTTGCGGGGGAAGCCGGCTCCGTGGATGTTGACGCCGACGCCCAACACGGTGGCGGTGTTGATCATGCCGTTGACGCCAATCTTGCTGTGGTCGCCCATGAACAAGCCGCAGAACTGGAGTCCCGTGCGCTCAAAGCGCTTGCTGGCGTAGTTCCAGAGTTTGATTTCGCTGTAGTCGTTCTTGAGGTTGCTGGCCGTGGTGCCGCCGCCGATGTTGCACCACTCGCCGATGACGGCGTCGCCCAGGAATCCCTCGTGGGCCTTGTTGCTGTACCCGATGAAGACGGTGTTCTCGACCTCGCCGCCGATTTTGCAATGCGGCCCGAGCGTGGTTGCACCGTAGACCTTGGCGCCGATGCGCACCTTGGCGTCATGGCAAGCGGCAAAGCCACCACGGATGCAGGCACCCTCCATCACCTCGACGTTGGGGCCGATGTAGATGGGACCCTCGTTGGTGTTGAGCATGGCGCCCTCGACATAGGCTCCCGGCTCGATGAAGATGCGGGCGGGGTCGCCGATGATGGTGTTGGTCGCCGACAGCGGTTGGGACTCCCGTCCGGCGGTGATGCGCTCAAAATCCTGTCCCAGCACCAATCCGTTGAACTCAAAGATGTCGTACAGGTGCTTGACGATGAGGGGCAGCGTCTTGGGATAAAGCACGCGGGTGTAGTGGCGGGTGTCATAGTCATGGGCACTGCCGTTGAAGGCGATGAGTTCCTCGCCCACCATCAGGGCCTCGCCGGGTTGCAGGGCAAGTACCTGCTCTGCCAGCTCGGGGGTGGGGATGACGTGCCCTGCCACCATGAGGTTGGCGGTGCGGCGTGCGTGCAGCGGGAATTTCTTCTTCAGGTAACGCACGGTGAGGTAGCTGTAGGTGGCCTCGCCGAGCAGGGCCTGCCACTTCTCGCCGATGGTGGTGATGCCCACGCGCAGCATGGCGGTGGGACGTGTATAGGTGAATGGCATCAGGTGCTTGCGCACCTCGTTGTCGTCAAACAGGATGACGTTGCGTGCTGTTTTCTTCATCTGGAATTGTCAATAAAAATCGGGGGCAAAAGTACTCGTTTTTCCCGAATTATGTTGCATCCATGGCTAAAAATGGCTAATTTTGCAGACTGATTAACCACAACGAACAGGAAAATGAATTTTATCGAACAGGATATCAAGGGAGTTTGGGTGATTGAGCCCAAGCGCTTCGGTGACAGCCGGGGTTACTTCAGTGAAGTGTTCAAGCAAGCAGACTTTGATGCCCATGTGGGCCATGTGGACTTCATTCAGGACAATGAGTCGTTCTCGAGCCGTGGCGTGGTGCGTGGCCTGCATTTCCAGCGTGGTGAGTGGAGCCAGGCCAAGCTGGTGCGCGTTTCCCAGGGCGCGGTGCTGGACGTCGCTGTCGACCTGCGGCAGGGCAGCCCCACATGGGGCAAGCACATCGCGGTGGAACTGAGTGGTGACACCGGCCGCCAGCTGTTTATTCCCCGCGGCTTTGCCCACGGGTTTGCCGTGCTGACCGATGTGGCCCAGTTCCAGTACAAGGTGGACAACATCTATGCCCCGCAGGCCGAAGCTACGCTGAGTTTCAATGATCCTGCTCTGGCTATCGACTGGCGCATCAATCCCGCCAACATGCTGCTGAGCGAGAAGGACCTCAAGGGCCTCTCGCTTGACGATATGACGCCTGAATTCCTCGGCTTCTGAAATTAGATAAAAATAGCTCTAAAGAGTGACACAACGGCCTCGTCGAGACGGGGCCATATACATATAATTGACAATCATGAGAAAAACTTTCATCGCTATTGCCATCCTGATGATGGCATTTACTGTGAATACTCAGGCCCAGGACCTCGACCGCATGACGGAGTCCTGCACAAGCATCATGGTGGGTCGTCTGGCCAGCACCGACGGCTCGGTGATTACATCACACACCTGTGACGCCCGCTACCGCACATGGATGACGATGACTCCTGCCCGCGACTATGAGCGCGACACGGTCACGGCGGTCTATCGCGACCGTTTCCACACCGGTTCTCCCAGTGACGTGACGGGCATGGTGCAGACGGGTGTCATACCGCAGGTGCGCCACACCTATCGTTTCCTCGACACTGCCTATCCCTGCCTGAACGAGAAGCAGCTGGCGATGGGCGAGACGACCATCTCGGGGCGCGACACGCTGCAGAACAAGGCCGGCATCTTTATGATTGAGGAGCTGGCCCGCATCGCTCTGGAGCGCTGCACGACAGCCCGCGAGGCCATCCGTCTGATGGGCGAGCTGGTGAAGAAATACGGCTACGGTGACAGCGGTGAATGCCTCACCATTGCCGACAAGCAGGAGGCGTGGATATTTGAAGTCTTCGGCGAGGGCCCCAAGAAGGTGGGCGGCGTGTGGGCTGCCGTGCGCATCCCCGACGACGAAATCACTGTGTCGGCCAACATCTCCCGCATCGGTGCGCTGGACCTGAGCGATCCTGACCACTACATGGCCTCGGACAACGTGTTTGAGGTCGCCAAGCGCCTTAAACTGTGGGACGGCAAGGAGCCGTTCTGCTTCTGGAAGGCCTATAGCGGCACCAACTACCTCAAGGAGGTCAAGAACTACAGCATCCGCGAGCTGTACATCATGCAGCAGCTTGCCCCGTCGCTCAACCTCACCGACACCATCGAGAACCTGCCCCTGAGCATTAAGCCCGACAAGCGCGTGAGCGTCGAGGACGTGTCGCGCCTGCTGGGCAGCTACTACGAGGGCACATCGCTCGACTTGAGCGCCCGTCACAAGATACCCAACCCCAAGCGCAAGGACAAACAGGGCAACCTGGTCGAGAACGAGCCCGACAGCATCGTCTCGCCGGTGGCCAATCCCTGGATTACCAACGAACAGCTGGCGATGTTCTATGCCATGGGCGACTCGGCCATGAAGTGGACCCGTACCGTGAGTGTCCCCTGGTGCTCTTACAGCACTGTCATCCAGCTGCGCTCGTGGCTGCCCGATGAGGTGGGCGGAGTGGCATGGATGGCACTGGACAATCCCGGCGAGAGCCCCAGGTTCCCCATCTTCTGCGGCAATACCGACTTGCCCGCCTCGTTGAAGGAGTGCGGCCACGGCGGCGAGAATGACAATACCGCCCTGTGGCAGTTCCGCAAGGCTAACCGCCTGGCATCGCTGCGGTGGGGTGCTTTCCGCAAAATCCTGGAACCGGCCCGTGACCACTTCCTCGAGAAGGGCCAGCGCGAGCTGCCGATGATTGAGCGCACCTGGCAGGAACTCAACGCCACCGACAAGGACCGTGCGGCACGATTGCTCAATGACTACACCGCCGATGCCTTGGGTGCCGCCGCTTACCGCTGGCAGCAGATGGCCCATGAATTCTGGCTCCAGACGTGGAAGGGTTTCTAAGGTCATTTATATCACTTCACATCTTCTCTCCCGCCTCCTTGCCTATTTAAGGTAGGGAATGTGAAACTTTTGGCCAAAAGCCTTTGTGGGGTGGGGAAGATGTGCTAACTTTGCAGGCTAAAATTGTTGTGCTGTCGTATTGCACAACGCAAACGTTTAATTATCAATATCTTAATATGATTAACATCAAGTTTCCTGACGGTAATGTTCGTCAATACGAGAGCGGAGTAACGCCTCTGGACATTGCCAAGAGCATTAGCGAAGGCTTTGCACGCAACGTGCTGGCCGCATCATTAAACGACGAGGAATGGGATATCTCACGC
>CADBBK010000025.1 GCA_902792895.1 uncultured Bacteroidales bacterium | reverse complement strand
GTTAAGCCTGTCGCTAGCGTTCATCCTGAGCCAGGATCAAACTCTTCGTTGTTGTATTATCGTTTTGTTCTTTTTCAAGAATATAAATGAAAACGCAACGGCGTGCTGTCTGTGCCCCGGCCCCGCTCTTCCCCCGGACGCGCCTTGCGGCCGCCACGGGGCGGTTTCCCTGGATGTGCTGTGCTCGTATTCTTACCTGTCTGTCGGAATCTTGACGTGGACTCGGGAGGTTCCCTTCCTTGTCTCTGCACTGTCAATTTTCCTCATTGCAAACATTTCAATGAACTCAAGCTCCCCGGCCCCGCGGCCCTTCAGTTAGGGCGTCAAAAAAAACCGCTCACTCAATTGCCGCATCTCGTGAGCCGAAAAGCGATGCAAAATTACAGCCGCCGAGCATACCGGCCAAATATTTCGACCGGAAAATTCATTATTTAACTACCGTTAACTAAACTTGGGTGTGTTTTTATCGATAAACAATAAAAATGATGTTTTTGATGTCCTGTTCAAAACAGTGGTGGCATGTTGCTGCGCTACTTGCAGGCAACATACCACCACTGTTTACAACTTTTGCAGCAAAAAAACTGCCGTCAGGCGTTCACCTGGACCTGGATGCCAGCCTCGCGGAAACGCTCGGCGATGCGCTGCAGTTCCTCCTTGGAAACCTTCTCGAGATTCTCGGCAGGCGTCTTGCGGTCGATGGCATAGAGCATCACCTCGCGGGGCTGGATCTCGAGATAGGCTCTCAACAGGGCATCGAGTTCCTCGTCGGTGGTGTTGTCAAAGTGCTTGCCCTCGTACTCGCCACGGATCATGATGGTCTGTACCACACACTGGCCCTTGAACTTCTTGAGGTCGGCGATGACACCCTCGGGGATGCAGTTGGGCGACGTGGGGCGGTTGATGGCAAGAAAAGTGCGGGGAATGGCACTGTCCAGCTTGAGAATATTGTTATCCACCTTGAGCAACGCCTCGGCGACGGCGGGCTTGCCAGCCATAGTCGAATTGCTCAGCACCGATACCTTGGCATCAGGGAAGAACTCGGTGCGCAGGCGCATCACGTCCTCCACTATCTTCTTGAACTCGGGATGCAACGTGGGTTCCCCGTTGCCCGAGAAGGTGATGACGTCGAGCGTCAAGCCCTCCTCCTTCATCTGCTGGAGTTTGTGGCGCAGTTGCCTTTTCACCGTGTCGCGCGAGGGCACACCGTCCTTACCAGGGCCCTGGGCATTGAATCCAGCCTCGCAATAGAGGCAGTCAAATGAACAAAGCTTGCCGTCGTTGGGCATGAGGTTGATGCCGAGGGACATTCCCAGGCGGCGGCTGCGGATGGGTCCGTAAATGGTCGAATGGAAGATAACAGTTTGCATATCGTTCAGTTTTTGGTTTTCAGGTTGTGGGTTTTATACATTATTAATATATCAGATGAGGTTGAGTTGCTGCAGGATGTCATTGACATCGATGTGGGACAACGTGCGCCGCTGCTGTAACGCGTCGGCAAACGAGTCCATCGCCTTGCGCACCCTGGAGTCGGAGAACAGGCGCGACAGGTTGTCAAACGCCTCGTCAAAAATGGGCTCCACCTCGTCCCGCTCCAGTTGGCAATACTCACGACCGTCCTCATAGGCCGCATTGAACAAGTCATCACGCAGTTTGGAGTCAACCGGCTCATTGTCCAGCACCATGCGGCGGCAGAGGGCATTGGCCACAGCCAGGCCTACAGTGATGCGGTAGTGGCCCAGGATATATTTCCAGGAACCGCGCGCCGACAGCCGGGGGTTGCCAGCAAAGAAGAACTCCGGCGTGAACTGGATGCATCCAGGCCCAACGGCGTCGAGGGTGACCGACGTGAACAGGTCGTCGGCTTCAAACACCGACAGGCCCAGCGCCATACCCGCCACGCCATAACTCTTGTCGAGTTCATCACGATATTTCATTATTCGTTTCTCAGCCATAATACCTTATTATTTGCGGCCAAAGTCGGCAGGGATCTCACCCCATTGTTCAGTATTCCACTTGAGCAACGCATTGGTCCACGTGTGCGTCGCCAGCCATTGCTCGGCACGGGCGATTATCCCAAACAGACGGACATTGGCATCGGTGCGGGCCAACCTGGTGCGGCAGCGTTTAGCCCTGATCCACGCCAGCGCTGTTTTGCTGTCGCTGTAGATGGCCGTATGGTCGTTGTCCTGATTGTGGAACAAGGCCAAGGCATGCACGATGGCCAGGAACTCGCCGATGTTGTTGGTCGCATCGGGGAACGGGCCCTGGTGGAACAGTTCGGCCCCCGTCTGCACATCCACACCACGGTACTCCATGATGCCGGGGTTGCCCGAGCACGCACCGTCAACGGCAATGCTGTCCCACACAATCTCGGGGATAGCCTCATAGTTGACATACTCCCGCGGTGCACGTGCTATGGCCCGGAGGATGTCCATCTCCCCGGGATCGTTGCGGAAGGCCTCGACTGCCTCCTCCTGAGTATTGAATGCCTTGTATCGCGCTCCGGGATACCCCTTGACGCGCGACTCACATTCAGCCCAGGAGTCACAGATGCCGGGTTCGGTCCCCCGCCACACGACATACCACTTGCGCCTATCGTTTGACATTGCTCTTAGTCAGTTAAAACGACAAAATTACATTATTTTTCTGAAAATGGCAAATAGTGGGCCAAATCAGGGGATGAAGGCCTATGCTGACTGAATGGCATCGAGCAGTGCTGCCAAACGGCGAGCTGTTCGCTCGGTGGCTGGACCAGTCTCGATATCGGTGGAGTCGAACTGCAACTGGGCGGCACGATAATGCGGCGCGCGGGCCAGGAGCTCGCGCTCCACGATGGGCAGCACCTCACTATCAGGGAGATAGGCCACCTTGGGACGCTTAGACTTTTGCTCGGGCAAGAGCAGGCGGGCAGTAATGCGTTCGGGCGAAGTTGTGAGCCAGACGGTTGTGCCCACCCTATTCATCAATGCCATGTTGTCACCATGACAGGGTGTGCCTCCACCACAAGCAATGATGACATCAGCCATGTCAGCGATGTCATTCAAGGCTTCAGTTTCCAACTCGCGGAAACGAGCCTCACCTGATGTAGCGAAAATCTCGTTGATGGTCGCACCCTGGCGCTGCTCGATATAGTCATCCAGGTCGATGAAGCGCAAGCCCATCTGCCTGGCGAGCACCACGCCCAGCGTGGTCTTGCCACAGCCCATATAGCCGATAAGAAAAACCGGTTTCATTACAGCCATCCTGCCTCGCGGTACCAAGCGATGGCCTCGCGGATGCCCTCACGGAGCGAGTACCGCGGATTGAAATCAAAGTCACGGCGCGCCTCGCTGGTGTCGCACTGCCAGTTGCGCTGCTTCAATATCTTGAACTTGTCACGGTTGAGGGTGCTGGCCTTGAGCGTCACCTTTCCAATCCATTCGGCCACACTGCACACGCGCTTGACCACCCACAACGGACAGGTGACGGGAAGGACGTGCTTCTTGCCCAATTCCTCGCAGACGATCTGTCGGAATTCCTGCTGGGTATAGGCTCTGTCCTCACTGATGAAGTAAGCCTTGTACAACGGCCCGCGCTCCAGCGCATCCATCACGCCGACCACCAAGTCCTTGACATAGATGAAGGTGAGCATCTGCTTGCGATAGCCCACACTGAAGTCAAAGCCGCGCTTGATGCTCTTGATCATCAAGTAATAGTCGCGCTCGTGAGGTCCATAGACACCCGTGCAGCGGAAGATGGTATACGGGAAACCCTCAACACTCTTCAGGTAGGACTCTGCCTTGAGTTTGGACACGCCGTAGAAAGTGTTAGGCATCGGGATGTCGGTGGGCATGATGGGTTTGTAACTCTCCTCGTCGCCAGGGCCCATGACGCTGAGGCTGCTCATCAACAGGAAGACGTCGGGCGTCATTGCGGTAGTCTGCAACGCATCGACCAGGGCACGCAGGTAGCCGTAGTTGACGCGCTCAAAGTCGAGGTAATTGGTGCTCTTGGTCACACCCAGGTTGTGGACGATATAGTCCCACCTGCCCCACTCGCCCATGTGGTCGCGCAGGGTTTCCTCCAGGCGATCCTGGTCGTCATAGTCCAACTCAATGAAATGAATGCGCTTGTCCTGCAGGAACTCACGGTTAGTGGTCGAGCGCACTGCCGCCCACGTGTCATAACCGCGCTTGAGGGCTTCCTCCACGAGAAAACCGCCGATGAAACCGCCTGCACCGGTGATGAGTATGCTTTTGCTCATTGTTTGTTCTGCTCTGATTCCTTGTGTCTCTCATGCGCCATAGCCAACTTGGTCGACTTGGTCTGGTGCTCAGCATTGTATTCTACCGCCTCGATGACGTGCTGGGCAATATACTCGGGCGGGATGTTCTTCAGGCAGCGGAAGTCGCCGTACTTGCAGGGTTTGTCACCCGTGATGGAACAGGGCCGGCAATCCATGTCGAGCTGGATGTCATCCTCCACAACCTGGTTGTATCCCAGGTAGCCGCATGCCGGCGACGTCGGGCCCCAGATGGTCATGGCCTGCAGGTCGACCAGCGAAGCCAGGTGCATGTTGGCCGACTCCATCGTGAGCATCAGGTCACACTTGCCCAACAACGCATACTCGTCGAGGAACCTGTGCTTGACCTCGGCCATCGAGATGACGTTCTTGTACTTGCGGGCGATACCGCGCAGGGCGATTTTCTCGGTCTTGCCGCCGCCCATGAGGAATATCCAGTAGTTCTCACGCTTACACAGTTCGGCGATGACCTTTTCCATCAGTTCCAAGGGATAGGCCTTCTGTCGATGGGACGAGAACGGCGAGATGGCAATCCAGCGCTGCCCCGGCTCTTTCTCGAGCACAATGGGGCTCACGGGCCACTCACGTCCCTCATAGAGGCGCGTGAAGTTATCGGGCGTCTCAAATCCCAACTCCTTGAACACATTGCGGTAGCGGTCGTGAATGGGCGTCACGGGTTCGTGCGTTCTGTGCGTTACCAGAGCCTTGCGCTTGGCTTTTTCCCTGTCCATGCCGGCAATCTTTGCGCCACGCAGCCACAGGTAAGCATCCATAATCTTGGTACCGGTCACGTTGTGCAAGTCGGCCACTGCATCGATATCATAGAGTTTGTGCAACTGCGCCGCCAGTTTCAACAGCCCGAAAAAGCCCTTGTGGTTCTCGTTGATGTCAAAGTCCACCACCTTGAGATTGGCGGGGCGGTCATGGAACATCGATGCGGGCCACTTCTTGGTCAGCATGATAAATCGCGTGTCGGGATTGGCCTTGCACACGGGATAGAGTACAGGGATAGTCATCGCCACATTGCCCAGCACCGACAGTCGGATGACGAGCACGTTGCGGAATTGTTTGTTATTGTCTGCCATATCGCACAGGATTAGTTTGCAACGCCGAAATCTGGTTGCATTCACATGGCAAAATTAAAACAAATCAGCGAAATATGCAACAATTGGTTGATTTTATTAATGTTCCGGCCCTCGTCGGGGAGAAAGAGCGGCTACTCAGCCACGCGCTCGCCCTTGAGTGTCGCACTCGAAGCGCTTATCACACGGCACATCACCTTGTCACCGGGCTGTTCGCCATGAGCGGGAAAGACAATGACCTTGTTCTGCTGGGTGCGGCCGAACATGTCATCGCGGCTGCGCTTGCTGTAACCCTCGACCAGCACCTCAAACGTCTTGCCCACGTCAGCGCGGTTGCTGCACAGCGACAGTTCGTTCTGCAAGGCGATCATGCGGTTGAGGCGGTCAATCTTCACGTCCTCAGGGACATTGTCAGGCAGGTTCTTGGCCGCAAAGGTGCCGGGACGCTCGCTGTACTTGAACATGAAGGCCGAGTCAAAGCCTACCTCGCGCATCAGCGAGAGCGTTTCCTGGAAATCCTCCTCGGTCTCGTCATGGAAACCGGTGAACATATCGGTCGAGATGCCGCAATCGGGCATGGCAGCACGGATGCGGGCAATGCGGTCGAGATACCACTCGCGGGTGTACTTGCGGTTCATCAGTTTCAACACCTTGTTGCTGCCGCTCTGCACGGGCAGGTGGATGTGATTGCAGATGTTGTCGTGGCTGGCCATCGTGTCGATGATGGCGTCGCTCAAGTCCTCGGGGTTGCTCGTGGTGAAACGCACGCGCATGTCGGGAGCGGCCTCGGCGACCATCGCCAGCAGACGGGCCAGGTCAACGGGGTCACTGCCGTCCTCGGGTTTGTAGAGGTAGGAATTGACATTCTGGCCTAACAAAGTCACCTCCTTGAAACCGCGTTGGCGCAGGTCGGCCAACTCGTTGAGGATGCTCTGTGGCTCTCGGCTGCGCTCGCGCCCACGGGTGTAAGGCACGATGCAATAGGTGCAGAAGTTGTTGCAGCCCCTCATAATGCTGATGAAACCGCTCACCTTGCTACCGGCCACGCGCGACGGGATGATGTCGCGATAGGTCTCGGTGGTGGACAAGGCAGTATTGATGGCTTTCTCGCCGCGTTCGGCCAAGCCGATGAGCGAGGGCAGTTCCAGATAAGCGTCAGGGCCTGCCACCAGGTCCACGCCGTGCTCGTTGATGAGCACTTCCTTCATGCGCTCGGCCATGCAGCCGATGATGCCGATGATGAGACGGCGCTGGCGCTTGTGGCGATAGGCGTTCAACTGGTTCAGGCGCGAAAAAATCTTCTGCTCGGCATTGTCGCGCACCGAACAGGTATTGATAAATATCGCGTCGGCCTCGTCAATCTCTTCACAGGTCTCATAGCCCGCCATCTTCATCACGGTTGCCACTACCTCACTGTCGGCCACATTCATCTGGCAGCCGTAGGTCTCCAGCAGCAGCCGCTTGGCAGCGTCACCCTGCCCATCATATATCAAATTCATTGCCATATCCTATTCTCTAACTTTTTAGCCTGCAAAGGTACACAAAATCCACTGAATGGACACCACATTCAACAAAATGAGGCAAGAATACAGTCCATTTCTTGATTTTGTGCAATCAATTGAACAAAAAATTCTAATTTTGTGCAATCGGTTGAACAAAAATACTTAATTTTGTGCAATCAATTGAACGATATGGACAAGAATGTATTAAAATCAGTCATGGTTGAGAATCGCCATGAAGTTGAGAAACAGGTTGTTATTCCTCGCAACTTTGTTTTTGAGGAATTCGGCAACTATGTGTTTGTGGGCATACGTCGTGCGGGCAAGTCCTTCTTGATGTACCAACGAATGCAGCAGTTATTATCGCAAGGTGTTGATTGGAGCGAAATGCTGTATGTGAATTTTGAAGATGAGCGCCTGGACGGAATGCAGACCGAAGACTTGAACTCCATTTTGGAATGCCATTTTGAAGAATTCGGGAAACGTCCCACCCTGTTCCTTGATGAGATACAAATAGTACCTGGTTGGGAAAAATTTGCACGGCGCCTTGCCGACCAGAAGTACCGCGTTTATATCACTGGCAGCAATGCCCACATGCTGAGTGCGGAATTCATGACCACTCTTGGTGGCCGATACATTCCCGTGAACATCTATCCCTATAGTTTTGTCGAGTTTCTGGATGTCAACAATGTACCCCACAGTGAAAATGACATGTTGGCCACTCCTGCCCGTGCACTCATCAAGAACCGTTTCAATGATTACCTGCTTTTTGGCGGATTCCCTGAGAGCGCCTTGATGCAGACCAAACGTGATTACATCAATAGTGTATATCAGAAAATCTATCTAAACGATATCGCACGCCGCAACGACATCACCAACATTGCTGGCCTCAGGGTGATGCTCAAAAAAATGGCCGAGGGTGTCAAACATCCGTTATCGTTCAACCGCATTGCCGCTGTAGTTTCATCAACAGGAAGAAAACTGAGCACCAACTCGGCAGCCAAATATGTGGATTGCGCAGAACAGGCTTGGCTGATCACACCTGTCAGCAATATTACTGCCAAGACTGCCGAGAGAGAAGGCAACCGCAAATATTACTTTACAGACAACGGCTTCATGAGTTTATTCCTTATCAATCAGGAATCCGCTTTACTCGAAAACCTCGTTGCCATTGCATTAATCAGGAAATACGGAAGAGAAGACGAAGTCTACTTTTGCAACACCCCAAATCACGAAATAGATTTTTATGTCCCCGAAGCAGAGACTGCTATTCAAGTAGCATACAGCATAGCAGACGACAACGTTCGGCAACGGGAACTATCCGCTTTCAAATCACTGCCCAAACGGCTCTCATGCAGCAGGCGCATTGTCCTAACCCTCGATGAAGAAGAAACCGTCAACTATGAAGGGATGAAGATAGAAATTATCCCCACCTGGAAATGGCTATTGCAATAGAGCCCCAATAATAATGGGTCCTACATCTTGTTGAGGGCGGCAGCGGTGCGGGCTGCTAGACGGGCGTTGTTGAGTACCAACTGGATGTTGCTGGCGAGGCTGTCACCGCCGGTGAGGTCCTTCACCTTGGCCAACAGGAACGGGGTGGTTTCCTTGCCGCGGATGCCCTGGCGGTTGGCCTCGGCAATGGCTTCGTCAATGGCCTTGTTGATGACGTCGGTGGGCATGGAATACTCCTCGGGAATGGGATTGGTGACGAGCATACCGCCCTGCAGACCCATGTCGAGTTTGGCGCGGAAGGCAGCTGCAAGGTCCTCGGGGGTGTCGATACGGTAGTCCACCTTGAAACCGCTGTGACGGGTGTAGAAGGCGGGGAGTTCCTCGGTGCCATAGCCGATGACAGGCACACCCTTGGTCTCAAGATATTCGAGCGTGAGCCCCAGGTCAAGAATCGACTTGGCTCCGGCACAGATGACCATCACGGGTGTCATGGCCAGTTCCTCGAGGTCGGCACTGATGTCCATCGTGGTTTCGGCACCGCGATGCACGCCACCGATGCCGCCGGTGGCAAACACGCGGATACCGGCCATCGCAGCGATAATCATCGTGGTAGTCACGGTGGTGGCACCGTCCTCGCCACGTGCGATGAGCACAGGCAGGTCACGGCGCGACGCCTTGGTCACAGCCTGGCCTTTGCGGCCCAGGTATTCAATCTCATCGGGGGTGCAACCAGCCTTGAGTTTGCCGCCGATGATGGCGATGGTGGCGGGAACAGCACCGTTGTCACGGATGGTCTGCTCGACCTTGAGCGCCGTTTCCACATTTTGGGGATAAGGCATGCCGTGGGAGATGATGGTGGACTCGAGGGCAACCACGGGGCGGCCCTCGTCAAGTGCCTGCTGCACTTCGGGTGAAATCGATAAGTAGTTATTCATTGTTTCTTGTTTTATTGATGTTATCGTTACTGGACGGATTGGAGAGGGATGAACTTTGCCACCTCATTTGTTTAGTGGCAATAGTTGCTCAAGTCGGGGTTGACGGTCTGAAGCGAGAGCAAGGTCGCATGGGCGGCTTTCATGCCTGGAAGGGCACAGTCGGGGAACGGAATCTGCTGTATCAGGGCGTGGGCCACGCCAGCAATGAAGGCGTCGCCAGCGCCAGTGGTGTTGATGACACGCGTGGGGATAGCCTTGAAGTGCTGCTGGCGGGTGCCGTCGCTGCAATACACGCCGTCGCTGCCCATTGTGATATAGACCTGCTTGACGCCCAGAGCCGTGATGCGTTCGGCGGCAGCCTTGGCCGTATCACAGTCCGTGACAGCCTGCGCCTCCTGCAGGTTGAGTTTCAAGGCATGCAGGCGCCTGGTCTGGCTCTGCTCGAGCGCCTTGATGACGCGGGGAGCCTTGGCCGTGCTCACCGTGTCCACAACGAGTGGAGCAGTACAGTGGTCGATGAGGTACTGCAAGGCATCAATGGAGATGTTGGTGTCGGCAATAACGAGCGCCGAGTTGTTGATGGCGTCCATCCGTGCCTCAAGGAAAGCGGGCGTGATGCTGGAGATGATATCGGTATCGGCCACGGCGGCAATCATGTCGCCCGTCTGGTCGTTGACACACAGGTAGAGGCCGTTGCGCATTCCCTCGCAGCGCTCGCTCAACGAGAGATCGAGCCCGATGGCCTGGCACTCGCGCCAACACATCTCGCCGAAGGTCTCGCCGCCGAACACGCTCACAAACTTCACCTCGTGGCCCAGCAGCCGCAGGTTGTGGGCGATGTTACGTGCCACGCCGCCACAGCCCAAGGTCACCTGCCCCGGCACCGAGTCGGCAGGGACAAACGGCGCTGTCAATGCCGCCGAGATGTCCATGTTCACGCCACCAATCACTGTTACATATTCACTCATTCGTCAAAATCTGAATTTGGGTTGCATAGATACATTTATCGCCATAGTCGAGACAGGCAATGTCTTATTTCTTGTTGAGCAGGAACTGAAGGGGCTCGTGAAGCCGGTTAGCCCAACAGGTCTCATTATGGCCGTGCCCTGAGAAGACGCGGCTCAGGTAGTGCCCTGTGTCCCAACCCTTGGCAGCAATGGCGCTGTCGAGTTGCTCCTGATAGGGACCGTAGTCGGCATCAAAATCCTCGGTGCCATGATCCATGTAAATGAGGCTGCCGTTAGCCTCGGGCAGATGCTTCATGACATAGTCGCGGAAACCTGTCGCCCACGACTGGCCATCAACACCATTGGGCAGATGGGCCATTGACAAGTGGGACGAGAGGCAAGCCACGCCACCGAACACCTGCGGATACTCACACAGGGCATAGAGCGAAATCAAGCCGCCCATGCTGGAGCCCATCATGAAGGTGTTTTCCCTAGCCGTCAGTGGCCTGTAACGCTCGTCGATGAAGGGCTTCAACTCCATGACGACAAACTGCAGGTAAGCGTCGCCATGCAATAGCGTGGTGTCGGCCTTGCGGCGGGAATCCTCGGACACCTCCTGCCATGTCTTGTCAGGGTAATACTCGTTGAGGCGGTCATCGGTGTTATAGATGCCCACGACGATGCAAGGCCTGATGCTTCCAGCCTGCATCAGGCTGTCCATCACCTCGTCAACGCGCCATTCCTGGTGGTTCCATGTGGTGGAAGCGTCAAACAGCATGTTCCCGTCGTGCATATACAGCACACAGCAGGAGTCACCGGTACGGTAGCCCTCAGGCACCCACACGGCGACATCACGCGGAGGGACAAACTGCGACCGGAACTGCGGGTACAATTCCAGACGGCCCTTGCCGACCGACGGCATTGCCCTGGCGGACTGTTGGGACTTCCACGCCCATGCTGCCGCCAACAGGAAAAACAACAACACCAGCAAGAGCACTGTCCCGATAATCCACATCCATATTTTCTTGCGCTTCGTAGCCATAGTTACCATGCATTTATAATCCTGCAAAAATACAAAAAAACCTCTATTAAACATCTCACGCTCTCCAAAAACTGAACTCACCTGATGATTGCCGCGCAAAATGTTGCGTGACTACAAAAACTTTTTCTTAACTTTGCAGGTTGAAAAGGAATGAACCATAAAACTAAAACGATATGATGACCGATAACGATAATCCTAAACCGTTATACATCGTGACGGGTTCGACCGACAGCATGGGGAGCGTGATTTCACGCAAACTCGCCGAACAGGGCAAGGCCGTGCTGCTCGCCAGCCGCGATATCCAAAAGGCAGAGAACTATGCCGCACAGCTGCGCACGGTGACACGCAACAAGGACATCTCATGCTTGCAACTGGACCTCAACTCGTTTGAGTTGGTCAACGACTTCGTGGACCGCCTGCGCGCATTGAACCGCCCCGTGGCTGCCTTGATCAACAATGCGGGCATTCTGCCGCGACGCAGCGAGATTTCGCCTAACGGCTTTGAGCACTCGGTGCAGGTGAACTACCTGAGCACTGTGCTGCTGTCGATGCAGGTCTATCCCCTCATCGAGGAGGGCGGACACATCATCCTGTCCACCAGTGTCTCGCGACGCTTCGTTACGTTGCCCTATGAGTTCCCCGCCGTGTCCCACTTCACCCCGTGGGGCGCTTACGCCCAGAGTAAACTGGCGCTCACGCTGTTCTCCATCTACATGTCGAGCGTAATGAAAACACGCCGCGTGTCGGTCAACTGCGTCAATCCCGGCCTGCTCAAGAGCGGAGCCCTGGCCATGGCACGATGGATGGACCGCGTGCCCGATTACCTGACGCGCAATATCCCCAGCCCGGAGGCCGGCGTAGTGCCCACGCTGCGCGCGCTGGAGAGCAAGGATACGGGTTACCTGTTCGCAGGTGCCGACAAGCAGGTCAAGACCTCGACGATGCTCAAGAACCGCGAGATGTTCATCCGCGTGTGCAACGACACGATGCGCATCTTGAAGGAGTATCTGAACAAAGAGAACAAATAGCAGATAGCCGACTATCAATACAGGTTTTCATTACTCTCCACGGGAAAACCAGGGACAAGAAACCAGAAACGAATGACGATTCTAGGCGAAAACGACCGCCTGCCGCAGGGCAGCACAGTCGCCACAATAGGCATGTTTGACGGCGTCCACCTCGGGCACGCCACGCTGGTCGATTTTCTCAAGCGCCAAGCCGCGGCAGCAGGCAAACAGTCGCTGGTTATCACTTTCAAGCACCACCCGCGGCAGGTGCTGCATCCCGACGAACCATTCCATCTCATCATGCCATGCAACGACAGGCTCAGGCACCTCGAAACCTTGGGGCCCGACCTGCTCTTGCCGCTGGAGTTCACCCGTGAACTGGCCAGCCTGGACTCGTCGCAGTTCATCGAACTGCTGCGGGACCGCTACGGCGTGGCCGAACTCGTCGCCGGCTACAACCACCGTTTCGGCCACAAGCGTGGTGAGACCTTCGGCGACTACTGCCGCCATGGCGAGCGACTGGGAGTCAAGGTCGTCAAGGCACCCGAGTACCTGGGGAAATATGCCCCGGTGAGTTCCACCATTGTCCGTGGCCTCATCGCTGCCGGCCGCGTCGTTGACGCGATGCACTGCATGGGCCGACCCCACGTCATAGCGGGTAAGGTCGTACACGGGTTCCACAACGGTCGCGGACTGGGATTTCCCACCGCCAATGTGGGGAAGATGGACCCTGACGTGCTGATGCCGCACAACGGAGCCTATGCCGTGCTAGCCCATGTCCATGGGCAACAACTGCAAGGCATGGCCAACATCGGGCGCCGCCCCACCCTGGACAACGGCGACCAACTGAGCATCGAGGTCAACCTGTTTGACTTTGACGAGGACATCTACGGCGAGGACATCTCGTTGGAGTTCATCAGTTTCCTGCGCCTGGAGTTCAAGATGTGCGGCCTCGACGAACTCAAGCAGCAACTCACGCTGGACCGCGACAATGCCAAGCGTATTTTGAAAGAATACTTAAACAATCGATAACCAGTATTAGGAATTAAGCAAGGGCAACCGAACCTAAGACCTGATACTTAAAACTTAAAACTCTGTATGGACATTATCAACCTGTGTGACCATAACTCGCTTTTAGGTCAGTTCATGAGTGAAATCCGCGATAAGAGGATACAGCAGGACCGTATGCGTTTCCGCACCAACATCCATCGTCTGGGCCAAATCATGGCCTATGAAATCTCGAAGCGGCTGCAGTACAACACGGTAGGCGTCGAGACGCCCCTGGGCTTGAAGCAGTGCAACGTGTTGGGCGATAAGGTGGTGCTCTCCAGCATCCTGCGTGCCGGTCTGCCGTTCCACGAGGGATTCCTGAGTTACTTTGACGGCGCCGAGAATGCCTTTGTATCGGCCTACAGGAAATACATCGACGACACCGACGACTTTGTCGTGCACATCGAGTACATCGCCAGTCCGCGTCTTGACGATAAGACGCTGATACTCGTTGACCCTATGCTCGCCACCGGTTCATCGATGGAATTGGCCTACAGGGCACTGCTCACCAAGGGCGAGCCTGCCCACGTCCATGTGGCAAGCGTTGTGGCAACCCCCAAGGCCATTGATGTCATTCGCCAGCATCTGCCCGAAGACAGGACCACGCTGTGGACCTGCGACATCGACGATGAACTCAACGAGCACAGCTACATCGTGCCCGGCCTGGGTGACTGCGGCGACTTGCTCTATGGCGAGAAGGAGTAATTCCCCTTTTAGGGAAATAATGACAACCGATAACTGATAACTGATTATGGTACGCAAATATGACTACCTCATCATCGGCTCGGGTGTAGCCGGTATGAGTTTTGCCCTCAAGGTGGCAAAGACAGGAACTGTCGCACTGGTGTGCAAATCCAAGATGGAAGAAGCCAACACCGACCTGGCTCAGGGAGGTGTCGCCACCGTGACCAACCTGGAAGTGGACAACTTCGACAAGCACATCCACGACACGATGGTGGCCGGTGACTGGCTCAGCGACCCCGAGGCCGTGAAGAAGGTCGTTACGGAGGCTCCCGCCCAAATCCAAGAACTGCTGGGATGGGGCGTGGACTTTGACAAGAACGAGAAGGGCGAGTTTGACCTGCACCGCGAGGGCGGCCACAGCGAGTTCCGCATCCTGCACCATGCCGACAATACGGGCCACGAAATCCAGGTGTCGCTCATCGAGACCGTCAAGGCCAACCCCAATATCGACATCTATGAGGACCACTTCGCAGTGGAAATCCTCACCCAGCATCATCTGGGCAAAATCGTGACGCGACGCACCTCGGGCATCGAGTGCTATGGCGCCTATGTCCTCAACCAGGAGACGGGCGAGGTCGACACCTTCCTCTCACGCGTGACGCTCATGGCAACGGGAGGCATCGGCTCGGTATACCGCACCACGACCAACCCGCTGGTGGCCACTGGCGACGGCATCGCTATGGTCTACCGTGCCAAGGGCACCGTGCAGGACATGGAGTTTGTCCAGTTCCACCCCACGGCGCTCTACCACCCCGGCGACCGTCCCGCCTTCCTTATCACCGAGGCCATGCGCGGTTATGGTGGCGTGCTGCGCAACCTGGGCGGCGAGGAGTTCATGCAGAAGTATGATCCGCGCCTGTCGCTCGCGCCGCGCGATGTGGTGGCCCGCGCCATCGACAACGAGATGAAGCAGCGCGGTGAGGACCACGTCTATCTGGACGTGACGCACAAGGACCCCGAGGAGACCAAGCACCACTTCCCCAACATCTACAAACATTGTCTGGACCTGGGCATCGACATCACCAAGGAGTACATCCCCGTGGTGCCCGCAGCCCATTACCTGTGCGGCGGTATCAAGGTGGACCTGAATGCCTGCTCCAGCATCAAGCGGCTGTACGCCGTCGGCGAGTGCTCCTGCACCGGCCTGCACGGTGGCAACCGCTTGGCCAGCAATTCGCTCATCGAGGCCGTCGTGTATGCCGACGCGGCTGCCAAGCATGCCATCGAGCATCGCAATGAGTATTCCTGGCGCGAAGACATCCCCGCATGGGACGATGCCGGCACCACCCACCCCGAGGAGATGGTGCTCATCAGCCAAAGCGAGAAAGAAGTGGGTGAAATCATGGCAACCTATGTGGGTATCGTGCGCAGCAACCTGCGACTCGACCGCGCCTGGAACCGCCTGGACATCCTCTACGAGGAGACGGAGCGCCTGTTCAAGACCAGCAAGGTGTCGCGGCGCATCTGCGAGTTGCGCAACATCATCAATGTGGCCTATCTCATCACCCGCCAGGCCAAGGACCTCAAGGAATCCCGAGGCCTCCACTACACCATCGACTATCCC
Organism: uncultured Bacteroidales bacterium; assembly: GCA_902792895.1. Lineage (GTDB taxonomy): Bacteria > Bacteroidota > Bacteroidia > Bacteroidales > Muribaculaceae > Sodaliphilus. The sequence goes on along the minus strand of CADBBK010000025.1, from coordinate 53,701 downwards.
CCTCAACCCAAGAGCGAGGATGACCTGAAACTGTAGATAGACGGTCAATAGACACAGCAATCCCTATAGAAACTATAGATGTACACTATAGTCGCTATAGGGATTCGTTTTTAGATTTCCTCGTACTCGGCGTCGGTGATTTGTTCCTCGACGACGATGCGGCTGTCGCCATCCGGCGTGGTTTCCTCGGTGACGCTGCCGCTCACTTCCTCGAAGTCGGCATACTCGCCCTCACCGCTGGTGAAAATCTTGCGTTCGCCGGTCTCGGTGTATTCCTCATCGGGCTCACGGTTGGGACGCTCGCGCTCCTGGCGTCCACGGAACGATTCATTGACACGTCGGCGCAGGTTCTGCATGTAGAGCCATCCGCGAATAATCGGAATGCCCACCATGAGCAGCAGCACCAGAAGTATGAATATCAGAAAATTCATTATTTCTCTCTTTTAACGATAGACAGTAGCACATACAGTGCAATGGCAGCAGCCAATCCGGGCAGCCCCAACACCACGACAAATGCTACCGTGGCTATCACCTGCAAATATTGTGCCCAATTCTGCTTGAGCGACGACAGGTTGTGCATCTTCAGTGAGAACATGCGCAGCGGGCACACCATCAGCAGTGCCAGCACCACGATGAGCAGCACCACCAGCCACAATGCCACGGGATGAGTCGCATACCATGCCGTGAATCCCACCCAGAAGATGGCATTGGCCGGTATGGGCAGGCCTGTGAAAGTGGTGGTCTGGTTGGTATCGACGTTGAAACGCGCCAAGCGCAATGCACCGAACACAGGCAGCAACAACGACACCAGTGCCCAGCCGCCAGCACCCTGCTCGACCATGAGGTTGTACAGAATCAGTGCAGGCGCCAGCCCGAAACTCACCAGGTCGGACAATGAATCCAACTCCTTGCCGATAGCGCTCACGGCATGCAGCAGGCGCGCCACCAGGCCGTCAAGGAAATCGGCCACCGCCGACAAACCTATCAGTATAAAAGCCCATTCATAGCCGCGTAGGCCACCGCACAGCATCTCGCTGCCCGAGAATGCCGCGATACACGCTATGCTGCCACACAGCAGATTCAACGAGGTGATGGCGTTGGGAATATTGTTGCGGATAATTTTCATGCTTTCTCCTTGTTATTAAGTCTTGCCACCAGCGTCTCGCCGCCCCAAGTGCGGTCACCCAGTTTCACCTTGATTTCGGTATCCAGCGGCAGGAAAATGTCCACCCTGGAGCCGAACTTGATGAAACCGATGAAGTCATTGACGTCGACCGACTCACCCTGCTCGACATAGGTCACGATGCGACGAGCCACAGCACCGGCAATCTGCCGCACGAGGATGTCCTCGCCCGTGGCCGTGCGGATAACAATCGACGAGCGCTCGTTGTCGCTGCTCGACTTGGGCAGGTTGGCAGCGAGGAAGCGTCCCGAGTGATGCTTGTAGTAGGTCACCTCGCCCTTGACGGGTACCCAGTTGGCATGCACATTGAAGACCGTCATGAACACCGAGAGCTGGATGCAGTTGCGATGCAGGCACTCGTCCTCATACACTTCCTCAAGTGCCACCACCGTGCCGTCGACACTCGACACCACAGCAGTGCCGTCGCTATTGTCACCCTTGAAGTGACGACGTGGCAGCCTGAAGAAATTGAGCACCAGCAGGAACAGAATGGCCATCAGGGCAATCAGGCACCAAGCCACCGGCTTGTAGTCAAAGAACCGGTAGGCCAGCGCTCCTGTGGCCGATATGATCAAGAACAGCATCAGCAGGATGTTCTCTCCCTCGTGATGGATTTTTACTTTCATCGTTACGGTTTGGTATCGTTTAACCTGCAAAGATAATGATTATTCTTGACATTATTCTTATAAAAAGGCGTTTTTCTCGCTCTGGCACTCTTTTTCACGGCAACATAGTGACAAAGCAGCCCTTTTCCCTGACAAAAAAAACTGCAACCTTGCCAAAATCGGCCATGCCGGCAATCCGGTTGTAATTTTGCATCGCAACCGGGAACGAACCCGTGTTACAGTGAAAAGCAAGGTTTATCTATTAACAATTTAAAAGAGCAAGATTATGAATACCCCGATTACAGTTTACAACGTGATTATCCTCGACAAGAGTGGTTCGATGAGTAGTATTGCCCGTCAGGCTATCGATGGCGTGAACGAGACCATCGGCAGCATCAGGAGTGCCCAGGAAAAGAACCCCGACCAGAAACACATGGTGACGCTCGTCGCATTCTGCGGCTGCGAGATGAAGGTGATCTATGACAATGTGCCTGTCGCCGAGGCCAAGACGCTCACCGACAAGGACTACCGTCCCTGCTGCATGACACCGCTGTATGACGCTGTGGGCAGCACCATCACCCGCATCCACTCGCTCAAGAGCAGCGACGACAACTCGCTGGCACTGGTAACCATCATCACCGATGGCTATGAGAATGCCTCACGCGAGTTCACCCTCACCGCCCTCAAGTCGCTCATCGACAGTTACAAGGAGCAGGGCTGGCAGTTCACCTACATCGGTGCCGACCACGATGTGGAGCAGGTGGCTTACACCCTCAACATCGATCACAGCATGCAGTTTGACAAGGATGAAGAGGGCACCATAGCCATGTTCGCCAAGGAGCGCAAGTCCCGACTCAGGTGGATGGAGAGGATGGCAGATGTAATGTCTGCACCCTGCGGATCCCAGGAAGAACGCCTGAAAAACATTAAGCGAACCAACAAGGAGGATTTCTTTGATTAACACACAGTTGCCATGAACGCTGCCAGTTGCGCCACACTTCTTGCCGTGCGGCGCAATTGGCATGATTCTTGCCGTTTTTTTATTGTTAACTCAATCCCGCCTCACTATGTCAGCATCATCTATTACCCAAGACCTGAAATACGGTATCATCTACGTCTACGGCAACCCCAAACAGACGCACAACCTGCGATGGTTCGCGTCAATGATTGAACCCATGATTCACCCGCTCTCGCTGCAGTGGGTCGAAACCTGGGATATTGACCACACCCTCATCGTGGCACGCCGCTTCAACGTAGGCAACCTTGGCAAGTATGCCACCGTGCAACTGCACCTCAACCGATACGGCAGCAGCGACAGTTATTCGTTGTTGGCCGCCGTCCATGCCTTCAGCGACTGTCTCCAGGATGTGATGGATGACAACGAGGGTGATGTCATCCTCAGAGAGGAGGACTATAGCGACCGCAACGAGCCGCCCCATGGCAAGTGGGGGACATCATATTTCTCGGTTCCGTCAAGCGACGTCGTGCGCAACTTCGTGCATGACGATGACCGCATGATAATCGATGCCGATGACGACATGCCACAGGACCACACGCGTGTCGAGAAGCCCACCATCAGGCATCATATAGATTCGGAGCCGCCCCTTCCCACCTCTGTACCCAGTGAGCCTGAGCCTCGTGAGAAAAAGAAAAAGCATTCCTTCGGCAAGCGCCTCAAGAAACACCGTTATGCAGAAGACAAAATCATCCTTCAAGAGCGGTGCAAAGAAGATGAGGAACACATGCGCAGGGAAGCCAGGAAACGCATGCTTGAGGAAGAGGAGAATCGTGCCCGCCAGGAAGCAGAGGAACGCATGCTCGAGGAGGCAAACCTGTGCCCTGATTACTCAGAAGCCGACCTCGAAACCGCATCATCGAATGAGGAGGATGTTGACTTCACCACGACAAATCTCAGCCTCACTGAACCTGAAACTATCGACATCGAGGCCGAGGAAGTCCTGGAGTACAATAGGCTTGAGTCGGAATATGAACGCGATGTGAGAGACCTTAGGGCCCGCATTGTCGCTTTCATCGCCAAGTATCATCAAGACCCCCAACAGGTGATGACCACCATGCTTCAAGGCAAAGTGCTCCTGGGGGCAAGCCCCGGACACGTGCTGGTCAACGGCGACATGAAAATCGTGCTGCCCGAGTATGACGAGATGGAAATCAAGATGCCCGCCATGTGCCGCACGATCTACATCCTGTTCATGAAACACCGCGTGCAGTCAAGCAGCGGCATTGTCCTCAAGAACATCGATGAGTACCGCGACGAGATCATTGACATCTACAGCATGGTGAAACCCGGCGCCAACGAGGCCAGGGTCGAAGAGTCGGTCAACAATCTGTGCGACCCGTTCAGTGAAGCCCTCAACCAGACGATTTCCAGGGCCAACCGCTGCATCCGCAACGTCATCACCAACAAGGAACTGGCCCAGCGGTACATCATCACCGGATCACGTGGAGAGGAATACAGCATCAACCTCGACCCCGAACTCATGACGCTGCCGCGCGCCGTGACCAGCATTTCAGAATAACCCCACATCCAAACCAGACAACAAGCGGGCATGCCATCGATGACATGCCCGCTTGTTGTGTCATAATCTGAGTCTGGATTTATTATCGGCCTAACGGCCGAGAAATCAAACAGAATTATAAAGAGTTATAGCTCAATTAATTAGTCTGCCTCGTCGGGACGGAAGCGGTATTGCACAAACGCCTCGATGGCTTCGTAGGTGGCCAGTCCCAATTGCTGATAACGCTCTGCCAGGTCGCGGTTGCGCTCGATGGAGCGTTGCCACGGCAGTTGGGCATCGGCGTTGGAACGGAACGGCGCATCGTGGATCTGGGAATGGAACTGCAGGATAGCAGCACGCTTGTCGCCAAACTCCTCGGGGCTCATGGGCACCGCCATCTCCACCTGGTCCACATCCCACTGCCCCCACTGGCCGCGATAGAGCCACACGCGGCAGTCGCGCATGAACGGCTCGTCCTTGAGGTTGTCCAGGGCATGCAGCACCGCTGTGGTGGCACGCACATGGGTGCCATGCGGGTCCACCAGGTCATTGTCCACAAATATCTGGTGCGGTTGCAGGCGCTGGATGAGGTCCTGGATGACGGCGACGTCGGCATCGCTGACTTTGCCCTGGCCATGGGGGTCATTGACGTAGAACGGCATCCTCAGGTCGTAGAGGTTCTTCTTGGGCACTCCCATCTGGCGGCAAGCCATCATGGCCTCACTCAGCATGATGGAGCCCTTGAAGAAACGCATGTCGTCACTATCGGGGGCACCAGCGTTGGTATTGCCCAGCAACTGGGCCAACGTCTGCTCGATAAACTTGAATCCGCCGCCCTCAAAACGGCGCGTCAGGCGGTCGGCCAACAAGACGCTGCGCAGCAGGTCCTCGTCACTCACGGCGACATCGGCATCGGTCTGGAAAGCGATGCTCACGTCATGCCCTTGCTGCACCAGGCGCCGCACGGTACCACCCATCGACACTACCGCATCGTCGGGATGGGGGCTGAACACCAGCACACGCTTGGGATAAGGCGTTGCACGCTCCGGGCGGTAGGTGTCGTCGGCATCAGGTTTGCCGCCGGGCCAGCCCGTGATGGTGTGCTGCAGGTCGTTGAATATCTTGATGTTGACATTATAGGCCGAGTCAAACAGGGCCACCAGCTCGCTCAGGCCGTTGTCGTTATAGTCCTTGTTGGTGAGTTGCAGCACAGGTTTGCCCGTCTGGGCGCTCAACCACACGATGGCACGGCGGATGAGATAGTCGTTCCATTCACATGAGGTCACCTTCCACGGATAACTGATGCGCGTCAGCCGCGAGGCGGCATCCAGGTCGGCAATGATCATGGCCTCGCTATGAACCTGCAGGAACGAGGCGGGCACCAGGTCGGTCATGTTGCCCTCGATGGTGTCATACAAGGCCTGGGCCGAGTCCTCCTCCCATGCCACGCAGATGATGCTGGCAGCCGACAGGATGTTGCCGATGCCCAGCGTGACGGCCGTCTTGGGCACGAGGTCGCTCTGCAAGTCCTCGGCCACCCTACTGCGGGAGTCACTGCCCAGCAGCATCAGGCGGCAGGCGCTGTTGCGCGCCGAGCCCGGCTCGTTGTAGGCAATGGAGCCATCGTTGTTGATGTCACACAGCACCAGGTCCAGCCCACCGGCATCGATGATTTCACGCTCATAGGCCTTGCACAGCCCGTGAACGTCCTCGATGTGGGACAAGTACTTGAAGGTGTGGATGTTGTTGTGCTCGATGTCCACCTTGGCGTACAGGTGCTCGTTCAAGTAGTCATGCAGGCTGAGTTCCTCGTCACCGCCCAAGCCCAGTTCACTCAGGTCAAAGGCCACCACGTTGGCAAAACTCACCTTGTCGGCAAAATACAGTTTGACCAACTCGTCATAGACCTTGACCACATGGCGGCCGGCGCCAAATCCGATGACGCAGCGCCCACGCGTCTCGACACAGCGGGCGATTACCTGGGCGGCCTCGCGGGCGGCCTCGCGGGCGCCTTCATCGGCATTGCCCATGACCGTAGTGGGCACTTTCTCGTATCGCGTCAGCGAGGCGAGTTCTATCTCATTTTCGGGACGATAATATCGGCTGGAAACCTGATACAACTTGATATTCGTCTTTAAATCCGTCTTCATCTTTTTTACCTTGTATTAACCAAAAGCAAAAGTAAGCATTTTTTCGATACAATCATCAAAATCGTGCATCAACCTCCAAAAAACAAGCATTTTTCAGCAGTTTACCATCATCGACAGCAGCAACCCGCACCGATGGAACGATTATTGCTATGCAAATGATGATGATATGATGAGGATGCTTCCTCATGACGCACCCCTAATCCTACCCCATCTAGCGGATAACGCTACAAGTTACTAGTATTATTCAATTTAATTACCCCTCTTAATTCCATGAATTATGTTTGACATCTTAAATCTTCAGGAGAACTTCAACAACCTGTTGGTATGGAGCGATGCTCTGGTTAATCACACCCTGCCGCTGATTCACATTGCATGGGGCATTCTGATTGTGTGCTTGGCTGTTGCAGCCTGGAAGACCCGCAGTCTGCAGTTCACGCTCTGGCTGGTTTTCACCCTCGTGGCTGCTTTTATTCATTTCCTTGTGTTGTACCCAGGTTTATGGAACTATGCTTTTGAGCGCACTAACGATGACATATTAACTGGGATGGTCTTGCTAGGTATACCATTTCTGGTCTTCTATCCACTTCTCGCTTTATATTACGGAATAGAGCAGTCGAGCATGAATGTTATAACACTGGTAATCAACGGTCTGGCAACCTTTGGCCTCGGCATATTCTTTGTCTGCAACCTTCCGCCGGACATTCTCCAATGTAGTGATCTACCCACGCCCCCAGCCTACGCCCACATCATCACTATCGTAATGGCCATGCTCCTGCTGGCAACAACGTTGGTACGCCTGGTGAAAGGCATCATCCGGAAAAACCATGCCGACATCAATCTGGCCATCGTCCTGCTCATCGGCAACTTATACGCCATAGCAATTTGGGCTGCTCATCTGCAGGAGTGGGCCATCTACACCAAATTCTACATGAGTTGCTAATCAGCGACTTATCATAGCGCCCCATCGGTGACCAGACGGGTGACCGATGGGGAAATTGGCGGTTTTTTGCAAAAAACCGCCTAAAGTTGTTTGCCCTGCAAGTGATTTGCACTACCTTTGTAGTTTAAAATTAAACGAAGTTTAAAAACGCTTAAACAGACTACGATTATGAGATGTCAACATTGCGGACACGAGGTTCCCGAAGGTTCAGTTTTCTGCAACCGTTGCGGCTACCGCATGAGTAAAGACATGCCTTGCCCCCATTGCGGCAAGCAGATTCCCGCCTCATCAGTCTTCTGCCCCCTGTGCGGCAAGGCCGTTGAGCAAGAAGTCCAGAACACACCATCGACCAGCAGCGTCACCACGCCGCCGGCAAGCCGTCCCAGCCAGCAAGGGATGACCTACAACGAGCAACGCGCGGCAGCACGGCGCCAGCCAGCCAACGCCTGGCAACAGCCCGAGCCCGTGGAGCCCGAGGACGATGATGATGACGATAACGGCGGCGGTCGCTCGCACTATGACCGCAACCTGATCATCGGCATCGTCGCTGCCGCTCTGATCATCGGCCTGCTGAGCCTGCTGCGCCACTGCAACAGCCAGGAGAATGACCGACTGGCCAACCAGGCCGACAGCGTCGCCCTGATTGCCGAGGGCAGCCAGGACCCGATGGCAGTGTTCAATGCCGAGTTGAGCCGTAACAACTTCACCGAGGACAAGGCCTACACCGGTTGTGCCGTGCGCCTCAACAGCAGCGACCCCAATGCCCCTGAGCACCTGATCGGTGTGACCTACAAGGACGATACCGACCGCCCCTTCATCAAGGTCTATAACCTCACCCGCGACGGAGCACAGTGGAAGACCGAACTGGCCCAGACCAAGTACTTCGACGGCCGCAACATCGTCATGGACCACTCATCGCTCATCGCCGATGCCATGAACGTGCCCCGTGCCGTGACCGTTGACGGCAAGCAATGCCTGTATTTTGCCTTCCTCAACCACCTCAAGGGTGCCGGCGAGGGCAACAACGGCCGCGTGACCTTGTGCCTGTTTGAGCCCGAGGGCAAGAAACTGACCACACTCACCTACGACGGTACCATCCGTTCCCGCAGCGACGGCCGCCAGTATGTCTACTGCCGTGGACCGCTCGAGAACACCAGCAGCAGCGAGCGCAGTTTCCTGCGCCAGGAGGCCGCCAGCATCGGCGCCATCCATGTTGCCACCCAGGACGAGATAGACGCTGAGGAAGAAGCCAAGGCCAAGGAAGAGGAAGAAAAAGCCCTCGAGGGCGAGGAGAACGCCGGAGCCAAGTGGGACCATGACAACGCCGAGAACATGGACAAACTCAAGGAGGGTGAGGAAGTGAAGATGAAGCCCACCCAGTACGACAAGCCCATCATCAACATGAGGGAAATCAAGGATAAGCTCGAGAACGACCGCTATCTGGTATTCCTGGACACCAAGGGCTCGGTTGTCGGCTTCAACAAGAACACCCGCAAGTACTTCACCATCTATAGCGGCAAGAACGGCTCGGCCTCGGGCATCAGCTTCCACAGCGACAACCATGTGCTCATCAAGACGCCTAGCGGTTCCATCACCTATGACCTGGTGCATGACAAAGCCAAATCATCCAACTAACCAATAACGAATCATGAATCCCGAGAAGCGATATTACTTCTGGTTCTTCCTCGTGCTGGACCTCCTCCTGGCAGGCGTGCTCGCACTGCTGTGGTGGCTCAACAATGTCGCCTTTACGGGATAAACAATGCTAATGGACTAGTGGCCGACCACTAGCCAATAAAATCCGTACAACCCATGGCTGTAGAAATCAGAGAAATCCAACCCACCAAGCGCAATCTGCTCAAGTTTGTCCATTTCCCCATCGACACGCTGTACCGCGACAGCGAGTATTTTGTCCCGCCACTGGTGACGGACGAGGTGAACACGCTCAGGCCCGACAAGAACCCGGCATTTGACTTCTGCGAGGCCGTCTATTACCTGGCCTATCGCGACGGCAAGATTGTGGGCCGCGTCGCCGGCATCATCAACCATGTGGTCAACGAGCGCAGCAACAAGAAGGAGGCCCGCTTCAGCTACATCGACTTCATCGACGATGCCGAGGTGGTTGACGCCCTCATCGACGCCGTGACACGTTGGGGCAAGAGCAAGGGCATGGAGCACCTGACAGGTCCCCTAAGTTTTACCGACATGGACCCCGAGGGCATGCTCGTCGAGGGCTTTGAACGTGTGGGCACTAGCGGGGGTATCTACAACTACCCCTACTATCCCAAGCACATCGAGCGCCTGGGCTTTGTCAAGGATGCCGACTGGATTGAGCTGCTCATCACCATCCCGAAGGACATTCCCGAGAAGATGGTCCGCATTTCCAACCTCGTCGCCGAGCGCTACAACCTGACGACCATCAAGTACACTGACCGCAAGAAGCTCGTCAACGACTACGGCGATGCCATCTTCAAGCTGATCAACGTGGCCTATGACGACATCTTCGGCTACTCGCCCCTGTCCGACAAGCAGATTAAGCACTACATCAAGATGTACCTGCCCTTCCTGCCGTTGAACGACCTGGCAATGGCCATCAACAAGGACACGCGTGAACTCATCGCCGTGGGCATCTCCATCCCGTCGATGGCCAAGGCGCTCATCAAGAACCGCGGACGCCTCTTCCCCATGGGATGGAAGCCCCTGCTGCACGCGTTCAAGCACAACGACGTGGTGGACCTGATGCTCATCGCCGTCAAGCCCGAGTTCCAGAACAAGGGCGTGAACTCGTTGCTGTTCACCGACCTGATCCCCTGCTTCAATGCCAATGGATACAAGCATGCCGAGAGCAACCGCGAGCTGGAACTCAACAGCAAGGTGCTCAAGCAGTGGGAATACTTCGAAACCGACCAGCACAAGCGCCGCCGCGCCTACACCAAAGAAATCTAGTAAAACTAACAACTGCAATATTATGAACGAGAAAATTCAAGTCATCAGCAAGTTTGCCCTCGAAGGGCTGGAGACACAAGGTCTGCACGATGAAGCAATGGCCGCCAAGCAGACGCTGGAGAGCGGTTCCGGACTGGGCAACGACTTCCTGGGATGGCTGCACCTGCCCAGCAGCATCGACGAGGAGCAGCTGCAAGCCATCGGCAAGAGCGCCGCACAGCTGCGCAGCGAGTGTGAGTATGTCATCTGCATCGGCATCGGAGGCAGCTACCTGGGTGCCAAGGCCGTCATCGAGGCCCTGAGCGACCACTTTGCCGCCTACAAGAGCGGCAACGGTCCCAAGGTCCTGTTTGCCGGCAGCAATATCGGCGAGGACTACCTCTATGACATGATTGACCTGGTGAAGGGACACAAGTTCGGCATCATCGTCATCTCCAAGTCAGGAACCACGACCGAACCGGGCATCGCCTTCCGCATCTTCAAGGACATGCTTGAGCGTCAGGAGGGCAAGGAATTTGCCCAGCGCAACATCGTCGCCGTTACCGACGCACGTCGGGGCGCCCTGCGTGGCCTCGCCACCCAGGAGGGATATGCCACCTATGTCATCCCCGATGACGTGGGCGGACGCTTCTCGGTGCTCACCCCTGTGGGCCTGCTGCCCATCGCCGTGGCAGGATTTGACATCACAGCCCTCGTGGCCGGTGCCGTCGAGATGGAGCGTGAGGGAGACGAGCAGGTGCTCAACTATGCCATCGCCCGCAACGCACTGTACCGCAACGGCAAGAAGATTGAGATTCTCGCCAACTTCACCCCCCGCCTGCACTTCCTGGCCGAGTGGTGGAAGCAGCTCTACGGCGAGAGCGAGGGCAAGGGCCACAAGGGCATCTTCCCCGCCAGCGTCGATTTCACCACCGACCTGCACAGCATGGGCCAGATGATCCAGGACGGCGAGCGCACACTCTTCGAGACCGTGCTCAGCGTGGGTGACCAGGACCATGAGGTCATCATCCCCAGCGACGAGAAGGACCTGGACGGTCTCAACTACATCGCCGGCAAGAACGTGGACTACGTCAACAAGATGGCCGAGCTGGGAACCCGCCTGGCCCACATCGACGGTGGCGTGCCCAACCTGCTCATCACCATCCCGAGGCTCAACGAGCGCTTTGTGGGACAACTCATCTACTTCTTTGAGAAAGCCTGCGGCGTGAGCGGTTACATGCTGGGCGTGAACCCGTTTGACCAGCCCGGCGTCGAGGCCTACAAGAAGAACATGTTCGCCCTGCTCGAGAAGCCCGGCTACGAAGAGGCCACCGCTGCCATCAAAGCAAAACTCAACAAATAAATACTAGAAACTAGAGACTAGCGACTAGAAACTAAAAAACTTAAACTAATAAAATGATTTATCCGATTATTTCGGCCGAGGAAGCCGCCGAATTTGTACAAAATGGCTTCACCGTGGGAGTTTCGGGCTTTACTTCACCCGGTTGCCCTCAAGCAGTACCCGTTGCCATCGCCGAGCGCGCCAAGCGCGAGCATGAGGCAGGCCGCGAGTTCAAGATCAACCTCTTCAGCGGCGCATCGACCAGCGACCACATCGATGGTGAGCTGACGCGTGCCGACGCACTCAACTTCCGCACCCCCTACCAGTCACACCCCGACATGCGCAAGGCCATCAACGGTGGCGCTATCCACTATAACGACCGCCACCTGAGCGAGCTGGCACAGGAGTTCCGCTATGGTTTCTACGGCAAGATGGACATCGCCATCGTCGAGGCACAGAGCATCACCGACGACGGCGAACTCGTGCTGGGCACCTCGATGGGCAACACCGCCACCTGGCTCAAGATGGCCGACAAGGTGATTGTCGAGGTCAACGACCAGATTCCCGAGTCCATCCGCGGCATGCACGATGTTTATACCCCCAACGATCCGCCTTACCGTCGCGAGATCCCCATCTACACGCCTCATGACCGCGTGGGTACCCCCACCGCCCATGTCGACCCCAAGAAGGTCCTCGGCGTTGTCAAGACTTCGCTGCCCATCAGCAAGGAGGGTGCCTTCACCCCCGTCGATGAGGTGACCGCTGCCATCGGCCACAACGTGTGTGCCTTCCTCGTCAACGAGCTCAAGCAGGGTCGCATCCCCAAGGAGTTCCTGCCCCTGCAGAGTGGTGTGGGCAACATCGCCAACGCCGTGCTCGACGCCCTGGACAAGAGCGCCGACATCCCCCCGTTTGAGATGTATACCGAGGTGATCCAGGACAGCGTCCTCGAACTGCTCGAGAGCGGCAAGTGCAAGTTTGCCAGCACCTGCTCGATGACTTTCTCCAGCCAGGCCATGATGGAGTTCTTTGAGAAGGGCGAGGCCCTGCACAACAAGGTGCTCATGCGTCCCAGCGAGATCAGCAACAACCCCGAGGTTGTGCGCCGTCTGGGTGTCATCACGATGAACACCGCCATCGAGGCCGACATCTATGGTCACATCAACTCGACTCACGTCAGCGGCACCCGCCTGATGAACGGCGTCGGCGGCTCGGGCGACTTCACCCGCAACGCCTACACGAGCATCTTCCTGTGCCCGTCGATCAAGAAGGACGACTGCATCAGCACCATCGTGCCCATGGTTTCCTACCCCGACCACAACCCCCACTCGGTGGACATCATCATCACCGACCAGGGTATCGCCGACCTGCGCGGCAAGGATCCCATCCAGTGCGCCCACGAGATCATTGAGCATGCCGCTCATCCCGTCTATCGTCCCCTGTTGCGCGAGTACCTGAGCCTCGCCAAGAAGGGCCACGTGATGATGAACCCGGACATCGCCTTCGCTTTCCACAGCACGCTGATGCACGACGGCGACATGCGCAAGACCGACTTCGCCAAGTTCATGAAGTAAATGAGGCTTTAGGCTTTAGCTACCAGGCTTTAGCCGAACCGCACAGCGAATAATTGAAAACAAGAAATACAAGAAAAACAATTTCATCGATTGTACATCTTGTATTTCTTGTTTTCCTGTTTCATATACTTAACAACCTCACAGCCCTGGGGGGCCGTGAGGACTTTTACCGCTTGAAAACCGCATGACTGCTGACAATAGTAATCAACACAAAGACTTGAGGGCGCATGGGGCGATGCTGCTGGCCATGGTGCTGTTCGGGCTGATGGCGACGTTCTCCAAGGACGTCCTCACCCGCGGCGGCATCACGGGGCCGCAGCTGGTGGCGTTCCGTGTCATCGGGGCGGCGATCATCTTCTGGCTGGGCTCAATCATCGTGCCGCAGCAGCACGTTGAGCGCCGCGACTTTCTCAAGATTGCCGGGGCGGGCTTTTTCGGCTTCGCGCTGGCCCAGGGCGGCTACATCGTGGGACTGAGTTTCACCTCGCCCATCAATGCCACCATCGAGTTGACCACGATGCCCATCTTCACACTCATCCTGTCGTCCATCCTGCTGCACGAGCGCATCACGCCGCGGCGGGCGCTGGGCATCATCATGGGCTTTGTCGGCGCCATCCTGCTCATCACCCGCACCACGGCGGGCGACGGCAGGCCGACGGACTTTCGCGGTGACATCCTGATTCTCATCTCCCAGGTGGGCTACGCCTTCTACCTGACGCATTACTCTGGGGTGATACGCAAGTATGACGCTTTCACGTTCAACAAGTGGACATTTACCTTTGCCAGCCTGTTCATCCTGCCCTTCACCCTACCCCACATCATGCAGATTGACTGGCCGGGGATGAGCGCTAAAACGGCCTGCGAGATCATCTATATCGTGGCCGGTGCCACCTTCTTCACCTTCCTGCTGGTGGTGTTTGCCCAGCGGCGCCTGTTGCCCACCACGGTGAGCGTCTATAACTATGTGCAGCCCTTTGTCGCCGTCGTTGCCAGCATGGCCATGGGACTGGCCACACCGCAGTGGATGCACGCGGTGGCAGCAGCCCTCATCTTCACCGGCGTCTGGCTCGTGGTGAATGCCAACACTTCACGCCGGCAATAGTTCTCATGTACACACAAAAATATTACCGTGCTGACGCACGGTAATATTAAATCTTAGGAGAAGACTATTAGATGCCGAAGAATGGGCTCACATTACCGTTCTGAATATCTTGAATCAGATTGGGGTTGTTCGTGAATTGGTTGATACCACCATAGATTCCACAGACAGCGCCCACGAGGAGCGTGATAAAGAACCACTTCTTGGCTGAAGCCGCTTTCTTATTGGCTCCTGTGATGTCACCCTTGGCATAGCAGGTCTTGGAACTCCAGGCATTGAAGATGGCGATGGCGCCAGGTATCAGGCCAATCAATGGCACACCACAGCAAAAACTGCAGGCTACCGTGGCTAAGATGGATTCAAGAAGCCATGTCTTTGGGGCCATCTGCGGGGATTGAGGTGCGTTTGCAGGACCTCCCTGTGGAAATGGCGTCGGGTTTCCTTGGCCATAAGGCTGGTTAGGGGTGGGTTGCGGATTGTTCACAGGAGGCAACGGCATCTGAGGCAACTGGGTGTCACCCATCGGTGGCGTTTGGGGAAGTTGCACATTCACACCGGCAGTTCCTCCAGAGAGCAACGCCATCAGTTCGGGAACCTGGCTGGCCGACGTCCAATTGGGCATTCCTTCTCCCCACACAAGTGAGTTGACAGTCAATCCGTGCGCCAGCAGTTCATTGGGTTCAAAGGGCCCTGCGGGCTGGCCATTTTCTGCAATATAGTATTTCATAGCTCCAACGTATTTTTTAAACTTAACTGTCGCAAATATAATACATTTTTTGCAATATCAACGCATTTGCATCATTTTTTCGTCATCCAGTGGCTTGCACTATAAAGTTCATGCTGCAACGGCAGTATCGCCGTTGCAGCATGAAATCTGTGTCTCGTTCTTTATCCCTCACTGTAAAGGGAGCCCACAGCACCCTCTTGGATTTGTTGCAGGAAACCTGGATTAAAAAAAATCTTAAAAAACAGGAAGAGAATCCAAGCCACAATGATGACTGCGGTGATAATTACCCACACTTTGGCCGTGTCGGCATCGCTTGTCGAGCCTGTGTAATCACCGGCCATCGCCTTTTTCTTGGCACCATTAGCCTTGACGATTGCATAGATGCCTGTCAACAGACCAATGGGGTTGCAGCAGCACAATGCCGCCAGGATAGTGACAATCAGGCTCTCGGTGTACCATGTCTTAGTCAACACCCCTTGAGGATAGACCGTGTTGTCGGGATAGTACTGAGGCTGGGCATAGGGCTGGCGAGTGGTGCTGTTCTGGGGCATCATCTGCGTGCCAGTGTCGCCAGGAGCGAAACGCTGCCTGTCGAGCAGCGCCATCAGTTCGGGCACCTGGCTGGCCACGGTCCAATCGGCCATGCCCTGGCACCACACGAGCGAGCTGGGCGTCAAGCCGTGCAGCAATAATTCATCAGGCTCAAATGGTCCGGCCTGCTGGCCATTCTCAACAATGAAATATTTCATAGTTCAATGATTTAAACTGATTTCACTAATCTCCCGCAAATTTAGTGCCGTTATTCAGAAAATCACTCTTTTCTCACATTTTTTTCATCTTTGACATGGCAAAAAAACGACATGCCGCAGGGTCATGGTGGACCTTGCGGCATGCTATGGGAGGGTTAGAAAAAACTCGTTGCTAACAGCTAATAGCTAGAAGCTAATAGCTAATTAATCCTTGCACTTGGCGCACACGAACTCGCGGTTGAGGCGTGCGATGTTGCTCAGCTTGATGTTCTTGGGGCACTCGGCGGCACAGGCACCGGTGTTGGTGCAGTTACCGAAACCGAGCTCGTCCATCTTGGCGAGCATGGCCTTGACGCGGCGCTTGGCCTCGGCACGGCCCTGGGGCAGGAGTGCGAACTGGCTGACCTTGGCGCTGAGGAACAGCATGGCCGAACCGTTCTTGCAAGCAGCGACACAGGCACCGCAGCCAATGCAGGTAGCGCTGTCCATGGCCTCGTCGGCGGCTTCCTTGCTGATGGGGATGGCGTTGGCATCCTGTGCACCACCGGTCTGGAAGCTGACGTAGCCACCGGCCTGCTGGATCTGGTCAAAGGCGTTGCGGTTGACCATCAAGTCCTTGATCACGGGGAAAGCAGCGGAGCGCCAGGGCTCAACGGTGATGGTGTCACCGTCGTGGAAGCGGCGCATATAGAGCTGGCAAGTGGTAGCACCCGTGGCGGGGCCGTGGGGATGTCCGTTGACATAGAGCGAGCACATGCCGCAGATGCCCTCGCGGCAGTCGTGGTCGAAGGTCACAGGCTCCTCGCCCTTCTCGATGAGCTGCTCGTTGAGGATGTCCATCATCTCGAGGAAGGAGGTATCGGTGGGGATGTCGCGCATCTCGTAGGTCTCAAAACGGCCCTCGGAATGAGCGTCCTGCTGACGCCAAACCTTAAGTTTGAAGCTTATACTTGTATCCATTGTATTCGATGAATTTTTTAAAGGGTGGTTGATTATGACTTATAGTTACGCGTCTGGACCTTGATGGCCTCGTAGTGTAGCGGCTCCTTGATGAGCGTGGGAGCGGTCTCGTCGTCGCCGTTGTACTTCCAGCAGGCAACATAGAAGAAGTTCTCGTCGTCGCGCTTGGCCTCGCCTTCCTCGGTCTGATGCTCCTCGCGGAAGTGGCCGCCGCAGCTCTCGTGGCGGTTCAATGCGTCATAGGCAATCAACTCGCCCATGGTGATGAAGTCACGCAGGCGGAAGGCCTTGTCCAACTCGATGTTCATGCCCTCTTGGGTGCCGGGGATGAAGAGGTTGGTCTCGAACTCCTTGCGCAGCTCTTTGAGCTTCTTCAACGCGGTCTCGAGGCTCTCCTTGGTGCGGGCCATGCCCACATAGTCCCACATCACGTTACCCAACTCCTTGTGGATGCTGTCGACAGAGCGCTTGCCCTGGATGCCCATGAGGTGGTCGAGGTTGGCCTGAACGCGCTTCTCGGCAGCGTCAAACTCGGGCGTGTCGGTCGAGAAGTGAGGCACGGTGATCTGGTCGCTCAGGTAGTTCTGGATGGTGTAAGGCAGCACGAAGTAACCGTCGGCCAAGCCCTGCATCAGCGCCGAAGCACCCAGGCGGTTAGCACCGTGGTCACTGAAGTTGCACTCACCGATGGCGAACAGACCCTTGATGCTGGTCTGCAGCTCGTAGTCAACCCAGATACCGCCCATCGTGTAGTGGATGGCGGGATAAATCATCATGGGGTTGTAGTACTTCACGCCGTTGATCTCGTTGGCGAGCTCGCCGGGATTGACGTCGGTGATCTCCTCATACATGTCGAACAGGTTGCCGTAACGCTGGCGAATCACGTCGATGCCCAGGCGGTTGATGGCCTCACTGAAGTCGAGGAACACGGCCTTGCCGGTGTTGTTTACACCGAAGCCCTTGTCGCAGCGCTCCTTGGCGGCGCGGCTGGCCACGTCACGGGGCACGAGGTTACCGAAGGCCGGGTAACGGCGCTCCAGGTAGTAGTCGCGCTCCTCCTCGGGGATGTCGCTGCCCTTGATCTGGCCGGCCTGCAGCTTCTTGGCGTCCTCGATGTTCTTGGGCACCCAGATGCGGCCGTCGTTACGCAGCGACTCACTCATCAGCGTCAGCTTGGACTGCTTGTCACCGTGCACGGGGATGCAGGTGGGGTGAATCTGCACGTAGGCGGGGTTAGCGAAATAAGCACCGTGGCGGTAGCAAGCCATGGCGGCCGAGCAGTTACAGCCCATGGCGTTGGTGCTCAGGAAGTAGGTGTTGCCATAACCACCGGTGGCGATAACCACGGCGTGGGCGGCAAAGCGCTCGAGCTTGCCGGTCACCAGGTTCTTGGCGATGATACCGCGGGCACGGCCGTCGATGATGACCACGTCGTGCATCTCATAGCGGTTGTAGCTCTTCACCTTGCCGGCATGGATCATGCGGTTGAGGCTCGAGTAGGCACCGAGCAGCAGCTGCTGACCGGTCTGACCCTTGGCGTAGAACGTGCGGCTCACCTGAGCGCCACCAAACGAGCGGTTGGCCAGCAGGCCGCCATACTCGCGGGCGAAGGGAACACCCTGTGCCACGCACTGGTCGATGATATTGTTGGACACCTCAGCCAGGCGATACACGTTGGCCTCGCGGGCACGGTAGTCACCACCCTTGACGGTGTCGTAGAACAAGCGGTAAACCGAGTCACCGTCGTTCTGGTAGTTCTTAGCTGCGTTGATACCACCCTGTGCAGCGATCGAGTGAGCGCGGCGGGGCGAATCCTGGATGCAGAAGTTCAGCACGTTAAAGCCCATCTCGCCCAGCGTGGCAGCTGCCGACGCACCAGCCAGACCGGTACCCACGACGATGATGTCGAGACGACGCTTGTTGGCGGGGTTGACGAGTTTCTGATGAGCCTTATAGTTGGTCCACTTCTCAGCGATGGGTCCCTCGGGAATCTTGGAATCGATGGGCTGAGCGTTCATTTTAGTTTCTTCCATTTTGTGTAATGAATTTAAAAGGGTTAATACTCAGCGATTAGAGGGCAAAGAACCAAGTGAAGTAGCAAGCCTCTACAGCAAACAGGATAAACACGATGCTGGCCCACCACTTGGAGATGCACTGCCAGCGGGGAATCCAATTGTCGTTGGCGGTACCCAGGGTCTGGAAAGCGCTCCAGAAACCGTGGCTGATATGGAACCACAGGGCAGCAAACCAAATCAGGTAAACGGGGAGTACCCACAGCTGGCTAAAGGTAGCCTTGAGGTAATCCTGGCCTCTCAAGACATGCTCACCCATGAGCTCGGGCAACTGCATCTTGGCCCAGAACTGCGTGAGGTGGAGAACCATAACACCTAACACGATAATACCCAGAACGAGCATGTTCTGAGAAGCCCACTCAACGTCCTTGGGCTTGGTGGTCACAGCATAGCGGTTATTACCGCGAGCCTTGCGGTTCTGGAAGGTGAGCCAGAAAGCGAAAATGATGTGAATCGCGAAGCCGCCAGCCAGCACAAGCGTACCGGCAACGGCATACCAGTTGGCACCGAGGAATTCACAGATGGCGTTAGGACAAGGAAGAGGCCGGTTACCGACATCACCACCTTGCGTCCTACAGATGAATTAGTTAACCACATAAAATTGTTGATTTTTTAGTTATTAATTGAGTGATTGTTTACTATTATGTACAATTATCCTGCAAAGATAATAAATTTTTCTTAAACAACCCCAACAATTGCAACAAGTTAAAAAAGTGTTGCCACAAATGCGATGGACATTGGACGGCGACATCGGCAAGACAAGGATGGGGTGAAAATCCATAAGCTACGGTTTTTAAGGAAATTTCATTTTATTGTGCAAAAACTGCAGGAATTTCTTGCACGGAAGATTTTTATTTATTACATTTGCGGCAAAATAAGGAAAAAATACGCAAGCGGCATTGAACTAACCATCACAGGACAGGGAAAAGGTCATTGACTTGAAAACATAATTTCACGGCGCACGGCGTGCCCCAACGATTATTTCAAGATACTTTCCTGGTTGATTAAATGATGTGCCCCAGATGAAATAATTAACTATGACGATTAAAGAAAGACATAACCTGAAACTACCGCGTGTCGCCCTCACAGGGCGAGACCGAATCGATGCGCTCGGCGTGCACTTCAAGGAGGGCCTTGTCTTTGAGGGCGTGATGCCCTGAGTAAAATCGATTGCTGCGAAAAATAGTATTAATTCATCAAAACTAAACATTTAATTTTTTCAAACAAAAAAACATCCCCCCACGAGTAAGCAAGCATTTATCAACCCATTAAAAACTATAATACAATTCACATGAACTGATTATTATTAGTCAGATTCATAAAAATATGAAGAAATTAACTTTAGCAGATACTTTTGATTAAATGTAGAGCTGTCCATTATGCCAGGAAACGGAATGTGCTCCATGGATTTTTGAATAAAAGTTTTTTACTAACTCGGGCTTCGGCCCCTCTAATATCAAAACCAAATGACTTACAGCCAATTACATGGGCGCGGTTTCTCCAAACCGGCCACCGATATCATCCGACTGCTGATTAGCAACCCGGACTTCTGCTACTGTTTCTTCTATTGCCGCAAGCTGTCGAAGAAATTCCTCTATGATGGAGAACCATGTGATATCTCTCATGTGCGCGACGCCATCATCGACAAAGTCTACTCACTTTATAACTATAAACTCACGCCTGAGGATTGTAGCACCTTCCTCTATGAAACCATTTGGGACGAGGGCACTTTCAAGCCTTTGGACTCTTATAACTACACTGGGTCTTTCGAAGGCTGGCTCTATAAAGTAGGCCTGAATGCCGTCGTCGCAAGACTTAAGATTGAAGGTCTTATCCCGCGCGTGATCGGTCGCAATGCTGCCAACACGCGGTTGACGCTGCTTTCACAGTCCACAGGTGTTTGTGAACGTGTCATCGACGACCTGATCTCTGACACTCAAGACCATCGACTGCTGACAGCGTTGTACGTCGACCGTCTCAGCGAGCAAGAGGCCATGAAACTGATGGAGATGGACAAGCCTGAGTTTGACAGCATCCGTAAAGCTGCCGAACACAGCCTCAAGATGGCGTTGTTACGCGAGAACCATCCTTTCAGGGACTTTGTGCTCCATGACAAGTCTGCAGCTGCTGCAGCCCGAATCGTCACACTGGATGAAGTCCTGGGCAGCAGCACCAGCGATGCACCGTCGGCCTATGCTTACATCTTCGGTGACGTGCTGGGCACCAACCTCGAGATTAGCGACATCAGCGCCAGGGTTGCCGCTTTCCTGAAGAGCTTCGTCCTGGAACTGAAATGGAGCCAGGAAGACTGCAGACTATGGTGCGAGCGCTTCATTAACAACACCGCCCCCACTGCGTTAGCCCGGGAGCTCGGCCGCACACGGGACTGGGTCGACCATCGTTTCTCTAGCCTGAACAAAAAGTTCAAGCTGGCCATCCGCAAGTGGTGGCAACTGAATGCGGCATAAATAAACAGATTAACCGAACAGCGGGTCCGGTGGCTTGAGGACCCCATCAAGTACTGCCGCCGCACCGCACCGGATCCGCTTTTTTCCTACCCCCGACAACACGGCAACGCGCTCGACGGACCGCGACTGCCGCTAGTCAGCATCAACTAACATTACAAACTATCATCTAGACATCGATTATGGACACCAACAACCAAATCAACAAGCAACGTGCCTATCACCAGGCAGTAGCCATGGTGGACAAGTTCATGCCCGCATTTGTCCGCTACATGAGCCAATGTCTGGACAATGAAGGGTTTGAAGAAGACATGTACCAGCTCAACACCTACGACGGCAACCTGCGTGCCAGCCTGAGCCTCGAAGACAAATCGACGCTCATCAAGAGCATGGGCATCATCGTGATACGCATCGAGAAGGATCCGCCCCTGTTCTGCCTGGGTGTTTCCATCGAGCTCTCCCAGGGCGAGTACAACAAGGGTGGCTCACTGGTCACCTTCATCTCAGCCTGTCTGTCGCACGACGGACTGCTGTCGTTTGTGCAAAGCGCATCCTGCGCCGACAACGCACAGCATCAGTTCAAGGATTATGTAAAAACCTGCTTTTATCCCTAACGCCTATGGACCTTGACCGCTACATCGACTCCATCATGCCCGCCAACGAGAAGGAACGTCGGCGGCTCAGACAACGCCTGCAAGAATTCTCGGTGCTGGACAGCGGCACCGGGATTCGCCAGCTGTGCGTTCCGCTAGGATGCGGCATCCCATTCCGGGAGCACCTCTATTACCGCTCGCTGCTCATGTCCACGGCACTGGTTCAATCGTTGTACCACACCACGCACGAACAGGCAGCAGTGACGGTCGACGAACACGGCTTGCTGTGGCTCACGATGCACATGCACGACTCGGCCTATGACGACGACTTCTGGGTCTATTTACCTGCCGACAGTGAAGACCAAGCCGTGGAGATGTACGAGACGTCGGGCATCAACATCAACGATCTTGTGCGCTACGTCTGGCAATTTGACGACTGGCGCTGGCCCGTCCCGCGACTGCAGTTCAACGACGGGCCCTGGCTCTACCTGGTCACCAATGACCTATCGCTCTCCCTCGAGGAGGCGTTTGACCAACTTGTTATCAACAACACGCTTATCTAACTCATAACAAATCATCAACTATGGCAACAACCAACACTTTCAACCGACTGAAAACTGCGTTTGACCTGCTCGGCATCACGCTCGAGCCGGTAGAGGGCACTAAACTCCACCAGTTTGAGTATGAGAGCTTCCCGTTCTATCTCAGTCACAATGAGGGGGCCAGGAGCTTCTTCCTCTTCGTGGACGTGATAGATGCCAACGGCAACCTCACCGAGGAAGCTTTCAACGACACCATCGAGATAGTG
Source organism: uncultured Bacteroidales bacterium (assembly GCA_902792895.1). GTDB lineage: Bacteria > Bacteroidota > Bacteroidia > Bacteroidales > Muribaculaceae > Sodaliphilus. Next base: position 30,993 of record CADBBK010000025.1, on the reverse strand, counting down.
GCTGAGTACCATCCCTCGACCTGCGGCCTATGGCGCGACGGAGAGCCCATCTTCTACACACAGCCGCACCAGCTCCCGCCCAGGGCCAAACTCAAGCCCGAAGTCCTGGAGCAGATGCTCGAGGATTTCCACGAAGCTGTCCTGTTCATGCAGGGAAACCTCTTCATCATGACCGATGACTACTTCAGCAGCCTCATCGGCTGACAGTCCCCAAAGGACTCTCCTCATAATAATTGCTAAGTACCCCACTCCCTGAGAAACACCGCAATCCCCCCTATACAGCGAGGGCGCTCTACCCCAACGGGTGAGCGCCCTCGTCATTGTGTGGCATCAGTTTGATGACCTCAGTCGCTTAGAGCTGGGGACCAGCGGCTACCAGAGCCTTGCCAGCCTCGTTGTCCTCGTACTTAACGAAGTTCTTGATGAAGCGGGCAGCCAGATCCTTAGCCTTCTCCTCCCACTGCGCAGCGTCGGCGTAGGTGTCGCGCGGATCGAGGATGCCGGTGTCAACGCCCTCAAGCTCGGTGGGAACAGTCAGGTTGAAGTAAGGAATCACCTTGGTGGGAGCCTTGTCTATGCTGTGGTTGAGGATGGCATCGATGATACCGCGGGTGTCGCGGATCGAGATGCGTTTGCCAGTGCCGTTCCATCCGGTGTTCACCAGATAAGCCTTGGCACCGCTCATCTCCATGCGCTTAACGAGCTCCTCGGCATACTTCGTGGGATGCAGCTCAAGGAATGCCTGGCCGAAGCAAGCGCTGAAGGTGGGAGTGGGCTCGGTGATGCCGCGCTCGGTGCCGGCGAGCTTAGCGGTGAAGCCGCTCAGGAAGTAGTACTTGGTCTGCTCGGAGTCGAGAATCGACACGGGAGGCAGTACACCAAAGGCGTCAGCACTCAAGAAGATCACCTGCTTGGCAGCGGGAGCGTGGCTGATGGGGCGCACGATGTTCTTGATGTGGTAGATGGGATAGCTCACGCGGGTGTTCTCGGTAACGCTCTTGTCGGCGAAGTCGATCTTGCCCTCGGCGTCAACGGTGACGTTCTCGAGCAGCGCGTCGCGGTGGATGGCGTTGTAGATGTCAGGCTCAGCATCCTTGTCGAGGTTGATGACCTTGGCATAGCAGCCGCCCTCAAAGTTGAAGATACCATTGTCGTCCCAGCCGTGCTCGTCGTCGCCGATGAGTTTGCGCTTGGGGTCGGTGCTCAGGGTGGTCTTACCCGTGCCTGACAGACCGAAGAAGATGGCGGTGTTCTCACCGTTCATGTCGCAGTTGGCCGAGCAGTGCATGGCAGCGATGCCCTTCAGCGGCAGGAAGTAGTTCATCATCGAGAACATACCCTTCTTCATCTCACCACCGTACCAGGTGTTGAGGATGACCTGCTCGTTGCTGGTCACGTTGAATACAACGGCGGTGTCGCTGTTCAGACCCAGCTCCTTGTAGTTGTCCACCTTGGCCTTGCTGGCGCAGTAAACCGTGAAGTCGGGCTCCTGGTCAAACTCCTCCTCATTCTGGGGACGGATGAACATGTTGGTCACGAAGTGGGCCTGCCATGCTACCTCCATGATGAAGCGCACCTTCATGCGGGTGTCCTTGTTGGCTCCGCAGAAACCGTCAACCACAAACAGGCGCTTGCCGCTCAGCTGCTTTACAGCCAAGTCCTTGAGCGCTGCCCAAGTGGCCTCGGTAACGGGCTTGTTGTCGTTGGGATAGCCGGGAGTGGTCCACCACACCTTGTCATGGCTGTTGGCATCGTCAACGATGAATTTGTCCTTAGGCGAACGGCCAGTGTAAACACCGGTCATCACGTTGATGGCACCCAGCTCAGTCTCCTGACCTTTGTCAAAGCCTTCCAGACCGGGCTTCATCTCCTCGTTGAACATCACCTCATAACTGGGGTTGTACAGAACCTCGGTAACACCAGTGATACCGTACTTCTCTGCTAAGATAGCCTTATCAAATTTTGCCATAATAAATCGTTAAATATTAAGTTGTTGAAAATTACCTATTTGAAAACACGGGGCAAAATTACACATAATTCAAGAATGCGCAATACTAATTAAAGAAAAATTTCTTTAATCGCTGCCCCATTATACTTTTTTAGCACAGCGCCTCTTTTTTTAAACAACCTTGACAACATGAAAAACAACCTGAACAACAAGGTCTTAAGATTAACTTGTCACTGTTGTCTGAGAGGGAGGGGTTAACAGCCGCCACAGCCGCAGTCGCAGCCCTCACCGTGCTCGTGGCCGCAGTCACCGCCGCCACACTCGTCACAGCCGCAGCCGCAACCGTGGTGCTTGGGGTTGAGCTCCTCGGGGGTAGCATCACGCACGAGCTGCACAAAGCCGCTGTAGCGCACGGTCTCACCGGCCAACTGGTGGTTGAAGTCCATGAACACCTTGTCGTCGGTGACCTTGATGACCTGGCCCTCGATGCGCATGCCTTCCTGAGTCATCATGGGCACGTGGGCACCGGGGCGGATGTTCTCGGCGTCAAACTTGCCGTCGACATGGAAAATCTCCTTCTCGAGCTCGTAAATCAGTTCGGGGTTCTTCATACCGAAGGCTTCTTGGGGCTGCAACGTGAAGTCAAACTTCTCACCCTGCTCCAGACCCATGATGTGGTTCTGGAATCCCTCGATGAGCGACAGATCCATTCCGAACACAAAGGCATCGGGATGCTCCGTGTTGAATTTGAACACACTGGTCTGTTCCTCACCGTTAACGACAAAAATCTCATATACGAGTTCGACGTATTTTCCTGCTTGAATCTTATCCATTGATTTTTATTAGTAAGTAATATTTTGATTGATAAATAATTTTGTGCAAAGATACGTATTTTTTCGATACCTATCGGGTTTTTGTCGCAACTTTGGTGTTCGTCTTACCCACCAGTAATTGGAAATGATAAGAAAAACGGGCTTTTGCTTTTCGTTTCACCGATTTTGACGTAACTTTGCGGCCACAACGAGATTATAAGCAGAACATGATGACCGACAAATTTGATATGGTGGCCAAAACCTTCCTCGGACTGGAGGGTGTGCTTGCCGACGAGTTGCGCGCCATGGGCGCCGAAGATGTAACCGAAGGGAACCGCGTGGTTTCGTTCAGGGGTGACAAGGAATTGCTTTACCGGGCTAACTTTGCCTGCCGCACTGCCGTGCGTATTCTCAAACCATTCCTTCACCTGCGTTCCACAGGTGCCGATGACCTGTACGAGCAGCTTAAGACCTTTGACTGGGAACAGATGATGGATGTCAACACGACGTTCTCCATCGACGCCACCGTCTACAGCGAGGACTTTACCAACTCGCGCTTTGTCACCTATCGTGTCAAGGACGCGATTGCCGACTTCTTCAATGACAAGTACGGCAAGCGTCCCAGCATCCGTCTCACCAATCCCCAACTACGCTTCGATGTCCACATCTCGGGCCGCGATGTGACCTTGTCGCTCGACAGCAGCGGTGACCCGCTGTTCAAGCGCGGATGGCGCACCGCACAGACCGATGCGCCCATCAACGAGGTGCTGGCAGCCGGCATCATCCTGCTCAGCGGATGGAAGGGTGACACCGACCTAGTGGACCCCATGTGCGGCTCTGGTACGTTCCTCATCGAGGCTGCCCTCATCGGTGCCAACATCGCTCCTGGCGTGTACCGCGACGGCTACGCCTTCCAGCTGTGGCCCGACTACGATGCCGACCTGTTTGACAAGATATACAACGATGACAGCCACGAGCGCGAATTCACCCACAAGATCTACGGCAGCGACATCGAGGGCAAAGCCATTGCCGTCGCCCGCGCCAACGTCAAGAATGCCGGTCTGAACAAATACATCGAGCTCGAGCGCCGTGACCTCAACGACATCGAGCTGGTGCCCGAGCACGGTACCCTCATCAGCAACCCGCCCTACGGCGAGCGCCTCAACCTCGCCGACATCGAGCAGTTCTACCGCGACCTGGGCTTCAAACTCAAGCACACCTTCAAGGGCTACAATGCCTGGCTCATCTGCTACAACAAGGAGCAGTATTTCAAGATCGGCCTCAAGCCCTCGGTGAAATATGCCCTCAACAACGGCGGACTCGATTGCGAACTCCTGCAGTTTGTCATCTTTGACGGAGCCTACAACGAGATGCGTGAGCGCGGCGAGCACATCCGCAACGAGGGCTTCCGCGCCAGTGAGCGCAGCAAGGGCAATTACCGCAAGGTGGGTGAACGCGAGGAGCGCCCGCGCCGCCGTGGTGACCATGATCGGCCTCGCCGCGACGACGACCGCCGTCCGCGTCGTGCCAACGATGACCGCGAGCGTCGCCCCGTGAGCGACGAGGAGCGCAGACGCCGCGAGACCGTTGAACGCGACCGCCGCCTGATGGGTGATGTGGACAACAGGGACCGCAAGGGCCGTTACGACAACGACTTCGACCAGGAATTCCGCCACACCGAGACGTTTGCCAAGCGCATCCTGCGTGACCGCAAGCCCACCCTGAGCGCCGACAAAGAGGTGCCCATCGTTCACGGCCGCCGCAAGAGCTGGAAACGCCGTGACCTGGATGAGCCCACCGACCAGACACCCAAGGACGATAACAACGGCGACAAGTAACTGTTCATCGTCAATTCAAGGAAAGACAACAACGGCAATGATATAGCTGCCATCCATACCCTGCGGGGCTAATGCTAATTAGCGAAATTGGCTTCGCCGAGCTAAAGGTTCGCATTAAAACGCTTTCAGGGTCGGCCTCTATATCGTCCCAACATTTCTTGTCTTTCTTGTTTTCAGGGAGAATAATCAATGGCAACGAGCGAACACATCAACGACTATTTCAATGGGCGCCCCTTCATGGTGCTCTGTGTCCTGGCGCTCATGGCGATGACCGCCGTGGCGCTGGCCATGGGCGTGCAGCCGGCTGCCATCGAGAGCCGTGGAGCCTTCTTCTCCTTACAGGGAACGCTCGTCGAGGCTGGACCGATGTCAGCCGCCACCAACCTGCTGTGCCTGATGGCTGCGGGAGGCATCATGTTGGCGCTGAACAAGGTCTATGGCTATATCCGGTCGATGACGCATCTGCATCTCTCGGCCTTCCTGCTATTGCAGCTGGCCAATCCCTCGGGCCTGGTTGCCCTCGGGGCAGGCACCTTGGTCTGCCTGGTGACGGCGTTGCTGGCCATGCCGCTCTTCGCTTCGTTCCAGGACCGCCACTCCCAGCGCCACATCTTCCTGGTGTTTGCCGTGGTGGCTGCGGGCAGCATGTTCCACTATGGAGCCCTGGTACTCTTGCCCGCCTTCCTGCTGGGATTTCTCAACATGGGCGTGTTCAACCTCAAGGGGCTGCTCGCCATGCTGTTCGGCCTCATCACCCCGTTCTGGATTGTACTGGGACTGGGCATCGTGGCACCCACCGACTTCAATGCGCCGCACTTCAATGGCATCTGGAACTTGGCTGCACTGCCGCAGTTCACTCACGAACTCGTGCTGGCGGCACTCACGGCCGTTGTGGGCGTCGTACTGGCCGTAATGAACCTGATGACCATCATGAACTACCGCATGCAGACGCGCGTGTACAATGTATTCTTCGTCTTTGTCCTTGTGCTGGCGGTCATCGCCCTGTGCATCGACTACAGTGACATCGCCGTCTATCTGCCCCTGCTCAGCCTGATGGTCGCCGTGCAGGTGGCCCAGGCCCACAACCTGCGTTCGACCCATTCTCGACGCTACATCTCTATGCTATTGTTCATTGCCGGGTGCTTCGCACTGGGCATCACCAGCATGCTCCTGCCATGAGAATCGTTGTAGATAATCACATACCCAACATCAGCGGCATCATCGAGCCGCGCGCCCAGGTTGACTATCTCGAGCCGGCCGACATCACCCGCGAGGCCGTCAACCAGGCCGACGCACTCATCATCCGTACCCGCACCCGCTGCGATGCCGCCCTGCTCGACGGCAGCCGCGTGCGTTTCATCGGTTCGGCTACTATCGGCACCGACCACATCGACCTAGACTACTGCACCGACCACGGCATCACCGTGTGCAACGCCCCCGGCTGCAACGCCCCCGCGGTCGCCCAATGGGTGTTCGCTGCCATCCATGCCTGGATGCAGGCCCGCGGCATCGCCACCCCCAACGGCATCACCCTGGGCATCGTCGGCGTCGGCCACATCGGCTCCATCGTTGCCCGCTGGGCAGCCCAGCTCGGCTTCACCGTCCTGCTCAATGACCCCCCACGGGAAATGGCGGAGAAAACAGATCATCCCACCGGTGATATCTTCTCTCCCCTGGACGAGCTGCAACGCCGCTGCGACATCATCACCTTCCATACGCCGCTCACCCGTAACGGCCAGTGGCCCACGTGGCACCTGTGCGACCAGGCGTTTCTTGACGATCTGTCCCGCTGTCGCCTGATTCTCGATGCCGCACGCGGCCCCATTGCCGACAATGCGGCCCTGCTGCGTTGGCACGGCGACGTAGGGCTCGACTGCTGGGAGAACGAGCCTAACATCTCCCGCGACTTGCTTGAGAAATGCATCGTCGCCACCCCGCACATCGCCGGCTACAGCCGTGAGGGCAAGCAGCGCGGCACCGCCATGATGCTCGAGGCGTTAAACACCTTCTACGGGTGGGACATCCCCATCCCGACAATTGATTGCCCCGCCACAGGCGCGGCACAGGTAACGCTCGACGGTATCGCCGCCAGCTATGACATCCTCGCCGACACCGCCACCCTGAAAGCCGCCCCCACGGCCTTCGAGTCCCTGCGCAACCACTACTCCCACCGCCCCGAATACCGATAACCCATATCGGTAAATAGCGGGGAGAACATGAAAAAGTGATGCCTCTTGTAGGATAGGCTTAAAAAAAGCACTATCTTTGCGGGAAATAATGACATCAATTAATAACTAAACGATTACGATTACAATGAAAGAGTTGAAAGGAACCAAGACCGAGAAGAACCTGATGGAAGCCTTTGCTGGCGAGTCACAGGCCCGTAACAAGTACACCTACTACGCCTCCAAGGCCAAGAAGGACGGCTATGTACAGATTGCCGCCATCTTTGAGGAGACTGCCAACCAGGAGAAGGAGCACGCCAAGCTGTGGTTCAAGCATCTGCAGGGCGGTGCCGTGAAGGGCACCATCGAGAACCTGGAGGATGCCGCCGCCGGTGAGAACTTCGAGTGGACCGACATGTACAAGCGCATGGCCGAGGAAGCCCGCGAGGAGGGCTTTATCGAGATCGCCGAGCAGATGGAAGGCGTTGCCGCCATCGAGAAGCTGCACGAGGAGCGCTACCTCAAGCTGTTGAACAACATCAAGGAGGGCATCGTCTTCTCGCGCGACGGTGACACCATCTGGCAGTGCAGTAACTGCGGCCATGTGGTCATCGGCAAGAAGGCTCCCGAGATGTGCCCCGTGTGCAACCATCCGCAGGCCTACTTCCAGATCAAGGCCGAGAACTATTGATTCTCGCAACCTACCAACCACACAACGAGGGGGGCGCTTCGGGCTGAAGCGTCCCCTTGCTTTATTATATAATATAAGGTACATATGTTAGGATGAATTATCTATTTCCAGCCAATCGGGCTTCCGTCTACAGGAAAAAATTCCATCCAACGTCATTTGCATCGATGGCAAAGCTAAAGCTCAAGGCTCCAGCCAGTACAATTGACAAGGCACTGAATGCATTTAACACACAGCGCCTTGAGTAATCGTTTAATATCTTCCTGATGGGGATGTTTACCACTTCTCGGTGAAGCTGGAACGGCCTTGATAGTCAACTGCCCCCTTCTTCTCGAGCCAGTGCATGATCAGGTCGCTGGTGGTGTCGGCACCACGCACGCCCTGGTCCTGACGGGGGGAGTCGGCTATCGATGCCACATAGTTGTTGGTCACCACGCGGTATTTGCGCTTCATGTCCAGTTTCTTGCCATTGGCGCCGAAAAGCTCCAGCTTCTTGATGGCCGTCTTGGTGGAGTCGGTATAGGTCACCGCGGCAGTGCATCCGCTGGTGATGGGGAAGCGGTTGCGGTCGGCCACATAGCATGCCATGAGCATGTCTTTGAGCTCCTTGCCGGTCAACGTCATCACTACAGGACTGTTCAGGAAGGGGTCCAGGTTGAGGATAGATTTCACCGTGATGGGACCTGCCGGGAAGAAGTCATAGCGCACGCCGCCATAGTTCTCCACGGCTATCTCACAGTCACACTCATCTTTCCAGGCATCGCACATCATCACGCCCAGTGCATCATAGCCGTGGATATCGGTCAGCATCTGGGCCACCACGCGTTCCAGATCGGGGCTGCTCATGAAGTGCTTGAGCAGCGCATCGGCGGCCTCGCTGCGGCTCGTGAACTTGTCCAGAAAGATGTTCTCGGCCTTTTTGCTCACTACCTTGCCGCCCTCGACCTCCAGCGTCGTGAGGGTCACACGGGGAATCTGATATCCGTTCTGGGTGATCAGCACGCCATCGTGGACTTCCCCACCCTCGAGCTGCGTGTGGCTATGGCTGCTCACGATCAGGTCATAGTAGGGATACTTCTTGGCCAGTTCCAGGTCGACCTCATAGCCCACATGCGTCATCAGCACATTGACGTCGCACTGCTCAGTGAGCCATCGATATTGCGGGATAATTTCCTCGGGCTGCTGGAACGACAGGCCCACCACGTTCTCGGGGCTGGTGTCGGGGATGCCCAGCGTGCCCACCTGGGTGATGCCGAGCACGCCCACCTTGAGGCCCTTGACATCAAACACCATGTAGGGGCGCACCTGGATTCCGCTCTCGGGCGGGCAAGTGATGTTGGCGGCCAGATAGGGGAAATTGGACAGCGAGATGACCTTGGCCAGGCCTTTGACCTTGGAGTCATACTCATGGTTGCCCAGGCCCGACGCATCAAAGCCGATCAGGTTCATCAGCGACACCATGGGATAGGAAACGGGCTCGTACAGGTCATTGTAGGGGTTACCCGTGCGATTGTCACCGGCCGAGAGCACCAGCATGAACGGGTCGATGGCCCGCAGGCTGTCAACGATAGCTGCCAGCTGAGGCATCTTCTCAATGGCCGAGTGCATGTCGTTGGTTGACAAAATCCTCACAGTCTCACCATGGGCAACGCCGCAAATCGAGACCGATACTAAAAACGCGATGGAAAGTAGTAACTTTTTCATAATATCACTGATTGATGATTTTTATTATCTGATTCTCACTCAAGGGGGCTGCGTGATCCAGTTTATGCCCCCATTTGTCAGTCACCTGCAGTGAAGACACTTCGCTAATATCCAATCTGTTGCGCACAGCCCAACGGAGCACCGCGTCACCCACCTTGGCACCACTGAAAATTCTGATTTTGGTACGATTCACTATGATAGTCATATTCCTTACACCATTAGAGGTTTGAAGTGTCCGTTAAGCAACAGACCTGTGTTCTCACATATTCGGATGACAGCAAAAACCGCCACCGCCATTGTTACTGCGATGCAAAGTTAACAAAAAATACTGACACCTCCACACCCCTTCAGCAAAAAGCCAATCACAGACAGGGGATGGAGGGGTAAAAACGGGCCCGGCTGGAGTGGGGAGATTCCAGTCGGGCCCTGAATAGTGTTGAGCAGGTATCTGCTTTACTGCGCGGCGGCGAGCAGGTCAGGGGGCAAGGTGGGCATAGCACCGTTCTGGGTGCAGACGAAGGCACTTACTTTGACGGCCAACTCGTGAGCCTCGGGGACAGGCTTGCCGTTGAGGATGGCGGCGCAGAAGGAGCCTGTGAACGAGTCACCGGCACCGACGGTGTCGGCCACTTCGACCTTGGGGGTCTCCTGGAACGACATCTGTCCGCGGGTGAAGACGTATGAGCCGTTGGTACCGCAAGTGAGCACGAGCATGTCGAGGTCATACTTGCCGAGAATCAACCAGCACTTGTTCTCGATATCCAGGCCGGGATAGCCGAACATGCGTCCGATGGTCACCAACTCCTCGTCGTTGATCTTGAGGACGTTGCAACGGCGCATCGACTGCTGAATGATTTCCTTGTTGTAGAACTGCTGACGCAGGTTGATGTCAAAGATCTTCATGCAGTCGTCGGGGGTAGCGTCGAGGAAACGGTGGATGTTCTCGCGCGACACGACGTTGCGCTGTGCCAGCGAACCGTAGCACACGGCGCGGCAGTTGGCGGCAATCTCCTCAATCTCGGGCGTGAAGGGGATGTTATCCCAAGCCACGTTCTCCTTGATGTCATAGGTGGGGATTCCCTCCTCGTTGAGCGTCACCTGCACGGTGCCGGTGGGATAAGGCACACGCGGCATGAGGTACTTGAGGCCATGCTCCTCGAGGGCCTCGATGGTCTCCTCGGCGAGTTTGTCCTCGCCCAGTGCACTGATGGCGATGGAGTTGTCACTACCCAGGAACTGCCCGGCATGATAGGCGAAGTTGGCGGGGGCACCGCCGAGTTTCTTACCTTCGGGGAGGACGTCCCACAGGGCCTCGCCCAGGCCCACTACATAACGTTTGTCCATTTTATAGTTTAAAGTTTTCAAACTACTAATTACGCTAATTATACTAATTATCTGAGCAATCTAGACCAATGATTCAATTAGTTAAATTCGTGCAATTCGTAGTTTTAAGTTGTTAGTTTTGAGTTGCAGTTTTGAGTTGCTTGATGTAGGTGAATAGATAGATGACACCGACGGCCATCACTGCCACAGCGCCTGCCTGGCCCACAGCATCGCTTGCGAAGCCCATGAGCAGCGGGAAGATGGTGCCGCCGAACAGACCCATGATCATCAGGCCGGACACCTCGTTCTGCTTCTTGGGCATCGACTCAAGAGCCGTAGCAAAGCACATCGAGAAGATGTTGGAGTTACCATAGCCCACGAGGGCGATTGCGGTGTACAGAATCCACTTCTCCTGACCGAAGAACATGCCGCACATCGACAGGGCCATCATGATGACGCTGATGATGAAGAACGTTCTCATCTTGAGTACGCGCAGGAAGAACGAACCGGTCAAGCAACCGATGGTACGGAAGATGAAGTAGAGCGAGGCAGCAAATGCTGCGTCGTCCAAGGTCATGCCCAGACGCTCCATGAGGATCTTGGGAGCGGTGGTGTTGGTACCCACGTCGATGCCCACATGGCACATGATGCCCAGGAACGAGAGCAGCACGATGGGCGTGCCCAAGAGCTTGAAGCACTCCACGAAGGTCGAAGGCTCGCCCTCAATTTTCTCTTCATGGATGGGTGTAACTGCTAGCAGAACTGTTGAGAAGGTACCCACTACAAAGAAGATCGCGAACAACACACGCCAGTCAAGACCCAGGCTGGGAATCACCGCGGTCGCTCCCCACATTGCCAAATAAGGCGCGATGAACGAAGCGATGGCCTTGATGAACTGGCCGAAGGTGAGCGTCGATGCCAGATTGCCACCACCCATCACGGTCGATACCAGCGGGTTGAGCGAGGTCTGCATCAGTGCATTACCGATGCCCAGCAGCGAGAAGGCGACGAGCATCACAGGGAAACTGTTGCCGAACAGCGGAATAAACAGCGAAAGAATGGTCACTACTAACGAGAGCAACACAGTCTTTTTGCGGCCGATCTTGTTCATCAGCATGCCCGTGGGAACACTGAAGATGAGGAACCAGAAGAATACCAGCGAGGGTAAGGTGTTGGCCACCGTGTCCGAGAGCTGGAGGTCTGCTTTCACATAGTTGGAGGCGATACCCACGAGGTCAACAAAGCCCATGCAGAAGAAGCACAGCATGACCGAGATGATCGCGATTTTATTAGTCTTTGCCATTGTTATTTAGTTTTAAGTTGTAAGTTTTTAGTTTTAAGCTAAAAGCTAATAGCTAAAGGCTAATAGCTAATCTGGTAGATCGTGGCCTTGCCGCCCTTGACCTTGAGGTTGGTGTAGGGCGTGGTGGGGAACACGAGGTTGGTCATCGCCATCTTGCCGTCGGCATCAAAGGCCTCGATGCTGCAACGGTCAACGAAGATGCGCAGCTGCTTGATTGCACCATGGGTGGGAGCAACAGTCGTGACGGGGAAGGCCTCGCTGAAGCTGACATCACCACTGGCGGTGCGGTCCATTGCAAAGGTCTGCTTGGCGGCATCATAGGTCATCACCACCTGCTCGCCATTGGCATTGGAGAGCGTCAATTCCATCGAGTTTTTCACATCCACAACGATTTCGCAGGTCTCGGTCGGCTTCTTCACCTTGGCACCGCGTGCAGCGAGCATTTCGGGTGAAGGTTTCACACTGACATAGGACTCCTCACCGTCGGTGAACAGACCCAGGTCGCGGGGAATCGAGTTGGCGCTGCGGAACTGGCGGGTGGGCACCTGGTTGGCATACTGCCAGTTAGACATCCACGCAATCACCACATGGCGGCCAGCGGGCGCGTTATAAAACGATACCGTGGCATAGTGGTCCTTGCCGTAGTCCATCCACTTGGTGACCTTGGGCATCGACTCACAAGTGAACTTGTGGCCGTCAAAATCGCCCACGAAGTACTGCGTTGCCGAGCCGCCGAAGGAACCACCGGGATTGATGTTGCACAGCAGCACCCACTTGCCATCGATCTTCATCAGGTCGGGGCACTCCCACACACCACCGTGGTTACCGTACTCCTTGCCGAAGGAACTCTCATACTTCCAGGTCTTCAGGTCCTTGGAACTGTAGATGTTCATCTCCTGACCAGCGGCGAGAATCATGTTCCACGCATTGATATCGCTGTTCCAGAAGGGGTTCGGGTCGCGGAAGTCGGGCACGTCGCTCGTCAACACGGGGTTGCCCTCATACTTGTCGAACGTCAGGCCGTTGTCGTGCGAAACAGCAATCGACTGGGTCTGGTTCTGTCCAGCGCTGGTGTAGATGGCCACCACGTCGTTGCCGTCGGTCACACAGGAGCCCGAGAAGATGGTTCCCAGCGCATCAGGCTCGATGGCGATGGGTTGGGGCGTCCAGTGGATCAGGTCGGTCGAGGTTGAGTGACCCCACGTCATGTTTTCCCACTGCGAACCGTAGGGGTTGAACTGATAATACAGATGCCACACACCATCCTTGTAGAACATACCGTTGGGGTCGTTCATCCAGCCATAGGCGGGGGTGTGATGGTAGGCGGGACGGAAATGCTCACGGTTGGCCGCATCAAACGTGTCGGTCACCCGCATCTCACGCCAGCAGACAAAGTCCTTCACGGCACCAGTGGTGCGGCGGTCGCCATGGAAAGAGATGTCCACCAGCACCTTCTTGTTACCGAAGCGCTGGATATCCAGTGGCACATAGTAGTCCACCTTGTCCACTGCAAAGCGCACATTGAGCGTCTGCACCTGCTCGTTGTTCACGATAACGCGCACATAGGCGTTCTCCTCCTTCTCTTGCACGGGCAGCAACAGGTACTTGCCCGTAGCGTCAACCCGCAGCATGGCGTGGTTTTCGCTCAACATCTGGGGGGCCAGTGCCGTGGCCGAGAAGGCCACGAGCACTGCCGCCAGAATAGTTAAACATCTGTTCATCATAGCAAAGGCAGTTTACCGTTTACTGGAACACTTTCAGATCCGAAATGGTGATGTTGCCACCATAATTGTTGATACTCCAGCAATTCTTCTGGATACCATAGATGCGGTTGGTGTAGCAGCAGACATCGTTGATGTACATCACCATCACCGAGTTGTCGGTGTAGATGTTGATGTGATAAACGTTGTCGGCGGGACGCTCGAACCAATAGCCGTCGATGCCCTCGATAAAGCCCTTACCGGCACTACCCTCCTGCTCGAAGTTCACCTTGCGGTGGTTCTCATCCTCGGGGTTGACCATCATGGTGTAATAACGGTCGCTGTCGGTGCCGCGCACCAGCGAGATGCCGAAGCGGTCCCAGTTGTTGGACGTGGTCACCGTGAACGAGATGTGGTTGGAGGTTCCCAGGCGGTTGTACAGCACAAAGGCATCGTCACCCGAGAGCTTGCCATTGACACCGCTCATCTGGGCACCACTGCTGGCCATCACCTTGACGTTCTGCTCGTTGTTGAACTTAGCAGCAATTGCGGGCACTTCGCCTAAGGTCAGCGTACCGTCGGCATGCTGGATAACCTTGTGGCATACCAGCGCACCCGACCAGTTGGGCTCGCCACCGGCACCTACGTTGACATTCTTGTCATGGATGGTGTTACCCGTACGGTAGGGGCACCAACCCCAGATGTAGCGGTCCTGGCCGTTGCTAGCCGTCTTGGCGGCATAGAAAGCGCGCGTGTCGAGCACACCCTCATGACCGTCGCGGGGCCAGTTGGCACCGGGATCGTTGAAGCAGGCCTTCAGAGCCTCCCAAGTGGGCGCCATCATGTACTTCACCTTGCGGCTCCACGAGGCACGATAGCCCTCGCTGTACACGAGATACCAGTAATTGCCCATCTTGAAGATGTCGGGGCACTCACACATGCGGTCCCAGATCATGGGGAAGTTGCCGACGTGCTCCCACGTCTTCAAGTCGCTGGACTTGAACTCGGCAAACTTCAGGTTGCTGGAGATGACCATGTGATACAGGCCGTCGTCGGCTACGAAGATCTGCGGATCGCGGAAGTCATTGTCCGAGTAGCCATAGGCCGAGCCCTTGATCATCCACAGGGCGTCCTTGGACCAGTTCTCGAAGTCGGCCGAGGTGGCCCTCATCACGGCCTCACGGCCATAGCGGTCATGTCCCGTGTAATAGATGTAGTACAAACCGTCCTTCTCATTATAGATACAGCAACCTGTACCCAGGGCAGCATCCTGCTCGTCGGGAGAGGTGCCTGTGGGCAGTACCTCGCCCAGAGACTGATAGTTAGCGCCATCAACCGTCGACACGCCCCAGAAGGGGTGATAGTTGAATGCGGCATTGTTATCAAACTCCTGCAGGTAGAGCACCTTGAAGTGTCCAGCCTTAGCGTCATAGAAAGGCATCGGGTCACCACAACGGCCAATACCCGGGTTGTAGTAGGTCTGGAAACCAGCCTCGTCCACCGAGTTAAAGAATGCGGTGTTGTCCCAGTCCTTAGAAGGGTCGGGGCCGAACTTCTCCTCGCTGCATGCCGATAAAGCGACCATAAAGCAACACAGCATCAATAGGCTGAAAATATTCTTGAACTGTTTCATGAGTCAATTACTTGGTTAAATAGTTGATAGCATTCTTGGTCATAATCGCAATGTTCTTGTGGAACTTCTCGGTGTAGCCAGCCTCGTAGGTGTAGGAATACCAGTCATAGCAGCCCGAGCCGACGCAGATGATGCCACCCTTGCCGTCGTGAGCGGGATACTCCCAGAGTACGATAGCGCCATCGCCACCAACGCCGAGAACACGGCCACCGGTGCGGCCAGTCCAGACGTCATAGTTGTCATAACCGCCCCAGTCGGTACCGATGTGGTACTGGGCAGTGGAGTTGGTGATGTGGTAACCTGCATCGGTGCAATAAACCTCGTTGGGGTTGTCACCGGCTACAAGACCTTGATAAATGGCATGGTTATTCTGACCGTCAAAGATGCGGAATGTCCACGGGCCGCCGCAAAGCTCAGCATAGGCCTCGTCCTGACCCCAGCAGTTGTTGGGCGTCGTCCACTCGTCGTCACCGGTGGTGCCGATGAATGACGGCAGGTTGACAGCATAGCGGGTGAGCAGGAACGCACCGCCGTTCTCGTAGAACTGACGCAGCTCGTTGAGGGTGTTCATCGCGTCGGTAGCCTTGGCCACAAAGTTGTCATGGCCATCCACACCACCGTCAACGTGCCAGTGCCACCAGATGAGCTTGCAATCCGACAGGTCGAGCGTGCCGGCACGCAGGTCGGCAAACGAAGCATACAGCGAGCTCTCAACGTTGCCCAGCATCCACTGGCAAGCGGCCTGAGCCTCGGGATCGAGTTCGCTCATCGTGGGAGCGGAACCCAGGAAGAGGGCCTTGGGCTTGCTGATGGCGATGACCTTAACAGTATAGACGCTCTCGGCCGAATTGTTCTTCACTGTATAGGTGACGGGCTGAGAGAAGTCCTGAGCCACACCCGACGACGGGGTGATCGTGGCATTGGCGCTATAGGTAATGGTGGGCACCAGATTGGTGATGTCGAGGGTTGCAGGGATGTAAACCACAATCGTCTTGGCATCCTGGTCGATGCTACCCGTGTAGATGTCGTTGATCACAAACGAGGTGATGCGGGCCTCGTCGTGGAGAACCGAAAGGGTCCAGTCCATATACACGTCACCGTTCTTGACATGCAGCACCTTGGCAGCGTCCATATTGATGGTTTCGCCCTGGTGGATGTTGCACACGGCACCATCGGACATCTTCAACGAGGTGACCTTCATCGCCGAGGTTTCATAAACCTCAGGCAGACGAACGAGGATGGAGCGCGAGGGCAGATCGATGATTCCCTCGAAATTGTCCAGGGTGAGCTGGTCGATCATGCAGTTGCCCTTCAAATCCAGGTCGCTGATGTTGTCATCGGAGCAGGAGCTGAGCATTGGGGCGAGTCCGCAGCAGACCAGACAGGCACAGAATATATAAAATAATTTAGCTTTCATAATCATTGATATTTTATTCAACGGGATTTAACGATGTTGCTGTGATTACCAGTTGCCAATGTTCTGAGTGTAATGGCCGTTGGAGGCCGAAATCTGGCTGAACGGGATGGGCAGGTACTCGTCCTTGTTGGCGGTGAAATGAGCGGCGCTGTAGATGGCGCAGCTGCTGATTTCCTCGGAGTAGTACTTGTTGAGCACCGTGGCGGCATCACCCCAGCGCACGAGGTCGAAGAAACGCTCGCTCTCCATACCCATCTCCAGACGGCGTTCCATCTTCACAATCTTCACGGCCTGATCCTTGGAATAGCTGCCGCGGTAGTTGCTGATGTACATCTTCACACCATAGGAGTTAGGATAGCTGGAAATCATCTGGGTGCTGGTGGCAGCACGCGAGCGCAGCTGGTTCACGAGGTTGATGGCCTGTTCGGTCTGGCCCAACTGGGCAAAGGCCTCGGCACGCATCAGCAGCACGTCGGCATAGCGGAAGACGATGCGGTTCATCGAGCTGGCCCAGTAGGAGCCCTTGATGAGGTAGCTGCCGATGAGGGCGGGATCAACATTGTGCTTGAGCGACACGTAGTAGCCATACAGACCGTTGCTGCGGCTCCAGATGCTGGTTTCCTCCATCATGTAGTTGCGGTTGAACATATAGGGCAGTCCGGGCATACCCACGGTGAGGAACAGGCGCGGGTCGGCGTTGTCGTCGCTCATGCTGTAATCCTTCTCGTTGAAGTTGTCGAGCAGGGGCAGACCGTCGGCACCGGTGCGATAGGCGTTCACCAGGTTCTGCGAGGGCTTGTAGAAGTCGCAGCCACCATCGGTAGCACCGGGGATGTTGGGCGGAATCAAGCCATAGCTCCAGTTCAGGTTACCATAGGTCGAACCGTCGTTGCGCGAGTACTGGATAGCCCAGATGCTCTCGATGCCGTTCTCGTACTGCTCCTCGGGACGGAAGTTATTGTGGATGTCATCCTCCAGGCCGTAGTTGGCATACAGCGAGGGGTCGGTGAACTCGATGACCTTCTGCAGGTCACCCTGGTCGATGCCCGTCACCTGGTTGCTCTTGGCATCATCCTGGCGATAAGCCTTGTAGAGGTAAACCTTGGCCAGGAAGGCGGCGGCGGCGGCACGGGTGGGACGGCCCTTGTCCTGCTGCACTGCGGGCAGGGTGTTATAGGCCTCCATCAGGTCGTCGATGATGAGCTGCCAGCCCTCGTCGTTGGTGTACTGGGTGTTGGACAGTTCGTTATACTCGTCGTAGGTCAGGTTCTCGTTGATGACAAAGGGGATGTTCTTGTACAGGCGCTTGAGCAGGAAGTGGCCATAGGCACGCAAGAATTTCATCTCGGCCAGGCGCTGTCCCTTCATGGCGTAGCTGTCGTCGGTCTCCTTGAGCAGGGCGATGGCGCTGTTCACGCGCGACAGGCTGTTGTACAACCTCACCCACATGTCATTAATGTTCCAGTTGGTGGTCAACACACCCTGCTGGATCTCCAGCTGGTGGAACACGTCACCGTCGCTGGTACCGTTACCACCCTTGTAGGCGTCATCACTACGGACGTCGAAGTTCCACATCGAGAAGGATGAGTTGATGTCCTCGGCCGAGGTGAAGATAGCATAGGCCGAAATGGCCATGGCCTCGGCATTCTCGGGCGACTTTACCTGTTCGTCGCTGAGTGTGGCCTGGGGCTTGTGCTCGTCAAGAAAATCATTGCAAGACGTAAACAATGTGGTAGCACTGCAGCACAGCAGACCGACACACAATATATTGAATATCTTTTTCATAGTGAATCCTGAATTTTTAGAATGAAACATTAAGACCATAGGTGACATTGAGGGGGATAGGATAACCGAAGTTGGGGTTCTCGGGATCCACGCCGGTGAATGACTTGCTCTTGATGGTCAGCAGATTCTGGGCTGATACATACATGCGCAGGCGGGACAGGTGCAACTTGTCGCACACCCTGGTGCCGAAGTTGTAACCCAGCTGGATGTTGCGCATCTTGGCGAAGGAACCGTTCTCCACAAAGTAGCTGCTCACACGCTTCTCGTTGTTGTTGTCCATCGTGCTGACAGCGGGGATGTTGGAACTGGGGTTCATGGGAGTCCACGCGTCGAGCAGGCGACGGCCCTTGTTCAGGTTGGTGATGTTCAGACCGGCCCACAGGTCAGACTCGCGCTTCAGGTCGCTGATTACGTCAACGCCCTGCACGCCCTGCCAGAACATGGTGAAGTCCACATTCTTGTATTCAAGATAGATGTTAAGACCCCAGGTGAAGTCGGGCACGGGCGAGTAGATCCACTTCTGGTCCTTCTCGTTGATCACGCCGTCACCGTTCAGGTCTTTCCAGCGGATGCGGCCCAGACCGGCACCATCCTGTGCGGCATGGTTGTAGATCTCGTCCAGGCTCTTGAAGATGCCGTCATATACATAGCCCACCTGGGCGCCCATGGGATGTCCCACAACACTCTCGACGCCGTTGCCGCCGAAGGTGCCGGCTGCTGCCAAGGTCTCGGGGAGCTTGGTCACCTTGTTGCGATAGGTACCCAGGTTGGCGGCGATGTCATACTGGAAATCGCCCGCGCTGCCGCGGTAACCCACGTTCAGCTCGATACCCTTGTTGGTCATCTCACCGGCGTTGATCCACTGGCTGCTGCCCTCACCCATCACACCGATGCCGGGCATGTACACCAGGATGTCGGTGGTCTTCTTGTAGTACCACTCAAACGAGCCGTACAGCGCGTTGCGCAGCATGCCGAAGTCAAAACCGACGTTGGTCTGTGTCGTGGTTTCCCACTTCAGGTTGTCGTTACCCAACTGGTTGCGCTTGAAACCGCTGGGGAGCGTCTGGCCGCCATTGGTGCCGGCGATATCGTAGCTGGTACCGTAGCTCTGGCCACCGAAACCGGCCTCGCCATAGTTGCTCTCGAACAGCGTGTAGCGGGCAATGTTGGAGATCTCCTGGTTACCGGTCTGTCCCCACGATGCGCGCAGCTTGAGGTTGTCGAGCCACTCCATGCGCTTCATGAAGGGCTCCTCGCTGATGCGCCAACCCAGGCTGACCGAGGGGAAGGTACCGTAGCGGTTGTTGCGGCCGAAACGGCTGGAGCCGTCATAGCGCACCGTCACACTGGCCAGGTAGCGGTCGGCGTAGGTATAGTTCATCTTGCCGAAGAACGATACCAGGGTGTAACCCTCGCCCGAGCCGTAGGCCTCTGCCTCGCCGACGGCGGCGTTGGGCCACATGTAGTCGGGATTCAGCACGGCAAAGTCATAGGCCTTGCCGCTGAGCCACGAGTCGTCCTCGCGGTTGAGCTCGGTACCGATCATCACGTCGCCGCGATGTGCTCCGCGCTCCAGGTTATAGGTAGCGATGGCATTCCACATCCACTTGGTCCAGTGCTCCTGCTTGGCCTCGACAGCATTGGTCGGGTTGGCCACGGTGCCCTCGGTGATGGGATAGGTGAAGATGCGCTGCTGCTTCTGCGAGTAGTCGAGACCGAAGGTCGACTTGATGTTGAAATCGGCGATGGGGTTGATGTTGATGAAAGCATCACCGAACATGCGCCAGTAGGTGTAGCGGTTGTCGCTGTTGCGGTCCAGACGGGCCACGGGGTTCTCGCGGTCAGGATAGCCGCCCACGGGACCGGCATAGCTGCCGTCGGTTGTGTAAACGGGCAGCGACGGGTTGAACTGCAGCACGTTCTCCAGGAATCCGCCGGGAGCCTGCAGCTCGTTGGTGCGGTTCACGGTGAAGTGCTCACCCACGGTGACGATCTTGCGGTCACCGATGTTCAGCAGCTTGTAGGTCGAGTTCATGCGGGCCGACAGGCGCTGGAAGTCCGACTTCTTGATGATACCGTCGTTCTTGTAGTAGCCCAGCGAGAAGAACGAGGTCCCGTTCTCGGTGCCCTGGCTCAGCGACACGTTGTACTGCTGCACCAGGCCCGTGCGCGTCGTCTCCTTGAACCAGTCGGTATCGGCGGCGGGCGTCTTGCCGGCAGGATCCAGATACTTGCTCATCGTGATGCCGCCCAGCACGGGCACGCCCTGGGCATTGTAGCTCCAGTCATAGTTGTAGCCCAGGCCGTTCAGGTTGGGGTTCAGGCCGTCGTTCACATAGCCCTGCCACATCACCTGGCCGAACTCCTTGGCGTTCAGCACCTTCATCTTGTGGGCATAGGTCTGCACCGACAGGCTCGCATCGAAGTCGATCTTTACCTTGCCGTCCTTGCCGCCCTTGGTGGTGATGATGATCACACCGTTGGCAGCGCGGCTACCGTAGATCGACGCCGAGGCGGCATCCTTCAGCACCTGGATGCTCTCGATGTCGTTGCCGTTGAGCTCGTGCATACCGGCCTTGGTGGGCACACCGTCGATGATGTACAGCGGGTCGTTGTTGTTCAGCGTACCCGTACCACGGATGCGCACCGTCGCGGCACCCGACGGGTTACCGTCGGCCGAGATGTTCATGCCCGGCACGCGGCCCTGCATCGCCTTGATGGGGTTATTCTCGTTCTGCTTGACCAGGTCGGTCACGCTCACAACGCTCACGGCGCCGGTCAAGTCGGCCTTGCGCTGCGTGGTGTAACCCGTGACCACGATCTCGTTCAGGGCCAGGGCGTCCTCCTGCATGGTGACAACCATGCCGTCGCTGGCGGGCATCTCAACATTGAGGAAGCCCACGTAGGAGAATACGAGGGTTGCCCCGGGATTGACCTTGATGGTGAAGACGCCGTCAAAGTCGGTTACTGTACCGTTAGTGGTACCTTTCTCCATCACAGTGGCGCCGATGACGGTCTCTCCCGTCGCATCGTACACCGTGCCTGTCACCTCTGTTTGCGCGTGCGCCGCTAGCGCGCACGACAACAGGAGCACCAGGCTGAGTAGAAATCTTTTCAGTACATTCATAGTGTTCTGTTGGTTTTGGTGAATAGAAAAAAATAGTTTATGTCGTTTGTTGGCAAAGTTAACCTTCTATAATATAAAGGACTATCAGTTTTCGTTCCAACGCTTGCAAATATGTTTCAATGTATCATTTCTTCAAACCATTGAACGATTTTTACAAGCATCAGCACCAGTACGACTCCACGCTAAAGCGCAAAGTCGCTAAGTTTTTTCAAACAATAAGAGCAACAAAACAACAACCCAAACAACAAAATAAGACCGCCTTAAAAAGTTGTTTGAGTTGTTGTTTAGTGTTTGTTCCTGATGTTCGAATCGCAGGCAGATGCCCTCCGTGAAATTAGAGAGAATAAGCAGGCGGATGCCTAATTAGTTTAGGGGACGATATAGCAGTTGCCCCAAAACCCTGCGGGGCTAATGCGAATTACACGAATTTATCAAATTTTATACGAATAGATTTTTATTATTTCGTGAAATTAGTCTCATTAGCGAAATTCGCATTAAAAGACTCTCAGGGCCAACAGCTATATCATTACCTTAGTTTAATTCGTGTAATTCGTAGTTTTTATATAATGCCTCGCGTAATTCGTAGTTAGTGTTTCATTTTAGTTAGTTTTGCGCGCCTCACCCGGAACAGTGCCGAACTCGTCCTTGTAGCACTTGGTGAAATAGGAGGGCGAGGCAAAACCCACCTGATAAGCGATTTCGCTCACCGATAAATCAGACTGTTGCAGCAATCTTTGGGCTTGGGCCAGCCTGGCCTTGCGCAGCAGGTCCACCGGCGTACTGCCCGTCAAGGCCTTGACCTTGCGGTAGAGCTGCACACGGCTCATCCCCATGCCGGCTGCCAGGTCCTCGACACTCAGGCTGCTGTCCGCGAGGCGCTCCTCCACCAGCTGCTTGAACCGTGCGATGAACGGGTCCTCGATGGGCGCCGGGGAAGTAACTGGCTCGGTCGCAGCAGGCTCGGTCGCGGGCATCGCAGCCCACAGGTCCTTGAGCTGGTGGCGGCTCTGCAACAGGTTGTCGATGCGTGCCTTGAGCAGGTCGGGCGAGAAGGGTTTGGTGATGTAGGCATCGGCCCCGCTCTCATAGCCCTCAATCTGGTGCTTGTCCAGCGCCCGGGCAGTGAGCAGGATGACGGGGATGTGGCAGGAGATGTCGTCCTTTTTCACCTGCTGGCAGAACTCCAGGCCGTTCATCACGGGCATCATCACGTCGGACACAATCAAGTCGGGCACCTGTTCCCGCGCTATTTCAAGACCGCGTTGTCCATCCTCAGCTTCCAGCAGATGGTACTTGTCTTGCAGGATGGTCCGCAGATAGGCACGGATGTCGGCGTTGTCATCGACAATCAGCACGGTCGAGGCGTCCTCGTCGATGAGACCCTCGCCGGCAGGAGCGTTAACGGCTTGCTGGACGGTCATGGCATCAATTTCTTCCGAGGTCATGTCGGGTTTGCGTCCGCCCACCTGGACATCCAGCATCTTGTTGATGAGTTGCGTCAGGTTGTGTGTGTTGCGTCTGACGATAGAGAACAGGTTACTGGTTTCCTCGCTGGCATGCTGGAGGTCGGGGGTCTCGGCGAGTTGGGCAAGCGGTCCCTCGATAAGCGTCAACGGCGTGCGCAGGTCGTGGCTCACCTGAGTGTAGAAGTCCAGCTGCTCACGTTCCATGAGCATGCGCTCGTCCTGAATGCGCGCCCGCTGCAGGTAATACATATAGATGCCAACTAGCAGGGCCAGCAACAGGAAAATTGCGGCAAGCGCCACAAATGTCAGGGTTCGCTGGTTGCCCAGTTGGTCAAGATACTGACTGGCTTTTTCATGCAGCTGCTCGAGGTAGTGCGACTGACGCATGATTTCTTCGCTCTCCATCAGCAGCACGCGAGCATTCTCCTGGGTGACAAGTGCCGACATCAGCTTCGTCTCCTTCTCGTAGGGTTTTCCCTCGAGGATGTCCACGGCCAGTTGCAGTACCTGGTCGCCGTGGGTGGGATAGATGTAGGACGCATCCAGCAACGAGTCCATTACCTGTCGGATGCCACCATTCTCGCCTGGCAGGCCATCAATGCCGCAGAACAGCGGCAACGCTTCACCAGCCTCCTCAAAGGCCTTGCGCGCTCCCATTGCCGTGCGGTCATTCATGCCGAACACCAAGTCAATTTTTTCCCCTTTGTTCTTGCTAATCCATTGCTTGACGGTGTTGTAGGCCGTCGGTTCGGTCCAGTCACCCTGCAAGGTAGCAACCACCTGGATGCCGGGATGCTGGGCGATAGCCTTCCTGAAACCGTTATGGCGCTCGATGGCGGGCGAAGAACCCTTGAGGCCCATCACCTCGATAATTCGGCCACGTTCATCCAATCGAGTGGCGACATATTCTCCCATCAGGTGCCCCATCTCATAGTTGTCGGCACCCATATAGGCAGTGTATTTCTTGGTGTTGGTCTTGCGCTCAAATACGATGACCGGGATGCCCTTATCATAGGCCCTATCGATGGCGGGCGAAATCGTCGATACCTGGTTGGGGGCCACAATCAGCAGGTCAATCCCAGCCTCGACAAGGCTGTCAATCTGCTGGATCTGCCGCTCGTCGCTATCGTAGGCCACGGCAAAGCGCAGGTCCACATTATCATGAAAATAGGCACCGATCTGTAACTCCGAGTTCTGCTTGTCGCGCCAGATGTCATCAGAGCACTGCGACACCCCGATGCGGTATTTTTTTTCCTGCTGTGAGCATGAGGCCAACAAGCCAAAAATTGTCAGTATGATAAAAGCAAATTGATGATATTTTCGCATTTTTGTCAACTTTTTATCCGAAATGTGCTATTTATATGGCGCAATGCGCATAAATAGCCAATCAGACTGCAAAATTGCTAAAATTCTAAAACATATCAAAATTTCCAGCCTTTTTATTTGCCGCCCCCTTGAAATCATCATTTATTAGACCATAAAAAAAGAAGAAAGCCAACAGCGCGGATTAGCGTCGCTGCTGCCGTCTGGCCTTGCGCGTGGCGATGTGGTTGATGAGGTAGCCCGTGACAAAAAACAGGGCTCCAAAGAAGATGTAGAAGCAGGTCATGAAATTATATGCAGGAAATGAGTGCCCTGCCACTTGTATGTCGGGGGCTGGACCCGAAAAGAAAACCAAATGCGACAGCAATAATGCGACACAATAAACAAAACCAAAGACGAATGCCAGGCGCCACAAGGTGCCCAATGCGCTATAGCCAAACAATTGCTTGTAACCGATGATGAAGTAAGCCACCACAACGAGGAAAAAGACTGAGAGGATGGTCATCTGCTTGAAAAGGAACCAGCATGGCAACATCAGCAGGAAGAGGGTCACTTGCAGGCAGGCAAAAAGGACCTAGACAAAGAACCCCTCGGGCAGCGTGTGGCGGGTGTGGCGTGGCGAATAACGGAACATGACCCAAGTGGGGATGATGACAAAGAAGGACAGCACCAGCATGGACCAACCGAAATGGGTTTCAAGCCAGTCATAAAACGGCTGGGACATTTTTGCCATATTTTCTCCCTCATCAGTAGCAAAGCCAAATACGCTGAAATCCAGACCATATCCGAGTCCCTTGAACTCCGGTAACAACCAATGGAAGATGATTGCATAAGCCACCGCGAGAATGAACAGCATCTTCATCGGCGGAAAACTCACTTGGCGCTTGCCGCTGATGTAGTCACTAATGATGTAACCAGGGCGAAACAGCAACTGCCACACGCTGTACAGGACAGAACGCGAACGCGACCCCAAGCCCCACATATCCATCACGCTCTGGCGCACGCTATGCCACCCAATGCGCCCCAAGGTTGCCTGCTGAGAGCATGTAGGGCAATAGTGGCCCCTGAAGGTGAACCCGCAGTTGTTGCAGCGGTGCTCCTCCTCGCCCTGGACGTATCTCATCGGCTGACGTTGCCAATGCTTAAAACGCCGGTATTGCTCTTTCAAATAATGCCTATTCATCCTCCTTATTTATTTATCAGCGGTTCAAACCCTTGTTGTTGAAACGTTATTCACGCCCAAGGGTCCTGGTTGACGGGAATGCGAACATCAGGCATCAGGCCAACCAACGACCACAGGAACCACTGGCCAGTGCTGGGCTTGCGGCGCAGGTCCAATTGGCGCAGGCTGTCGGCTCCGCTCGAGGGAATAAACAAGCTTATCATGTCGGACTGGACCGCGCTGGCGGGCGTGGTGACGATGGTCACTCCCAGTGGCATAGTGGGCGTGTAGTTGTTCGCCGGCGACGTGCCGTTTAGGTAAGAAAGCATCTTGTAAGGCTTGCCCGACAGGCGGTCGCGCAGGAACTGCACATCCAAGGCCGACAGTGGGCGCGGTCCACGCAGGTAGTTCAGCATCTCCACCGTCGCTTGAGGATCCTGGCAATAGTTGCACAACACGGCCACCGTGAGCGCCGCTACCTCAAACTCGTTGGTCAGCTTTGCGTACGGCATCTTCATCATTTGCTCGATGTTCTGCGGCACAAACGGAATTTGTACAATGCGGGTCGAGTTGCCTTGTCCAGAGCCTCCGCCAAAAATGTTATCTAATAATCCCATAATAGTAATGTTTTGATAAAGAGATTTCAATCATTGGTCTGATAGACGGCAGTTTTTCGCTTTCGCTACGCGCTTCATGCCAATGTAGAGGATGCCCTTGTACAGGCATCACTCGTTGTTTTAGGTCACAAAAGTACAACAATTCAAGAGCAAAACAAAATACTTTACTCTGGTACAGGTAAAGAGCGCTCAAAACGATTATATAAAATGCCTTAAAAAGCAACGGAATCTTCTGCCTATTCAGAGGGCTTCGCGCTTGGGTTTTAAAATCCGTGGCTTTCACTGTTTTGTACCCGATAATCACAAAAAAACTCCACACCGCTTAAAGCAAGGGTGTGGAGTCCTTTTAAGTTGCTATGCTCATTATTTCATCTTCAGCGATTCCATTACCTTCAGCACGACCTCGTTGTCGGCTGTCTTCACGTTGGTAGTGTTCACCTTGATGAAAGCAATGGCTGCTACAAGCATCATCGCGATTTGATAGACTTTTTTATTCGCTTATCATTGGGGGATTCTTACAAATCAGGTATGCCAAGTTCCTGCATGGTAGTCTGGATCCATTCGTCGGTGATAACCTTGCCACCTTCAGATTGCTTGGCAATATTTGTCAATTCCTCCATCAGCGTGGGGAGGTCGGCATATTTCTTGGTGATTTCTTCCAACTCTGCGGGCTGGGCCTCGTTCATTGCCACGGCAAAAGACTTGTATTCCTCCAATGCCACTTTGTACTGCGCCTTCCAGTCGTCGGCACTCCAATTGGCTCCTTCGGCCTTGGCTTTTGCCACGATGTCGGCAAGTGATGCCGGCTGTTCCGCCTCAGCAGCGGGAGCATCTTTTGCGACCTGCTCAGTCTGTTCTGCCTCAGTGGCGGTTTCTGCACTCTTGTTACCGCATGAAGTCACAAACACACCTGCAGCAACGATGATAAAACTGAATAATAACTTTTTCATAATAATAACGGTTTAAAAAATTAATATCGTTGCAAAGGTAATAAGAAAACCGCTTATCATTGTTGAAAAAATGTACACAATTGATGGATTATTTACCATTTTCTTCCAAAATACGAGAACATGGCTTGATAGGGTTGAAACATTTTCTATTCTTTCTCAGTTATAGGGCGACCAGGGAGACTGACCGCCATTTTTCTCAATTACAGGAATATGGCTCGGGTTCAAAATGGCGCGCGTTTTTCAAGTTTCAATACGCGGATAAGGGAGTAATGGGTCTGGGAGTGCATTTTCTCGATTTTTATCATTACCTTTGTCATCAATAGTAACCCAATGGCTTGATATCACCCGTATGAAAACAATTCAACTGAACAATGGTGTGGAGATGCCCGCACTGGGATTTGGCGTATTCAGATTATCCCCAGCCGAATGCGAGCGCTGCGTGCTGGACGCCCTCGAGATGGGCTATCGCAGCATCGACACGGCCCAAGACTATAAGAATGAAGAAGGTGTGGGCGCTGCCATCAACAAGTGCGGCATCCCGCGCGACCAACTGTTCATCACCACCAAGGTGTGGATCAGCAACGCCGGCGACGAACGAGCGGCCCAAAGCATCGATGAGTCGCTGCGCAAACTGCGCACCGACTATGTTGACCTGCTGCTGGTGCATGAGCCCTATGGTGACTGCTATGGCACCTATCGGGCTATGGAAAAAGCCTATCAGGCTGGCAAAGCAAGGGCAATCGGACTGAGCAACTTCTATAACGTGCGTTTTATCGACATCGCCGAGCACATGGACGTCAAGCCCGCTGTGCTACAGCTCGAGACTCATGTGTTTGCCCAGCAAAAAGCCATGCGCACACTCATCACAGACTATGGCACGCAACTCATGGCATGGGGACCGTTGGCGCAAGGCCGACACGGTTTCTTTGAAAACGAGACACTCAAAGCCATCGGAGCAAAATATGGCAAAACCAACGCCCAAGTGGCCCTCAACTGGCTGGTGTCGCAAGACATCATGCCGGTTCCCAAGACATCGCACAAGGAGCGCATGGCAAGCAATCTGGACATCTTTGACTTTGAACTCTCCAGCGAGGACATGGAGGCCATTGGCCGCCTAGATCAGGGCGAAACGCTCATCAACGACTTCAACAACGACACCGACCTGGCACAAATGTTCCTGGGCCTCAAGCCGTGGAGCTAGACTGGCAACGCTTTTCCGTCGTCGCCGAGTCGTTCACTATAACCTCGCCGTGTTACCCCCCGAAACCGACCATCAAAATCGCTGCCTAGCGGTAGGAAAAACAAAGTTCACCGCCATCAAGTGGAGAAAAGGTGTGGAATTTTGACAATAAAAAACGCCAACCGATTGAAGAACAAACGATTAGCGTTTCAAGCCATTCCACCCCGAGTCAGCTATCCCACCGCATCATCAATACTGACCAAAAATCACCTAACCCCACATATAGCCAACCCATTATACCATATCAATGACGAGTTTCACTGATAGACATGGAAATTCACCCGTCCTACTGTTCAAGTAATGTTCAAGTAAAATTAGGACAGACCCTGCCACCGATTAAACAATTTTCGTATCTTTGCAAAGTCTACAAACTGGTATACTATTGAATCTTTTGGTATACTTTAACTGAATTATTTTCAGTTTATCTATCAAGTGATATTTTCATTTTCAAATGATAAGACAGTATGAACAAGAAATCTTTCTTTTTAGGTGTTGTGACAGGAATTATCTTGACATTCGCTGTTCTTTTTGTTATTGCGTTAGTTAACCGAAACTCTGATGCTGACTCAATACAATATCTTGAACAACCTGTTAGCTATGAAAACAAATCTGAAACATCATTCAAAGTGTTCCAGGTTCTTGGCAACGCGGCATTGGCAACTGAAGAATCAGACAGAATAGGCGGTGATGTAATGTATTTGGGCAATACTGTGGTGATTCTGGGTGAAAATTTCTACAGTGACCAGGTTGTTACCATTAAAAATCCGCAGAGAGTAGGCACATACAGCTATACAAATAATGGAGGAATGCCTATGACGGTTCCTGTACTTGAAGGCAATTCTAGTTCAAAATAAATCCCAGTCTGTCCAAACTGTCTTGCTATGCAGCATCGAACAGTTAATGACAAGATTCTATCGATAGATAACTACGTAATATAATCCACAAAAACTGATATATATGAACTACTTAGAACTTCAAAAAGCAAAGGAGACTTATCGATACGTCAGTATAGAAAAAAAACGTCAAGAATACTATAAGGCACGTGAGGCTTTTGTAGAAGATTTTACCCTCGAACATATCGCCATGATGTCCCTAGATGAATATGTAATCGGCAGAGGTGACAAATCTAGCTTCTGCTATCGCATTGAGCGTGAATTAGGACCACTTGGCCACATAACTGGGCAACCATCGAACAAATTTGGAGTCTGGTATTCCAAGCAAAAAGGAGATTATGCAGCTGAGCCACGTTTTAGCGATGATGTTTCTGAGGCATTTGGACTTGTAAAAGCTTTTATAATAGATCTGATTGAGGCTGGTTCAAGAGAAGACCTTGATTCCATTATCAAGAATCCTATCAGTGCTTTGTTCAAAGGAAAAATTCTTTCAACATACTTCCCAGAGAAGTATCTAAATATTTTCTCAAAAGCTCACCTGAAACACTATCTTATAGCGCTTAATCTCGACACCATAGACTTGATGCAACAAGACCCTGTAATTATGCGACAAGCGCTTGTTGATTTCAAGAATAGTGACCAAGATATGAAGCACTGGAAGATGGACATGTTTGCTGCATTCCTTTGGTCACATTACCCCGGAGCCCCAATCAATCCGGAAGAGACTGCAGTAAAGTGGCCCTGGCTGAAGAAACCTGAGTTCCCTCAGATTGGCAAGATTAAGTTTGTTGACTTGAAATTGGCATCCGATGCGGGAGGATCTTATGGGGAGCCAAAGGCTACGTCTAGTAAGTCTCCCGACTATGAAGCTGAGGCTGCAAGCGCCAAGGAATTAGGTGACCGTGGTGAGCATATTGTCATGGAAGCAGAGATAGAACGCTTGATGAACGAGCGTGGTATTAGCAAAATGAAAGCAAGCAAGCTCGTTAAACACGTTTCTCTTGAGAGTGATTCTTATGGCCACGATATATTATCAATCAATCCTGACAATAGTCCACGTTATATCGAAGTTAAAGCAACGCAAGGGAAAGTCGGGGACATGACCTTCTATTATACTGCAAATGAACTTGAGACAGCAAGGAAGTATGGCAAGGCCTACTACCTATACATCGTATATGAGATAACCAGTAAGAAGCCGAAGATCTGGATTCTCCAGAATCCGTTCCTAAAAGATGAGCTCAAACTAGTTCCTATCAAGTATAGGGTAAACCTCAAGACAGAATAACAAGGCAAAGAAGAGGCCTATCGCCATTCATTTTCTTAGCAATCTCGATTCTCGATCAGATACTCGCGAATCAGTTTTTCTTCTAATGTAAGTTTCATAATATTTACTGTTTAAAACGTTTGAAAAGTTTTGAGCAAATATAAGAAAATAAAATGAAAGTTCCAAATCACGGTAAATTCTATTTTACTCAAAATATCAATTACAATCTCTGAAGTTCAAACACCTCAAAACCATATTTAAGTAAACTACCTTCATCCAGCTTCAGCTTCTCACAAAGTTGAATAGCATCTTCTTTATCATGAAAGACCACTGCATCTGAAACATCGAATCCAACTATTGTTTTGGTATACTTTAACGGTAATATTTACATTAATCATTTTTTAGGTTTGTTTATGTATGAATGTGGATAGAAATTGACAGGAAAGCAAATAAGCAAAATTTTTACAGCAATGTTCCAGCAGAAAAAAGAAAAAGCGCCAAAACTCAATGAGTTTCAGCGCATTTCGTTTTGCTTGGTACCCAGAGCCGGGGTCGAACCGGCACGGGTGTTACCCCATTGGTGTTTGAGACCAACGCGTCTACCGATTCCGCCATCTGGGCGTAAAAGCGGGTGC
>CADBBK010000024.1 GCA_902792895.1 uncultured Bacteroidales bacterium | reverse complement strand
CTCACCCAGTTCCTCCATGGCAGTTTCGATATCGTCGGTATCGCTCTCCTTGAAGTAGCTGAAGATGTCCTCCACAATATCGGTATCGAGGCAATCGTCAATGTAATAGGACACGTTGATCTTGGTGCCACTATAGACAATGGCCTCCAATTCATCGAGCAACTCACTGAATTCCAACCCCTTGCTCTCGGCCAAAACATCCAGGGGCACCTTGCGGTCGATGGCGGTGATGAGCTCGATCTTGTTCTTGCTCTTGTTGGCGACGGTGCGCACGCGCATGTCCTCGGGACGCTCAATCTCGTTCTCCTCGACATATTTCTTGATGAGCTCGATAAACTCCGTGCCGTAACGTTTTGCCTTGCCCGGTCCCACTCCAGGGATGTTCTGCAGCTCATCGATGGTAATGGGATAGGTCGTGGCCATGGCATCGAGTGAAGGATCCTGGAAGATGACGTAAGGGGGAAGCCCGTGCTGCTTGGCAATCTTGCGGCGCAGGTCCTTGAGGATGTTGAACAGCTGCGAGTCGACAGCCCCGCTGCCTCCACCGTGAATCTCCTCGTCGACCATCTCGGTATACTCGTTGTCCTCGACAATCCAGAATTTCTCGCGTCCCTTGAGGAACTCACGTCCCTGCTTGGTGACCTTGATGGCGCCATAGTTCTCGATATCCTTGGACAGATAATCGGCAAACACACCCTGACGTATGACCGCCAGCAGGAATTGCTCGCTACGGCCCTCAGCACAGCCGAACACTTCCAACTCGTTGTGCTTGTAGTCCAGGATGTCCTTGGTGGCGTCGCCCATCATCACGTGGGCGATATACTCGGGCTTGAAACGCTCACGCAGCACCAATATCGTGTCGATGGCAGCACGCAGTTCCTCGCCGGCCTCGACGCGTTTCTTGGGCTTGATGCAGTTGTCGCAGTTGCCGCAGTTGTCCTGGTCGTAAGTCTCGCCGAAGTAGTGCAGCAGCGAGCGACGACGGCACACCGACGACTCGGCATAGTCGCGCGTCTCGAGCAACAGCTGCTTGCCGATTTCGCGCTCGGCAATGGGCTTGCTCTGCATGAATTTCTCGAGTTTGTCCAGGTCCTTACGGGAATAGAAGGTGATGCACTTGCCCTCGCCGCCGTCACGCCCAGCACGTCCCGTTTCCTGGTAGTAACCCTCCAGGCTCTTGGGGATGTCGTAGTGGATGACAAACCTCACGTCGGGCTTGTCGATACCCATACCGAAGGCGATGGTAGCGACAATCACATCCACGTCCTCGCTGAGGAACGCATCCTGATTGGCGCTGCGCACCGCACTCTCCATACCAGCATGGTAAGGCAGAGCCTTGATATCGTTCAGCCTCAACACCTCGGCCAGTTCCTCAACGCGCTTGCGGCTAAGGCAGTAGATGATGCCCGACTTGCCCTCGTTGGCCTTGATGAACTTGATAATCTCGCGGTCCACGTCCTTGCTCTTGGGCCTTACCTCGTAGTACAGGTTGGGACGGTTGAACGATGACTTGAACACAGCGGCATCGGTCATGCCCAGATTCTTCTGGATATCGTGCTGCACCTTGGGGGTGGCAGTAGCGGTCAAGGCGATAATGGGCCTCACACCCAGTCGGTTGATGATCGGGCGGATGTTGCGGTACTCAGGGCGGAAGTCATGTCCCCACTCCGAGATACAATGGGCCTCATCGATGGCAAAGAACGAGATGGGCACATCCTGGAGGAAAGCGACATTGTCCTCCTTGGTCAGCGACTCGGGAGCGACATACAGCAACTTGGTGCGGCCGCTGCGCACGTCCTTTTTCACCTCCTCGATGGCCTGCTTGGTGAGCGAAGAATTCAAGAAATGCGCTATACCGTCTTCCTCACTGTAACTGCGCATGGCATCGACCTGGTTCTTCATCAACGCGATGAGCGGTGATATAACAATGGCAGTACCCTCCATGATGCGTGCAGGCAACTGGTAGCACAACGATTTACCGCCGCCAGTGGGCATGAGCACAAAGGTGTCATGCTCGGCAAGCAGGTTCTCGATAATTGCTTCCTGGTTTCCTTTAAACGTCTCAAAGCCAAAGTATTCCTTCAAAGCCGATATCAACTCGATGTTCTTCGCCATAATAATTAGGTTTAGGGTTCAATGATTTCACAAATATACTACCATTTTGTGAACAGCACAAATATTTTCAGAAAAAATATTTTCTCCCGCACCCGTTAGCACTATCAATTAGCGATTTACAGCCCTGAGTTAACCATGTATCAAAAAACGCGATTCGCGCAACGGAAACGTCTGTCCCTGATGCGCGAATCGCGGTTAAAATTCTGACGGCTCAAGCCGTTATCCCATCGTTGTCGATGCCAACAATTCAAAATTGGACTTCGAGAGCTGTCGCTCGGCAAACTCACGGGTGAGCACGTACTTCTTCTTTTTCATCGACGGAGCCTGGAACATCACGTCAATCATGATGGTCTCGAACAGGCTGCGCAAGCCGCGTGCACCCAATTTGTACTCGATGGCCTTGTCAACAATGAATCCCAGCACGTCGTCCTCGATAACAAGATCCACACCGTCCATCTCGAGCAGTTTCTTGTATTGCTTGACGATGGCGTTCTTGGGCTCGGTGAGGATGCGCAGCAGCGCGTCGCGGTCCAGCGGTTCCAGGTTGGTGAGGATGGGCAGACGTCCCACAATCTCGGGAATCAAGCCATAGCTGCGCAGGTCCTGGGGAGCAACAAAGTGCAACAGCTTGTCGCGGTCACTCTTGCTCACGTGGTTGCCCGAGGCGCCAAAGCCTACCACCTGGGTGTTCATGCGCTGGGCAATCTTGCGTTCAATGCCCTCAAAAGCGCCACCGCAGATAAACAAAATGTTCTTGGTATCGACGGCAATCATCTTCTGCTCGGGATGCTTGCGCCCGCCTTGAGGAGGCACGTTGACCACAGAGCCCTCCAGCAGCTTGAGCAGTCCCTGCTGCACGCCCTCGCCGCTCACGTCTCGCGTGATGCTGGGGTTGTCACCCTTGCGGGCAATTTTATCAATCTCGTCGATGAAGACGATGCCTCGCTCGGCCTCGGCCACGTTGTAGTCACAGGCCGCCAGCAGCCTCGTCAACAGGCTCTCGATGTCCTCGCCCACATAGCCGGCCTCGGTAAGCACCGTGGCATCGACAATGGCAAAGGGCACCTTGAGCATGCGTGCGATGGTCCTCGCCAGCAAAGTTTTTCCTGTTCCCGTTGGCCCCACGATGATGATATTGCTCTTCTCGATATCGATGTCGTCGTCACGACGCTGGTTCAAGCGCTTGTAGTGGTTGTAAACCGCCACCGAGAGGTAACGCTTAGCCGTGTCCTGGCCGATAACATACTGGTCGAGGTAAGCCTTGATTTCGTCGGGCTTGGGCAGCGAGTCCATGTCAAGGTCGGTCAAGGTCGAGGTGCGCATTTTTTCGAGGTACTCATGAGAGAGCTCGACGGCACGCTCGGCACAATCGTTGCAGATGCAACCGTTCATGCCCGGAAGCATCAATTCAACCTCGCGGTCACTGCGACCGCAGAAACTGCAATATAATGAGTTACTTTCCTTCTTCTTGGCCATGGTTCAGTTACCCTTCATTTGAGTCCACTGCAGGCGAGGAAGCAGGATTTTCACGAATGAGGACCTTGTCAATCATGCCATATTCCTTGGCTTCGGCTGCAGTCATCCAATAATCGCGGTCACTGTCGGCATAGACCTTGTCGTAGGGCTGTCCCGAGTGGTCGCTGATGATGGTGTAAAGCTCCTGCTTGAGCTTGAGGATTTCACGCGAGGTGATTTCAATATCTGATGCCTGTCCACTGATGCCGCCCATCGGCTGGTGGATCATCACGCGGCTGTGCTTGAGGGCAAAGCGCTTGTCTTTCTGACCTGCGACGAGCAGTACGGCAGCCATCGATGCTGCCATGCCGGTGCAGATGGTCGATACGTCGCTCTGGATATACTGCATCGTGTCATAAATGCCCAGACCGGCATATACCGAGCCACCAGGCGAATTAATGTACAGGGAGATGTCCTTGCCGGGGTCCGAGCTGTCGAGGTACAGCAGCTGGGCCTGAATGACGTTGGCCGTATAGTCATCGACCTGGGTGCCCAGGAAGATAATGCGGTCCATCATCAATCGGGAGAACACGTCGAGCTGAGTGACATTGAGTTTGCGCTCCTCCATAATGGTGGGCGAAATATAGTTACTGGACACGCCGGCAGCAAACTGGTCAAGAGCCAATCCGTTCATGCCTAAATGATGTACTGCGAATTTTCTGAAGTCGTTTTCCATAAATAAATAATGATGGTTGATAAATATTTTGTGTTCAAAGATACTATTTTTTTCTCAATCCTGTAGCGGGTAGAGCAACTTTTTTTATTGACAGGAGTATTATTGCAATTCTGTACTGCAAAAACCGCGCCAACCGACAAAATGTCACCCTTCCATTTCATCCAAGCATGCCACTCGTGCTACGCACGAAAAAAAATGACTCGACCCTCTCGCTGAATGGCTGCAAAATACAAGGCAGGACTGACGCGCTATCGCCAGCCCTGCCTCTTGATGGTTGTTAAGTTCTCGTGAAACCCCGAATTACTTCTTCTGCTCTGCCTCGTAGAGCTTGCGGAAGTCCTCGACGCTGATGGTCTTCTCGTTGACCTTGACAGCCTCGCGAACGGCAGCATAGAACTTGTTGTCGATGGCGTGCTCCTGGATCATCTCGCGGGCACGGTCATCCTGCATGTAACGCTCGGCCTGCTGACGCACGAGGTCCTCGGGAGCGTTGTAGATGCCGTACTGCGATAGTTGCTCCTGAGCGAACAGGAAGGCGGCGGTGTCGATGTCCTCTTTCTCAATCTTGATGCCCAGTTCCTCGGCCAGGTGGTCCTTAACGAGCTGCCAACGCAGCTGCTTGAACATACCCTGAGCCTCCTCGTCGGTGATCTCGGTGTTCTCCTTGCCATCCTCCTCGCGGCGCTGCTTGAGGAAGCGCTTCAGGAACTCCTCGGGCAGGGGCAGTTCGCCGGCCTTGTCGGTGAGGATGCGCTGTGCGTCCACGGTAAAGCGATAGTTGCTCTCGGGGACGTTGGCACGCTGGATCATCTCACGGACAGCATCGCGGAAAGCGGCCTCGTCCTTGACCTCGGTCTCGGTGCCCAGCACGCCCTTGAAGAACTCCTCGTTCATCTCAGCCTCCTTGTTGACCTTGATTTCCTCGATGGTGATGCGGAAATCGCTCTTCACGTCGGCCGCGCTGCGGTCCACGTTGAGCATAGCCGACAGCTCTGCCACATTGCCGTTGTAGGCCTTGTGGGGGTTGAAGGTGAAGGTGTCACCCACCTTGACGCCATCAAACTTGGCGGCCTCTTCCTTATCGTCCATGTAGCGGGCCGAAATCACGGTGCGCTCCACCTTGATGCCACCCTCCTTCTCGTTGCCCTGCTCGTCGAGCTCGACCATTGAGCCACGGAGCATCGACTCCATGTCGCTCACCTCGCCGTCAACGAGGGTGCCAAGACGCTTGCGGTCATGGGCAATGGCGTCATCCACCATCTGGTCGGTGACTTCGATAATATAATAGGGGACATTGATGCGCTTGTTGAGCTTCAATTCAACGGCAGGAGCCAGACCCAGGTCAAACTTGAAGGTCATCTCCTCATCGTTCATCAGGTCCACCTTGGTGTCAGCGTTGGGCAGGGGCTCGCCCAGCACGTGGAGCTTGTTCTCGCGGATGTGGTCATACAATGCACGTCCCACCTTGCGGTCCACCACGTCGGCGGTCACACTGGGGCCGTAAAACTTCATCAGCAGCGACTTGGGAGCCTTACCGGGGCGGAAACCCTTCAGCGGGTGGCGCACGCCCATCTGAGCTACTTCCTTAGCGATATCGCTTGCAACATCCTCTCTCTTGAGTTCAACGGTGACGATTCCGTTCACCGCGTCAATCTGTTCAAAACTTACGTTCATTACTAGTTTAGTATTGTCTATTAAATATTTAGTCCTTTTCAAAAAGCGGGTGCAAAGGTACTACTTTTCGCCCGATGCACCAAATTTCCCGCTACTTTTTAATAAACTTTATTGAGTATGGAAGAAGCAGGGATGATTCACCCCGGGTAAAACCGACACCGCAGCTTTCGCTCGTCATCGGTTTTACTCGGGGTAGTTCAGTGTGAGCCTACAGGGGCTTACGCCGCTTGGGCCTTTACATAAATCAGATGGTCAGGACGATGTTGTGCTCCTCAGCCATGCGGCGCATGTTGAGGATGGCATAACGCATGCGTCCCAACGCGGTGTTGATGCTCACGCCGGTGGTGTCGGCGATCTCCTTAAAGCTCATGTTCTTGTAGTAGCGCATGATGAGCACTTCGCGCTGGTTGTCGGGCAGGGCCTTGACCAGACGCCGCACGTCGTCATGAATCTGGGTAACCACCAGATTGTCCTCGATAGTGCTGTCCGAGAGTTCCTTGCGGTTAAGGATATTGACGTCGGTGTCGTCGGTTGACTGCTGGTTCTCGGCTCTTACCTGGCGGTAGTAATCGATGACCAGGTTGTGGGCTATGCGTGTAATCCATGCCGAGAAGTGTCCGTTCTCGATGTAGCGCCCCTGCTTGATGGTCATGATGGCTTTGACAAAGGTATCCTGGAAAATGTCGTCGGCGAGCTCGTTGTTTCTCACCGCGCGGTATATATACATGTAAATACGGTCCTTGTGACGCTCCAAGAGCTCATCAAAGGCCTCGTTCATGCCATCGACATATAGCGAAATGAGTTGCTCATCGCTCTTGTCATTGTAGATCTTCATTACTATATACTATTGGTCAATAATGAGTAATGTTTGTCGATAGGCAGTAATGTTTTAGTTCTTTATTATCATTAAAATTTGTTTCACTCGGATAGAAATCCTTAAGATTTCAGGCTGCAAATATAGATAAAATCAAAAAAACAACAATATTTTTTCAAAAAAAAGTGTAATATTGGGCGTTTTTTTCCGTTTTAGGGGGCTGAATGAACTGGACCAACTGGATGGATTGGACCGGCTGCAGCATCTACATTCCATCAACGGCGGCGACGGCGGCCACCATTGCGCATGCCCATGATCCAGCGCATGAGTTTGAAGCCCAAGAGCACATAGTCGGCGGTCTTGAGATTGGTGACCTCGCCGGGGCTGAACATGAGGGCACGCACGCCATTGCTGGCGATGTTGCTCTTCACGCCCTCGATATCGAACTGGATAGTGGCGCGTCCCACCTCGCGACGCACGAGCGCCTTGCCACGGGCCCGACGCAGCTCGTCGAGCGTCATGCCGCGCCAGTTGTCGGGAGCGTCGGCAGTGGCAATAGTCTGTTGGGCATTGCCACCGGTTGCGGCGTTGAAAGTCTCGTTACTCATTGTCTTCGGGTTTTAGGAACAACTTAGTGATAAAACGGGCCACGGGGTCGACGATGAGCTGGCGCTTGAAGGCAAACACCACGAGCAGCAGCACCATCAGGATGGCGACAGCAATCAGATGGGCACCCCACGAGCAGCCCAATGCCGATGTGAGCACACTGATGAGCGCCGAGAACAGGTGGTGCAGCGCAAACGTGCAGATGATGAAGACCACTGCGACAAAGGCTATGGACGCGAGCAGCACAGCCATTTTCTCAACTGCCGTGAGCTTGGTGTAGTCCCACTCAAGCGAGAAGTACTTGCGCGCCTCGTTAAACAGTTTTTT
Source organism: uncultured Bacteroidales bacterium (assembly GCA_902792895.1). Lineage (GTDB taxonomy): Bacteria > Bacteroidota > Bacteroidia > Bacteroidales > Muribaculaceae > Sodaliphilus. The sequence continues at coordinate 27,437 of CADBBK010000024.1, read as the reverse complement.
ATAATCTATCTCGTTCATGATGCTGATTCAAGGCCGATGTTGCGGTCCTGAAGATTGGTTATTGGGAGTATAATGATTAGAGAACTGGCTATTAGACACTTTACCGCAGGCGGTGTCGCGCATGACATCGCCTGACGGTAAGGGTGCTATTTTGTCAGTCCTCGATCTGGGCGCTGATCTGCTTCACCAGCTGCTCCACCTCGTCGTCGCTGAAGTCGATGCCATTCTTCTTGAGCATCTCCTTGATGCGGCTACGCAGGTCGGAACCCTTCTCGGGAGCAAACAGGATGGCAGCCGATGCACCTACCAGTGCACCGCCCAGGAAAGCATACAATAAACCTAAGCCTCTCATAGTTATTCTACGTTTTAAAAAATGTGATTATTAATCCAACTTGTCCTTAATCTCCTCGGCGATGTCGTCAACCAGGTTGTCGAGCTTGGAGCCTTTCAGCTTCACACCTTGTTCACGCAGGGCATCAGCGATGCGCTTGCGGGTATCATCACCTTTCTCGGGGGCAAAGAGCAGGCCCACTGCTGCGCCAGCGATAGCACCACCAACGACAGCCATTACAATGTTAATCGGTTTCATATCTTACAGTGATTTAAAGAATTAATAAATGTCTTAGTAATGCCAAATCAAGCAATTATCGTGCCAAAACGGTGACACACAACCTGAATTGAGGCAATAAAATTACTATTATTTTTTCATCCGAGCAATTTTTTTCAAAAAAAAGTGTGAAAAGTGCGTGTCAATGCCCACAGTTTAAAGGATATTGTTTAATGTTTAAAGGAGCATCCGCACCCCATTGGGCCTCACGCTAAGCCACTAAGGCGCTAAGTTTTTTAAATAATTTTTCTTTGTTGTCTTCCAAAACCTGGCACATCAAACGGACGCATCCGCATTCCCTATAAAGAAGAATGCGGATGCCCTCATTATCCATTAAACATTATCCCTTATCCAGCGGGCGCTGGTGACGTTGTCACCACGCACCGCTTAAAAGATAGTCTATCAGGCGGCTCACGTCGCTGATGGCCACCTCGCCGTCTATGTCGCAGTCGGCCGCCGAGAGGTTGATGGATGAAGCGTCGCCCGTGAGCAGATAATCGATCAGCGCACTCACGTCGCTGATGGCCACCTCGCCGTCACCATCCACGTCGCCACGCAGGCTGGCGTTCTTATCGGTGAAGTAGCCGGGGTTGCTGGGGCCGCCGTCGATGTGGGCGTAGGTCTTGTCCATCGGGTTGGAGGCATTGTAGGTCGTGCCCTGGCCGCCTACCAGGCTGGTGCAACCGTTGAACATATTTGTAGAGTAAGCCACAGCCGCAGTGCTCCAGCCATTGCCCACATAGATGGTCCGCAGATTGTTGGATCCACCGAACATGTAATACATGCCGATCACCTGGGACGTATTGAAACTGCTCAAATCAATGCTTATCAAGCTGTGGCAGTTCTGGAACATGTAGCGCATATCGGTCACTTTGGCGGTGTTGAAACTGCTCAAGTCAAGGTTCGTCAATTTTATACTGCTACAAAACATAAAATCCATATTGGTGACCTCGCTGGTGTTCAGGTTGCTCATGCCCGTGAAGGATTCAAGTTCGGGCATGGCAAAGAACCAATCGTAGGTGGAGGTCGGGCGGGCATCAGCGAACGAGGGGTCAAAGACCACTTTGGTCACATAGGATTTGGTGCCGTCAGTGTCCCAACCTGGTCTGTTGAAACCCGTGTTCAGGTCGTAGGTCGTGCCCGTGCGGCTGCTGCGCTGGGTGTCGAAGTAGAACGTCAGCGTCGTGTTCGATGACGTATAGCAGGCATAGGCCTCTTTGAATTCGGTGAAGTATCCCGGGTTGCTGGGGCCGCCGTCGATATGGGCGTAGGTCTTGTCTGTCGGGTTGGAGGAATTGTAGGTCGTGCCCTGACCACCGACCAGGCTGGTGCAGCCGTAGAACATACTAGATGAGGACGTCACAGCCGCCGTGCTCCAGCCATTGCCAACATAGACAGTCCGCAGATTATTGCAGTTATAGAACAGAACGCGCATATCGGTCACCTTGGACGTATTGAAACTGCTCAAGTCAAGGCTCGTCAAGCTGCTGCAGTCACAGAACATGCAAGTCATGTTGGTCACCTGGGACGTGTTGAAACTGCTCACGTCAAGGCTCGTCAAGCTGCTGCAGCCACTAAACATGCCGTACATGATGGTCACCTTGGATGTATTGAAATGGCTCAAATCAATGCTTGTCAAGCTGCTGCACTCAACGAACATAAATTCCATATCGGTGACCTCGCTGGTGTTCAGGTAGCTCATGCCCGTGATGGATTGAAGATTGCTCATGTAGTAAAACCAATCGCATGTGGTCGTCGGGCGAGCATTAGCAAACGAGGGGTCAAAGACCACCTTGGTCACATTGGCATGGGTGCCGTCAGTTTCCCAACCAGGTTCATTGTAGCCAGTGTTCAGGTCGTAGGTCGTGCCCGGGCGGCTGCTGCGCTGGGTGTCGTAGTAGAACGTCAGGGTCGTGTTCGACGGCGTGTAGCAGGCATAGGGCCTTGGGCCATTAATGTCAGTGAAGTAGCCCGGGTTGCTCGTGCCACCGTCGATATGGGCATAGGTCTTGTCCATCGGGTTAGATGAGTTCCAGGTCGTGCCCTGACCACCGACCAGGCTCGTGCAGCCATAGAACATATCATCTGAGTTCGTCACAGCCGCCGTGCTCCAACCATTGCCCACATAGACGGTCCGCAGATTGCTGTTGTCAGTGAACATATAACGTATCTCAGTCACGCGGGACGTGTTGAAACTGCTCAAGTCAAGGCTTGTCAAGTTGTAACAGCTCTCAAACATGCTTTCCATATCCGTTACCTTAGCCGTGTTGAAATTGCTCACGTCAAGGCTTGTCAACGAAGCGCATCCATAGAACATGGAATACATGTCTGTCACATTTGAAGTATTGAAATTGCTCACATCGAGACTCGGCAAACGCATACAGGCAGCGAACATCCAAGCCATATTGGTCACCTCACTCGTGTTCAAATAAGTCATTCCCGTAATCGTTTGCAAATACTCCATATCAACAAACCAAGCGCAGGTCGAAGTCGGGCGTGCATTGGCAAATGAGGAGTCAAATACCACATTGGTCACGTTGGCATAGGTGCCGTCGTTGTACCAACCGGGGAGGTTACTGCCTGTGTTCAGGTCGTAGGTCGTACCCGAGCGGCTGCTGCGCTGTTTGTCGTAGTAGAACGTCAGCGTCGTGTTCGACGACGTGTAGCAGGCATAAGCCTCAGGATCGGTCCAAGGCTCATCACCCTCGGCGGTGAAGTAGCCCGGGTTGTTCGTGCCACCGTCGATGTGGGCGTAAGTCTTGTCCGTCGGGTTTGATGAACTCCAAGTCGTGCCCTGGCCACCCACCAGACGGGTGCAGTCGGAAAACATATTATTTGAGCTCGTCACGGCAGCCGTGCTCCAGCCATTGCCCACATAGACAGTCCGCAGATTGCTGCATTTATTGAACATCCAACCCATATTAGTCACACGGGACGTGATGAAACTGCTCAAGTCAAGATATGTCAAACCGGTAGAGTTAGAGAACATACCGCCCATATCTGTCACCTTTGACGTGTTGAAATGGCTCAAGTCGAGGCTCGTCAACTGATAGCAATTTTGAAACATAAGAGACATATTGGTGACCTCGCTGGTGTTCAGGTAGCTCATGCCCGTGATGGATTGAAGATTCTGCATGCCGTAAAACCAATCGAAGGTGGTCGTCGGGCGGGCATTAGCAAACGAGGGGTCAAAGACCACATTGGTCACACTGGCTTTGGTGCCATCGGTGTCCCAATCGGTATATTGGCTGCCCGTGTTCAGGTCGTAGGTCGTGCCCGGGCGGGAACTGCGCAGGTTGTCGTAGTAGAACGTCAGCGTCGTGTTCGACGACGTGTAGCAGGCATAGGCCTCAATAGCGCTAGCACCCAGAGCGCACATCATCGCCGCCACCAGGGCGAACAATCGGAATAAAAGTGATTTATTTTTCATAATCCCGTATTTTTGGAGGTTATTATTGCTATTTGCCGCAAAAATACAAAAAATATCAACACTTGGCAACAAAAAGACAGAAAATCAAATAACTGTTGTTCATAATAACTATGGCATCCACGCTCCGTTGGGCCGGCGGATTTTGCGGATTGAATGGATTGGCATTCGCATCCCATTGGGCCTCACGCTAATACGCCAAGCCGCTAAGGTTTCATGATTGCTCGCATATGTTCACAACGCCTGTAAGGCGGTTCGCTGGCGGCACACGGGGTTGCTCAGATGGCCACCCTCAGGGCGTCTTGAATCGAGACATTAACAACACAATTTTGGTGCGGTTGCCTAGTTTACTATTCCACTCATTTGCCCGCCTCGACAAAAAATGCGTATCTTTGACTTCGTCGAAGATAGGCTGCGCCTCGGGAAAATCAAAATAAATTTTGTTTTCCGCTCGACTTGCACTATCTTTGCCGTCCAATTTAACGCAATGGCTACATCAGGGGATATCATCATTAAAGGGGCTCGCGTCAACAACCTCAAGAATGTTGACGTGGCGATACCGCGCGGCAAATTCGTTGTGGTAACGGGCCTGTCGGGTTCCGGCAAGTCGTCGCTGGCGTTCGACACGCTGTATGCCGAGGGTCAGCGTCGCTATGTCGAGAGTCTGTCGTCCTATGCCCGTCAGTTCATGGGCCGCATGACCAAACCCGACTGCGACTTCATCCGCGGCCTGCCGCCCGCCATTGCTGTCGAGCAACGCACCGTGACGCGCAACTCCCGCAGTACAGTCGGCACGAGCACTGAAATCTATGACTACCTGCGTCTGCTGTTCGCCCGCGTGGGCAAGACCTACTCCCCCATCTCGGGCGAGATGGTGAAAAAGCACACGGCCAGCGACGTCATCGACTGCATCAACAGTTATCCCGACGGAACCCGCCTGGCGCTGCTGACCGAAATCATTGTGCCCGAGGGGCGCGACCTGATGACGCAGCTCGATATCCTGGTCAAGGGCGGCTACTCACGCTTGATGACACGAGAGGGCAAGTTTGTCGATATCGCGCAAGTGATGGCCAGCGGTGATGCTGCGGCTGCCGACGATTACCGCCTGCTCATCGACCGCCTGGCGGTCACCCACAGCCGCGACGACGAGCTGCGCCTGTTGGACTCGCTGCAGACGGCTTTCTACGAGGGCAAGGACGAGTGCATCGTGGTCGTGTGGCAGCCCGACGGGACAATGACAGAGCACCGTTTCTCCAAACGGTTTGAACTGGACGGGATGACCTTCGATGAGCCGAGCGACCTGATGTTCAACTTCAACAACCCGTTGGGCGCCTGCCCCACGTGTGAAGGGTTCGGCACAGTCATCGGCATCGACGAGTCGCTGGTGGTGCCCGACCGCAGCCGCTCGGTCTACGACGACGCGGTGATGTGCTGGCGCGGCCAAGTGATGAACGAGTGGAAACGCCAGTTCATCCATGTAGCGGCACGGCACGATTTCCCCATCCACAAGCCTTACAACGACCTGTCACGCGAGCAGTTAGACCTGCTGTGGCACGGCACCGGGGACAGCGAGTGGCCAGGCATCGACGGTTTCTTTGAGTGGATCAAGAGCAAGTCCTACGCCATTCAGTACCGCGTGCTGCTGGCCCGCTACCGCGGTCGCACCGTGTGCCCCGACTGCCATGGCAGCCGCCTCAAGCCCCAGGCATCCTATGTCAAAGTGGGCGGCATGACCATCAGCCAACTGGTGCGCATGCCCGTCAAGGACCTGCGGCAATGGTTCAAAGACCTGCAGCTTGACGAGACCGATGCCGCCATCGCCAAGCGTCTGCTCACTGAGATCAACAGCCGCCTGGAATACCTGTGCGACGTGGGTGTGGGCTACCTGACGCTGGACCGCCTGTCGGCAACACTGTCGGGCGGCGAGAGCCAACGCATCAACCTGGCGACCGCATTGGGCAGTTCGCTTGTGGGTTCGGTCTATATCCTCGACGAGCCATCCATCGGCCTGCATCCGCGTGACACCCACCGGCTGATCCACGTACTGCGCATGCTGCAGCAACTGGGCAACACCGTGGTGGTCGTGGAGCATGACGAGGAAATCATCAGCAATGCCGATTACCTCATCGACGTGGGTCCCGAGGCAGGACGTAACGGCGGCCGCATCACCTACCAAGGTCCCGTGGACCAACTCGCCAGCGCCACCGAGAGCTACACTGCCCGCTACATGACCGGCGCGCTCTCGATACCCGTGCCCCGTCAGCGGCGCCAGTCAAGCCAATATATTGAGGTCAAGGGCGCTACCCAGAACAACCTCAAGAACATCGATGTCAAGTTCCCGCTGGGCGTGATGACCGTGGTGACCGGTGTCAGCGGCTCGGGCAAATCCACCCTGGTGGGCAAGATACTCTACCCCGCGCTGGCACGTCACTTTGACCAGAGCGCCGACACCCCGGGCAGCCACAGCGGTATCGGGGGCGACCTGAGCCGGCTGTCGGCCGTGGAATTTATCGACCAAGGCCCCATCGGCAAGAGCACACGCAGCAACCCGGCGACTTACCTGAAGGCCTTTGACGAGATACGCCAGCTGTTCGCCCAGCAACAGCTGTCCAAGCAGATGGGCTACAACGCAGGGTTCTTCTCGTTCAACTCCCCCGGCGGTCGCTGCGAGGAGTGCAAGGGCGACGGTTTCATCACCATCGAGATGCAGTTCATGGCCGACATCACCCTGACGTGCGAAGCCTGCCACGGTAAACGCTTCAGCCGCAACGCGCTCGACGTGACCTACCGCGACATGACCATCAGCGATGTGCTCGACATGACGGTGAACCAGGCCATCGAGTTCTTCAGCGAGAGCAACACCTACAACGAGTACCGCATCGTGCGGCGCCTCAAGCCGTTGCAGGACGTGGGACTGGGTTACATCAAGCTGGGACAATCGTCTTCGACTCTATCGGGTGGCGAGAACCAGCGTGTCAAGTTGGCCTATTACCTGAGCGGCGAGCGCCAGGGCAACACGCTCTTCATCTTTGACGAGCCGACGACAGGCCTCCACTTCCATGACATCAACACGCTGATGCGCTCCTTCAACCAGCTCATCGGCAACGGCCACACCGTGGTCATCATCGAGCACAACCTCGACGTGATCAAGTGTGCCGACCACATCATCGACATGGGCCCCGAAGGTGGCGAAAACGGCGGTACGGTCGTGGTCACGGGAACGCCCGAGCAGGTTGCCCAGTGTGCCGAAAGTTACACGGGTCATTTCCTGGCCGAGAAACTGAAACAGTAGGCGCCAGAAAACCTGCCACAAGCCCAGACATTAGAGTTGGGATTCGAAGGCAGGAAAAACAATAAGGACAAATTGATTTTTGGCATCAGTGTTCTTATTTTCATGCTGGTACACAAAGGATTATAAGCACATGGATACAAATAATATGCAAGAGAAAATCAGGGAGATACGTAAAGAGTTTTTCGCTTTCCGTAACGGGATTGTGGCCGACAATTTGAGGAGAGCCGGCGACCCTCATAGCATGATCATGGGATGCTTGCTGGTGGACATCAGGGACATCACCACACGGGTGCGCAACGACATCGACGATGCCAAGCAGCTGGAGGCTATCGCCCAAGAACTGTGGAACGACACCAATTCCCGCGAATGCCGCCTTGCCGCCCCCATGCTCTACCCTGCCGAATCGATGACGCTGGAGTTGGCCAGCACGTGGTGCGACACTGTCGAGACTGTTGAGATAGCCGACAACTTGTGCCACAAGTTGCTACGCCACATGAAGGATGCGCCGAGCCTGATGAGTCTGCTCATTACACAAGAGTCTGCACTGGTAAAATACACTGGTTATCGCCTGCTGCTCAACCTGTTGCTGCTTGGCAAAGTGAAACCGAATACTACACTCAGGGACATCGTCGAAGATGAAGCGATACGGCCCTTGCCACCCTTGAAAACGTTGCTAAGGGACATCCTGGAAGAACTAAGCGTACCGGATTAATTGGCCGAACTGAACGGGCTAGAAATTCCCCTTATTCACCCCACATCAGGTCGCGGATGATGCTGTCGCTGAGCATGATGCCGTCATTTGTCAAGACGTAACGGCCGTCCTCGGTCACACGCAGGTTCCCTGCCTCGATGTGTCGGGCTGCCTCACGGGTGAAATGCCGCCATGCCTCGGCGCCAAAGTCATCTCGCAAGTGACCGCCATCAACGCCGCGCGCCGTTCTCAGTCCCAACATCACGCGCTCGTCAAAACGCTCACCGAGCGTCAATTCCTCAATTTCTCCGATCGGCTCACCTGCCAAGGTCTTACTGATGTATTGCTGCAAGTCATGCGGGTTCCACCGCCTGACCTTGCCGTCATAGCTATGTGCCGCCGCCCCAAGTCCCAAGTAGGGCGTGTCATTCCAGTAGGAAGAATTGTGGCGGGAATGGTATCCCGGCAGAGCAAAATTGGAAATTTCATAGTGTTCATAACCGGCCTCACGCAGTAAGTTCACGAGTATGCGGTACATCTCCAGGCACTGTTCCTCGGGCACCTCAACCACCTCGCCGCGCTCACGCTGCCGCCACAGGCGTGTACCCTCTTCGTAGGTCAGCCCGTAAGCCGACAAATGGCTGGGGTGCAGCGCTATCGCGCTATTCACCGAGTCGGTCCATGAGGCAATGGTCTGCCCCGGCAAACCGAAGATGAGGTCAAGGCTCAAGTTGCTGATACCGGCATCCCGGAGCCTTGCCACTGCCTCGACTGCCTGGGCTGCCGTATGACGCCGCCCTATCGCCTTCAGTATCACGTCCTCGAACGACTGCACACCCATGCTCACGCGGTTCACGCCCAGTGCGGTCAGTGCCTTGCACCAGTCAGGCGAGACATCATCAGGGTTGGCCTCGATGGTAAACTCCTCGACAGCGCTCATGTCGATGGCCTCGCGCAGTCCTTCGACCAGACGTGAGAGCAACGCCACTGGCAGTTGCGACGGTGTGCCGCCACCCAAGTAGAGCGTCGTCACCTGCTCTCCGCGCAACTCGGCAGCCATCATCCGCGCCTCGGCAACAACGGCCTCGACATAGTCGCGGCCTGCATCGTCGAGACGCAGTGTCGAGAAGAAGTCGCAATAACTGCAACGACTCGCGCAGAAAGGTATGTGGACATAGACGCCTGCCATTGTCAAAACGGTCACGAAAAGCGATGCAAATATAGTCAATTTTATCTACAACGGCACTACACGGCGGCACCCGATCAGCCCGAGAAGGCTTATTTTGGGCCTTGTAAATAATTTTCTTATTAATAATGTTGTGATTCAGCGCAAAAATTACTAATTTTGCAGGCTGTTTAGCGAAGGCAAACAACAATTCACTATATAACAACCATTTAACAACAAGATCACTAATGAAGGTTTACAAAACTAACGAGATCAAAAACATCGCTCTGGTCGGTGGCAAGGGCGCTGGTAAGACCACTCTCACCGAGTCTATCCTCCTTGAGGGCGGCACGATCAGCCGCAGAGGCAGTGTCGACGGCGGCAACACCGTGAGCGACAACACCCCCGTTGAGAAAGAGTACGGTTACTCTGTTTCATCATGTGTGTTCTATGCCGAGAAGAACGGCAAGAAGCTCAACTTCTTTGACTGCCCGGGTAGTGATGACTTCGTGGGTAACACCGTTACCGCGCTGAGCGTTACAGATACCGCCGCGCTGGTGGTTGACGGCCGCAACGGCGTCGAGGTAGGCACCATGAACAATTTCCGCACCGTGGATCGCATCGGCAAGCCGCTGATGTTTGTCATCAACCGCCTCGAGGACGAGAAGTGTGACTTTGACAACGTATATAACCAGCTGCGTGAGACCTACGGCAACAAGGTTGTTGCCCTGCAGTTCCCCGTGAACGCTGGTCCTGGCTTCAACAGCGTAGTTGACGTGCTGTCCATGAAGCAGTACACCTGGCCCAAGGACGGTGGCAAGGCTACCGCCGCTGACATTGACGGTGCAAACGCCGACAAGGCCGAGGAGTACCGCATGGCTCTGCTCGAGATGGCTGCCGAGAACGATGAGGAGCTGATGATGAAGTTCCTCGACGAGATGACTCTGACCGACGAGGAGACCATCAAGGGTATCCGCCTGGGTATGGTTGACCGCAGCATCTTCCCCGTTGTCCTGGTTAGCGCCGAGAACAACATCGGTACCGACCGCATGCTCGATATCATGACCGAGATCGTTCCTGAGGTGACCGAGATGCCCGCTCCCAAGAACGCCAACGGCGACGAGGTGCCCTATGACGAGAATGGTCCCGTCAGCATCTTCTTCTTCAAGACCTCTGTAGAGTCTCACATCGGTGAGGTTTCCTACTTCAAGGTAATGAGCGGTACCCTCAAGGCTGGTGCCGACCTGACCAACATGAACCGCGGCAGCAAGGAGCGCCTTGCCCAGATCAACGTGGTTTGCGGTCAGAACAAGACCCCGATCGACGAGCTGCACGCTGGTGACATCGGTGCTGCCGTGAAGCTGAAAGACGTGCGCTGCGGCAATACCCTCAACGAGAAGGGTTGCGAGCATGTGTATGACTTCATCGCTTATCCCGCTCCCAAGTATCAGCGCGCCATCAAGGCCATGAACGAGAGCGAGACCGAGAAGCTGGGTGCCGTCCTCAACCGTATGCACGAGGAGGATCCCACGCTGTTGATCGAGCAGAGCAAGGAGTTGCGCCAGACCATCGTATCGGGCCAGGGCGAATTCCACCTGCGCACCTTGAAGTGGAACATCGAGAACAACGACAAGATCCAGATCGAGTACCAGGAGCCCCGCATCCCCTACCGCGAGACCATTACCAAGGCTGCCCGTGCCGACTATCGTCACAAGAAGCAGTCTGGTGGTAGCGGCCAGTTCGGTGAGGTTCACCTGATCGTGGAGCCCTATCGCGAGGGTATGCCTGAGCCCGACACCTACAAGTTCGGTAACCAGGAGTACAAGATGAACATCAAGGACAAGCAGGAGATTCCCATGGAATGGGGCGGTATGCTGGTTGTCTACAACTGTATCGTCGGTGGTGCCATCGATGCACGCTTCATCCCCGCCATCGTCAAGGGTATCATGGACCGCATGGAGCAGGGCCCGTTGACCGGTAGCTATGCTCGCGACGTGCGCGTCTGCATCTACGATGGTAAGATGCACCCGGTTGACAGTAATGAAATCTCGTTCCGTCTGGCAGCCCGTAACGCCTTCTCCACCGCATTCCGCGATGCTAACCCCAAGGTGTTGGAGCCCGTCTATGACGTTGAGATCCTGTTGCCCGCCGACTGCATGGGTGGTGTACAGAGCGACCTCCAGGGCCGCCGTGGCATCATGATGGATATGTCGAGCGCCAATGGTCTGGAGCGCGTTAAGGCCCGCATCCCCCTGAAGGAGATGTCGAGCTACAGCACCTCCCTGAGCTCCATCTCGGGTGGCCGCGCTTCGTTCAGCATGAAGTTCTCGAGCTACGAGCTCGTGCCCGCCGACGTGCAGGCTCAGCTGCTCAAGGAGTACGAGGAGAGCAAGCAGGACGAGGATTAATCTCCCGTTCTACACATTATATAATGATGGGCAGCCCGCAACGGGTTGCCCATCATTATTTTTGTCCCAGATGGCAGCGAAAATGGTGCTTTTAACATTTGGGGTTAATTTTTTCAGCAAAAAGTGAAAGAAAATTTTGGTTTTTCACAATTAATTGTTAATTTTGCCGTTGATTGTTAAAAAGACAAGATTGTAATAGCTAGATATTCTCATGAAGAGATCGACGATATGGATATTGACGGTTGTGATGGCGATAGCCCTGCTGGGACTGCTCGCCATGCAGATCGTGTATTTGGAAAAGATGGTTGACATGCGCAACAGCCAGTTCAGCGAGATTGTGAAGCGCAGCCTCTACAGCGTGTCTACCATGCTGGAGCAGAACGAGACCAAATACTTCCTGGACAAGGACCTGGCCGAGGCCGAGCAGATGTACTCCGGCATCAGCCAGAACAGTTTCACGTTCAACGACCACCCTGAGGCCACCATCGACACTACCCTCAACACCGAGGATCCTGCCAGCCTGCGTCCTGCCAACCGCAACACGCTCAAAGACCTGAACGACAGCTACCAGCACAAGCAGGAAATCCTCAAGGGGCAGTACCTGTACCAGAAGAGTCTGCTGAACGAGGTCATCCTCACCATTCTGAACCATTCCAGCGACCGCCCCATCCAGGAGCGCGCCGACAGTGCCACAGTAGCCAGCTACCTGCGGTCGGAATTGGACTTCAATGGATTGTCGCTACCCTTTGAGTTTGCCATCGTGAATCGCGCCAGCGGCGTGGTCTACAAGACCGAGGGCTACTCCCCCATGTCGCAACAGGACGTCTACAGCCAGGTGCTGTTCCCCAACGACCCCAAGAGCAAGCAGAACTCGCTGAACATCATCTTCCCCAACAAGAGCGACTACATCTTCTCGTCGGTGAAGTTCCTGGTGCCCTCACTGGCGTTCACCTTCCTGCTGCTGGGCGTGTTCCTGTACACCATCTCTGTCGCCTTCAAGCAGAAGAAGCTTAGCGAGATCAAGAACGACTTCATCAACAACATGACGCACGAGTTCAAGACGCCCATCTCGTCGATCTCGATCGCCGCCCAGATGCTCAACGACGACAGCGTGCGCAAGAGCCCCGAGATGCTCAAGCACGTGTCAGGCGTCATCAATGACGAGACCAAGCGCTTGCGCTTCCAAGTCGAAAAAGTGCTGCAGTTGTCACTGTTTGACCGCAAGAACGCTACCATGCGCCTCGAGGAAGAGGATGCCAACGCCAGCATCTACAGCGTCATCAACACCTTCAACCTCAAGGTCGAGAAATATGGCGGCCACATCAACGCCAACCTCGATGCCGAGGATCCCATCATCAAGGTGGACCGCATGCACTTCACCAACGTGATATTCAACCTGCTGGACAATGCCATCAAGTACCGTCGCGAGGATGTGCCGCCCGAGCTCGTAGTCACCACCGTCAACCCCGACGAGGACCACATCCAGATTACCGTTCAGGACAACGGCATCGGCATGAAACGCGAAGACCTGAAGAAAATCTTCGAGAAGTTCTACCGCGTTTCCACCGGCAACCGCCACGACGTGAAGGGCTTTGGCCTGGGATTGGCTTATGTTCACAAGATGATAGACCTGTTCGGTGGCTCCATTCAGGCCGAGAGCGAGGTCAACCGTGGATCGAAATTCATTATCACATTACCCCTGTACAAGTAATTCAAGTGTTTAAAGCGGCTATACCATTTTAGAAACTTGAGTATAAAAGATTAATTAGATTATTCATAACACCAACATATCAATAAAATTTTAAAACGAACACTATTATGGAAGAGAAACTTAGAATTCTGTTATGCGAAGATGACGAGAATCTGGGAACCCTCACCAGGGAATACCTGGAGGACAAGGGCTACAAGGCCGAACTGTTCGCCGATGGCGAGGCCGGCTACAAGGCCTTCCTCAAGGGCAAGTATGACATCTGCCTGCTCGACGTGATGATGCCCAAGAAGGACGGTTACCAGCTCGCACAGGAAATCCGTGCCGTCAACAGCGACGTGCCCATCATTTTCCTCACCGCCAAGGCCCTGAAGGAGGACATCCTCGAAGGCTTCAAGATCGGTGCCGACGACTACATCACCAAACCCTTCTCGATGGAGGAGCTCGTGCTGCGCATCGAGGCCATCCTGCGCCGCGTCAAGGGCAAGAAGGGCAAAGAGGTGACCGTGTACAAGATTGGCAAGTTCACCTTCGACACCCAGCGCCAGGTGCTGTTCACCGACGACCGCAGCGATAACCTCACCACCAAGGAGAGCGAGCTGCTGAGCCTGTTGTGTGCACACATGAATGAGATTCTCGAGCGCAACTTTGCCCTCAAGACCATCTGGATTGATGACAACTACTTCAATGCGCGCTCGATGGACGTCTACATCACCAAGCTGCGCAAGAAGCTCAAGGACGATCCCACCATCGAGATCATCAACATCCATGGCAAGGGCTACAAGCTCATCGCTCCTGAGACCGAGGCCAAGTAAGCCGAAACGCTCTTAACACCTAATCGGCCGCCCCGCATCCATTGAGGATTCGAGGCGGCTGCTTTTTGTCCTAAAATGCGTTAAATTGACTGCAATTATTACATCCGTGTCTCGCAAGTTCTTGCAGTATTCTATCAAAAACTGTAACTTTGCAGCACAGTAAAGCGATTGATAGGATTATGATTTATCTCTACCGCATATACCAGTGGTGCATTGCGGCACCCATCATGCTAGTTTACAGTATCATCACGGCGTTAATCACCATCATTGGCTGCTTGTTTAACCAGGATTATTGGGGTTATTACCCAGCTAAGTGGTGGGCCCGGGTATGGTGCTGGATACACCTGGTGCGCGTGCGCGTCAAGGGCCGCGAACTCATTGACCACGAGACAAGTTATGTGTTTGTCGCCAACCATCAGGGAGCCTATGACATCTTCTCGATCTACGGTTTCCTGGGCCACAATTTCAAGTGGATGATGCGCAAAGGCATCACCAACATACCCATTATCGGCACCGCATGCCGCATGGCTGGCCACATCATGGTAGATACCCACTCCACGCAGGGCCTGAGGAACACTATGGCAGCAGCCAAGAAGAAACTGCACGGCGGCATGTCGATAGTCGTATTCCCTGAGGGGCGGCGCACCAGCACCGGCTTCATGGGCCCGTTCAAGAACGGCGCGTTCAAACTCGCCCTTGAGTTTGAGCTCCCCGTTGTTCCCATCACCATCGACGGCAGCTACAAAGTGATGCCGCGCACTACCTTCAACGTGACGCCTGGCACAATCACGCTCACCTTCCACGAGCCTATCCAGCACACCGGCGGCAACGACATCGCCCAGGTGAGCCACCAGTGCCGCACCATTATCCAGCAGGACCTCCCGGCCGAGATGCGTGACCCCGAATAGCACGATACAGCAATAGATAAAAAAGTAATAAGCACAGGCGACATCCAGTCACTTGTGCTTATTTGCTATCGTTAATAGGTTGTGTTCAACCGATGCTGTGCAGGCGTCAACCGATGATGAGGTCGTTCTTGACCGTCGGTTCAATCTCCTTGCTGAGCTTCTTCCACTCCTTGGAGTTCAGGTAGTCCATGATGATGTGGGCGTGCTTGACATTGTGCATATCGCTGCCCAGATAGTCAATCATACCGTTGCGCACAAACCACAAAGCGCTCTCGCGGGCTTCCTCACCGAAGTAGCCCGTGAACGAGAGGATGTTGACCTGGAACCTTGCGCCAGCGTTGTGCAGCTGCTCGTAGCGCTTGCGGCGGCGGGAATAGTAGGTATAGCGCTCGGGATGAGCCAGGATGGTACGGTAGCCCTTGACCTGCATGTCAAAGAGCAGCTCGTCAAGGTTCATCAGCTCCTGCTGGAATGAATTCTCGAGCAGGATGTGATGTCCCGGCATGGGAATCAGGTGGTCGGCCGCATACTCCTTGTCGAAGTACTCGTCCATGCGGTACTCGGCACTCAGATAGAGGTCGATGTCCAATCCCTCGTCGGTCACGGCGTCCTTGAGCTTCATGAAAGCGTCCATGAGGCTCTCACGGGTATTCTCGAACGTCATTGCCGTCACATGGGAGGTAAGGATAACACGATTGATACCCATTTCAATCTCGGCACGCAGCATGTCCAGCGACTGCTCCATGGACTGCGATCCATGGTCCACGCCGGGCAAAATGTGGCTATGTATGTCAGTATTGTAGAAGAGCTTTACCTGCTCTCGATTGCGCTTAAATAGCTTGCCAAACATATTTCAGAATTTCAACTCTCTATAAATAACTTGCAAAAGTAGTATTTTTTTTTAAGATACAACAAATCAATGCCATTTTTCTTATTTACAACCTATTATTTCAAGTTCCGAAAATCATAGGGAAATGGAAAGCGACAAGTTAAAAATGCGTAACTGGCACGCAAAAAATCGCCATTATATCTTGATTACAGAGAATAATCCATATCTTTGCCCGCAATAAACTTTATCCCACCCATAACCTCAATTTAGTTCTGACTATGAAAGTCATTATCATAGGTGCTGGAGCCATCGGAGCTCATCTTGCCGACCTGTTTTCCAAGATCAAGCAGGACATTACCATTATCGATGAGGACGAAGAGAAGCTGGAGCGCATCCAGGCCGACTGCGACCTGATGACCATCCATGCCTCGTCCAACACACCCCTACAAGCACTCCGGGATGCCGGGGTGAGCCATGCCGACCTCTTCATTGCTGTCACCCGCGACGAGAATCTGAACTTGAGCCTCTGCGTCCTTGCCAAGTCGTTGGGAGCCCAACGGACTGTCGCCAAGGTGGAGAACGTCGAGTTCACCGATCCTCGAATCACCGAGGCCTTCAGGGCGGCAGGCATTTCATCCATCATCTGTCCCGACAACCTGGCTGCCCTTGACATCATCAACGGCCTGAAGCTGACCTGGGTGCGCCAGCGCTGGGAGGTCCACGGCGGTCTGCTCACCCTATTGGGAATCAAGGTGAGAAAGGGCTGCGAGATACTCAACCAGCCCTTCAAAGAAATTTTCAAGCCCGATTCCCCCTATCATGTAGTGACCATTAAACGCGGCGCCGAGACCATCATCCCCTCGGGCAACGACATGCTTCTCGAGGGTGACTATGTCTATTTCATGACCACCAAGGAGTTTGTTCCCAACATGAAGCAGATTATGGGCAAGAGCCACTATCCCGATGTGAAGAACGTCATCATCGTGGGCGGCGGCAAGACGGCCGTCAGGGTTGCCAACATGCTGCCTACCGGGGTTTATGCCAAGATATTTGAGAGTGATGCCCATCGTTGCGAGGAACTCATTGACTTGCTGGACACCGATCATGTGATGGTCATCAATGCCGACGGGCGTTCGGTGGCCAACCTGCTCGAGGAGAACATCAAGAAGGCACAAGCTTTCATCGCCCTGACCGGCAATGCCGAGGCCAACATCCTCGCTTGCCTGACCGCTAAGGAACTGGGCGTGAGCAAGACCATTGCCATGATTGAGAACATGGACTATGTGGAAATTGCAGGCAACGTGGATATCGGCACCATCATCAACAAGCAGGCCCTTACGGCCAGTCACATCTACCAGCTGCTGCTTAACGGTGACGTGCGCAACATCCGCGACCTGATGACCGTCAATGCCGACGTTGCCGAGTTCACGGCCCATCCCGGCTCACGCATCACGCGCAAGAAGGTGCGCGACCTTGATTTCCCGCGCGAAGCCGAGTTGGGCGGACTGGTCCGCGACGGCAAGGGTATGCTGGTCAACGGCGAGACCCAAATCCAGCCAGGCGACATCGTGGTCGTTTTCTGCCACGGGACCGAAATCAGCAAGATAGAAAAGCTCTTCATCTAATCTACCCGAGATGTTTAACTGGCGATTGATATTCAAGATATTGGGCACGCTGCTATGGATCGAGGCAGCGTTCATGTCACTGAGCCTGGTTTTGGCACTTTACCACCAGGAAAGCGACATCATGGCTTTTGCGCTCACCGTGGGCATCACCGCACTGGCAGGAACCGTATTAAGGCTACTGGGCCGGCAATCAACCAACGCGTTGAGCCGCCGTGATGCTTATCTGCTGGTGTCGGTAGTATGGATAGCCTTCACCGCCTTCGGGATGTTGCCATTCCTTATCGGCGGCTTTATTCCCCATGTGACCGACGCTTTCTTTGAGACGATGTCAGGGTTGACGACCACTGGAGCCACTATCATGAACCATGTCGAAGGCCTACCCCACGGAATCCTGTTCTGGCGCTCGTTGACGCAGTGGATCGGCGGCTTGGGTATCGTGTTCTTTACGATTGCTGTCATCCCGTCGTTTGTGGGCGGCTCCATCAAGGTGTTTGCCGCCGAGGCCACCGGCCCCATCAAGAGCAAGATGCATCCGCGGCTAACCACCACAGCCAAGGCCCTGTGGGGTGTCTATCTGCTACTGACTATCGTGTGCGCTATCTGCTTCTTCATGTTCGGCATGAGCCCGTTTGATGCAGTCAACTATGCGATGACCATTACGGCCACCGGCGGTTTTGCCACGCACGATGCCAGCACAGGCTATTTCCATAGTCCGGCCATCGACTACACCGCCATCGTGTTCATGTTCCTCTCGGGTGTGAGCTTTGCCCTGCTCTATGCCGCCCTGTTCAAGGGCAAGGTCAAGCAGTTGCTCAAAAACGCCGAGTTCCGCCTGTATTCGTCACTGGTCATTGCTTCCACAGCCCTGATTATCTATTTCCTGCTGAGGTTTAACGATTACAACGTGTCCGATGCCATCCGCGTCGCCCTGTTCCAGGTTGTGTCGTTCATCACCACGACAGGTATGTTTAACGAGGATGCTGCCCAGTGGCACCACATCACCTGGGTGATACTGAGCCTGTGCATGTTCTTCGGCGGGTGTGCCGGCAGCACGGCAGGCGGTTTCAAGTGTGCACGCGGCGTGATTGCCCTGAAAGTGCTGCGCAACGAGATTCGCCGCATGCTGCACCCCAAGGCATTGTTACCCCTCAAGGTCAACAACTCGACAGTACACAGTCCCGCACAGATTACGCTGATGGCCTTTTTCATCGCCTATATCACCCTGTGCTTCACCGCTTATTTCATCATGATCCTTGCGGGAGTGGACAGCACCAACTCCATCACCATCGCCCTGAGCTGCGGCAGCAACGTGGGTCCCACGCTGGGTCTGGAAATCGGACCGACGATGTCGTGGAGCATCCTGCCGACGATGGTCAAGTGGATCCTGTCGGCACTGATGCTCATGGGGCGTCTCGAAATCTTCACCGTGCTGGTCATTTTCACCCCGTGGTTCTGGAAAAGCCATTGATTATCAAAAACATTATCAAAAAAAAGCGGAAAAATTTTTCCAGTTCAAAAAATTGTAGTACCTTTGCACGCCATTACAAAAAAGAGGCGTTTACCACCGCCAAAACATTGTAAGTTTAACATTTAAAGATATATCTAAAGAAATGAAGAAAGATATCCATCCCAGCAACTATCGCGAGGTTGCTTTCAAGGACATGTCTAATGAGGAGGTCTTCATCACCCGTAGCACGGTGAACACCAAGGAGACCATCGAGATTGACGGCACCACCTATCCCCTGGTGAAGCTCGAGATCACCAACACCTCTCACCCCTTCTTCACCGGCAAGCAGAAGCTCGTCGACACCGCAGGTCGCGTGGACAAGTTCATGCAGCGCTACGGCAACCGCAAGAAGAAATAAGACAAAGACAACATGGCATTACTGCCGTGAGCGCTCACGGCATTACTACAAGACACAGCAGCGCGCCTTCCTGCAATGGGAAGGCGCGCCGCTTGTTTATTCTTCACCTCCGGCATTCTGCCCGCAACGGGGACAATAGTCATTTTCCATCTCACTGCCGCAGTTGCAGCACTGATGTGCGTCATGGCTATCCTGATAATGAAACGGATTCTCCTGTCATCGGCGGAACTGCCTGTACCGGTCAAAAATATAACTCATGACGTCATTTCAACAAAGCCTGAATAAACTCACCGGGTCTCTGAATCTCAAGAACTATAAGACATATCACCATCACCATGAAAAACAGTAATGGCAGCAGCATCGACCGCCACACACCTCGTTCCCGCCAGCTCCTGCGGTTAATGGCATCGGTCAACGAAAGCAATGTGCCAAATCCAGCGGCAAAGGTCATTATAATAAAAATCGGGCGGTAATGATGTTCAACTAAATAACCGTCAGGTTGATCGAGAGAGACACTGAACACAGCTATCAAGAGAAGCGACAAAGCAATAATAACCACTATCGCTGCCAGGCGCCACAGTGTTCCCATCCATCCATAGCCAAACAGTTGCTTGTAATCCACAATCACCATGAGAGGCAGAAAACATACCGAAACAGCCCACACCTGCTGGGCATTCATGCCCGTCCAAACCAGTGCAAGCGATAAAATAAAACTCCAGACGAAGTACTGTATGGTTATGAACACCTGGATGAAGAAGCCCTGGGGCAATGTGTGGAGAGGATTGCGTGGAGCATGCCTGAAGACAAACCAAGTGGGCAATATCAGAATCGAGAAAATGAAAAGAATGCCCCACTCGGGATGGGCCGACAGCCAGCCGATAGCACTATCCACATAATAGGCCACACCAGTTGATGTGACTGTTGCCGGCTGATCTTCTATAACCGCCCCCCAATACTCCGGGAACAATAACTGGCCCATGAAAAAGACAAGCAATGCTACAATCACCAGCATCTTCACGGGAGGGAAACTCACCTGCCACATCCCGTTAATGTAATCGCTGATAAAATAGCCAGGTCTCCACAGCAGCTGCCACACCGAATAGGGCAACGAGCGACTGCCCAAGCCGAAGAGGTCCAACAATCCGTTTCTGGCGGTCGTCCACGTGATGCGCCCGGCCTTCGCCTTTTGACCACAACGAGGACAGAAGGCGCCGGCATACTCTTGGCCGCAGTTGCAGCAGCAGCGCAATTCGCTGCTTATTTCCTTGTAACTCAGCGGCTGGCGCTGCCAGTTGCGGAATCGCTGATATAACTGTTTCAAACTCATCACGGGGTGGATTCTTCGCCAGAGGCGTCGGCCTCGGTGATGGTGTCGTCCTGCGAGATGGGAAGCGTCTCGGCAGGGTTAGTTACAGCGCGGCGCACGCGACGCTCGGCCATGTATTCCTGCAGGCTGGTGAAGTTGAACAGCAACAGGCAGATGCCCGTGAGCAGCATCACAGTGGACACATTGGCGCGTAGCGAAGGCACCGTGAGCGACAAAATACCGCACAATATCACAAGCAACGGGCACACATGGTACCACCCCTTGATATTCAAACTGCTGCGTGACAGCAACAGATAGACGACATGGAACAATCCCAGCACCACCAGCAGCACACCCATGAGCAGCTGCAGGATTTCATCGAACTTGTCAGGCTTGATGATCATCACCAACCCAAAGCACAAGCCACCCACAGCCGGCAGCACACCCATGTATTCGGCACTGGAGCGGGCATCGGCATGGCGCACGGCGACCATTATCAGGTAAGCCACAGCGGGTAACAGAAACGTGGCACCCATGACACGGCACCCCCAAAGCAGGATGTTGGGCACAGCATGGAACATGATGAGGATGATGCCGGCAAGCAGCAAAATCACGTTTGTCAAGAGGTTGATGCTAACCTTTTTCATTGATTTTGTAGGGTAATAGAAAGTTGTTAATAATTTTTTTCACAAAAATATTGCAAATTCCTCAAATCTTCAAAAAAATTCCTCAAAATTGTTGTATCTTTGCGGGAAATGGAAGAGAAACGCAGGCACATACTCACCATCATCAATCCTGTGTCGGGAATCGGCAGCAAGGATAAGATACCTCGCCTGATTGACACCGTCGTTGACCATGAGAAAAACGACGTGAGCATCATCATGACCGAATATCCCGGCCATGCCCGTGAAATCGCGGCCCAAGCCGTGAGTGACGGCATCGACGTGGTGGTCGCCATCGGTGGCGACGGTACGGTCAATGAGGTGGGTAGCGCCCTGTGTGGAACCGATACCGCCCTGGCCATTGTCCCGAGCGGCTCGGGCAACGGACTGGCACGCCACCTGCGCATCTCGATGAATGCCAGCCGCGCCCTGCAAGTGCTCAACAACGGCGTCGTGGGCAAGTTTGACTATTGCACGGTGAACGGCAAGCCCTTCTTCTGCACCTGCGGCATGGGGTTTGACGCTACCGTGAGCGACAAGTTCGCCAACGAGGGCACCCGCGGCTTCATCACCTACCTCAAGACCACGCTCACCGAGTACTTCAAGTATAACGCCCAAACCTATCGCATCGACATCGACGGCAAGCAGATGGAGGAGAGAGCCTTTGTCATCGCTTGCTGCAATGCGGCACAGTATGGCAACAACGCCTATATTGCGCCGCGTGCGACCATGCAGGACGGCCTTATCGACGTAACGGTGATGCACCCGTTCAACCTGGCCGAGAGCCCGCTCATCGGTGCCAGGCTGTTCCTGCGCCAGTTGGGAAATGACCGCCATGTGAGCATCTACCGCGGCAAGCGCGTCGTCATCGAGCGCGACCACGATGATGTGATGCACATGGACGGCGACCCGATGATGATGCCCGCCCGAGTCGTTATCGAGAACGTGAGCAAAGGCATCAACATCCTGGTACCTCCTACCCTGCCCGACGACGTATAGCGTTATTGAGTTAGGAGTTAGGAGTTAGGAGTTAAAGTTAGAAATCTAGAGAATACAAAACCAAAATAAAACCTTAATACATGAGTTATCTGAAATTTGACAAGAACCTGATGATCAACTTGCAGCAGTCGCTGCCCAAGGAGATGCTGCGCACCAACCAGTCGGGAGCCTACCACTGCACCACCATCGTGGGGTGCAACACCCGCAAGCAGCATGGCCTGCTGGTCATCCCTGTGCCCGAGCTTGACGACAACAACCACGTGCTGCTGTCGACGCTCGACGAGACTGTCATCCAACACGGTGCTCCGTTCAACCTTGGCCTGCACCGCTACAAGGGCGACACCTACAGCCCTAACGGCCACAAGTACATCCGCGAGTATGACTGCGAGCGCGTTCCCACCACGACCTACCGTGTGGGCGGCGTGATTCTCAAGAAGGAGAAGATCTTCATTACCCACGAGAACCGCATCCTCATCCGCTACACGCTGGTTGACGCCCACTCGGCCACGACGCTTCAGTTCAGGCCCTTCCTGGCCTTCCGCAACGCCAATGACCTGTGCGTGGAGAATGCCGTCGCCAGCCGTGAATACCAGGAGGTGCCTAATGGCATTGCCACGTGTATGTACAACGGCTATCCCACCCTGTATATGCAGATGAACCACAAGCCCCGCTTCGTGTTTGACCCGCACTGGTACAAGAACATAGAGTACATCAAGGACCAGGAGCGCGGTATCCCTTACAGCGAGGACCTGTACGTGCCCGGCTACTTCGAGGTCGAGATCAAGAAGGGCGAGCCGCTCATCTTCTCGGCCGGTCTCGAGGAAGTGAACACCCGCACGCTGACCAGGATGTATGAGGACGAAATCAAGCCGCGCACACCGCGCACGAGTTTCTATAACTGCATGAAGAACAGCGCCAAGCAGTTCTACATCACCAACAAGGAGGGCCATTACCTGTTGGCAGGATACCCGTGGTTCAAAATCCGCGCCCGCGACGAGCTCATCGCACTGCCGGGCTGCACACTGTCGGTACACCACCGCCAGGACTTTGAACTCATCATGGACACCGCACAGCGCGCCCTCAACGACTGGATGCGCGACGGCACGCTCGACAAGCATCTCGACGGCCTGGAGCTGCCCGACATCCCCCTGTGGGCCATCTGGACCGTGCAGCGCTATGCCCATGACCTGAATGCCGATGCCGCCCGTGAGCGCTATGGAGGGCTGGTCAAGGGCCTCATCAACTTCATCGCCGACGGCCATCATCCCAACCTCAAGCTGGATGACAACGGCCTTGTAGCCACCGACGGCACCAAGCGCCCCGTCTCGTGGATGAACAGCACCCACCCCGACGGCACACCGCTGATTCCGCGCACGGGTTATCTGGTAGAGTTCAATGCCTTGTGGTACAACGCCCTGCGCTTTGCCACCGAGGAACTGTTCAACGGACGTGACGAGGAGAAGGACTTCATTGAGCGCTGCAACACGATTGCCGAGAAGTGCAAACCCGCCTTCATCGAGACCTTCATGACCGACTACGGCTACCTGTACGACTATGTGAACGGCAGCTATACCGACCTGAGCGTGCGGCCCAACATGATCATCGCTGCAGCCGCAGACTACAGCCCGCTGGACCGCCGCCAGCGCAAGCGCGTGCTCGACATCACCACACGCGAACTGTTGACGCCCAAGGGTCTGCGCACCCTGAGTCCCAACAGCTACGGCTACATCCCCTGGTATGTGGGAACGCCTGAGGAGCGCCAGACGGCCTACTATGCCGGTAGTGCCCGTCCCTGGCTGATGGACTTCTACAGCAAGGCCTATATCCGCGTGTTCGGTCTGAACAGCATCTCGTTCATCGAGCGCATGATGATCGGCTTTGAGGACGAGATGAAAGAAGGCTGCATCGGCTCGCTGAGCGAACTTTACGACGGCAACCCGCCGTTCATCGGCCGCGGCGCCGTGAGCTTCGCACCCAACGTGGGCGGCATCCTGCGCGTGCTACGCACCTTCAAGAACCTGCACATCATTGACGAATAAAAAACGACAAGAGATATGAAAGCATTAATGTTTGGCTGGGAGTTTCCTCCTCACATCTTGGGAGGACTGGGAACCGCAAGTTATGGCTTGACCAAGGGCATGTGGGAAAACGGTGACATGGACATCACCTTTGTCATCCCCAAGCCCTGGGGCGACGAGCCGAAGGATTTTGCCCGCATCATCGGCGCCAATAGTACGCCGGTGGCGTGGCGCGACGTGCAATGGGACTATGTGCAGAGCCGCATCGGCGACGTGATGGACCCGCAGTTGTATTACAACCTGCGAGACCACATCTACGGTGACTTCAACTACATGAGCACCAACGACCTGGGTTGCATCGAGTTCTCGGGGCGTTACCCTGAGAACCTGCTCGAGGAGATCAACAACTACAGCATCGTGGCCGGCGTCATCGCACGCACGGTGGACTGTGACATCATCCACAGCCACGACTGGCTCACCTACCCTGCCGGCATCCATGCCAAGCAGGTGACAGGCAAACCGCTGGTAATCCACGTGCACGCCACCGACTTTGACCGCTCGCGCGGCAACGTCAACCCCACGGTGTTCAGCATCGAGAAGGACGGCATGAACCACGCCGACCACATCATCACCGTGAGCAACCTGACGCGCCGCACGGTCATCGAGAAATACGGCATCAGCCCCGACAAGGTGACCACCGTGCACAACGCTGTAGAGCCCTTGAATGAAGAACTGCTCAACCTGGAGGCTCCTCCTGGCAAGACGAGCAAGGTCATCACCTTCCTGGGCCGCATCACGATGCAGAAAGGCCCGGAATACTTTGTTGAGGCCGCAGCCCAGGTGCTGCACAAGGTGAACAATGCCCAGTTTGTCATGGCCGGCAGCGGCGACATGATGGACAAGATGATACGCCTAGCCGCCAAGCGCAACATCGCCGACCGTTTCCACTTCACCGGCTTCCTCAAGGGCAAGCAGGTATATGAGATGCTGGCCGCCAGCGACGTGTACATCATGCCTAGCGTGAGCGAGCCCTTCGGTATCTCTCCGCTGGAGGCGATGCAGATGGGCGTGCCGTCAATCATCAGTAAGCAGAGCGGCTGTGCCGAGATTCTGGACAACGTGATCAAGATCGACTACTGGGACACCAATGCGATGGCCGATGCCATCTACAGCATCATCAAGTATCCCGCGATGTACAACGAGTTGCGTGAGCAAGGACTGGCCGAGGTCAACCAGATCACCTGGGACAAGGCCGGTGCCAAGGTCATCAACATCTATCGCAACCTCATCAATAGATAATAGGATCATAGACAGCAATCGTATTAGGCGATAGTAATTCTATTTAAAACTTGCAACTAAAAACTTACAACTAAAAGATATATGAGAGCCATTTGTTTTTATTTCCAGATTCATCAGCCGTTCCGTCTGAAGCACTACCGCTTCTTTGATATCGGTAACGACCACTATTATTATGATGACTTTGCCGACGACGACATCATCACGCGCATCGCGCAGCGGTCCTATCTGCCCGCCAACGAGATGCTGCTCGACATGATTCGCGAGAACGGCAAGAAGTTCAAGGTGGCCTTCTCCATCAGCGGCACCGCGCTGGAGCAGCTGGAGCAGTATGTGCCCGAGTTCATCGACTCGATGAAGGAACTCGCCGCCACAGGATGTGTAGAGTTCCTGAGTGAGACCTACGCCCACAGCCTGTCGTCGCTCTATGATCCCGAAGAGTTTGTCGCCCAGGTCAAGGCCCATGACGAGAAGATTTTCCAACTTTTCGGTCAGAAACCCAAGGTGTTCCGCAACACCGAGTTGATCTATGATGACGACATCGCCTCGATGGTCTATGGCATGGGCTTCAAGGCCGCCATCACCGCCGATGCCAAGCATGTGCTGGGTTGGCGTTCGCCCAACTTCCTGTACAGCAGTGCCTCGGCACCCAAACTCAAACTGCTGTTGAAGAACGGCAAACTGAGTGATGACATCTCGTTCCGCTTCAGCAATCCCGAGTGGGCTTCCTATCCCCTGACGGCCGATAAGTACATCAACTGGATCAACGAGCTGCCCCAAGAGGAGCAGTTGGTGAACCTGTTCATGAACTATGACGCCCTGGGCGAGCTGCAGCCTCGCGAGAGCGGCATCTTTGAGTTCATCAAGGCGCTGCCCCGCTTCGCTGCCGAGCACGATATCCAGTTCTGGACCCCGAGCGAGGTGGTATCCAAGTTCAAACCCGTTGCCGAGCTTGCCGTGCCCTACCCCATGTCTTGGACCGACGCATCCCGCGACACGAGTGCCTGGCTGGGTAACACCCTGCAGCAGGAGGCCGTCCGCAAGCTGTACAGCATCGGTGAGCGCGTGCGCTTGTGCACCGACCGTCGCATCAAGCAAGACTGGAACTACCTGCAGGCCAGCGACCACTTCTTCTACATGTCCACCAAGCACAACGACGACGGCTCGGTACACTCGCACTACAGCCCGTATGACTCGCCCTACACCGCGTTCACCAACTACATGAACGTGCTGAGCGACTTCATGACGCGCGTCGAGGAGCAGTACCCCACCAGCATCGACAACGAGGAGCTGAACTCGCTGCTGCTGACCATCCGCAACCAGGAGCAGGAAATCGAGAGACTGCACCGCGAAGTGGAGATGATGCGTAACAACATCGTCCAGGACACCACCGGCGACTTCCCCGTTGACGAGCCCGTCCCTGCCCCCGTAGTTGAGCAGCCGGCACCAGCTCCCGAGCCCGAGAAGAAGCCCGCGCCCAAGAAGAAAGCTCCGGCCAAGAAGCCTGCTGCAAAAAAAGCACCGGCTAAGAAGGCTGAGCCTAAGAAACCTGCTGCTAAGAAACCTGCCGCCAAGAAGACGAAATAACGCCGTCTGGCACAGGGGAGCAATCAGCAATGATTGCTGTACTCCAGCAGCACATTCAACAACAACTAAAACAACTCTGGCAACTATTGATATCGTTGTCCAGGTTGTTTTAGTTGTTTTATCATTATACTGTATCGTCCTGAAATAGTTTGACAAAAATGTCAGATAAAATCAGGACTAAAATGAGAACAGTAAAACGAAGAACGGATTATGAGATTTTGGAGATACT
>CADBBK010000023.1 GCA_902792895.1 uncultured Bacteroidales bacterium | reverse complement strand
TTTTCACCAGTTGATGAATTCTTCGGCAAAAATAGTTAAGGCCATTCCCTTATGCAAAGAAATAGCCTGCGCCTGTGTTCTGTTTCCGTGAAACAGAACCAAAAACTGTGTATTAAAGGGCGTTTTTCACTGAAACATGCCCATGGAATGTACCCTATTTTTCCTTGGCCATCTTCATGAAGTCGGAGGGAGAAATGCCCGTGATGCGCTTAAAGGTGACGGTGAAATTGCTGCGTGAATTGAAACCCAGGTTGGCTGCAATGGCCTCGATTGTCAAGTGGCCCGACTGCTCGGTGTCGTTGAGGATACGGCAAGCCTCACGCACACGCTGCTCGTTGAGCACCTGTTTGAAGCTCTTGCCGTAACGTTCATTGAGCACTTGGGAGACATACTTATAGTTGCTTCCCACCTGTTCGGCCAGCGACTGAAGCGAGAAGTCGGGCTGGCAAATGAATTCCATATTGTCCATCACCTGCTTGATCTGTTCATAGAGGCGGTCTTTGCTCTCCTGGTCCAACAGGCTCTGATACTTGGGTGCTGTTTCCTCCTGCTCGTCAACTGCCTGAGTAACGGGTTGTGCATCAGCGACCTTGACATCAAGCAGCTGTACATTTTTCTCATAGAGGTGCCTGATGTAGTTGCGCTGTTTGATATTGCTGCGCACCAGCAGCACCAGCGCCACCAAGATGACGGCGGCAAGCAGGCTCATCATGAGCAGCATCATCTGTGCCCTCTCATGCTTAGCCCGGAATTGCTCCACCTGCTCGTTGACACGCTGCATCTCGTCGAGGAAGCGCGATTTCTCCAGCCTCTCGGCATGGCTTTGGAGAATGAATTCGTCCTTAGCCTTGAGGTACTTGTAGTCAAATTGGTCAGCCTTCAGCTTATTGCCCATCGCATTGTAAATCTGGGCCATAGCGCGGTAGGTACTGATGAGTTCGCGCTGCATCCCCTGGTCGCGGGTAATCTGCTCGACCTGCTCCAGACAGGCGATAGCATCCTGATAGCGGTGCATGGCAGCCAACACATTTCCTCGCTGCTGCATGGCCTTGATAACGCACTGCTGGCGATTGGTCGTTAACTGCTGAGCCTGGAGCAGCATCTGGTCATAGCACTCCAGAGCACGCTGATACTGACCGGAGATGAATGCCTCGGTAGCCTGGCAAAACAGCCTCGTACACTGCCACATCTCCACGCTATCGGTGAGTTGCAGATTCTTGAAACGGTTCAGTTCCGGCTCGATGCGCCTGATATCCATTCCATTGCGCACCATGTCCAGCATGTTATAGATACTGGTTACCGCCACATTCCACTCCCGTGACTTGGCAGCGACATCAAAGGCCAATTTGGTATTTTCCAGTGCGTCGGTTGAGAAAGTGTCGTCCCCGAAGAGACTGTTACGGTCATCGATAATCGAAGCCATGTTCAGATAGGTGTACGCCAGGTTGTCGTCAAAGCCGTAGCGCCTCGACAGTTCTGTCGACCGTTTCAGGTTCTCGTAGGCCTTCTCATAGTCATAATAGTAAGCCGCGTAAATGTAGCCGAGGTTGTTGAATGCCCTGGCAATGTGGTAGATTTCAAGGGTGTCCTGTGAATCGCGATTCGCACGGCCTGCGACGATGGAATAGCACACCATTGCACTATCGACCAAGCCTCTGTTCTGCAAGAAATCCTGCCCACGGCGCATCAGCACGTCAGTCGGGTTCCGGTCCCACTGGTTATATTGGTTGACATTATAGGCATTAGCGCCGCGCGCCGTGATGGCCGCCAGCAACATCAGCAACAACGATAAACAGTTCTTATATAGCAGTTTTTTTCCTCTCATGAATTAAATGCACTATTCCTTGGACCGGAACGCAGTACCGGCACGTTCACACGCAGGGACTAATGATGGTAATTGACAGCATTTATCCTGTACAGAACATGTCGCAAAGGTAGATTTTTTATCACAAAGAGATGATAAAAACCGGTAATTATTTCCGGGAATTAATCATTTTCGGTAAAGCCTGCCCATGGTACCTAATGGGAACAAAAACGGGAACGCCGTTATGTCGAGGCGCTCCCAATATCTGTTAATCATTGATTGCAGGTGGCTGGAATAGTGGCTGCTAGAGCCTGAAGGCTATGGGCAACACGACCCTGACGGGGACGGCGTGGTCGGCGACCTTGCCGACGCTCCACTTGGGCATCTTGCTGATCACGCGGATGGCCTCGCGGTCCAGGCTGTCGTCACCAGCCCCGCGAATCACGCGCACGTCGCTCACACGACCGTCGGTGCCGACGATGAAGCTGCACAGCACACGGCCCTGGATCCCCTTCTTGTAGGCATAGTAGGGATATTCGCGCGTCTTGTTGACAAAGTTGATCAGGCCGCGCTCGCCACCGGGGAACTGGGGCTGGATGTCCACATAGTCAAACTCATAGACCTCCATATAGGACTGCTTGGACTGCGGATTCACCGTAGTGACGTGACGCACCTGTGCTGCCAGCGGCATCACTGCGGTCATTGTCAGCATTGTCAGTAGTGCAAAGCGTAATTGTCTAAGCATAGGCCTATATTCGTTGGTTATCAGCAGTTGCATGATTGTTAAGTGCCCGCAAATATAGAGTTACAATTGCAAATGGCAAAATGTTTTAATTTATTTTTGTAAACTATTAGGATTGTTTCATTCTTTTTGACGAAAACAAGCTTTTTTCAAAAAAAATGTAAATATTTTCAATTTTGGGCAGGTTGTAACGCCATCGATGCTTAGAAATCGGGAGCACAATTAAAGGTTACTTCGTTGCCTGTGGCGGGGTGTGTGAAGGTGATGGACTGGGCGTGGAGCATCAGGCGGGCGGCGGCACGGCCGTACAGGCGGTCGCCCACGATGGGGCAGTTCAGGCCCTGGGGATGGGAACAATGGACGCGCAGCTGGTGGGTGCGGCCCGTGAGGGGCTCGAGGGCGACGCGGGTGATGCCGCCGGTGCACTCCAGCACACGGTAGCGCGTCACAGCGGGCTTGCCGTGCTCGAGGTCCACGCGCTGGCGGGGACGGTCATCGACATCGGGGCGGAGGGGCAGGTCTATGAGGCCTTCATCGCGGGGCACAATGCCGTCGAGCAGGGCGATGTAGCACTTGTGGATGGTGTGATTCTCAAACTGCTGCTGCAAGGCCTTGTGGGTGGCCTTGTCCTTGGCCATCATCACAAGCCCGGAGGTTTCCTGGTCCAGGCGATGCACGACGATGGGGCCGGTGGCCTCGGGGTGAGCTTCGCGGTATCGTGTGTATAGGCTGTCTTCCAGCAATTTTCCAGGCACGGCGAGCATTCCCGAGGGCTTGTTGAGCACAGTGAGCCACTGATCATCGTACACGACGTGCAACTCCTCGTCCTGCATGGGACGGCCTAGCAGGTTGTCCTCGACATCCAGTCCCTGCAGCATGAACTCCAGGATGGGTTTGCACTTGCTGCGGCAAGCAGGATAGAAGTGGCCGTGGTGCCGCACCTCGCCCACGGGTGACGCTCCCCACCAGAACTCGGCCATGCACAGGGGCTGCAGGGCATGGTTGAAGGCATAGTTGAGCAGACGTGGGGCGCAGCACTCCCCCGCCCCGGCCGGCGGCAGGGTGCCCAATGGCTTGAACACCTCGACCAGGTCGCGATGCTCGCCACGGGCATTGGTCACGACAAACAGGCGGAATATCCGCTCCTGCAGGGCCTCGCTCATTGCCTTGCGGCGGGCTTTCAATGCCTCGATTGAGCGGCAAAAATCCTCGATTTCATCGACAATTTCCTGAATTGCCGTCTCATGGCGCTGGCGGATGCGTTTCAGTTCGGCCTTCTCGAAGCGGCTCTGGTTGAGCATCGCCTCCTGCTGCTCGTCGGTCAGGTTGTCAGCACGGCGGCGCTCGTCGCGCTCCTGCTTGTGCTGGGCCATCAGTGCCTTGAAATCCACGATTTCATCGGACATTTTCCGCCTTGCCTCGGCCTCGTGCTGCCGCATGGCCGCCAATTCTGGCGACTGCTGCAGCCGCTCCACCTCATGGTTGATGGCCGTGATGGCCGCCTCCCCCTGCTTGAACTCGCCCTGGGGGTCGAGCAGGTCATAGACGGGCGGGACAAAGTAGTCGTGCCGCACGCTGCCCGCCAGATTGCCCGAGAAAGCCGCCAGGTAGCCCAAGCGGCCCTCGCCGTCGCGTGCCACCAGCACACCCAGCATCTTGCCTGCCGCCAACTCCGTTGCCCAGTCGTCCCGCGTGGCCACATAGCGCTGGAGCCGCTCGACCGCCATCAGCGCCAGCGGGTGCGGCTCGTAGCAGAAGGGGCATGTGAACTGCCGCGGCAGCTCCATCGGTGCCACGTCGGCTTGTTGAAAAAGATGAAATCGGTCGTTCATCACGGCAAAATTAGTGAAAGCCTTACATAATAGCAAATATTATTTGGTTTGGAAACGATATAGCAGTTGGCCCAAAACCCTGCGGGGCTAATGCGAATTACACGAATTAATCAAATTTTATACGAATAGATTTTTTTTTTCGTGAAATTAGTCTCATTAGCGAAATTGGCTTCGCCGAGCTAAAGGTCCGCATTAAAAAACTTTCAGGGCTGGCAGCTATATCATTGCCTTTGGTTTTGTTCAGGCACAGTCCAATTTATCTAAAATTACAGTTTTTTCGCTGGAGATAGTGATTTAGCACGAGAATTGCAGTATATTTGCAAACTAATCAATCCGTTTTATACCCAATCGCTATGCATCTACCCGACGATCCATTCATCAAGGCACAATATGTGAACATGATGCTCAAGACCAATCACATGGACTTGCAATCCTTCTGCATCAGCGCAGGCATCGACATGAACCAACTGCTGTGCCAGTTGGGGAGCGCCGGCATCTCCTATGACGCTGCGAATCGGCAATTCAGAACTTAAAGCACATCACAATGAAATTTATCTCGTGGAACGTGAACGGCCTGCGCGCCGTAGTGGGAAAGGGTTTCGGCGACATCTTCAAGGAGCTGGACGCCGACTTCTTCTGTCTGCAGGAGACCAAGATGCAGGCGGGACAGTTGGACCTGGAGTTTGAGGGCTACCGCTCCTATTGGAACTATGCCGAGAAGAAAGGCTACTCGGGCACGGCCATCTATAGCCGCCATGAACCCCTGGGCGTGACCTACGGCATCGGCATCGAGGAGCATGACCATGAGGGCCGCGTCATCACGCTGGAGATGCCCGATTTCTACCTCGTCACCTGCTACACGCCCAATAGCCAGGACGGCCTGCGCCGCCTGGACTACCGCATGAAGTGGGAAGATGACTTCCGCAACTACCTGCTGCAGCTCGACGAGAAGAAACCCGTCGTCGTGTGCGGTGACCTGAACGTGGCGCATCAGGAGATTGACCTGAAGAATCCCAAGACCAACCGCCGCAATGCCGGTTTCACCGACGAGGAACGCGAGAAGATGACCGTGCTGCTCGACAGCGGCTTCATCGACACGTGGCGCTTTTTCAACCCCGACGTGACCGACGTGTACTCGTGGTGGAGCTACCGTTTCAAGGCCCGTGAGAAGAATGCCGGCTGGCGCATCGACTATTTCCTGACGAGCCGCCGCCTGCAGGAGCACCTGGCCGATGCCAAAATCCACACCGCAATATTCGGCAGCGACCACTGCCCCGTGGAAGTGGACATCAACTTCTAGAATCCGTCTAATCCAGTATATCGAGAAATGCCTCAGACAGTACAAAAGAAATATGACCTGGACCGCGTGGTGCGGCTGGTGCTCACGGTCATCAGCGTGGCAGTGGGCGTGTGGCTCGTCAACTACCTGAGCCCCGTGTTGATGCCCTTTGTCGTGGGATTCATCCTCGCCTACATCATCGAGCCGCTGGTCGAGTGGCTGCAACACAAAGCCCACATCCGTGCCCGCGGTGTGGCCGTAGTGCTCGCCCTCGTCATCGTCGTCGCCGTTATCACTGGACTGTGCTGGCTCATCATCCCCTACCTGATTGACGAGTTCGGCGTGATGTCCAAGCAGCTGGCGGCCTATGCCAAGTCGTCGTTGCGGATTCCCTATGTCCCTGCCGAAATC
The DNA here is from genome assembly GCA_902792895.1 of uncultured Bacteroidales bacterium. Lineage (GTDB taxonomy): Bacteria > Bacteroidota > Bacteroidia > Bacteroidales > Muribaculaceae > Sodaliphilus. The sequence continues at coordinate 57,616 of CADBBK010000023.1, read as the reverse complement.
AACGAGTTCATCCAGCGCTACATCGACATCGAGAAGTTCAACGAGCTGTTCAGCAAGCAGCAGTGGATGGACCTCATCAACAAGGCCGCATCGGGTGCATGGTCGGTGGTGGGTGGCACGATGAGTGTGATATTCAGCATCGTGTCGTGGTTCATTGTGCTGCTGTACATGTTCTTCATCCTGCTGGATTTCAACAAGTTGTCACACGGATTCAAAGCCGCTATCCCCGCCAAGTACCGCCGCATGGCGCTGCGCATCTTCGGCGACGTGGCCGACACCATGAGCCGCTACTTCCGCGGCCAGGCAGCAGTGTCGTTCTTCGTGGGCGTGATTTTTGCCATCGAGTTCTACATCATCGGGCTGCCCATGGCCATCGCCTTCGGCATGTTTGTGGGGCTGCTTAACATGGTGCCCTACCTGCAGCTCATCTCCATCCCGATCGCCGCCTTCCTGTGTCTGGTGGCCACGGCAGCGACGGGAACGAGTTTCTGGGTGATGTTCGCTTGGGTGATCGCCGCGTACATCATCTGCCAGGTCATCCAGGACATGGTGCTCATCCCCACCATCATGAAATCACAGATGGGCCTCAACCCCGCCATCATCTTCCTGTCGTTGTCGCTATGGGTGTATGTGCTGGGCTTTATCGGCCTGATCATCGGCTTGCCGTTGACCACGCTCATCATCTCCTACTATTGCGAGTTCGTCCTGCATCAGCCCAACCCGCTGCACAAGACCAAGAAAAAGGAGATACAAAACCAAAAAACACCTCTTGCGCTCACGTCCAACCTCCTCGGCAAGTACCGCAACGAGCACAAGAAAGAGGAGTGAACCACAGCCAGCAGTCGCTGAACCAAAGAATGCCAGCGGCTGACGGCTATCGACCAATAAGCTCATGGACAAGACGTTGATTGTCATCACCGGGCCCACTGGTGTGGGTAAGACTGCGACAGCCATCGAGCTGGCACAGCGGCTGCACTGTGACATCATCAACGCCGACTCACGCCAGATATACCGCGGCATCCCCATCTGTACCGCCGCCCCCACCCCCGAGGAACTGGCGGCTGCCCGACACCATTTCGTGGCATTCAAGGAACTGGACGAGAGCTATAGTGCAGCCCAGTTCGAGACCGACGTCATGGCGTTGCTGCCCTCACTGTGGCAGCAAGGCGATTATGCCGTGATGTGCGGCGGCTCGATGCTCTACGTCGACGCCGTGTGCCGCGGTATTGACCAGTTGCCCGACATCAGCCCCGAGGTGAGGGCCGCCGTCAAGGAGAAACTGCAACGAGAGGGCCTCGAGAGCCTGGTTGAGGAACTGGAACGGTTGGACCCGCAGTATGCTGCGACAATTGACCACAAGAATACCAGCCGCGTGTGCCACGGTGTGGAAATCTGCCGACAGGCGGGAGTACCCTACTCCACCCTGCGCACAGGCAGAGCCAAGGAGCGCGACTTCAAAATCGTGAAAATTGCCCTCAACATCGAGCGGGAGCAGTTGTTTGAGCGCATCAACCGCCGCGTGGACCGCATGGTTGAGGCAGGGTTGGAACAGGAGGCCCGCTCGGTCTATCACCTGCGGCACCTCAATTCACTCAACACCGTGGGCATGAAAGAGATGTTTGCCATCTTTGACGGCACTATGGACCGTCACACCGCCATCGAGCGCATGAAGAAGAACACACGCGTCTACGCCAAGAAACAGCTCACCTGGTATCGTCGCGACCCCGAGATTACCTGGGTCACCCCCGATGAAGCCATCTCCACCGTTTTAAGTAAGATTGATACGGCTAAAAACTAGGGCTTTGTAAAACAACTGAGCGGGAGACTGCGCATGTTGTAGGTTGAGGCCATCGACTCGCCGTAGGCGCCTGCCGAGCGAATGGCGATGATGTCGCCGCGATGCGTCACGGGCAAGCGGCAGTCACGGGCCAACACGTCGGTGGACTCGCAAACGGGCCCCACCACGTCATAGGTTTCCTGCCCGCCGCTGCAGCCTGCGGTGAGGTTCTGCACCTGGTGGCGGGCATGGTACAAGGCTGGCCTGACGAGATCGGTCATCCCCGCATCAAGGATAACAAAGCGCTTGCTGCGGGCCTCCTTGACGAACACGACGCGGGAAATCAGGGAGCCGCACTGGCCTACGATGGCGCGTCCCAACTCGAAATGCAGCTGCTGGTGAGGGCGCAAGCGCAGGTGGCGCTTGAAAACGCCGAAGTACTGCCCGAAATCGGCCATGGGGTGCTCGTCGGGATCGTCGTAGTCGATACCCAATCCGCCCCCCACATTGATGAACTCGAAAGTGATACCTTGTTCCTCATAGTGGTCAAGCAGGCCATTGATGACATCACACAGCATGACGTAAGGCCGCATATCGGTCATCTGGGAGCCCAGGTGGAAATGCAGTCCCGACAGGTGCAGGTGCGGCAGGCTACGCGCCAATTCCACAGCCTGGCCAAGCCTATCGATGCTGATGCCGAACTTGTCATCGGCTGTGCCGGTAGTGATGTAACGATGGGTGTGTGCATCGATGTCGGGGTTGACACGGATGGCGACTCTGACGGCCTTGCCCATGGAGCCCGCGAGTTGGTCAATGACCTCAAGCTCGGGCAACGACTCCACATTGAAGATGCCAATGCCATGTTCCAACCCAATGCAGATTTCACGGTCGGTCTTGCCCACACCCGAGTAATTCATCAGCCCGGGCGGGAAACCTGCTTGTAGTGCTGCGAGAATCTCGCCACCGCTCACCAGGTCAGCGCCCATGCCATAGCGGGCAATCTCGCTCAATAGACGAGGATTGCCATTGGCCTTGACGGCATAGTGGACGACATAGGGATAACCCGCTATCTCACTGTTGATACACTCCAGGGTGCTGTCGAGCAGCCCTAAGTCATAGAAATAGAACGGCGTGGGTGTAGCAGCAAGCACCTCATCGGTGAGGTGCAGTTGGTCCTTGATATTTTGGCTAGTTGACATGAAGATGATGCCGTTTAATAGTTAGGAGTTAGGAGTTAGGGGTTAGGGGTTTTATTAAACTAACCACTTTCACTACTTCAAACTGAACTAAAAACGTCGCAAAGGTAATGCATGAAGAATAAAAAAACACGCATATTATAAATCGTAAACATTAATTTAGATTTTTTTGAAAAATTATTCTGCCGCATAATTTTGGTGCGTATCGAAATTTTATGTTACTTTGCAAGAGAATGGTAATAAGATATATCTAACAACAATAATAACCCAAAAACTAACTGAGAATGAAAAAATTACTACTCCTTTCCTTACTGATGATTTCAGCAATGGCTACAGCATGGGCCGTGACCGACGGCGTGAAGTACGAACGCGTCAATGACATCGGTATCAAGAACATCTGGATCCAGGACCGCGCCCACACCCAGGACGTATGGGCCAGCAAGCCTTACTGCAACACCAGCGCACGCACTGCGGTGATGACCGACGGCTACATCTACATCGCCCACTCCAATGCGCTGTCCATTATCCAAGGCACCGACACGCTGGTGCAGAGCGTGGTTTACAAGGTGGATGCTACCAACGGCGAGTTGGTCAAGACCTTGCCCCTGACGCTCGACGGCAACATCTATGGCGGCGCGACACTGAGCGCCAACACTGTGGGCGTGGACAACTTCGGCCACCTGTACATCTCGCCTTTCAGCAGCCAATTGTCCCAATACCACACTGTCTATATGCTGGACGGTGAGACCGGTGAACTCACCCATATCGCCGACCTCGACAAGGGCGACGTGCTGCAGCGCTGTGATTACATCGACCTGATGGGTGACATCACGCGCGAGGAGGCCGAGTGCAACATCATGAGCGTGGGCGCCAGCTCCGAGACCATCTACCGCTGGCACGCCGACCAGGGCAGTGACTTCGAGGGCGGCTTCGAGGGCGACCCCTACATGAATATCCTGGAGTTCTACCCCGAGACGGTGACGCAGTGGGGCTATGCTCCCGTGGCCAAGATGATTCTTGCCAGTGAGGACGACTTCAGTGGCGAATTGTTCTATATCGACGGTTTCACGACCTCGCCGATCATGTACGATGTGACCGGCACTCTGGTAGAGAGTTTTGAGGACGTGGATCCTGCCTTCCTGCCGATGGACGTTGGCGCCAACGGTGTGTGCGAGTTCCAGATCGACGGCCGCAACTTTGTGGTCTATGTAGCTGCACAGTACACCGGTGTTGACGAGGCCACTATGATCAACAAGGCCTGCCAGGTTTATATCTGCGAGTTGGGTGAGGGCATGACGCTCACCGGCATGCAGCGCTACTGGATGGTTCCTGATGCCCTGGGCACCATGAGCGACGGCGGTACGCGCGTACAAAGCATGAACGTGGAATATGGCACCGATGAAGAGGGCAACGAGGAAGTGACCTTGTTCATCTACAAGAACTACAACGGTATGGCCGTCTACAAGATTGGTCCCAATGTGTACTGCGACGAGCCCGGTCCGGAACCCGGTATCAAGGGTGACGTGAACGGCGACCAAGAGGTAACCATCGCCGATGTGAATGTGGTCATCGACATGATTATCTCGGGCAAGACCGATCTCAAGGGTGACGTAAACGGCGACCAGGAGATTTCCATCGCCGACGTGAACGTCATCATCGATATTATCCTGCACAAAAGCTGATTCGTCAGTTTACTGAAACATTGACAACAATGCCGCGGATGGTACGGGTGTCAACCACATCCGCACGGGTCCGCGGCAGTTTTTTATACATCAACCTCCTAACAACCCCTACATCCAATGAAAAAGTTTTTACTTCTCACGCTGGCAGCCATCACCGCATCGCTGAGCGCACTCGCGATAACCGACGGGCAGACCTATGATCCAGTGAATGACATCAAGATTGTAAACAAGTGGATATTTGACCGCGTGCACTGCGGCACAGCTTATACCGACAACGTGATCTGCAACCAGCGCGCACGCACGGCCACAATGGACCAGGGCATTATCTACGTGTCCCGCAGCGAGGAGCGCACCGTGATTGAGGGCACCGACACCATAGCGCAGTCGGTCATCCATCGCTTCTCGGTCGAGGACGGCAGCCAACTCGAGGATCTGCCCCTGTATCTCGACGGAAAGCCCTACGGACGCTTCCTGGGCGTTGCCAGCATCGGCCGTGACAGTTTCCACCACATCTGGGTGGCTCCCATGACCAGCACGGTACAACAGTATGTACCCATCTACATGGTTGACACCGAAACGGGCGAACTCACCCTCATCGTCGAGATGGACAAGGGTGACGCCCCGCAGCGCACCGACTATGTTGACGTCATCGGCGACCTCACCCTCGAGCAGGCCGAGTGCAACATCATGACCGTGTCAGGCGCAACGGCCGACCCCGGCTTCCCCACCCTCTACCGCATGCATGCCGACCAGGGCGGTGAATGGGAAGGCGGCTTTGACGGCGACCCCTACATGGACATCATCAATTTCTATCCCGAGACCAAGACGGGCTTCTCGCTGGCTCCTGTCATCAAGATGATTGAAGGTCCTGACGAGGACTCGCGCTACAGCGGTGAGATGTTCTACATCGACTGCTTTGACACGGCGCCGGTAGTCTATGATTTCTCGGGCTCGGTAATTGACTCATTTGAGAATACTCCTCCCGAACTGTGGCCCCAGTCCACTCCCAACGGCTGCATCGAGTTCAAACTCGAGGACCGCGACTTCCTGGTCTATGTCAATGCCGACATGAACGGCAATGGCCACGGCTGCCAAGCCAACATCTGCGAGTTGGGCGAGGGCCAGTCACTGGCCGGCATGACCAAGTACTGGAAGATTCCCGCCGACAGCCTGGGCAAGGTCAACGACAGCGGTCTGCGCGTACACTGCTTTGCCGTGGACTATAGCATTGACGAGGAAGGATTTGAAGAAGTGACACTGTTCACCTTCAAGGCCTACAACGGCATGGCGATTTACAAAATCGGCCGCAACGTGAAGAGCGACGAGCCCGGACCGCAGCCTGGTCTCTATGGCGACGTGAACGGTGACGGTGAGGTAACCATCGCCGACGTAAACGTGGTTATCGACATGATACTCTTGGGCAAGACCGACCTCAAGGGTGATGTGAACGGCGACAAGGAGATCTCTATCGCCGACATCAATGCCATCATCGAAGTGATATTGCGAGGCTGATGGGACGTTGGGGCACATTCATTGCACTGGCAGCCGGTCTGCTGTGCACAGTCACCGGCACGGCCCGTGACCAATGGGTCATCGGCGACAAGGCCTATGAGGTGGACACACTGGTGTTCCCGCATCTGGTGGGCCCAGGCGTGACTGCGGCCAAATACGACATCCCGGCCCTGCCGCTCAAGGTGAGCGTGACCGAGATGGACCTGACCAACCCCTACATCGTGATGGAAACCTGCCTGGGAGGTGAGAAGTCGGTGGCCACCGAGACGCCCGTCAACATGGTCACCCGCAACACCCGCCCAGGCCACGAGGTGGTGGCAGCAGTCAATGGCGACTTTTTCATGACCTCACCCACCAACGAGGTGGGCCTTCCGCTCAGCGGGCAGGTGCGCAACGATGAACTGGTACTCAGCAGCCACAACCGCGCCTGCCTGGTGCTGGACAACGAGAATCGCCCTTACATCGACCGCCTGACGTTTACCGGACAGGTGACCAGCGGCGCGACGACGTTCCCGCTCAACCTGGTGAACCGCATGCGCTACGCCTACGAAAACATCGCTGCCAACCAATCCATCCTGTTCACCCGCAGTTACGGTCCTGTTACCTATGACTCGTCCAACTCGGGCAAAATGCTGCTGTTGCGCCCTGCCGAGGGAGCATTTGCCTGGCGCGCCAACGGCATCGAACACTGCGTCATTGAGGCCATCACCGATGCCCAGGGCTCTGCTACCATCCCTGACGGCAAAGCCATCCTGTGGCTAAAGGGTACCTACGCCAATTATGTATCTTCGCTCCAGGAGGGCGATGTGCTGGACATCAGTTTCCGGCTGACGCTCAACAGTGGTCCGCAGGACGTCAACATCCACCAACTCATCGGCGGCAGCAACCACATCATCATGCAGAACGGCCAGTTCGTGGAAGACTGGGCCGAGCGCCATCCCCGCACCGCCATTGGCTTCAATGCCGACAGCACACGCCTCTACTTTGTCGTTGTCGACGGACGCCACCTGACGTCGGTGGGCGTCACCCTCAAGGAGATGAAAGGCATCTTTGATGCCCTGGGGGCCGTGACAGCAGTCAACCTGGACGGCGGCGGCTCGTCGTGCATGGTGGTCAACGACGAGGTGCTCAACCATCCCAGCGACGGCCCGGTGCGCGCCGTGGGCAACGGCTGCCTGCTGGTGGCTGTAGCCCCCGAGGATGACGACATCGGCATCATCAACTATGAGCCGCGGTGCTACAACCTGTCGATATCGGCCACCACGACGTTTGGCGTTTGGGGATACAACCAGTACGGGGTGCTCAAGACGCGCGACCTGCAAGGCTGCACCTTCTCGTGCGACAGCCAGGTGGGCTCCTTCGATGAGAATGGCGTTTTCCATGCCTCGTCACAACCCTCATCAGGCCACCTGTATGTGACCTATAACGGCATCACTGCCAGCCAGCCCGTCACCATCATGGAGGCGCAATGGACGCTGGTGAGTGACAGCGTTGTCATCGACCAATACCACCCCTACTCGATTAACATCAACGGCATCAGCGGCTACGGGCAGGACAAGGTGGACCCTAGTGTTGTGGTGTGGACCTCGTCGGACGAGGAGGTCTGCACTGTGGACGCTCGGGGCATCATCACCGCTGTAGCCGACGGGCGCACCTTCGTCGGCTCCAGCCATCCCCTGCTTGCCGACTCCCTGCTGGTGAGCGTGGAGAACCCACGCCGCCGCGTGACCACGGTCGAGAATGCTCCCATCAACCCCACCACCTGGCAGGTGGCCCAAAGCGGCGGCAAGAACCGCGTGGTTACCGCGCTGGACAACGGTCTGCAGATTGACTTCGACGGGGCCTCATCGCGCAATCCCTACATCAAAATTTCCAAGGACGTGAGAATGTGGGGACTGCCCGACACGCTGCGCCTGCGCCTCGTTCCAGGGAACCTGCAGCTCAAGTCGGTGAAGATGCTGCTCGAGAACGGCTACGGCCAGCGCATCACCGTGGAATATCCTGTTGCAGCGGTAGCCGACGGTGAGCAGATTACCATCGATGCCCCGGTTACCGACATCTGTGACACCGCCGACCTGGGCAACTTCCCGCTGCACCTGGTGTACTACTACATCACCTATGTCTCCCCTGCTGCCGATGAGCACTACAGTCTCAAGATTCCTGGCATGGAACTGGTCTATGACCGCATGCCGCAGGACGACTACCTTCCAGCCGACGTCAACCATGACGGCGAAATCACCATCGCCGACATCAACGTTGTCATCGAGGTCATCTTGACGGGCGGCTATCTCCCTGTTGCCGATGTCAATCGCGACGGTGAAGTCACTATCGCCGACGTGAATGTCATCATCGATATCATCCTGAGCGGCAAAAGTTAAGCACCGCTTGCCGTCAGTTTAGAAAATAATTGTACTTTTGCGGCATGAACACTAACCGATACATCCTGCTGCTGTTGCTCGTGCTGTCACTAGCCACGACGAGTGTGTCCCATGCGCGGTTGCCCAACTTCCCGCCCGACTACATCATGGTGCGCCTCACGTCAACCAATCTGCCCATCGTGTGGATCACGGTGGACGGACGCACTATCGACCGCAACGAGCGCATCACGGCGACGATGAAAATCATCCACAACGGCGACGGCCAACTCAACTATGCCGACACGGTGGCCTATCCCAATCAGCATGTGGACTACGAGGGTTATGTGGCGCTGCGCTACAGGGGCGGCTCCTCGTTTGACAACAGCCCCAAGAAACCTTACTCCTTCCGCCCGCTGGACAAACCCCTGGAGGAAGGCGGTACCAAGAAAAAAGTCGATATCCTGGGAATGGGCAAAGACAACAACTGGGCCCTGATAGCCCCCTATGCCGACAAGAGCCTCATCCGCGACCTGCTGGCATTCGAGATTTCGCGTCCATGGATGGAATATACGCCCGAGGGACGCCTGTGCGAGTTGTTCCTCGACGGCACCTACTACGGTGTGTATGTCCTCAGCGAGGTCGTTTCCAAGGGCAAGACGCGCCTGAACCTGGATGACCCGGGCGAGTCGGGCGACGAACTCACGGGCGGCTATCTCATGTCGGTGGAGCGCAACGACGAGCCCGTCTATACGTCAAAGTATTACCCGCGCACCAGCTACGGCAAGGAACTGACTTACCGGCACATCTACTTCCAGTACAAGGAGCCAGACTACGAGGACCTGACCGCTGCCCAGATGCAGTACATCCAATATGCCATCGACAGGATGGAGTCCTCGCTCGCCGCCAACAACTATGCCAACCCCACCACCGGCTACCGTCAGTGGCTCGATGTCCAGTCATTCATCGACTTCCAACTGGCGCAGGAGTTGGGCCACAACGTCGACGCCTACCGCCTGAGCGGCAAGTTCTTCAAGCGCCGTGACAGCGAGGACAAGCGTTTCAAGATGGTGGTATGGGACATGAACCTGGCCTATGGCAACGCCGACTACTACAACGCCTGGCGCACCGACCTGTGGTCCTATCAGGCCAACGACGTGATGTATGCCAAGGGCGAGGGCTTCCTCATCCCCTTCTGGTGGTACAAGCTCAACAAGGACGATGCCTACGTCAGTCAACTCAAGGCCCGCTGGGCACAGTATCGACGCAACAACGTGCGGGATGACCGTCTGATGGCCACTGTCGACTCGCTGGCCAACGTGCTCACCGCGCAGGGCGCCGTGTCACGCAACTCATCGGCTTGGCCACGTTGGGGCACCTATGTGTGGCCCAACTACTATGTCGCCACCAGTTTCCAGGACGAAATCAACCACCTGAAACAGTGGCTCCTCGACAGGGTGAAATGGATGGACTCACAACTGGGATATGACCCGACACAGGAGCGCTACGGTGACGTGAACGGCGACGGTGAGGTCACCATCGCCGACGTCAATCTCATTATCGAGGTGATTCTGGGCCACCCGGTGGACAGCGAATTCAGGAGCCGCGCCGACGTAAACGGTGACGGTGAAGTCACCATCGGCGACATCAACGCCGTGGTGAATGTCATCCTCGGCTTGTAACAGCTAATCCAACAATGCAGCAATCGATGCTCTGACGCGGCGGGCCGTGGTATAGTCCAGGGCAGCCTCGTTGGCTCCCGGCCGCCCCATGTACAGGTCGGGATTGACGTACTGCATGGCGCTTGGCTGTGACTCGCGCCCCGAGAAATGGAATTCGTTCAATCCGGTGGCCTGGCGGATGTCGCGGATGTTGTCCTCGGTCACGCCGCTACCGGCCATGAGGATGATGCGGCCTGCGGCCTGGCGGTTGAGGCGTTGCAGCAAATCCATGCCCTGAATGGCCCGCGGCTGTTGTCCTGAGGTGAGGATGCGGTCAAATCCCAAGTCGATAACCGTTTCCAATGCCTGCTGCGCATCACACGTCCGGTCAAAGGCCCGATGGCAGGTCGCACTCATGCCTCGGGCACACTCCAACAGGTAACGGTTTTTCTCCACGTCGATGGTACCATCGGTCTTGAGGCAGCCAAACACCACGCCGTCCACACCCAGTTCACGGCATACGGCGATGTCGGCCGCCATGCGTTCCATCTCCAGGTCAGTATATAGGAAATCCCCACCACGGGGGCGGATAATCACATGCAATCGCGTCGTAGTGAGCACCCTGCGGGCAACTTTGATTTCGCCATAACTGGGTGTCGTTCCCCCCTCGGGGATGCCGGCACACAGTTCCACGCGGTCAGCGCCGCCCTGTTGCGCCGCGATGCAGGATTCCACACCGTTAGCACACACTTCAACCTTGAATTCTTCCCGTTTCATATCCTTCAGTTATTAGTTCGACAGAATGATGTTGATAACCACATTGACATCGGCAATGGTGACCTCGCCGTCATTGTTCACATCGGCGGCAGTCGAGAATGTTCCCTTCAAGATGGCCTCAATGATGACATTCACATCGGCGATGGTTATCTCGCCGTCCCCGTTCACGTCGCCCAAGGAAGTCTCACGATAGACAAACGAGCGGATGCCGCAATAGTCGGTGTACTGCATGGCAGTGCCGGTGGCCAGGGTGCGGTAGGCATAACGCGCCCGTACATAGTAGGTGGTTCCGTCAACCATTTTACCGGCTCCCTTGATAGTGCCCAACTGTGGCGTCTCGAAGGTGCCCTCAAGCGTGCCGTTGTAGGACGTGCGCGTGGGGAACGACGTAGAACTGCTAATCTGCACCCGCAGCGATGCGGCTCCCTCGACAGGTTCAAAGCGTACCATCGAAGTCGGCCCAAGCACGTCACCCTCCTCAACGGGGACGACACAAACTGGCACTGGAGGCGTCACTTCGACCGTAGTGAACGAGGTGACGGGAGTCACGACTGTGGCGCCGCCATAGGTCGCCGTCACACGGGCATAATAGGTCGTAGCACCCGCCAGGCGGTATTTGGGCACCTGCCACTCGGGTTGGGTGAGCAAGATGCTGTCGGGGTTGTTCATTGATGCGGTTGTCGCGAGTTCCAGCACATAGGCTGTACCCGGGGCTCCAGCCGTCCAGGTCAGCGTCGGTGTCAAGGGCACCGCCGTGGCAGCACTCTCGGGAGAGGTGATGCGCATCTGCCCCACGATGAAACGGCGCAACTCGCTGGCGCAGTCCCACTGGTTAAGGCCACGCGCCACCACGCGCCACCAGTAGGTGCCTGCCGTCAGGCACGGGATGCGTGGCAGGGGACAGCTCATCGAGTCCACTTCGACCTGGGCGACAAGCGACTGCATCTGGTCGTCGGCATACACCTGCACGACATAGTTGGCCGCTTCCCCACTCCACTGCAGGAAGGAGAGTTCAGGCACCTCGGCGCCATCGTCGGGATAGAGCAGCACGGGCTGTCCAGCCTGGGAGGGGGTGATACCCGGCATAACCGGAGCATACTCGTTCTCCCAGCGGTCAAGAATCGACACGGCATAGCGGTAGCCCTCGCGCTTGGCTGCAGGCACGGGATAGGATGCACAGTAACTCACACCATCGATATACTGCGCCTGGCTGCGGAAGTCGCTGTCCTGCACGCCGTCAGGGATGGTATAAACGACATAGCGCACATTGGGGATGCTGTCCCACGAGAGCGTGCCATCATTATAGGCCAGATTGCTTACCGTGGTGTACGACTGGTCGGGTTTGAGCCATGCCGGAGCGGGATTCAACGCCACCGTCGGATATAGGCTGTCCTTGAGCCACGTGCGCAGCTGGCGCACCTTGCCGTCGATGACCTCCTTCTTGTTGCGCCATGTACCGTAGCGGAAATAGACCATGCCCGGATTGCCGCCAGCCGCCATCGCCTGGCGCATGACACGCCCCTGCTTGACAAACTCATCGAGTGTCCAGCCAGCCTCATCGGGCACCCATTGGCTGATATAGATATGGCGGTTGAAACGCGCCGCTATCTTGCCCCACCAGGTAGTGACGGGAATAAAGGTGCTGTTGGTGTTCCAATAGACCTGCGGCGCCAGGAAGTCGATGGTGCCACGTGTCACCCATGCCATGGGATCGCTGTAAATCTGGTTGTACTGCCAGTCATTGCCGGGACTGGGCTCTACACCATACTGGTCGGCTACCGCCTGGGAACTGCAGGCGACACCGGCAGGACCGATGCCGAAGCGCACCCACGGCTTGGTGGTCTTGACCATATCGTTCACGTCCTTGACCATCTGGTTGACGTTCTCGCGGCGCCAGTCGCCCTGCGACATTGTGCCGCCGCCCGCCTTATAGGCGTTATACAGGTCGGCATCGAGCGAGAACGACGGATTGTCCTGATTGTAGAAATAGTCGTCAAACACCAGGCCATCCACGTCATACTTCACAAGGATATCCTTGCACACGTCCACCACGCGCTGGCGCACCTCGGGGATGCCGGGATTGAGCACCGTCTCGTAGCTGGTGGTCAAGAGCCACTCGGGATGGGTGTAGACGTAGTCCAGCTCGCTTTGGCCCCACAGGTTGCTGCCATGGCCATAACGGTAGGGATTGACCCAGGCATAGACCTCGATGCCGCGCTTGTGGGCCTCCTGGACGAGGTACTCAAACGGGTCAAACGCAGGCGCCACGCCACGGGTACCCGATACATAGCTGGACCACGGCTCGTAAGCCGAATTGTACATCGCGTCACACATGGCCCTGACGTGGTAATAGACCACGTTGATGTGGTTGACACGCATCGTGTCGAGCATCTTGCGGCAGGCATTCTGCATGATGGGCGTGTTGCTCGCGGTGATGGTGCCGCTGGGCCAATCGTTGAGGTAGGCCGTCATCCACATGCCGCGCTGTTCGCGCTTGGGAGCGACATCGGCAGCCGAAATGACAAAACTGGCGGCCACCGCCGCCAGTAATGCTATAATAGTTAACGTACGTTTCATTGGGACGTGCTTGATTAACTAGATGTTCTGGATAAAACTGTACAAACTAGAACAGATTGGTCAAGCGCGGATTGATGCACACGCCCAAAATCCTGTCCTTGTTGCCGTTGAAATTATAGACCTTACCGTCATCGGGGTTGAAGTAGTACAAGCCGGTGGTGTAGGTCTTCTCGGTCGTGGCGGCACGGAAGCCGAAATAGACGTAATGCGTCTGGGCATCCACGGCAAACTGGGTGGTGTAAACACCTTCGGCATCGGTCGTGTTGATGGGATCGGCCTCCATGGTGATGAAGTGAACATACTTGTCATAGGTCACCGTGGCATTCTCGGCCGGGATGGCATATTGGGTAAAGCCCACGCCAGGCGTAGTGCCCTTGGTCATCCACACATACAGGTATCCCAGGTCCTCGTCGAGCGTGAAAGCGCGCGGCTGGGTGGTCTCGAGCACGATGGGATGCGGGATGGGCACACCGGTACCGGTCTTGCCGATATCCGAAGCCCTGAAGCGGTAGATACCATTACCCGAATAGTTCTTGCCCCACCAGAACATGCCCGTGCGGTCGAGGTACAGGCCCGTGTGGATAGCACCATAGGCAATGCCCTGTCCATAGTAACTCAACTGGTTGTTGACCACATAGTAGCCAGCCGTGCTGGTGTAGTTGGTCTGCTCGGTCTCGCCACGAGCCGTGAGCGGAAGCACACGGACACCCGTATTGCGGTCGGTGTAGTAGAGGCTGGTGCCATCGGTACAGCCCTGGAACGGGTCGTTGAAGGCGGGACCACCCACGTTGGTGACCATGACATTGGTCGTCGAGCCGTCGGCGCTCATGACGGTGATTTTGCCGTCGCCTAGGTTACCGGCCTCGTCGTTGATGTAGTAGTACTGCTTGCCGCAGTCCAGGATATAGACATTGTCCTGCTCGACGACATCACTCTCGGTCACGGTCTTCTCGGTAGCGAACACCAGCGTGGTGGGCATATTGCCCGAGCTCACGCCCATGTCAAACGGCAGATTCTTGGTGCCGGCGGGCAGTTGGGAGAGGTCCACCAGTTTCACTGCCATGATGTTACCGCCCTGGGTAGCATAGTACAGCGTGGGAGCGGGAATCGATGAGCCCACCTGCACGTTGACGTAGCTGTCCTCCAAGCGGCGATTCTCGCCGTTGATGTCAAACCACGTTTGCAACGTGATCTTCTGCGAACCGATGTTGCTGAAGGTCAATTTGCCAGGATTGTCAGTCGTGCCGTCCTCGTGGCTGTAGCCCTCAAAGGTCGTAATCAGGTTACCATCGGCATCGCGTGTACCCTCGGGGAAGGTCCACACATACTTGCAGGTCAAGTTCTCGGGATTGGGCAACTCGATGTCGAGCCTCACGTTCACATCGTTGATGACCACAGGCGAAGCGCTCTGCTCAACAACACTCAGCAACGGGGCAATGTCATAGATGAGCAGCGGATAGGTGCGGCTTCCCACGCCGTCAACCGTCAAGGTCACCTGGTAGATACCAGCCTTGGCATATTTGTGCGAGGGATTCATATCGGTCGAGGTCGTGCCATCACCGAAATCCCACGTCACCTGTCCCGACTTGGAAGACGTGTTAGTAAACTCCACTGTCGATACCACATAGAAGTCCAGACCATAGCGGTCATCGTCCACCCGATAGGTGAAGTCCACATCCTTGGTGGCAAAATTGTCATAATCGGGTGTCTTGTCGATACACGAAACGGCCAACATCGCCATCATGAAAATGAATGCTATTTTATTGAATGTCTTCATATTCCTAAAGTTTTAAGTTTTTGTCTTAAGTTGTAAGTATTAATACTTTATGCTATCTGTTTGAACGGGCGATAGAAACCATACTAAAAACCTACAACTAAAAACTTATAACTAATTAAGTGTTACTTCTTTGTTATCGGTAGTCACGCCCACCTTGCCATCGGTGTCATACACGCGGAATTGGGGTTCCAGATAGTAGGTGCGGCTGAAGTTCACCGTGTAGACTTTATCGGCCGTGTTGTAGATCCACGACGTGAAAGGTATCGTCTCAATCAGGCTCTTGAAATAGGGCATGTACTCGCGACGCACCGTAGTGATCTTGCCGCCCGTGTCGTCGCTGTAGCGCGAGAAGAGCCAGAACGCCGACTCGTAAACCGGCTGAACGTTGGCCCCTGCGGGGGCTGCGCTCTCCTCAGCGATCTCATGATAGACCGCCGAGCCGTCCTCGCCCACCGTGATGTAGTAGTAATGATCCACTTCATCGGTGGTGAACCAGGCATTGGACTTGTCATCGGTCGTCGTGTCGGTCGGGAAATCGATGTTGTACTGAGCATTCAGCTGCTCAAACAACTCGATGGGGAAATTGTACTTGATATAGACGTTGCGCAGGTCGTTGTAATAGGTGCTGTCCTTGGTCAATGCGTTGACCATGTAGGCCATGAACTCGTCCTGGAACGTCGAGGGATAATAGCTGTCAAACTTCTCCTGGTCCCACTCCTCAGGATTTACCCAGGTCACAGGGGCCAGGGTACGGGACGTGGGGAAACTGTCGGTCAGCACATACTCATAACCGTCCCACTCGGCTTTGCTATGGGGATAGGTGGCCACCATCTGGCTGGAACGCACCGTGTCGGTCAGGGAGTAGTTCTTGGTATAAGCCAGCGACGTCGTTAACTTGCTGGTCGCCGTGGCGGTCTGCTCACGCTTGATGAGACACCACACCTCGCTGTGGTCAATCGCTTTCTCGCTAGTGGTATAGTACTTGCCCTTGAAGGTGGCATAGCGGCCCGCCTTGACCACCGTGGAGCCTTGCTCCCAGTCCACTGTGGGCAGCACCTGACCGAGTTGTCCGTTGTCGGCAAACGGGTCATGAATCGCACACGAGGCCATGAGCAGTGCCATCAGAGCCATCAAACCATATATCTTATATCGTTTCATCATTTCTTTAGTTTTTAGTTTCTAATCACTAGTTTCTAGTTCTCTTGCGTCAACGAGGTGACTTCACCATAGTTGTGGGCCCAAATCATGGGTTCCTGCAACCACTTGTAGTTCTTGTAGGCACCCAGACGCTCGAGTTCCTGGCGATTGTACTTCTCCTCGGTCTCGGGGTCGTAGTTGATGCGCTGAATCCAGGTGTTCTCCTTCTGCTCCTCGGTCAGACCGTCAATCCAGTAGGCTGAATAGAGGTTGTAGGGACGGCGCAGGGTGGGATAAACGATTTCCTGGTTGTCACCGATGCCGTAGTGGTTGCGGTTGTTACTGTAGTGGTAACGTCGCATGTCGGTCCACTGTTCGGGTTGCAGATACATGGCGATGTACTTCTGCTGCATCAAGTCGCTCAACGTGAATTCACTGGGGTTGAAGAACCAGTGCTTGTTGCCGCGGTCAGTCACCTTGTGCACAGCCACGTTCTTGCCCTTGTAGTAGTCCTCGTTATCAAGGAATGCTGCAATCTGGCCATCCCAGTACTCTGCAGGCTGGTAGCCGGGGGCTCCGCCAGCAACCGAATTACCGGGATACTTGTTATCGGTGTTCGCATTATAGTTGGGATTGACATACAACTTCAAGAAGGCGGCAAGGTGGCGCTGGATGTTCCACTGAGTGGCTTCCTTGGCCAGTGCACAAGCCTCGGTCTTCTTGCCCATCCAGTACATTGCCTCGGCCTTGATGAAGTAGAGTTCCTCCATCGTGAAGATGGGGTTATAGGCATCGGCGGCACCGGCGTAGGCGCCCATGTACAGGTTGGGATAGTTGGCAATCTTGTAGGATGTACCCATACCGATGTTGTTCTCCAGATAGCGCATCTTGATGCGTTCACTGGCTACCGACGGGCTCGCGGGTCCCGTGCGGGCAATCATCAGCAGGCCGCAGCGCGGGTCGTTGGCAAAGCCGTCGTGGGCGCCCTCGGCATTGAACATGCCACAGGTCATCTCGTTGTCGGGCTTGCTGATACCCAGCAGGTCAACCATGAAGAACTTGCTCGGGATGGCACTGCCCAAGAGGTTGCCGCGCGACTCCCATGAGTTGATCACGGGCTGTGCAACGCTCCACACGGCATTCTGCGTGCCCGTGCCACCGTCCCAGTAATATCGGGGCTCGTTGCCAAACCAAGCATCCCGGCCGCCCTGGTAGTCAAACACGTCGCCCTTGCGCCACTGGTTGATGGCAGCATCGGCAGCATCGACAATCTTCTGGCACATGGCCGGCGAGTGGTCCACATTGGGGATGTTGCGCAACAGCAGGCGGGCCTTGATGGCCAGCACCAGGCCTTTCCATTTCTCGAGGTCACCGCCATAGACGCGGTCTACCGATGCGTCGATTTTCTGGTTGTCAGGGTTATTGACAATCGCGGGATCCTCATACATCTTGATAAGGTCTTCGCACTCCTGCAACATCCAGGCATATACCGACGCCTGGGTGTCATAGGTCGGCGCGATGCTCTTATAGGCCTCGCTGCGGGGGATATCGCCAAAGGCGTCGGTCGTCAACTGTGTGGACATCAGCATGATGGTGCGCCCGATGAGTTCATAGTTGGGCGAGTTGATGGCCTGGGAATTTTTCACCAGGTTATCGGTGTTCTTGCCGATGTCATAGAAATGACGGCGCCACATCGGGTGGCGGTTCATCGTCAGCATCTCCCACTCGCACTTGTAGCTGTAGGCGCCCACCGAACTCTTGCCGCCGGTGGTAAGCATCTGGGAGAAGTAGGCGTAATATTCGCTGTGGTCATAAACGACCTGTTGTGCATAATAGATGATGACAGCCAAGCCATCCTTGGCCTCGATGTCATGGGCCCTGTCGGGGTTGACGTTATCGTCGAGGATATCATTGCAACCCACCGACAGCAGGCCAACCAGCATCAGCATTGCTATAAATTTAATCTTTTTCATAGTCAGTCGGCCTTTGTTTAGAATGATAATTTAAGCGTGAAATTGAAACTGCGCGTGCTGGGCACGTTGTAGTTGTCGATACCTGCGCTACCGGTACCGCCGCCGGTGCCTGCCAGCACGGCGGGATCGTTACCGCGGTACTTGGTCAGCAGCAACAGGTTGCGGCCCGTGGCAGTGAGAGTAAGCCCCTTGACGGGCCAAGTGCGCTTGAAGTGCTTGCCGACGTCGTAACTCAGCGTCACATAGCTCAAGCGGATATAGGAACCGTCCTCGATGAAGTTGGACGATACAGTGGCATAGTAGGTATTGATGAAGTAGGAGTCGAGCACGATGGGCGTAGTGTTCTTGACATAGGACACCGTGCCGTCGGCTCCCGTGACAGCCTGCACACCATTGATGATGTACTCGCGGTTGCGGTAGCGGTCATACAGGCTGCTCATGCCGTTGGTAATCTGGCTGCGGCCTGTGACGTTGACCACGTCACCACCCTTGCGGCCGTCGAACAGGAACGACAGGCTGGCATTCTTATAACGCAAGGTGCTGCCTATACCCAGCAACCAGTCGGGTTCGCGGTTACCGATGTAGAGGCCCTTGGCGCTGTCGATGATGGGATAACCGTTCTCGTCACAGATGACGTTACCCTCCGGGTCACGCACATAGTCCTTACCAGAAATACCCGTCGAGGACTCATGCAGGCGGGCAACGGGGAAGATGTCACCATACTGGGTACCTTGGATTTCGGTCAACTCGTTGGGCAGGTAGAGCACCTTGCTGCGGTTAAACGAGAAGTTGGCCAGGGCACTCCACGAGAAGTCGGTTGTCTTGATGATATCCTGATTTAATGAAATCTCCATACCGTGGTTCTTCAAGCTACCCTCGTTACGCGTCTGGAGAATCACACCCGAGGCGGGCGACACGCGCACGGTCACAATCTGGTCATCGACCGTGGTCGAGTAGTAGGCGATATCCAGGCGGGTCCAGTTGCGGAAGAAGCGCAGGTCGGCGCCAATCTCCCACGACTTGGTCATCTCGGGCACCAGGTCAACCGCACGCGACACGGTGGGATCCACGCCATAACCGCCGTCGGGGAACAGCGTCCACTGCTTGTAGGTATCGGTAAACAGATAGGCCTGACAGTCCTTGCCGACCTTGGCCCAGTTGCCGCGAAGCTTACCGTAGCTGAACCAGTCGTTGCTCAAGTGGAAGAGTTCGCTGAAGATGATACCTGCCGTAACCGAAGGATAGAAATAGGTCGTCTGGGTCGACTGTCTCACGCGGGATGAGCCGTCAAGACGTCCCGTAACGGACAGCTGTGCCATACCCTTGTAATCAAAGCGCAACTCACCGAAGTGGCCATAGATGTTGCTCTCGCTATGGTACAGCGTGGGGCGATTGGCAATCAACAGGTCACCATTGGTAAAGTCGGTGTTGTTGAAGCTATAGAACTCGCCACCCAGCTTGAAGTGCTCATTGTAGATGGAAGCCTCCAGGCCGCGGCGCTCCTTGTATTCCAGACCATAGAGGGCGCTCACGGTGTAGTCCTCGGCAAAGGTGTGCTGATAGGTCGCCAGCAACTGCATGTTCAGCATCGAACCACGCGAGGGCTGGAAACTGTAAGAGCCAAATTTTGACTGCATGTCGCTGAGTTTGGTCTGCACATCCTCGGCATTGGGATTCACCAGGTCGCCGTCATAGATGCGGGGCACGGTGTAGGAGTCATACATCGAGTAACTCTTGTCATAGCCCATCTTTCCAGTAATCACCAGATTCTTGATTGGCTCGTAACTGATCTGGCCGTTGATGAGGAAGCGGTTGCCCTCAGTCTGGCTCCAGTCCATGTAGCGGCCGAAGTAGGGCGACACGGCACCGTTGATGCGCTCGGTGTCGAGCAGGTTCTCCCAGTGGTCGTAGTAGGCCCACCAGTTCACATGTCCCTCAAGGGTGCGGTAGTCACTCATGTCCTTGTTGATACCCCAGTTGTAGATGGTGGACATCGAGTTGCCGAAACCGCGTGACTTGCGGTTCATGAAGTTGGCGCTCAACTGAATGGTCACCTTGTCACTGGGCTTATAGGTTCCCTTGATGAGGGCGTTGATCTGCTTGCGGTAATCCTTGGGAACGATACCCTGGTTGTCGCTGTAGGACAGCGAGGCATAGGACGAGAACTTCTCGGTTCCGCCGCTCACGCTCACGTCATACTTCTGCAAGATACCCGTCTTCAGGAAGTTGTCCACATTGTTGTAGTAATGGTCGTTGGCGCCCATATAGGGTCCCCAGCCACCGCTGCCCATGTTCTCCTTGTACATGCCCTTGGCACCGGGGATGAAGGTTGACTGGATCTTGGGAACTCGATAAGGGGTATTGATCTCGAGCGTAGCCGATGCAGTGACATTGATTTCACCATTCCGACCACCGTTCTTGGTGGTAATCATGATGACACCGCTACCAGCCTCCTGGCCATAGAGGGCCGAGGCGGCAGCGCCTTTCAGCACCGTGATGTTCTCGATGTCGTTGGGGTTCAGGTCGCCCAGCGATGAAGCGGTACCGCGATAAGCCATGCCGTCAACGATGAGCAGCGGCTCGTTGCTCATCGAGTTGTTCATCGACGAGATGGCACGGATGATGACCTGTGTCGACGAGTTGGGCGAACTACCGCCGGTGCTCACCTGCAGACCGGCAACCTTACCTTGCAGCGAGTTGGCGAAGTTGGTGGAACCGCCAGCGTTCACCTGCTCCTCGTCAAGGGACTGAACAGCGAAGTTCAGTTTCTTTTTCTCTTGGGTCTGGCCCATGGCGGTCACCACGACCTCACCCAGCACCTGTGCATTATCATCAAGGGCGATGTTGACCTCGGTCTGTCCCGGGGCAATCTTTACGCTCTTGGGATTCATGCCCACGTAGCTCACATCGAGCACGTCGCCGTCGCTTGCCTCAATCGAGAAACGGCCGTCGAAGTCGGTCGCCGTGCCGCGCGTCGTGCCGTGCACTTTGACCGACGCACCGATAATCGGCTCGCCGTCGCTCGACTGCGTGACCACGCCTGTCACCACACGGGCCAGTCCCGGCAGCGACAAGAGGCTCAACAGCAGTAGCAATAGTAACTGTTTTCTCATTCTCAAGTGGATTTTATTGATTAGGTAAAATTGATTTCAAAAGTTGGGTACAGAATGAACTACAAATATACACACTGTTTTTCAATCATTAAAACATGCAACCAATTTTTAACACTGAAAAATGCAAATATTTTGACTTAACAACATTTTTTCAATGTTTTTTACAGTCATCGGCATCATTTTGGGGAAATGCACATCAACAGCACATTTCCCCAACAATCCAAAATGTATCTTTTAAAGCTTGAATCCGGGTTTTATATCGGGGCTTGCCAGAACCACTGGTCGTCACAAGTAGTCAAGCCATCACGAGAGTCTCGATCGGGTGTGTAGCCTGGGGGCAGCAATTTCACATCATGTGGTTTATTAGAAATGGCGCTGTCCTCAAGGCCAAATTCCTGATTGAGGGAAACGATAACGTAGTAGAGATTCTTAGCCATATAATTATAAAGATAATTCTCGGTGGTCTCTTTCTCACGGTTATTCCAGTTAGCCTGCTTGTTCACTTCAACAGGAGTGCCGTTGCGCAGGCACTCTCTCACCTCCTGGATGCTCAACATGTTTCCCTTTTTGTCGGTTACCCATGCATTGAAACTCGGGTCAATCCACAACCACTTTCCGAGTTGATTGGACCACACGGCGTTGATGACATGGCAATCATTGATATATTCCCGGGGCATGCAGGTCACATAACGCGAGGGAATACCCATCGACAGGTAGCATTCATTGAGCAAAATGGCAAGTCCACGGCAATTCAGTCCACGGCTACCGTCCTTGCAGGCCTCAGCCATGTCAATGGCGTTGATATGTTCGGGATTGGGGTGCTGGCCGTCGTGCTCGATGAGGTTGTGAATGTAGGTCATGATATTCTTGATTTTTGAAATCTCATCACCATTCCCGGCAACCTTGTCAAGGTTGAAATAGGCCCTGACACGCTGCAGGTTGGCATCATCAGGCGCCTGATATGTGAATGTGGGCAAGGTATCGGCATGTTCATTGAGAGTGTAGGGTGCGGCCTTCTTGAGAATACTGAGATAATCAAAACGGTCCCTTATATTCTCCACAATCCCATCAAATCTGGCATTGCCACGGATATTGTCAAGATCATGGTCCTCAAGCATATGCTTCCAATCGCTGTAATCGTAATTGACCGCCTGCTGCAAGTGATAGAAGGCACCCTCAGTCATGTGACGACGGGAGTAGGAACAAGCCAGGTCATAATGGAAATAGCCCTTTATCGCATTGAGTTGCCGCTCACCCAGTATGGGTTCTAAAAATGACTTGTTGCTGTCCACCATGGCAATGGCTCGATAGTTCAACTCAGCAACCCGTACATAATCCTTCTTGCCAAACGCCTCCTTTACCTGACCCTGCACAGTTCTCACTGCGTTGCTCAGGCTGTCAATCCGGTGCATATCCTCCAGGCTCAAATCATCGGCTGTTGCCAACAACGAACACGCAAAAAACAAAACCACAAAAAACTTCTTCATATCTCTTTTTGTTTTATCAGTTACCATTCTATGAGTTAGACGGGACTCACCGCCATAAAAGTTGCAATGAATCCCGTCTTTTTTTCTTTTCCTAAAGCCAAAACCTATTTGAACAGGTAGGTGGTAACGCTCTCGCGGCCCAAGTAGAAGGCCTTGGCCTTGATGACCTGCGGCTGCACCTTGACGGGAACGGGAGCCGTCCAGCGAGGCGAGTCGATGGTGGGCTCGCTGCCATCGAGGGTATAAGTTACCAACTCATCGGGGTACTGGGTGTTAATCAGCAGTTTGCCGTCAACGACCTTGATGCCCGGAGGTCCCACGCGGAAGTCATAGCCCATGCCCTTGAGCAACGGCAGTTCGCGGGTACCAATCTTGAGATTATACTGGTGACGGGCCTCGTTGTAGGCCTTGACGTCGGTCAGGTCCTTGCTCCAATCGGGCACGGCGGTCCATGCACGCTCGCTCACACCCATCATCTTGGGCAGCAGCAGGTACTGCACCTCGTCAAACGAGCGTAAGGTCTCGCCCCACAGCTGTGCCTGCACGCCGATGATGTTCTCGGGCTTCTCCAGCTTTATCTGGCCGTCGCCGGCAGTAGTGATATTGATGGGGGTGCCATCAACGTTGGTGCGGGCGGTGGCATAGATGTTGGCGGGCAGAGCACTCCATGAGTCAAACTCGTCCACCTTGCCGCCCCAGTGCAAACCCTGCTCGTTCTGGTGCCAACTGTAGGCCATATCCATATAGAAGTTGGTGACATTGGACAGGATGACGGGATAGCCTTCGTTAGCCAGGCGGTAAGGCACGTTGGCACGCGAGCCCACGGTGCTCCAGGCGTTCACGCCAGCCACATGAGGAGCCACAACAGCGTTAAATTCAGGGCTGTGGTTCATCGCCACTTCCTGCCAACCCTCAATACGGATCTTGCGCTGGGCCAACAGTGCACTGATGCGCTTGATGTAATACTCGCTCACCTCATGCTGGTCCTTCAAGTTGTGGCGCATCATGAGTTCCTGCACGTCAGGACTCTTTGACCAAGCATTATTGGGCACTTCGTCACCGCCCAGATGCACGATTTCGAGTTTGAGACCGGCCTCCTTGTACATCTTCTGCAACTCGGCCACCACGCGGTCGATAAAGCGATATACATCATCGCTGGCCACGTTGAGTACATTGTCATGATAGTTCTGGGCCGACGTGTACTCGCTCTCGTTCTTGTCGTCCCACAGGCGGAACTGCTCGGCAGCGGGATTGTTCATGGCGCGATTCTTCATCGCCACGATAGCGGCACGGGCATGACCTGGAGTCTCAATCTCGGGGATGACGCGGATGCCGCGCTGCCATGCATAACGCAGCATGTCGATGAACTCGTCGCGGGTAAAGTAGCCATTGGCGCATTGTGACAAGTCATCGGGATTGCCGTTGCCGTCAAATATCTGGGCCAAATAACCTTTCTCGTCGAGGGTGGCGCCACGGCGGGCAGCCACCTGAGTCAGCTCGGGAAAGCCGGGGATTTCAAGGCGCCAGGCCTCGTCATCGGTGAAGTGGAACTGGATGGCATTGAATTTATAGTAGGACAGCAGGTCGATGACGCGCTTGTAGTCATTGGGCTTAATGACAAAGTTGCGGGCTACATCGAGCATCATGCCACGGTAGCCAAAATCAGGCCAGTCGATGACAAAGCAGTTCTGCAGGCGGTGGCCCTTGCTGTGGTCCAGGGCAGCAATGAGTGTCTTCACACCATTGATCAGAGCGGCCTGAGTGGGGCCCAGAATGGTGATTTGGCCGTCATGGACGCGCAAGGAGTAATACTCGCGGTTGTCGCTCATCTTCTTGTCCAGCAAGAGCTTGATAACAGTCTTCTGGCCACTGGAAACGTAGATGCCTCGCCGCTCCAACTCGGTAGTGAGCAGATTCTTGGCACGGCGGTAGCCACCCCACTGGAACCACTTGCCCGTCTTGATGGACACCAGGCTACCCACCTGGGTGAAACCGTCCTCGATGTCCACCTGCTTGGGGGAGGGGAAAATGTCGTAGTCATTGCCCGTGTATCCGTCGCTGAAGCCGTTGATGGCCTCGTTGAAGCTGTACATGTAGTTGCCGTCGGGGTAAGCCTTATGGTCGCGCCACTGGCCGGGTTGGTCAAGCGGTGAGCGCTTGACGTCCACGGCAATGGGATGAGCCATGTCGCCACCAAGCACCACATGGCCACCAGCGGGCCTGTAGCACTTGTTAACGAGGCTGCCGCCCATCACCATGTCGATCACGAGCGAGTCGCCAGCAGCCAATGTCTTATAGTTGGCATTGGGCTTGACACGGTAGTAGGTCGTCGACACTTCATCGATATCCACCGGGCAACCTGCCGGGAGCTTCACCGAGCGGGAGAACTGGTTGAAAAAGAACTGCCAGTCGGCCGACAGGGGCTGATGGGACACGTTCTTGATGACGAAACGCGAACTATAGTTGTTAGCCGCTGTGTTGTTCTGCCCCATCTGCCACTCCACGGCGATGGGCGACTGAGCGCTCAACGTCAAGGTAGCCAGCAGGCAGGCGAGAGTTGTCAATAACTTGGTTGTCTTCATTGCTGTATATTGTTTTGTTCGATAATTCGGTTCAACAGGTTGTCACAGGCGTCCTCCAGCAGGTCCAACACGAGTTCAAAGCCCTCACTGCCCTCGTAATAGGGGTCGGGCACATGGTCATAGTGGGGGAACTGACGAATGTAATCGCCCATCATCACCACCTTGTCCTGCTGCTCGATGGTCGCTGCAAGGTGACGCAGGTCATCAACATTGGCGGCATCCATGCCGACAATCATGCCAAAGTCCTCAAAATCAGACGCCTGCACCTTGCGAGCATGGTGAGTCAGTTCATAGCCGCGAGGGCGGGCATGCACCCGCATACGCTTATCGGGCAGGGCGCCAATGTGCCAACCACCCGTGCCTGCCGAGTCAATATAGAAGCGGTCACTCAAGCCCCGCTCGTCCACCATGCGCTGCAACACAGCCTGGGCCGCCGGCGAGCGGCAGATATTGCCCAGACAGACGAAGAGCACGCTGTATTTCCCTGATTCTGTCATTTTGAAGGTGCAATATTACAAAAAAACGGGCACATCTGATGCGGGTGAGAGCAGTTTTTTTGTTGAAGAGGCTATCTTTGGTTGCGGGGAAGACAGGTTGCGCCTCATCGTGAATGTGACGAATCGGCCCTTAAGAACACATCCCATGACATGAAAAAGCGTGTTTTTATTTGGCATTTTGAGCGACATGCACTATCTTTGCTTGCTCAAACAAGAAACTACCAGTATAACTGAGATGAACCTGAAGATCTTGCGCCTGCTGCCGCTGCTGTTGCTGATGGGACTTGCCCTGGCAAGCGCCACCTCGTGTGGTCACGGCAGCAAGCAGCAACAAGATACCACCGCATGGGACTACAAGGCGCCCCCGGCAATGCCAGTAAACCGCGCTCTTTTAGGCGACAGCATGGGCCTCATCGCCGAGGCCGATATTCACCGCCTGCCCACCTACATCGAACAACGTCCGCTCAAGGAAATCTTCAACGACAGTAACGCGTTACAGCTAGAGGCCGCCGAGAAAAACGGCTTCCAACCCGTGACGAGCCTGCGCGATGCCTACCACATCAACAAGCCATTGATCAGGATTTTTTCCTGCGATGCCTACATGCTCGACGACCTGAGCGCATCAGTGCCTTACCTCGTTCCCAAAGCCGCCCAACTGCTTAAGGAAATCGGCTATGCTTTCCAGGACAGCATCAAGAAGCGCGGCGGCAAGGCCTACCGCATCAAGGTCACCAGCGTCACGCGCACGGTCTATAGCGTGTCCAAACTCATACGCCGCAACCGTGCCGCGACCGAGAACTCCTGCCACCGTTACGGCACCACCTTCGACATCAGTTGGGTGAAGTTTGACTGCATGGACCCGAGCATGGTGATTTCGCTCGAGGACCTGAAAAACATCCTTGCCGAGGTTGTGCTGGACTTCAGGAGGCAGGACCGCTGCTATGCCATCTTTGAACGCAAGTCGGGCTGCCTGCACATCACCGTGAGATAAAAAACAATGTACATTTAATTAAAATATCATTAAATCCAATGACCTTACAACAGACGATAGCCGAGTACCTGAAATATACAGGACACAAAGGCTTAGACATCAGTGCCGCACTCATCGACTGTGACGGCATCCTCTATGACTCGATGAAGTATCACACCCAAGCATGGGTAAAACTCATGAAGAAGAACGGCATCAAGTGTACACGCGATGAGTTCTATGAACTGGAAGGAATGACCGGCAGCGAAATCATCAAGATGAAGTTCAAACAGGGCGCCGGTAAAAACATCACCGACGACGAAGCCAAGGCTCTCTATGGCGTCAAGACGCGCTACTTCCGCGAACTGGGCGAAGCACCCGTTATGCCCGGTGCAGTGCGCGTGCTCGAAGCCCTGAAGGAAGCCGACGTGGACCGCGTGCTGGTGACCGGTTCGCAGCAGGACACCCTGCTGGAGCGCATCGAGAAAGACTTCCCCGGACTCTTTGGCGAAGTTAAGGTCACGGGGCATGACGTGCGCAAGGGCAAACCCAATCCCGAGCCCTTCTTGAAAGGCATGGCCAAGGCCGAGAAGAAATCCAACCAGTGCCTCGTCATCGAGAATGCACCCCTGGGCGTTCAAGCTGCCCATGCCGCCGGATGCTTCACCATCGGCGTGACCACAGGCCCGATTCCCGAGAAGGACCTGTACAAGGCCGGTGCCGACCTCGTCTACAAGAACATGGACGAACTGGCCGCCGCACTGCCCTCGTTGCTCGTGGCGCTGACCATCGTCAAAGCCTAAAAAAGAATCCTCTCGGAGCACTCTATGAACTCAGAGTGCTCCGAGAGATTTTACTCCATGAAACAGAACCTCATTTTCACCAATGACGTCGAGGCCGCAGTTGAACAACTAAAGGCCCGCATCGACCATAACCTGGCTGTGTGGATAGCCGACGTGAACACCGAGCGCCTCTTATTTGCCCTGCCCAACCTCATCACCATCAACGACGGCGAGAGAGCCAAGTCATGGGAAACCGTCAGAAACGTGTGGTTAGAGATGGAACACGCGGGCGTCACGCGCCATTCGTTGGTCTTTAACCTGGGTGGCGGCATGGTGACCGACCTGGGAGGTTTTGCCGCAGCGACGTTTAAGCGCGGCGTAAGATTCATTAATGTGCCCACGACCTTGCTCGGCGCGGTCGATGCTGCTGTGGGAGGCAAGACTGGCTTCAACTTCTGTGGCCTGAAAAACGAGATCGGCACCTTTGCCCCAGCCAGCGATGTCATCATCTCGACACGCTTTTTCGATACGCTACCGCCCGAGGAGATGAAGTCGGGCTTTGCCGAGGTCATCAAGCATGCGATGCTCAGCGACCGTGGCGAGTTCCTGCGACTGCTGGACCACGATTTTGCCGCGCCCATCGACCATGACGACCTCTTGGAGCGGCTGCGCCGCTCGGTACAGGTCAAAGCGGACATCGTTGACCGCGACCCCAACGAACAAGGAGAGCGCAAAGCCCTCAACCTGGGGCATACCATCGGTCATGCCTTTGAGAGCCTAGCGATGAGCGGTTATGAGGCTGTGCCACACGGCTATGCCGTGGCATGGGGACTGGTCACCGAGGCCATCCTCTCGCACATTAAGTTGGGTTTCCCCAGCGAGGACGTTCACCGGTTGGGCCACTTCGTGCGGGACAATTACCGCGGTTTCCCCTTCGACTGCGGCGACTACGACGAATTGCTGGACCTGATGAGCCACGACAAGAAAAGCCGCGACGGAGAGATCACCTGCACGCTCCTGGCCACCATCGGCGACTACCGCATTGACCAGACCGTCACCACCGATGAAGTCACCACCGCCCTCGACATCCTGCGCGACCACCTCGGCCTGTAGCCAATCCCCAAAACACCTGAATATCTCCATTTTGTAAATTTTTCATAACTTTTTGTCAAGTTTGCTTGTCATTTTGAAAAGTTTACTTTACCTTTGTCGCCGTAATCGATTACAAAGACAACTATGTTCAACAATTTAAAGAGGTTTCAATTATGAATTACAGTTATTTATTCCCACCTGTGTTCAAGAAGATTGGTTGGATTTTGTTTGTGATCTTCGCAGTGCTGAATGTATTGTGGATGACAGGTGATATCGAAGGGATACTACTGGCCAGACGAGGGCAAATTCATCATGACTAATGACGACTGGACCGATGAGATATGCATCGTTGGCATGATAGTATCGCTGCTTTTAATCACATTTGCGCGTCTCAAGCAGGAAGACGAGTTTACTATCAACCTAAGGATGAAATCAATGGCCTGGGCTGTCAAGGGTTACGGCCTAATCATCATGATAGCAACGCTATTTGTCTACGGCACCAACTGGCTGTATATCATGCTGCTATCGATCTATCTGGTATTCTTCCTGTTTATTATCAAATTCTATTATGAACTAGAAAAGTTCAGAAAGGAGGCCCCTCATGAAGAATAATGTGAGAGTGGAACGCGCCATACATCACATGACCCAGGCTCAACTGGCCGAGCGCATCGGAGTGAGCCGCCAGACCATCAATGCCATCGAGAGCGGCAAATATGTCCCATCGACGGTATTAGCCTTAAAAATGTCAGCCGTCTTCAACAAGCCCGTCAACGAAATCTTCCTCCTTGAGGAGAACGATTAATCGACAGCAGGGGACACGGGGACAATCCCTGTGTCCCTGATTATCAGGTTACCGCCAGTGCCAGAGGCGGGAGACGGCATGGGTGATGGTGCGCAGGTGCAGGTCCTTGCCCAGCACAACCAGCATCACGGCAGCAAGGATGAACACGATGCCGATGACAAGGCGCGTCGTCAACATCTCCCCGAAGACCAACACGCCAATAGCCACCGCAGTGAGGGGTTCCAGGGCACCCAAAATCGCTGTGGGCGTGGCACCCACATGATGCACGGCAACAGTCATGAACACGAGCGACAGGATGGTGGGCACAATGCTCAGCCAAACGGCAAACGACCATGCCCGCGGCGAAGGCAACACGTGCAGATACAATTCCGGCGAAGTGAAGGAGTATAGTATTAATGTGATTTCGCACACCAGCATAGCATAGAACGTGACCTTGAACGACGACATCTTGATGCTCGACTGATTGACCACAACGATATAGACGGCATAGGCCAGCGACGAGAGCACGCACAGGATGATGCCCACAGCACTCAGCGAGGCGCCCGTCTCGCCCTTGTACAGCAAGCCGATGCCCACGAGCGACATCAAGATGGCAATAATGGTCATTGCCGTCACACGTTCCTTGAAAAACGCTGCCATAATCACGGCGACCATCACGGGATAGACAAACAAGATGGTCGAGGCGATACCGGCATCCATGAAGTGGAAACTCTGGTAATAGGTAATGCTGGAGGCGGCAAACAGGATGCCCAGCGAGAACAGCACCTTGAACTCGTGGCGCGTCACCTTGAACGATTCGCGCTTGGCCAGCATCACAATGGCCAGCATGATCACTGCCAAGCCAAAGCGATGGGCCAGCACCGTCGCCGTGTTCACCCCTTCTTCATAAAGGGGCAATGCGCCGAAAGGGTTCGTGCCATAGCACACAGCCGACAGAATTGCACACAGGATGCCTATGGATTTGTTCTTTTTCATCAGTATGAAGATTTAAAGCGAAGGTTGATGGCTAACGCTTGAAGCGGCTCATCTCGTAGAGGGCGGGCAAGGCCTGACCATTGGCACTGTTAAACAGGCCCCGGTTCAGTCCCCAGGCGCTGTGCTCAAATCGGGTGCCGTAGCGGTTTTCCTCGGGGTACCACCAGAACAGGCCAGTCACGTTGTCGTGACGGTTGAGTTCCTGTACCAACTGGGCAGTGAATTCACGCTGGCCCTCGATAGTGCCTGGCAGACATTGGGAAAAATCCTCCTCGCCACGGTTCACGCCGTCGTGCAGATAATAATAGGCAGCCTCGACAATCATGACGGGCTTACCGGGAAAGCGTTCGGCCAGCGCATTGAGTGTAGCGCCCAGGTTGGGTATCGTGCCATGCCACATGGGATAGTAACTCAGGCCGATGATGTCATAGTCCAGCCCAGCAGCTGCCAAGCGGTCGTAGTAGTTGCGTGTCATCTCCCATTGGCCGGCCTTCTCGGTGTGGATAATGATGCCCGCCGTGGGGCACACCTCACGGCAAGCCTTGCAGCCCGCCTTGAGCAGGCTGGTGAACACGTCCCAATTCTCGGCACTCATCGGGTCAACGCGTCCCACAGGCCAGTCCATGCCGAAGGTAATCTCGTTACCCACCTGAATGGTCTTAGGCTCCACGCCAGCGGCCTTCAGAGTCAGCAGGCAGTAGCGGGTGTAGCGGTAAATACTGTCGGCCAAAGCCTTTCCGGAGAGCCCTTCCCATCGCTTGGGGGTGAACTGCTTGGCGGGATCGGCCCAAGTATCGCTGTAGTGGAAATCAAGCATAACCTCAAATCCGCGGGCCTTAATCGTCTTGCACAGGTCAACCACATAGTCCAAATCCTGGCACACGCCCTCGTCATGATGCTGACCCGGCGCATTCTTCGGGTCCACAAACAGGCGCACACGCATCATGTTCCACCCTTGCTGCTTGAACAAGTCATAAGGGTCCACGGTCACACCACACGAGTCCTTGTAAATCACACCCTGGCGGGCATTGGACGTCATCATCGAGATGTCTCCACCCAGCCATGACTGCGCCAGCGAGGGCAATGCCACCGCCAGCACCAGCATCGTCAATGCTACACGTTTCATCATATTTACTCGAATTTTTGGGGACAGAATAGCGTCCACTGTCCCGATTTTCATATTAAAATTAAAAAAGTGCCGATGGTCAATGATCATCAGCACTTCTTGCGTTGTCGGGGTGACTAGATTCGAACTAGCGACCCCACGCCCCCCAGACGCGTACTCTAACCGGACTGAGCTACACCCCGAACGCACTTGCCGAAACGCAATTGTTTCGTAAAGCGGTGCAAAGGTAATACCGATTTACATACTGACCAAATTTTTAAGCGACTTTTTTTGCCAGAAAATTCGCTTTTATTTGCAATCAGTTGATACTCAACAAAATAGCAGAGGCGCTAAAATTAGCGCCTCTAACTGTCACAATTCAGTAATTAAAGGATGTTGCGATTACACTGCCTTGCCGTCGCTGCCGAGCACCTCGATGATTTTGTGCTTGTACAGCTTCACCATCTCGTCGCGGGCGGGACCGCAATACTTGCGGGGGTCAAACTCACCGGGCTTCTCGGCCAGCACCTTGCGCACAGCAGCGGTGAAGGCCAGGCGGCTATCGCTGTCGATGTTGATCTTGCAGACTGCACTCTTGGCAGCCTTGCGCAGCTGATCCTCGGGGATACCTACGGCATCGGGCAGGTTGCCACCATGGGTGTTGATGATGTCAACATACTCCTGGGGAACACTCGACGAACCGTGCAGCACGATGGGGAAGCCGGGGAGCCTCTTCTCTACCTCCTCGAGCACGTCAAATGCCAGGGGAGGAGGAACGAGCTTACCGGTCTTCGGGTCACGGGTGCACTGCTCGGGTTTGAACTTGTAAGCGCCATGGCTGGTACCGATGCTGATGGCCAGCGAGTCACAACCGGTGCGGGTAGCGAAGTCGATCACCTCCTCGGGCTTGGTGTAGTGTGATTCCTCGGCAACAACGTCGTCTTCAACGCCAGCGAGCACACCCAGCTCAGCCTCAACGGTCACGTCATACTGGTGGGCATAGTCCACAACCTTCTTGGTCAGGGCGATGTTCTCCTCGTAGGGGAGCGAAGAACCGTCGATCATTACCGACGAGAAACCGAAGTCTACGCACGACTTGCACAGTTCAAAAGTGTCACCATGGTCCAGATGGAGGCAGATCTGCGGATGCTCCCAGCCTAACTCCTTGGCATACTCTACAGCGCCCTCGGCCATGTAACGCAGCAGCGTCTGGTTGGCATACTTGCGGGCACCACTGGATACCTGCAGGATAACAGGCGACTTCGTCTCGGCGCAAGCCTTGATGATAGCCTGTAACTGCTCCATGTTGTTGAAGTTGAATGCGGGAATGGCATAGCCGCCATCGACTGCCTTTGCAAACATCTCGCGGGTATTCACGAGACCTAGATCCTTATAATTTACCATAACAAAAAATAATAAAAGTGGATAATATATTTATTGGGCAAAGGTATAACAAATAATCCATCTAGTCAACGACAAACCGTTTTTTTTGTTAACACTTTCATCTCGTCACACTCCGGCACTATGATAAACAGTCACTTAACGTGCAGGATAGCCAATTTGCCCCTACGGTATTCGTCAAGTGAAAAATTATAAGTCCATGGCACAGATTAATTGTAAAAAACACTAAATATATGGCAAAAAATATTAATGCTTTGGATTCTCAGAAATTATTATTATATTTGCAATCGATTCAGGTCCCAACTACGGTTTCCAATCAAATGACAATAACCAACTTAACGGATTGTTTATATTAACTATTAATTTTTCAACGCTTTATGAAAAGATTCTTACTAATGGCTGCAATGGCAGCAATAGCCATCGGTGCCTATGCCGACGGCTACAAGATTGAAAAGGTGTGGGAACTCAACCCCAACAACTACTTCACGACAAGTGAAGTGCGCCAGGGCTTCGGCATGAATGGCAAGTTCTACATCAATGAAAAGAGCACTCAGACGATCTATGTCGTCGACAAGCGCTATGCCGAGAATGTCGGCGATGTGGACGGTGACGGTGAAATTGCCATCAGCGACGTGGCCGCTCTCATCGACTACCTGCTCAGTAACGATTCCAGTGACATCATTGTTGACAATGGCGACATGGACTGTGACGGCGAGGTGGCTATCAGCGATGCATCAGCACTAATCGATTATCTGCTCTCAGGCCTGAAGGGCCCGACCTTCAGCGGCGGCCCCAACTGTGCTATTACCCGCGACGAAGCCGGAAACATTATCGTCAGCATGAACGTCTTCCCCGGCAACGCAGCCGGATCGGCCATCAAGGTCATCAATCCCCAGACTGGCGAGACCAAGATCTATGACATCCCCGAGGAGTGCGGTTTCCAGGGACGTTGCGACTTCTTTGGCTTTGCCAAGGGTGACATGATGGACGAGGGTATGCTCTATCTCACCGGTGGTAACACCAACCAAGACGCTATCTTTACCGACGGTGTTGCCATCTTTGCCGTTACTGGCGGCGAGGTTGACTTCGACGAGTGCCGTCTCGCAGCTGTTGACGGTGGCATCATCGGTCAGTCCTCAACTGTTATCAACTACTACACCGACATCAACGGCGAGGAGGCCCTGATCTATGCTTACCGCAGTGGCGCACCGACCAAGCTGACGGCCGACGGCGACCTGTTCACCAAGAAAGCCCTCTCTCTCCCCGGCAAGGGTGCCTGCAACGGTATCTTCCCGTTCGTTTGGGACGGCATGGAACTGTTCATTTATCCGCTCACGCCCAACTACCAGAATGGCTTTGCCATTGCTGAGGCTGGTGCCGAGGCCCCCATCGTTGAGGTGCCCTCATTTGTCAACGGCAACCAGAACGGCTTCCAGGCCAACTGGCTGAATGCCGAGGTTGACGAGGATGGTGTGAATGTTTACCAGTATGCACCTGGTGGCAATATCACCCTCTGGCGCCTGACCAAGGAGTAAGGATTCCACACCCGAGTTTTGACACTCACCATGCAGGGAGCTCTCTCAGGGCTCCCTGTATTATTGCCATGAAGCAGCGCAATTTCGGCGGCAGTTTATTGTCATAACCAATAAAATGGTTATCTTTGCGCTCACATTTAGCCGCATTGTTTTACAAACTAAAGATACTACTGAGCCGTGTCAGCAATCAACAAGTGGCGCATCGAGGATAGCGCCGAACTCTACAACATCGGAGGCTGGGGCCTCAAGTACTTCTCCATCAACGAGGATGGCCACGTCACCGTTACGCCCAAGAGCAGCTGTGTACCCGTGGATCTTGCCGATGTGATGGACGAGTTGCATTCCCGCAAAGTGACCGCACCCGTGCTGCTGCGTTTCCCCGACATCCTGGACAACCGCATTGACAAGATTTCCAGCTGTTTCAAGAAAGCCGCCAAGGAATACGAGTACCAGGGCGCCAACTTCATCGTCTACCCCATCAAGGTCAACCAGATGAGGCAGGTGGTGGAGGAAATCATCGGGCACGGCAAGAAGTTCAATATCGGCCTGGAGGCTGGCAGCAAACCCGAACTGCACGCCGTGCTTGCCAGCAACATGACCGACCTGAACGCCAACCCCGTCATCATCTGTAACGGCTACAAGGATGAGGGCTATGTAGAACTCGCCCTGCTGGCCCAGAAGATGGGCCGACGCATCTTTATCGTGGTCGAGAAACTCAGCGAGCTTGAACTTATCGACCGTGTGGCCCAGCGACTGCACATCCGTCCCAATATCGGTTTCCGCATCAAGCTCTCGAGCAGCGGCAGCGGCAAGTGGGAAGAGAGCGGCGGCGACAGCAGCAAGTTCGGCCTGAACACCAGCGAACTGTTCAGCGCCATCGATTACCTGCGCGAGCACAAACTCGAGGACTGCCTAAAGCTCATCCACTTCCACATCGGCAGCCAGATCACCAAGATACGCCGCATCAAGAACGCCCTGCGCGAGGCGGCACAGTTCTATGTCCAGCTAGCCAAGTTGGGCTTTGATGTGGAGTATGTCGACATCGGCGGCGGTTTGGGCGTGGACTACGACGGCACGCGCTCCAGCGCCAGCAGCCATTCGATGAACTACAGCATCCAGGAGTATGTCAACGATGCCGTTTACACCCTGGTAGACGCCAGCAACAAGAACGGCCTCAAGCACCCCAACATCATCACCGAGAGCGGCCGCTCCCTGACGGCCCACCACTCGGTGCTCGTGGTTGACGTGCTCGAGACCACCTCCCTGCCCGAGTGGGACGACAAGGTGGACTCTGTGAGCGAGAACGACAACGAGCTGGTGCGCGACATGTATGAGATCTGGGACAAGATCAACCAGGTCCGCCTGCTCGAGGACTGGCACGACGCACTGCAAATCCGCGACGAGGCGCTCGACCGTTTCTCGTTGGGGCTCATCGACCTGCGCACCCGTGCCATGGTCGAGAAACTCTTCTGGTCCATCGCCCGCGATGTGGACGGATTTGTGCGCAACATGAAGCACGCCCCCGACGAGCTGCGCTCGGTGAGCCGCATGCTGCCCGACAAGTACTTCTGCAACTTCTCGCTGTTCCAGTCGTTGCCCGACGCCTGGGCCATCGACCAGGTATTCCCCGTGATGCCCATCGACCGCCTCAACGAGCGGCCCACCCATTATGCCACCCTGCAGGACATGACCTGTGACAGCGACGGCAAACTGAACAATTTCATCTCGGCCCAGGGCATCGCCCACTCCCTCCCCGTGCACAAGCTCAAAGCCCATCAACACTACTACCTGGGCATCTTCCTGGTGGGCGCCTACCAGGAGATTCTGGGCGACATGCACAACCTGTTCGGTGACACCAATGCGGTACACATCAACGTGTTCAAGGACCACTACGAGATTGACCAGGTGATTGATGGTGAAACGGTTGCCGAGGTGCTCGACTATGTCGAGTTCAACCCCAAGCAACTGGTGCGCAACGTCGAGACCTGGGTGAGCGAGTCCATCCGCTCGGGCAAGATCACCAGCGAGGAGGGCAACGAGTTCGTCCGCAACTTCCGCAGCGGTCTTTACGGCTACACGTACTTAGAGAAATAAATCTTCAACCATCTCACGCTAAGCCGCTCAGTCGCTAAGGTTATTGATCATTTGGCGTCTTAGCGTCTTAGCGTGAGGCAAAGCAACAGGCAATGCGGTATTTCATGAGATTGGGCTACAGGGGGGCTGGCTTCCACGGCTGGCAGATTCAACCCCACGACCC
The DNA here is from genome assembly GCA_902792895.1 of uncultured Bacteroidales bacterium. Classification (GTDB taxonomy): domain Bacteria; phylum Bacteroidota; class Bacteroidia; order Bacteroidales; family Muribaculaceae; genus Sodaliphilus. The sequence goes on along the minus strand of CADBBK010000023.1, from coordinate 20,598 downwards.
CTCGGTGCAACAGACCATCGAGGAGGCATTGGCCACGCTGCTGCGTACCCCCACCCCCATCACTGGCGCGGGCCGCACCGATGCCGGCGTGAATGCTCGCCTGATGGTCGCCCACTTTGACACTGAGCCGCCCATCGTCGATATCCAACGGCTGGTGCACAGCCTCAATGCCATGTTGCCCGCCGAAATCTCCATCTACGACATCGCCCCGGTGCCTAACGATGCCCACGCACGCTTTGATGCCGTCAGCCGCACCTACAAGTACTTTGTCGTCAGGCATAAGGACCCGTTCCGCTACCCGTTGAGCTGGCGCTGTCCTCCAGGCCTTGACTTCGACTTGATGAACGAGGCAGCGGCCCGTCTGCTCGACTACACCGACTTCACTTCGTTCTCTAAACTGCACACCGACGTCAAGACCAACAACTGCCGCATCACCCATGCCAAGTGGACCCGCAAAGACGATCAGTGGGTGTTCACCATCACGGCCGACCGTTTCCTGCGCAACATGGTGCGTGCTATAGTCGGCACCCTGGTCGAGGTGGGACGCCACAAGATGACCGTGGAACAGTTTTGCCAAGTCATTGAGCGCAAGGACCGCTGCGCCGCCGGCACCTCCATGCCCGGTAATGCCCTGTTCCTGTGGGACATCAATTATCCCTACCCTTTCTGATTATCAGCAGCCACTAAACGGGCCAAACGAACCTCATCAGAAAGGCGAATCAAATTTTTTTTACATTGTACGCTTGCCAGTTCGGGGAAAAGTATTACCTTTGCACCCGCATTAGTGCCCGCGGGGCTCAGCAAAGCGCTGGAGAACGATACCCAGCCGCCTCAGGGACAGTTATTTAAACTACAAGATTAAACAAATGTACGCAATTGTAGAGATTCAGGGACAACAGTTCCGTGTCGAGACCGGCAAGAAGTTGTATGTCCACTATCTCGGCGACGAGCGCAAGGAAGGCGACAACGTAGAGTTTGACCGCGTTCTGCTCGTAGATGCCGACGGTGCCGTTAAGGTTGGCGCACCTACCGTCGAAGGTGCAAAGGTTGTTTGCGAGGTAAAGGCTCCCCTCGTGAAAGGTGAACACGTGATTGTCTTCAAGAAGAAGCGTCGCAAAGGCTATCGCCGTCTCAACGGCCATCGCCAGCAGTTTCAAAGAACGGCCGCGAGAGCGAAAGCAAACGCCTCGGCGTGAAGATTTTTGGTGGTCAGTTTGCCAAGGCCGGTAACATCATCCGCCGTCAGCGCGGTACCCAGCACCGTCCTGGCAAGAACGTTGGCATGGGCAAGGACCACACTCTGTATGCTCTGGTTGACGGTACTGTAGAGTTCCAGCACCGCGCTGGTCACACCTACATCAACGTGATCCAGGACACCCCCAAGGAGGAGCAGAACTAAACACTAAGGAGATTTAATCCCAACCCTAAGGGAATGAGGGTGAGCACCGATAAGGTTGCTCATCCTCATTTTTTTTTGCTCTTTCGTTTGTAATTTGATAGATATTTCATATCTTTGCCATATGCAATTAAAAATCTCAAATTTATTCTAACATTATAAACCACTAAAACCTATCTCATGATGAAAACAAGAAGTATCAAGACATTACTGGTTGCTGTCATGGTAATGGCAGCAATGAGCGTGCCCGGAACAGCCAATGCCCAACTGGGCGGACTGGTGAACAAGGCCAAGAAGAAAGCCGAGCAAGTCGTGGACAAGAAGAAAGACGATGTCAAGAAGGAAGCCAAAAAGGCCAAGGAAGAGGCCAAGATGCAGGCTTTGGAAACCCAGCGTCCTCCCCTGCCATGGCCTATGAGCGAGAATCCCCAGTACAACGGCAAGAGCGTTGAAGAATTTTTGAAAGGTATCGCCGACGTACCCGATGAGGAGGTCAAGGCCCTGCGCGAACAGTTGGATGCCCGCTTCAAGCACAACTGCCAACTCAACAAAATCAATTCAGGGCCAGATTATGACGTAAAACTATGGGAGAGTATTAATAAAGAGAATGAAAACTGGTGGAAATTCTATAGCACATTGGCAGGAATCACCAGAAATGCAATGGACGGCGTCTATTCCGATCCGGACGGCACCCTCCACGCCGAGAATCAAAGTTTCTTACTCAACGGCCGTGGTAGCGGCCCCCGCGGCGTCAGGATTGAGAGACACGACGGTAAATTCAAGTTCTGCAGCCTGGGCCACCAAGCCATCTTCCTCGACGAAAAGGAGGTGGCAGCTGCCACCGATGCCGCCAAGCGCAGCCGCAAGTTCCAGATTCTAACCCTCGCCATCCACAAGATGCTGGACGAAGCCGGCGAGAAATATGACTATGATGACCGCTACATGTACAATTATGCGGGCATGCTTGCCAAGGCCCTCGAGGAGGCGCTGGAAGGCAACAAGCCCGAGAACATCGAGTACAAGTCCATGCCCAAGGCTGGCGCAATGCACGCCAAGTTCAAAGCCGAGGCATTAGCCATCGCCAAAGCTGATGATCCCAATGTCATCGATGTCATCATCACCAGCAACGACTGGGATGTGAAGATGAACGGCCTGGTGCCCGAAAAACGCAACATCTATGGCTACTACATCACCCAAGACAAGAACGGCAAAATCTGCAAAGACCGCATGTGGACCCAGAAGTATCAGGGCAACGGCAAGTACGGCAAGCTGAAAGCCGGCGGCGTGGGTGTTTCCAGTGACTTCTATGTAAGGTAAGACTTGACCAAACAGAAACTTTAAAGGCTATAGAGGCGCAATCCTCTATAGCCTTTTTCTTTATCAGTATTCCTCGGCCTCGACGTCGATGATGCGAGGGTCGTTGGGGTCGATGTGCGGAATGACCAGGTCGGCCTCCTCGCCCTCCTCCGGGCCGAACCACTCGCGTAGCCGCTCCCGTGCTTTGCGTTCTATCTCAGGGGTGATGTACTTCTTCATCGTGAACAGGGCCCAAGCCAATGCCGCAAGGTCATCGGTGAAACCCAGACCGACTAGCACGTCGGGAATGAAATCGAGGGGCAGGATGAAATAGCCCAGCGCACCCAGTACCTTAAGTTTAAGGCTGGTGGGCACAGCAGGGTCACGCGAGACGTAATAGAGCACAAGCACATAGTACACGGCCTTGCGGCCAGCTTTGTGAGCCACCTTCTTGAGTTTCTTCCACAACTTGCTGTCGTTGAAGTACTGAGTGTAATTGTCGAGGTTGATATTCATGTTTGCAGCCATCTTCGTCTAGATAATGGGTCCATAACTGCCACTATCGCTGCAAATCCTGTGCCAACGACAGGATGTAGTGCTGGGAACTAGGATTTTGAGACTGCGGCTGCGGCTTCGCTGAGGGTGACTTTGACTTTGGCGATGCGGTATTTCACAACCTTCATCACGGTGAAGGTGAAACGGCCGTGCTTGACGACCTCTTTCTCCTTGAGGAACTCACCCTTGATATCAAGCAGGAAACCGGCGATAGTCTCAGCCTCCTCGGCATGCTCACCCAACTCCTCCTCGTCGATGTCGAGCACACGCGCGAAGTCGCTCAGCAGCGTCTTGCCGTCAAACAGCCAGGTATCCTTGCTGATGCGGTTGTAGAACTTCTCCTCGGTGTCATACTCATCGTCGATGTCGCCCACAATCTCCTCGAGCACGTCCTCGAGGGTGGCAATACCCTGGGTACAACCGTACTCATCGACGATGATGGCCATGTGCATCTTCTTCTGGCGGAAATCCTCGAGCAGGTCGTCGAGCATTCGCGTCTCGGGCACGAAGTAGGCAGGTCGCATGAGCGTCTGCCACTTGAAGGTGTTGTCGCGGTGCCCGATGTAGGGCAGCAGGTCCTTGGCATAGAGGATGCCCTTGATGTTGTCGGGCGTCTCCTCATAGACCGGCATACGCGAGTAACCTGTCTCGATAACCTTGTGGACCACCTCGTCGAAGGTGTCGTCCTGGTCGATATCCACCACATCGACTCGTGGCCGCATGATGTCGCTCACGGTCTTGTCACCAAACGATAGAATGCCCTCGAGCAGTTCCTTCTCGTCGGGGTTCTTGACCTCGCTCACCTCGAGTGCTCGCGTCAAGTCATCGACCGAAACCTCCTCGGTCTGGGTCGGGACGACCTTGTTGACCAGGCTCGTGCTGCGCACCAGCACAGCCGTCAACGGCGAGAACAACTTGACTGCCGCCTTGAGCGGTGCTGAAGCCATCGCGGCGAACTTGGCATTGAAGTTGGTGGCATATAGTTTGGGAATCACCTCGCCAAAGAGGAGAATCAGGAACGTCAGAATCACCGTCTGCACGATGAAATCAAGTACCGTGCTGTTGAAGTCAAATATCTGGTTCATCGCGTAGTTCAACACGATGGCAATCATGATATTGACCAGGTTGTTGCCCACCAGGATGGTAGCCAACAGTTTCTCGGGATTAGCCAGCAGTTCCTTTACCCGTTCACGGCGGTGGCTGTCCTCGATGTTGTCAATGTCACCATCACGCAACGAGAAATAGGCAATCTCGCTGCCTGAGTTGAATGCCGAGAGGAAGAGTCCAAGCACGGCGACAATGATAGCAATGATGCTGCCCATGGTGGGCGCGTTGAATGTGACAAGCGGATGTCCGCTCGCTGTGCAGAGTACCGATAAAAGGCACGATAACGGGTCAGGGTCCAAAATAAAACTACTTTTGTTGAATAATGCGACAAAGATACACCATTTTTGTCATCTACACAACAAGTGACAAAAAATAACCCTCTTGAAGCAATTTCCAAGAGGGTTATGGCTCATCAGGCACATATTGAGCACGGGCTCACTGCACGGGCTCAACAGTATAGCCCTCGTTGCGCAGCAGCTGCAACAGCCCCTGAACACCAGGCAGATGGCCTGCACCGACGCACACAAGGCATGCACGCTCGGGCATCATCGTCTTGAGCTTGGCAGCCCACGCACGGTTGCGGCTATAGATGAAGGCCTCCATCGACTCCTCACTGCTGCCCATCGTGGCATCGGTCATCACTTGATAAATCTTATCCAGATTCTGCGACATATAGGCATCGGCAAGCGCCACTGACTGCGCCTGGAAAAATTCGTCCTGCTTGCAGGCCTCGACCAGTCCTTCGGCCTGTTCCCTCAAGGGGCCATTGAACAGCAGGTCGATCTGCTCTTGAACAGTCTCGAGTCCTGCCGAGGGGCGGCCGGCATCATTGGCACGTGCCTGAACGGCGATGTCGATGAGGTTGTTGGTATCATAGTTAGGGAAATACTTGATGGACTGCATCGCCTGCATCTGGGTGCTGATGGCGCTGGGCTTGAAACTCTTCATCTGGCTCAGTTTCACGCCCATGGTGCCGAAGTACTTGTTGAAGACCTTCTCCACGATAGCATACTCCTGGGAGTTGAGCAACTTGTCGAGGGTGCTGTCGGGCGGCGCAATCATGTCCTGCGCCATGCGAGCCTGCACCTCGGGGCTGGTGAGGCTGTCCTTCTCTACCTCGCCCACAACGATGTCACAGCCGCTGATGGCCTGGTCGATACCCTTAATCTGGTCGATCATCGTCGAGGGAGCCATGTGATGGGTGCCAAGGATATAACTGGGGCGGCCCAAGCCGTTACCTGTTACTTTCCACAAGAGTTGAGCCTGTGCGGCCACTGCGAGCAGCACGAGGGCAAGAATGAGGGATATTCTTTTCATAGTCATTGTATGGTTGATTTACTATCACAAAATTAGTAAGAATCTTGAAAAACGGTGCATTGATTGGCCGTGTTTTTTCCAAAATCCCCTATTTTGATGATGGTTTTGCCACAAAATGGCCAATTATTGCGATTGCCCGTCCATGCTGACGGTAGTAATTTTGCATCAGTAAACAAGCGAATTAGTTATTAGTTGATAAATCTAATTACACGATAGTAAGTAAACAGAAACTCAAAAAACCTCGCCGATGGGATATCGGCGAGGCTTTTATTTGTGGCCTCCGTCAGCAGTGCCGACGGCTAATGGCGATGCGTGATTACCACTCGGGCTCCACGACTTTCAGACGGTCACCGCCATTGGGGCCCTTGATGAGCATGTCGTAGTACTCCTGGGTGTAGCCGCCATAGTTGGGAGATGCCGGCGTGCCCCACTCGTTGCGCAGGAACTTGCCGTCCTTCTCCTTCTTGATGTTGCCGTCGAGGTACTTGACGAACAGGTACTCGCCCAGCTTCTTGTAGCGGGCGGTGGCATCCTGGCCGGCGTTGACCGAATAGTTGGTCAGCAGGCGGACAGCGGCATCACGGTCGGTGGTGAGCAACGACGTGGCCTGAGCCTCGATGACTGACTGCTGCTTGGCAAAGTTGTCCTCGATGGCACCCTGCACCTTGCGGATGTCGCCAATCATCTGGGAATAACGGGCATAGGCCTGGTTAGCCACCCAGTTGTTAACCCAGAAAGCGCAATCCCAGTCCAGGGTGTACATGTCGGCCTTGCCCTGGCGGTAGCTCTCAGGCACCTGGGTGATGCAGCAGTACATGGGCACAAACACTGCGGTGTTGGCATCATCGACACCGAACCAGAAACAGCCGCCCACCTCGTCGGGCAGCCATGAACGCATCTGTGCGGCAAATACCCAACCGGTCTGCTGGGTGGCGATGGCACGCTCCTGGCTGTACTTCACGCCGTCCACCTCAAAGTCCATGGGGCGCCAACGGTAAGGCACACCATAGGCAGTGGTAGCACCGGGATCGACGGTCATGTCGAACGGGGTGCCCTCGAAGTGGTCACGCATCATCTGCTGCATGTCGCGCACGCTGACCTTGCGGTCGGGCTTGACGTAAAGCGGCATCACGTCGGCATCAGCCCTTGTCTTGCCGTAGATAAAAGGCAGATAGGCATCCATACCCTTGTGGAAACGGTTGAAATAGCTCCACACGCGGGCATCACAGCCGCGCAGCGCACCGGCATCAAACTTCTGATAAACAGGAGCGAAGGCGAAGTCGGCATCCTTGCCGCTATACAGGCCTTTCTTCTTGGCAAACGAGACGACGTCCTTGCTGTACATGACGTTCTTCTTGTCCTTCATGTCAAACTTCCAGATGCGGGGATTGTTGGCATGGCCGGCGATGCAGTCGTCGGGAATGCGGATGGCTACCCAAACGGCACCGATTTCACCAGGACCCTTACCGATCATGTCCATGATCCAAATCTCGTTGGGATCACCGATTGAGAACGACTCACCCTCGCTGGCATAGCCGTACTTGGCTACCAGGTCGGTCATCCACTTGATGGCCTCGCGGGCAGTGCGTGAGCGCTGCAGGGCGATGTACATCAGGCTACCGTAGTCAATGATGGAGTTGCCCGTGGTATCCCAGAGTTCCTCGCGGCCACCCCAAGTACTCTCGGCGATGGTCACCTGGTGTTCGTTCATGTTGCCCACGACGGCATAGGTGTGAGGCACCTCGGGGATGGCACCCAGGCGCTTTCCGCTGTCCCAATCGACGATTTGGCGCATCGCGCCGGGAGCATGGTCGGCAGCGGGCAGGTACTGCAGGTCACCGTACAAGGTGTGGCTGTCGGCAGCATAGGTGATGATGGTCGAGCCATCGGCACTGGCATTCTTGCCTACCAGCAGGTTGGTGCAAGCATCGGCTGTGGCCCAGCTCATGAACGCCAGCACAGCAGCCGATAACAGTTGAATTGACAGATGTTTCATTTTTCTTGTTGATTTGATGTTTGATATGGTTATTGAAGTTGTTTCTTGTCAGTTGCCCACCGGGATGTCGTAGCCCGTGAGCCTGAAGGCCACCTGGAACGGCGTGGCCTGCTTGCGCGGCTGCGGACCGGCATAATAGTAGAACTGCCGCTGCACGTCAAAGGACTTGACGCTCACCAACTTGGTCTCGCCGGGCTTGAGACTCACCGGCACCGTGACTGCGCGCTGCGTGAGCAACTCGCCGTTCATGGTCGTGTAACGCAACAGCAGCCTGACCGCGCTCATGCGATGGCGCGTGTTGTTGGTGATGAAGAAAGACTCCTTGCTGTCGCTGGCACGCTTGCCGTAGCCCTTGAGCGTCACCGCATGGGGATCGATGGCCTCAAGGCTGTCGGGCAGCAACGAATCGTCCTGCTCAATGACTGCCACGGGAACCTCGGTGGAACGCAGGTTTTTGCGCGTGGTGCGCGTGCGTGCATCCAAGGTACTGACACACAGCAGTATCAGCAATGCCGACAGCAGGGTCGGAAGTGTTAAAATATGGTTAATTCCACGTTTCATCACAGGTAACGTATGCGGTTAAACGGGGCGCCATCGCCTCCCTCGGGATAAATCTTGCGGAAGCCTATCGGCAACCGTTCCTCGACACGCTCGGGGATGATGCTGATGCCGTTGAACAGCGTGGGCAGGAACCGGGCGACATTGACGCGCACCTTGATTTTCCAGTGTGGCGGGTCAAAGGTCAGCGTGGTCGCTGTCTTGTTCAGCGTTGCCACACACTCGAGCGGCTTGATCAGCGTCAAGCGGTCGCGCTGGCTGTAGAGCCACAACTGGTACTTGTCGTCCACAGCGCTGGTGGCGATGTAGCCGATGACGGTGCCGGGAACGTCGTTGATGTCGGGCGAATCGAGCAAGATGATGCGGTATCCGATATTGTGCGGACCGCGATAGCGCTCGATGCCCAGCGTCATCTCCTCGTTGGGGTAATACCAGATGCCCTCCAGCGGCTGCATGTCGGTCTCGTCGAGGCGCGTGCGCATCGAGTCGACGTCGAGTCCGTCGAGCACTACCGACTTCTTGGGCACACCACTACCCGACTTCGCCATCAACGGGAGCAGGGTGACGGTGGCCAAGAGCGATATGAGCAGTAATCGACGGAACATGCCGGGGCAGATCAGTTCACGGTTGCAAAGCGGTAGACGATACCCAGACTGAGGATTTCCTTAAACTGCCAGTAATTCCAGTCATTGTCGCGGGGACGCGAGCGGTCAAAGCGCAGGTGGGTGTACAGCTGGGTGGTCAGATACTTGCCGATGGACAGGTCGAGGGTGTTCTCCCAATCGCCCTGCACATACTCGTAGTTGGTGAACATGTAGAGCCTGGAGGTAATCATCACATTGGGGGTAAAGCGCCACAGCCACTTGGCCTCGAAGTTGCTACCGAAGGTGCTCTTGCTGTGCTTGGCGGCAGGGATACCGAAGCGCGTGGGGTCGATATCGGTGATGTTGCGGCAATACTTCAGGTTATAGGACAGCGGGGCGATGGCCAGCGTGAACATGCGGTCGTCGGCCTTCTTGTAGCTGTAGGTCATACCGAGACCGATGTTCAATTCGGCGGGCGAGAGGAAAGCAGCCGTCTTGTTGCGGGTGTTGACCTTGTAATTGTTGAGGAACTGCGTCGTGAACTGCAACATGGCACTGTAGTACCAGTGTTTCACGGCCTTGTAACCCAACTGGGAGGTGAACAGGAAGTTATCCTCGTTGATGAGATACTTGCGGATGCTGTCGCCGTGGGTAGTGGCGATACCCAGTTTGTAGGACAAGGCGTTGTTGAACAGCCAGTTGGGGTGCAGGTCCTGATTGAGGTTGCAATTCCAGTTCACTGAACCCAGCAGAGCCAGGTTGTTCTCACCGCCCTGGTACCAGTTGCCGCTGATGTAAGCCTGGGTGAACTGTAATGATGCGTTGAACACGTGCAGCCAGTTGTGGACTGGGGGCAGAGGGGCATCGGGAGGCGTGACATCCTCGACGGCGAACTGGGTCTGGCCGATGGTCAGCATGGCGCTGCGCGGGTCGGCGGGAATGACACCCTCGGGGGGAGCGGCAGGCAGCGTCTCGGCATTATAGGCCACGAGTTGAGGATTCTCGATCATCGCGCGCTGGCGCGTCTGGCGGGTGCGCGAAGAGTTGTTCATGGCCTCTTGCAACCACTCGTCACCGGCATCCAGGCTGTAGAGCCCGTCCTTGGCGGTTGGCGTCATCGGGTGTGCATCGGCCTCGCCCACATAGTGGTCATAGACCAGTGGCACATACAACATGCTGGGTTGCACAGCCTGCGTCTGCTCGTCATCGGCAGCGCGGGCGACCGGGCACACAGCCACGAGTGCGGCAAGTGCCAGGCAGATGTTGAGTGTAGTGATTTTTTTCATTGTTATCTGGAGTTTAGAGGTTAAGTGTTAGGCGTCATAGAGTTTCTCGTTGCGGGCAGGACGCTGCTCGGGCTGCTTTTTCTTGTCCTGACTCTTGGCTTTCTCCTTGGTCTGCACCTTTTGGCGCTTGCGCTCATGGTTGGGCTTTTGTTGCTTGTTCTCGGCAAAGCTCTTGATCATGTCCTCGACAGTCTCGCGGTTGCCGTAGAGGTAGACCACGGTGATCTCGATGATGAGGTTCTGGTGCTTGCTCACCAGGTCGGCAATGATGGCGCGCGACCCGTCAGGCATGGTGCCGTCGATGCTGTAGGTCTTCTTGAAGCCTTTGACCTTAATCTTGCCGTCGTGCAGGTCATACATGTTGTAGCCCAAGGCCTTGCGCTGCAGGTTCTCGGTGAGCATCTTCTTCTCGTCGCCCTTGTCCTGGCTGTAGAGTTGCACGGTCATGACCATGTCCTCCCACTGGACCTCGAAGCGTGTCGGGCTGTTAAAGACCACGAAGCCGTCGTCGGGAGTCTCAAACGACAGGTCGTAGCGGCTCCAGTTATAGACCGTCGCTGCAGCATCGGCAGCCCATGTGGCCATCATGAGCAGGACAATCAGTGGAGCTATGAGTCGGATGGTTCTCTTCATTGCGCTGATGGATGAATTATTGGTTATCGGTCAATTGTTGCTGTTCATCAAGGTACCGCTGCCACTCGCTCTTGTCACCCACAAACACGTTGAGGTCCACGTCACCGTCAACACCGGCGACACGGCCCTCATGGCTGTACTGCTGCATGCGTTGCCCCGTGTGCTGCATCAGGTCAGGGCTGTTAAACGAGCAGAGCCACAGGTCGCAGTCGCCCAGGATATTCTTGTAGTACTTGCCATAGCCATCGAGGTTGGTGTAAATCATCACACGATAGCCATTGTCCTTGAGGCACTTGACCATCTCCATGACGCGTTGCAGGGTGGTCTGGCGGTCCACGGTGGCGCCGTTGCCCCAGTCATCCTCGAGGTCGATAACCACGGGCAAGTCGAGCTTCTTGCCCCGAATCACGGCCAGCAGGTTGTCGGCCTGCTCCTGGCCAGTGCGGTTCTTGCGGAAAAAGTGGTAGGCTCCCACCTTGAGGCCTGCTTCACGGGCCCCGCGGTAGTTGTGGTCAAACGCGTCGTCCTTGTAGGTCTTACCCTCGCTGGCCTTGATGAAGGCAAACTGGTAATCATCGGCCGCCACCTGAGCAAAGTCGATGACGCCGTTGTGCTTGGACACATCAATGCCGGCAATCGGGTAGCGGAAACGGTCCACCGTCACCGAGTGCGGCAAGATATAGTTGCGTAGCACAAACCAGCCAAGCGCCACAACAAGTGCAACCACTCCGGCGAGGAGCAGCCACTTGATGTAGTCGGGTTTTGTGGGGACTTGGCGTTTACCCATAGGCAGTCAGGGTGTTAGAACAAGGGCACACTGCTGGGCGAGTTCACCCAGCGGCTCTCAAACTCATCTTGAGAGCTGACCAGGAACAGAATACCCTGGATGAAGGAAACGATTTGGGTAACAATGCCTAAGAAGAAGCACGACAGGAGGCATATCGCCAGGAACAGAATACCTGCGTTGGTCTTGCCGATATAGAAATAGTGCAGGCCAAAGGCGCCAGCGAACAAGGCCAGGATAGCAGCCACACCGCGGCTCTTGCCCGACGGTCCATTGAAGAACACACTATCGATGCCCGACAGCGGTTGCCCGCTGAACTGCTGCTGGTCGGAATAGGACACGTTGGTCTCGGCTCCGCAATAGGGGCACTTCACACGATTAACTTTCTCTTGAGTGCTATACTGCTTCCCGCACTCGGGACAATGATGAATGTACATAATAGATAGGTTTTAGGCTTTAGGTTTTAGGCTTTAGGTGATGACACCGCAGCTTCGACCCTGAGCAATTAAACATATTTTATCATTAGACACTCCGTTACATCAAAAAGTTGCATCCATCGTCCAAATCACAATGCATTTTTCCAAATTCAATCTTTTTCATCATTACTGAACGATTTAGCTAAAGCATTGATCATCTTGCTTATTTCCACTATCAATTGCCTCGCATCATGCATTTGATCTTGTTTTAAGTATTGCAGTTTCTCGCAAATCACAAGTTGTGTTGAGAGTTCCCACAAAGAGCCTCTTGACATCAACAGATATCGTACGAATTCCTTATTTGTTCCACGGCCTCGACCTTCAGCAATATTAGACGGAACAGAAACAACAGCTCTACGCATTTGGTCAGATAAAGCATATTGTTCCTCGGCTGGCAGCAGCTTGACCAACTCATAAATTTCAGTTGTCAAGTCAACAGCTTTCTGCCATACCTTTAATTCCTGATAATCACTTGATTTCACCATATTGTCAAAACCTAAAGCCTAAAGCCTAATACCTAAAACCTAAAGGATAATAAATCAACGACGGCGCTTGGCGTTGGCACGCTGCTGCTGTTGCTGCATCTTCTGGGCTTCCTCGAGACGCTGGGCCCACTTGGATTTCTTCTTGGGCTTGGCGGCATTGGCGGCCATGGTGGCACGCACCTTGTCCTCGGTGATGAAGAAGCGGCAGCTGTAGGTCTGCAGGATGGTGATGAGCAGTGAGATGAAGTAGTAGTAGCTCAGACCTGATGCGTAGTTGTTGAAGAAGAACAGGAACATCAGCGGCATCAAGTACATCATCCACTTCATGCCCGGCATCGACTGCGACGAGGGCTGTGACTTGGTGGTCATCCAGGTGTAGAGGATGTTGGTAACGGTCATCAGCAAGCAGAAGAGGCTCACGTGGTTACCGAACAGGCTGGAAATGATGGGGATGTGGGTACCCCACTGGATGATCTTATCGGGGGCACTCAGGTCATTGGCCCAAAGGAACGACTGTCCTCGCAGCTCGATGCACGAGGGGAAGAAGGTGAACATCGCGATGAGGATGGGCATCTGCAGCAACATGGGCAGACAGCCACCCATCGGGTTGGCGCCGGCCTGGCGATAGAGTTCCATCGTCTTCTGCTGCTTCTTGAGGGCGTCCTCCTGATTGGGGTACTTCTCGTTGATTGCAGCGATGTCAGGTGCGAGGATACGCATCTTGGCCTGCGAGATGTAGCTCTTGTAGGTCAGCGGCGACAGCACGATCTTGATGATGATGGTGAGCACCAGGATAATAAGACCGTAGTTGGTCATGAACTTACCCAGCCAGTCAAACACGGGAATAATCACGCCCGTGTTGATCCATCGGAACAGTTTCCAGCCCAGAGGGATGAGATGGGTGAGCTTCAGGTCCTCCTTGGGGGAGTACTTGTCATAGGACGACAGCATGTGGTACCTGTTCGGGCCCAGATAGAAGTAGAAAGACGCGGGCACGGGCTTATCGCTCGAGTAGGGCACCATGGTGTGGATGTTCACATCCTTGAGGTAGTTCTCGTAGTCGGGCGTGTCCTGGGTGTCGTTGCTGGTCATCTTGGCGCTGGAGAAGATGCTGTCGGTGATGAGCACGGTCGAGAAGAACTGGTTCTTGGCACTCACCCACTTGAGCTTGTCCTGAACCTCCTTCTCGTCGTTGCCGCTCTCCTTGGTATACTTCACCTCGCCATCCTTGCCCGAGAACTTATAGTAGATACCGCTGTTGCGCTCCTCGAAGGTCTTGCCGAACTCATGGCGCGAGATCTTCTGATGCCAGTCGAGGTCCACTAGGTTGATGTTCAGCGGGATGATGCTGGTCATGCCCTTCTGCACCATCTCCATGCGCACCATGTAGCTACCGGGGATGAGGGTGTACTTCAAGCCCCACTGGGCACCACCCTCGAGCTGCAGGTTCATCAGCACGGTGCTGTCATTGAGCTTCTGGGGCTCAAAGTAGAAGTTCTTGGTCTCGAAGCGCTGTGTGTTGTTACTCAGGGTGAAGCTATAGTCGTTGTCACCCTTGTCAAACAGCACCAGTTGCGGCGCCTTCCAGGTCTTGTAGCCCTTGAGCGTGGCGCGGGCGATGATACCGCCCTTGGTGCTCAACTCGACCTTGAGCGAGTCGTTCTCGAGCGCCACCAGCTGCTCCGTTCCCGTGAGCGAGGCGGCGAAGGAGCCGTTCTTGGCATACACATCCAGTGCGCGTTGCACGGCCTGTACAGCCAGGTTGTGTACGGCGGGGTTGGCACTGGTGTGTGCCGACACCTCGTCCCACGTCACGGTGGTGTCACCCACGGTGACGGTTCCCGACACCTGTCCGTCGCGCATGGCGAGCACGACGCCCTCGTTGTTAATCACAGCATTGCCGGCAGGCATGTTCTCGAGCACGCTCTGCAGGTGGGCCAGCTCGTCGACGCTGAGAGTGTCGACGTCGCCGGCAGCGATGTCGCGGCGCTGTTGTGTCTGCTGTGCCGCGGCGATGGAGTCCAATTGCCGTTGATGCTCGGCGAGCTCAGCTTCGCTAGGCTTATTGAGCCAGTAAAAGCCGACGATCACGAGACCCATCAACAACAATCCAATCAAAGTGTTTTTATCCATATATTTATTTAGTTGTAAGTTTTAAGTTGTAAGTTTTAAGTAAGATTACCATTGCCTCTAACTTAAAACGGGATGAGCGATTTTGAGAGGGCATTAAGCATTTTGTCGATTTCTTCAATCATCTGATTAGCGTTTGTTGTCTGCGATTGGGTCAAGTAATGAACCCGCTCGCAGATTTCCAACTGGGTGGACAATTCACGGAGTGACCCTCGAGCGACAGAAAGAAATCTGATAAATTCCTTCATTGTGTCACGTCCCTGCCCTTCAGCGATATTGGAGGGAATAGACACAGCAGCCCTGCGCATTTGGTCGGACAAGGCGAACATCTCCTCCCGAGGCAACAGCTTGACGATTGAGTATATCTCAACCGTCAGGTCCATTGCTTTTTGCCAGACTTTCAACTCTCTAAAATCGCTTGATTTCATTATTAGTTGGTGGTTGTTTGTCAGTTGTTCTGTTCATTTTGCAAGTTTCTTGATGTAGGTTTCTAGGCGATAGTATTATTACTAAAAACTTACAACTAAAAACTTACAACTCAATTACTGCTTGGAGGCGATAATTGCTTCGATGAAGGACATGAACAGGGGGTGGGGGTTGAGGACGGTGCTGGAGTACTCGGGGTGGTACTGCGTGCCGATGTACCAGCGGCGGTCCTTGAGCTCAATCACCTCGGCCAGGCCGCTCTCAGGGTTGACACCGGCAATCGTCATCCCGGCGTCCTCAAAGGCCTGGCGGTACTCGTCGTTGAACTCAAAACGGTGACGGTGACGCTCCTCGATGTCCTGCACACCATAGGCCTCGGCTACCTTGGTGCCGGGTTTCACGTGGCAGGCATAAGCCCCCAGTCGCATCGTGCCGCCCATGTTGGTGACCGTCTTCTGGTCCTCCATGAGGTCGATGACGTTGTGCGTCGTCTTGGCGTCCATCTCGGTGCTGTTGGCATCGGTCATACCCAGCACGTTGCGTGCGAACTCTATCACCATGCACTGCATGCCCAGGCAGATGCCGAAGGTGGGCACATCGTGCTCACGACACCAGCGCAGGGCCACAAATTTGCCCTCGACACCACGTTGTCCGAATCCCGGAGCCACCACGATGCCGTCGTGCCCTGCCAGCAGCTGCTCGACATTGCCGTCGTTGATGTGCTCGCTGTTGATGTAGGACAGCTTGAGGCGGCGGTCATGATAGGCACACGCGTGCAAGAGGCTCTCGTCGATGCTCTTGTAGGCATCCTGGAGCGATACATACTTGCCTACCAGGCCGATGCGCACCTCCTCGCGCGCGCCCTTGAGTTTGCCGAGGAAGTCATTCCACTTCTCCATGTCGGGCTCGCCGTCGACTTTGAGGCCGGTCTTCTCGAGGATGATGTTGTCCAGGCGCTGCTCGTGCATCTTGAGGGGCACCTCATAGATGGTGGGCACGTCCAGGCTCTGCACCACGGCGTCGGCGCTCACGTTGCAGAACTGGGCCACCTTCTTGAGCATGGTGGGCGGCAGCGGATGCTCGGTGCGCAGCACGAGCACGTCGGGCTGGATACCTTCCTGCTGCAGCAGCTTGACGCTGTGCTGGGTGGGCTTGGTCTTGAGCTCCTTGGCAGCGCTGATGTAGGGGACATAGGTGAGATGCACACAGATGCACCGGCGCCCCAGCTCCCAGCGCAGCTGGCGGATAGCCTCGATAAACGGCAGGGCCTCGATATCGCCCACGGTGCCGCCAATCTCGGTGATGACAAAGTCATACTTGCCCGTGGTGCCCAGTAGCTTCACGTCGCGCTTGATTTCATCGGTGATGTGCGGGATGATCTGCACCGTCTTTCCCAGGTAGTCGCCGCGACGTTCCTTGTCGATAACGCTCTGGTAGACGCGCCCCGTGGTGACATTGTTGGCACGGGTAGTCTTGATGTTGGTAAAGCGCTCATAGTGCCCCAGGTCCAAGTCGGCCTCATGACCATCGACGGTCACATAGCACTCGCCGTGCTCATAGGGATTCAGTGTACCGGGGTCGATATTGATGTAGGGGTCAAACTTCTGGCAGGTAACGCTATAGCCGCGCGAGAGCAGCAGCCGGGCGATGCTCGAAGCGATGATTCCCTTACCGAGCGACGAGACAACGCCGCCAGTGACAAAGATGTATCTTGTTTCCACTTCCTTATTCATTACATTTAACCTGCAAAGGTAGCACTTTTTTCCCAATTTCCAAAATCACCCCCCTGGATTGCCCGGAGAAACTGGATGGACTGGATAGACTGGATGGACTGGATAGACTGGATAGACTGGATAGACTGGATGGACTGGATGGACTGGATGGACTGGATAAACTGGATGGACTGGACGATTGCCGCAAAGGCGGCAAGCCAGCAATCTAGCCAGTCCAGATCATCCAGCCAGTCCAGGAAAGGCGCGCCAGCGCCGGTCCAGATAGTCCAGATAGTCCAGATAGTCCAGATAGTCCAGCCAGTCCAGATAGTCCAGCCGGTCCAGCCAGTCCTGTCCGTCCAGGGGAGCTGCGTCAGCGGCGGTCCAGCTGTTCCAGGTCGTCCAGTTTCTTTTTCAGGCAGGCAATTTCTTGTTTGAGGGCAGCAATCTCTTGCGCTTGACGGTCAATGATCTGCCGCTGCGACTCGCGCTGGTTCAAGCGGGCTGCGGTCATCCGTTCCCGGATGCCACCCTCGGTAGTGAATTCCCGGTCTTTTCTCTCGATATACTTCTCCAGCGCCGAATCCACCTGATGACACAGGCAGATGGCCATATTGGCCAATTCCTCACCATTCATCTTGGGCAGTAGTTCTTGAAAATCCTGATACTCGTAATGCCCCCGGCAGAAATCCAACATCGGCTGATAACGGGGATAGTCCTGCTGCCATGGCGACAGTCCCATGCACTTCAGGTAATCATGGTAGTCCTCGAGCAGTTCGCCATTGCTACCACGGGCGATGCCCAGGAGCTTGATCTCGCTCTCCATCGACGTGCGGCCGTCAATGCTCCCCTCAACGATGTTCTGCTTGGTGCTGCGGGCGGCTTGGACCATCTGGTCAACGGTGCGGTCGCCCCATTTCTTGAAATAACGCTTGCAGAAGAGCTGCGTCAACTGGTATAACACGTCGCTGCGATGGTAGAAGCGTAATTTGCGATAATCAGTGCCTTGACGCAATGCACTCGCCGTGCCATCCTCATAGTGTCTGGGACTTCTCTTGTCATCATCCATGATTAAAACCATTTAAAAACCATCTCACAAAAATATACATTAATCCCCTGCCCGACAAAAAAACGACTAAAAAACTGGAGAAACTGGACAGGGGGGATAAAATAACGGGCGGCTCCCGTGGTGGGGGCCGCCCGCGAACAGCGCTGGTGGTGCCGTCGGTGTAGGTGGTAACAACGATGGTCATACCGTTGGCCTCCTGCATCTCCTGACCAGCCATGTTGAAGTAGCGTACGCCAGCAACGGTCTTGCCGTTAGCGATCTCGTCGATACCGGTGGTGGGAGTTACATAGAACTCAACAACGCCAGTCGAGCTGGGCAAGAAGCCTTCCTCAGTTGCGTAGAACTCAATGCGATAGTGGCCATCAACGGTCTCATTAAATGCATCGGTGTACTCCATCCAGTCGCTGGTGGTTACGTTACCGTCAGCGTCGGTGAAGATTACACGGTACCAAACGGTCTGGTTCTCGTTAGCCGGGGTGATGGTAACAACTACCTCGTGCTGACCGGGAGTTACTGCATAAGCGCCGTCGGGAGCCTGAGTAGCAACGGTGGGATCAACGGGAGTGGTGGTCTTGCCAGGAACCTCGATGGTAGCCAGAGCGGGCTCGCTGACCTTCTTGCCCTCTTCCTGAGCGGTAGCGGACATGCCATACTCCTCACCCTCGGGATCATCGCTGTAAGGAACAGTCCAAGTAGCAACGCCGTCGCCCTCAGCTACCAGTACGTCGTCATTGTACAGGCAGATGTGGCCATTACCGGTAGCGGTGATGGTGGTCTGCTGGGTAGCATCGTCGTTGGAGCTGCTGATCACGGGCTTCTCGGTGGTCTCCATCAGCTTGTTCAGGGTGTAGTCAGCCTCGTTGGTGTTCTTTACGTAGGGATAGCCAGGATCGTTCTCGGCATAAACGTGGATAGCCTTAGCGGCCTCAGTGCTGGCCTGGATCTTCTCGCCACGGAGGGGTTCACCGTCAACAGTAATGGTGTAGTTGGTAGCGTTGGTTACAACAACCTCAACCTCAGTTACCTCGTTGTCATCGTTCTTGGTCTCAACGAACTGGATAGCGGGCTTCTCAGCAACGGGCAGATCTTGAACGACGAAGTCCTTGCTAGCGGTAGCCGGAGCACTCTCAACACCATTCAGAACGGCATAAGCAGTTACCTCAACGGTACCAGCGGTGTAAACGTCAGCACGGTCAACAGTGTAGGTGTAGGGGTTCTCCTGAGCCTCACCGTTAACGATCAGGGTGCAACCCTCAGCAGCGGTAACGGTAACGGTCATCGTGGTGGTCTCCTCACCCGAGAAAGTGATGGTGGGAGCATCGGGAGTAACGATCTCCTGGTCAACCGAGAAGTTAGCTACGGTGTAGTTCTTGTCGGTCTTGGAGCAAACGTTAACCTCGGGGTTGTTGTCAGCACCACTGGTGGGAGCCAGGTAGCAGCATACGAGGCCACCTGCATAGTCAGCGGGAACGTTGAAGGTGAATTTCAACAATACAGCGCTCTCAACGGGAGCCCACTTGGCTACACCCTGAAGCGTATACTCGCCGTCATTATCGGGATCCCAGTAGTTACCTTCCATCAGGGCACCGATAACACGGGTGTTGTTCTGACCTTTCTGAACCGAAACGCTTACAGTTCCCTCTTCACCGCCGTCGTCGGTGTAAGGAACAGCCCAATAATCACCCTTACCAACGGTCTTAACAGTCAGGCCGCCGGGGAGCGTGTTGAGCGTGAAGTCGTAGCTGTCACCATTCTGAACAGCGGTACCCAGGTCGAGCTGGAATGCGCTCATGTAGTCCTCAAAGTGGCACATCAGGTCGAGGACAACCGTACCACCCTTGTTCTCGGTAAGGTTCACGTCGTTGAAGTACATGTACATTCTGCCAGCAGCGCCCTCAGCGGGAACTACTACGGTAGCAAACATGGTGCTTGCCATCAAAGCAGCAGCTAAAGTAAATAAAAATTTCTTCATAAATGAATTAATTTAAATTAATAATTATAAAGTGAATAAAAACAAAAATTTCTCTCAAACATTCAAGGGGTCAAATCATGCTGGTTTTTCAAAAGAGTTTCGGAATAACTTCATGCCATGGTAATACATTATTAATATATAAGGTAAAGTCTATATCGTATCGCGTCGCTGGCGTGGCACCGAATGCTCATCGGCCCACCCAACTGTCGACAAATCCTGCCTATAGAACTCATTTTTCATCTCCTGACTTAATCTAGGTTCCTATGAAAGCATGCTAGTTGGTTCATCTTGTTTGGCAAAGGTACTGCATTTTTTTATTCTGACAAAGAAAATTTGCTTTTTTTTCCAATTCTACCAAAAATAGTGAGACGGGCTGGACACGCTGGAGAGACTGGACAAACTGGACGGGCTGGAGAGGCTGGACATGCTGGACGGACTGGACGGACTGGACATGCTGGACGGACTGGACATGCTGGACGGACTGGACAAACTGGATGGACTGGATGGAGTGGATGGAGTGGATGGAGTGGACGATCGCCGCAAAGGCGGCGACCTGGCTAGCCGGCTTGTCCAGATTGTCCAGGGGAGCCGCGCCAGCGGCGGTCCAGAAAGTCCAGGAAAGGCGCGACAGCGCCGGTCCAGAGAATCCAGCGCCGGTCCAGAGAGTCCAGCGCCGGTCCAGAGAATCCAGCGCCGGTCCAGAGAGTCCAGCCGGTCCAGGGGGGATAAAATAACGGGCGGCTCCCGTGGTGGGGGCCGCCCGCGTTGTCTAGCTCTCGCTAATAGCTAAAGGCTAATAGCTAACAGCTTCATTGA
>CADBBK010000022.1 GCA_902792895.1 uncultured Bacteroidales bacterium | reverse complement strand
TTTTTAATAAATTGTTTACGTTCGACTAAATCAATCGCATAGTAGCCACCGCAGTTCCCAGTGTGAGTCTATGCGATTTGGATACTAAACTCTTCAATAAGGATGTCCCAACCCGTGGGGCTGACCTTATTATATAATGTAGAGCAAGCATCGGCCACGCCAGGGCGTGAACCGTTGTCGTCATGCGGCGATTAACGCTTGCTGAACTGGAATCTCTTGCGGGCCTTGGGCTGGCCGGGTTTCTTGCGCTCCACAGCGCGCGGGTCGCGGGTCATGAAGCCTTCCTTGCGCAGTGCGCTCTTGTCCTCGGGGTTGATCTTCACCAGGGCGCGGGCAATAGCCAGGCGCAGAGCCTCGGCCTGTCCCTTGTAACCACCACCGACGAGGTTAACCTTGATGTCATACTTCTCAGCAACGTCCAGCGTGGTAAGCGGCTGCTTAACGATGTATTGCAGGATGGGGTTGGGGAAGTAGTCTGCCAACGGGCGTTTGTTCACTGTGATCTCGCCATTACCTTCTTTCACATACACGCGAGCGATAGCGGCTTTGCGGCGACCTACTGCATTAATCTGTTCCATGCTTCTTATTTCAGTTTGTTAATGTCAATAACTTTGGGTTGCTGGGCCTCGTGCGGATGCTCGGGACCGTTGTAGATGTGCACGTTCTTCAGCAGCTGGGCACCAAGACGGGTCTTGGGCAGCATGCCCTTGAGCACTTGCAGGTACAGCGGGTGCATACCCTTGCGCAGGTCTTTCTTCTTCTCACTCTTAGCCTGAAGGGCGGCGGGAGTCGTGAAACGCTGGCCACCGGGATAGCCGGTGTAGCGCACGTACTGGTGCTCGGTCCACTTCTTGCCAGTCATCTTGGCCTTATCGGCGTTGATGATGATAACGTTGTCACCGCAGTCAACGTGCGGGGTGTAGTTGGGTTTGTACTTGCCACGGAGCAACTTAGCCACCTTGGAGCACAAGCGACCCAGAATCTGGTCGGTAGCATCTACTACCACCCATTCCTTCTGTACATTTTCGGCGTTGGCCGAAATGGTTTTGTAACTTAAAGTATCCACTTTTTTAAAATCCTAATTAATAGTTCGTTAATAACCCAAGCAACACCCTGCGGAACGGCCAAATTCCACATGGCATTGCCCTAATGGGCTCTTACTTTGGATATAATCGGCGCGCAAAGGTACTGCTTTTCATATTTCCCACCAAACTTTTTATTCCATTTTCCTGCTGTCTCGGTACGAAAAAAGCAGCGATTTCACATTTTTTAATCTAGTTTAACAATTTGCGTAGCCCGTTCGTCCATTTCTTCCTACTCTACCAGGGAAATTGCTGTTCTGACCGAATTGGCTGTAAATGGCTTATAATAAAATAGTTATGTAGTATTTCTCAAATTTGTCCAAAACTGTCAACAACCGCTTGACAATGAACGGAAGCGGTTGTAATTAGTTGACTTTTAGCGAGTTTTGATGCTTTTTGCGTGGCCCGCCGTGAAAACAGTTGCCCTTCGGCAACCGCAATTGCAGGCGCCGAAGGGCAATGGTTAGGTTGCGGTTACGGTGTCAGTCGGTGAGGATGCGGACGTAGCCGAAGATCCCTTCCCCGCTATGTTTCACACTGTAGAGTGCCGGTTCGTCGGTGACCTCACAGCCGTCGGGATCCAGGGCATGCATCAGGCTGTCGCGCAATTCGGCGAATTTATCCAGAGCCTGCTGCTCGTCGCTATAGTTGTACACGTCGCTTATCGACGAGTCATCGCCCTGAAACTCAAAAATCACTTGATATCTCATCTGTACTGACTCGGTTATCGGTTACCGTACATCTCCTCGTAGTAGCGCTGGTAGTCGCCGCTGGTGACGCTGTTGACCCATGGCTGGTGGTCGAGATTCCAGCGGATGGTCTTTTCGATGCCCTCGGTGAAAGGCGTCTCGGGATACCAACCGAGTTGCCGTGCGATCTTGCTGGGGTCGATGGCATAGCGCATGTCGTGGCCCGGGCGGTCGGTGACAAACTCAATGAGGTCGTTGTTGATGACATCGAGGTCACACTTGAGCAACTGCTGGTATTGCGGCTCCTCGTGCATGATGCGTGCGATGATGGCAATGACCTGCTTCACGATGTTGATGTTGCTCTCCTCGTTGAAGCCGCCGATGTTGTACACCTCGCCGACGGTGCCCTGACGCAGCACCAGGTCGATGCCCTTGCAGTGGTCCTCGACGTAGAGCCAGTCGCGCACGTTCTCACCCTTGCCATACACGGGCAGTTTCTTGCCCTCGAGGATGTTTTTGATGATGAGCGGGATGAGTTTCTCGGGGAAGTGGTAGGGACCGTAGTTGTTGCTGCAGCGCGTGATGTTCACGGGCAGGCCGTAGGTCTCGTGGTAGGCCATGGTGATGAGGTCGGCGCTGGTCTTGCTGGCCGAGTAGGGCGAGCGGGGAGCGAGCGGAGTCTCCTCGGTGAAGAAGTGACGGCCGTAGGTCTTGAGGTCGGTGCGGCCCTGGATCACCTCGCGCACGTCGTCGCTCACCTCCAGTTCGTGGGGCTCATCATAGTCCTTGCTCAGCGAGCCATAGACCTCGTCGGTCGAGATCTGCAGATATTTCTTGCCTGGAGCGTAGGTGTTGTGTCCCTGTGCATCCTTGCCGGTGAGCCAGGCATCGCGGGCGCAGTCGAGCATATTCTGGGTACCCAGGATGTTGGTCTCCAGGAACAGGCGTGGATTGGTGATGCTGCGGTCCACATGGCTCTCGGCGGCAAAGTTGACGATGTAGTCCACATCATAGTCACGCATGATGCCCTGCACCAGTTCCCGGTCGCCCACGTCGCCACGGATAAAGGTGACGTTAGAACGCTCAATCTCCCCCTTGATGGAGGCGAGATTGCCGGCATAGGTCAAGGCGTCGAGGATGATGACCTCGATGTTGTCGCCATACTTGTTGAGAATGTATTTCACAAAGTTCGAGCCGATGAATCCGGCAGCTCCTGTAACTAGATAGGTTTTCATAATGCGTTGTGGTTTTGTTTTACGACACAAAGGTAACAAGAATTATCAAAAATGACTACCTTTGCAGAAAAAATATTCCGATCATGAAAAGATTCATTATTTATATAATGTTCCTTTTGATGGCAGTCAGTGCAATTGCCCAAACAGTGGAGCCTGGGAAAAAAGAACGCAAGAAAGTCGCCGTCGTGCTGTGTGGAGGCGGTGCAATGGGTACTATCCACATCGGTGCCCTCAAGGTGCTTGAAGAGGCCGGCATCCCCATTGACATGGTCACCGGCACATCGATGGGCAGTATCATCGGCGGCATGTATGCAGTGGGATATAATGCCGAGGACATCGAGTCCATCGTCAACAGCATGGACTGGGGCGACATCCTGCGCGACCGCTTGTCGATGAGGAACCAGACGCTCGATGAGCGCAAACGGCAGAACATCTATCTGTTTGACTACAGGTTTTTCCTGGACAGTAGCAAGGACACACTGGCAGGCGGCCTGATACGCGGCACCAATGTCGAGAAAACCCTGCGCCACTACCTGCGCCAGCCCGAGGACATCGACTTCAAGTCGCTGCCGCGTCCCTTCGGGTGCATCGCCACCGACCTGATTACCGACAGCGAGGTGGTGCTGGACCACGGTTCGCTCCCGAAGGCAATCCGTGCCAGTATGGCCGTTCCTGGCGTTTTCGCTCCTGTGAGGATGGACCCCTATGTGCTGGTTGACGGTGGCACGAAGAACAATTTTCCCGCCGACTTGGCCCGCAAGATGGGTGCCGATATCGTCATCGGCATCAGGACAGATTTGGGCCTGAACGATAAGTACTATTCCACATCCGACATTCTGGAGCGCTCGGTGGGAGCCGACATCCACAACCGCAGCAACGAGAACGAGAAATACTGTGACCTGGTCATCCGCGTGCCCGTGCGAGGCTACTCGGCGGCTCATTTCTACCGCTCGGCCATTAAGGCGCTGATCAAGCGCGGTGAGGAGGCCACCCGGGCTCAAATGGATTCCATCATGATACTCAAAAGAATGGTTGGTGTGCCCGACGACTACATGCCCAACTACAGCATCATCCACCTGAGTGACATCGATAATACCGAGGCCGGAAGGCTCGTAAACGAGGAAAATGCTAAAAACTCCATCAAGGCGAGCGTGGGCTTGCGCTACGACACCGAGGAACTGGTGGCAGCCCAGATCGGGGCTACCTTCTACTATGGCAACAAGTTTGATAAGAACGTGGATCTCACGCTCCGCCTGGGCAAGCGCACCATGGGCCGCCTGGCGTGGCGCATGAAGCCAAAGTCAAACTATCGAATCGGCGTGTCCTATGAAATCTGGCATGAGGACATTAATATGTATGAAGGCAAGTACCGTACCGACAACCTGCATTCCCTCTACCAGAAGGCTAACGCCACCCTGCTGTCGCTGGACGCCCCCAACCTGAACATCAATGCGGGCATCGCGTGGGAGTACTACTACAACTACGACATCCTGAGCAACGAGCACAGTGTCTTCCAGTTCAAGAAGAACGAGTACTACTTCAACTATCATGCCGGCGTGCAGTACAACACCGAGGACCACTGGTACTTTACCTGTAAGGGTATGCGTGCCGGGCTACGGTATACCTACTACACCGACAACTTTGCCAAGTGGAAAGGCCACAGCGGTTTCAGCCGTCTGGTGGCACATTGGCGCATGACGTTGCCCCTGACATCGACCACCCATGTGCAGCCCATGGTTTATGGCCAGCTGCTCTTTGGAGACGATGTGCCCGCTACAGCCATGACCATGATGGGCGGCAACCGCAGTGGCATCTACTATCCGCAGCAGATACCGTTTGCCGGCTTCGGCCAATGCCACATCATGGACAGCAAGGTGCTCGTTGCAGGCCTCAATGTGCAGCAGCGCTTCTTCAAGGAGCATTATGTAATGGTGAAGGCACAGGTCGCCGAGCAAAACAGCAAACTGGGCCACATTTTTGACAACAAGCCCATCTGGGGGTTCCAGCTGGCTTATAGTTACAACAGCATCCTCGGACCGTTGGGCGGATCCCTCAGCTGGAGCAACTTCACCCACAAGCTGTATCCCTACATCAACCTCGGCTTCGAGTTCTGATGTCTGTCAACCTGCGGAAAAATAGCTAACAATTAAAATCGGATTCCTGCCAAGACCGAGAACTCAAGAAGGGAGTTGATCAATCGGCTGTTCTTGGACGCGTAACGGTGATGGTCAGCATAGCTCTGGAAAGCCATAAAGAACTGCTTGTGGTTGTACACGGCACCCAAGCGTGCGCGGCAGTTGAGCGAGACGTTGCTGGCTCGGTCATGTTCATTGGGGAAATGGTTGTAACGATAGCCGATGTATGGGGTGATGGTAGCGTTCAACAGCCACTTGGAACTCAACACCCAGTTGTGTCCGTAGCCGAAGAGCAGGCAATAGTCGTTGTAGAGAATGCGGGGTGCAGACTCTTGTGTCGGGAAATAAGGACGCACATCATCAGACAACTTCTCTACGTCTAGTTTCACGTCGTAGTGCTGCAGGCTGAAGCCTGCCAGCCATGAACCGGCATTGCGTTTCTGGTACTTGGAGAAACAGTAGGCGGCCGCTTGGGCATAGCGCTTGTTGTTGAAGAAGTAGTAGGCCGTCAAGCCCATTGCCTTGCGGCTGACGCCCGATTGCCTGGCTTTGTGCCTAATGTTGTCTAGATTCTTGATTCGATAGGTCGCATTGATATCGTTTTTGTTCTCCCAATAGTAGGCGTCGGCGGCAAAGCGGGCACAGGTGAACGAGAAGTCGACCTTGTTGGAAACGTTTTCGCCGTGTATCAGGTT
Source organism: uncultured Bacteroidales bacterium (assembly GCA_902792895.1). Taxonomy (GTDB): domain Bacteria; phylum Bacteroidota; class Bacteroidia; order Bacteroidales; family Muribaculaceae; genus Sodaliphilus. The sequence continues at coordinate 37,185 of CADBBK010000022.1, read as the reverse complement.
GCTCACACCTAGCGAGTAGCCCACACTGACGGCCATAAACGAGAGCGTGACACCGATGTTGGACACCAGGTTGCTGTTGATGATCTGGTCCACGTCCTTGACGGGATGGCCGATATAAGAGTCCACCCAGTTGTTGCTCTTCAGAAATAGTTTCCAGTTTTTCCCGGTGCCCACGACATAGGAACTGTCGTAACTGTTGAAGGCCCGGTCGCCCCAAATGTAGGTGTGATAGCAGAACATCAAAAACTTTGGGTAACCCATCGTGCTGTCCTTGAAGTTCACTTTCCCGTGCTTGAGCGCGCGCCACCAGTAGCCCTTGTTGCGCGTCGTGTCATACGGCTCGTTGAGTTTCGCCTCGATACGTTGATGGAACCGCTCCTTGGCCTTCTGAATCTTGCTCAGTTGCTGAACGGTATCGACCGATTGCTGCAGGCTGTCTTGCTGCAGGACAACGAGCGGCTCCGATACTTGTCCCCAGGACAGCATCGCAGTGGTGAGTAGTAGTGACAATATCAATATGCAACGTCTCATTATCGGCTGCAAAGATAATGAGAAAAAATGAATCTTGTTTTAGAAGTCGCTGAAGAAATTGGGACGGATCAACAATCCGATGCGCAGGCGGCAGTGGTACTTGTTGTAGTCGAGCAGGTTCTCGCCATAGCCGTCATAGAAGTGCAGCATCAGGTACTGGTTGTCCCTCTTGCTGAAGCGGAAGCCCACATTCACAATTGTGTTGAAGTTGAGGTTCCATCCCTGGCGTTTCACAAAGGTGACATCGGCCACCCAACGCCTGTCGGCCGAGATAAACTGTGAACCAACCTGGAAGATACCGCAATACTTGAGGATGTCCTTGTTCTGCTGACCGTCGATGATGGGAATCCATGTCTTGCCATACACCTCCAGCCGAGGGTCGATAACCGCAGCATAAGCGACCGAAACCTTGTTCCAACTGCGCGATGCCTCGCCGTCACGCCCGTTGGACTCATGTTCAAGCATGACCGTGCCGTTTCCCACAAGCCTGCCGTTATACACAACCAGATTCTGAATACCGATGCCGGGATTGAAGTTCAGGTCGTGGAAGGGCAACGACTCCTCAAACACATTCCAAATCGCCTTCTGTGAGTATTGCAAGAACAGGTGGCTGTGCAAGGGCAGGATGGACTTGGTGAGCCTGTGGCGGAAACTGATTTGGAACTTCACGTCACTGTTGAACTCAGTTGGCTTGGTATTCAGTGCCGTACCACCCACGAAGTAAGTGTCCTTGTAAATGCCAAAGGCCGGCCGGCTGTCAAAGTCATCGATAATGCTATCCACATCGATTTTGTGCTCCACGCCTTGTCTTGATGTAACAATCTGGCCCATCAGCGGCAAGCCAACCAGTGCCATCAACGCCAGATATATTGCTCTCGTGTAGTTCATATTTTTTAGTTTTTTGTTTCTGGTTGATTATAGTACTGTAAATCCAGATACTTGGATGTTATCATAGGTCTTGACGAGTTGGCCATTCCTCCACAGGTGGGCTCTGGACTCGTCAGTGTCGTTATTATATTCATATGTGAGCATATACACATCATCGCCATAGGAAAGGATTTCGATGGCTTGTGAACTGGTACATTCCCACCCCGACAGATAATGAGAGGGGACACCATCGACCCACAGTGTGGCAATTATCGTCTTATCGTAGTCATATTCAAAGCCTGCCGCATAGATGTGGCCATTACACTTCGTCACCGACTCCACGCGTCCAATCAAGTACTCGTTGTTACCGAGTGCTTCCCTGGGATAGGTGACAGGATAAACCTCATATTGCTTATCTACCCAGACGGCAGGCATGGCGTCGATCATGCCACCGATGATGGTATGGTCTCGGTCATAGGCATAAATGGCATGACATTCTCCGGTTACGGCACCCTCGGGCATGGGCAGGTACTCTTTCTTGTAATTGGTGTAGAGCACCGGCTGATAATGCCCATCTGGATTGACTTCACTAAAGCCGTAACCAATTACATAACATTTGCCCTCGCTCACGGCGAGCGCATGATTGGCGGGCACGAAGTCGTGGAAGTTCTCGAGGGGGAAGATACCGCTGTTTTTCAGCACGTTGGGAACATCAAGCAAGTAGATGTAGTAATCCCATTTGCCGATTCCGTAGGTCCAGTGGTCCACATCATCGATAAAATCGACATGCAGGGTGTTCCACTTGCCGTTTTTCCAATAGCCCACGCGCCCCTTGGATTGGACACCCGACACGAAGTAGTCGTCACCGTCCGAGATGATTTCAGCGGCAAAAGTGCAGTTGGGCAATTGCGTGACAAACTCGCCGTTTTGGTCATAAATCTCGCCGCTGGGGGTCATCAACAGCACCGTGCGCTGGTCAAGCGGCTTGATGGGATTGACAGGCTCATCGTGCTCACACGACGACAGCAATGTCAGCGTACAAGCCGCCAAACAATAAATCAAAAAGAATCGTTTCATATAATTTTAGTCCTTAATTTTTTAGTTGGCGAAAGCCTAACCCCTAACCCCTAACTCCTAACTATACAGTTATTTCGTAGCGCCACCCAGCGCAATGTATAGGGCGATAATGCCCATGGCCCCGTTATACATGTTCGTGGCCTCGTTGAGCTGGGCACTCAGGAGACTCTCTTGTGCCGTGAGTACCTCCAGATAACTGGCCTTGCCATTGTCCATGAGTTCATGGGTTCCCTTGTAGGCTTCCTTCAATACAGCCACCTGGCGATGATAATAGCCATGCTTTTCCACTGCGGCAAGACAATCGGCCAGCGCTTCGTTCACCTCGCTGCCGGCGTCGATAACGGTCTGTACATAATCGTTAATCAAGTCCTCCTGGTTCAGCTTGTTGATTTTCAGGTTGGCTTTCAGCTTGCCTTGGGCGTAGATGGGCTGCGTCAGCGATGCCACGGCATTGAGCAAAATCTTTCCGGGATTGACCACTGCCGAGCCGGCACTATTGGTCCATCCTGCTAGTCCCTGCAGGGAGATGTTGGGGAAGAAAGCGGCGCGGGCTGTCTGCGTGTCGTAGAACGCTTCCTCCATGGCCAGGTCGGCCAACTTGATGTCGGGGCGATTCAGCAACAGCTGCCCAGAGATGCCGGTATTGAAGCGTCGGGGCAGGGGATAGAGTCCTAAGCGGCTGCGCTCGATGGGCTGCGGCGTGATGGCCAACAGGCGGCAGATTGCATTCTCCACCTGACGGATGTTGCGGCGCGTGTCCACAATCGAGGTCTTCACGCCCAGATAGGAGGACTCCATCTGGTTAACGGCAGTGGAGTAGGACTTGCCGTTCTCCCACAGGATCTTTTGCGTTTCAAGCGAGATGTTCCAGAGGCTGTCAGTAGCCATGAGGATTTCCAACTGCTGGTCGAGCAGGAGCAAGGTGCTGTACTGCTGTGCCACAGCCGAGATGATGTTGGCCCGGACGGCTTGCTCAGCAATCTGAGCCTGCTTGAGCACGGCTTCGGATTTGCGTTTTTTGCTCTTGATGGAGCCGAATGCGTCTATATCCCAGTTGACCTGCAGCGGCAGGTTGTAGGTCTTGCTTGGCGAGCTGCCGCCAAAAGAGGAGATAGAGCCCGAAGGTGCGAAATACACCGACGGGAAAAAGGCCTGCTTGGCAGCGGCAAGCGAAGCTTCGGATTGCTGGATGGCGATACGTGCCGAGTTCATGTCGGTGTTGCGCACGAGGGCCGTGTCGATGAGCCGTTGCAGCAACGGATCGGTAAAGAACTCGCGCCATGACATTTCGGTCATCACAGTGGTGTCGGCTGTTACCTTGACATTGCTACCGAAAACGTCGGCAGGAATCGTCGCTTGGGATTGGTACTTGCTATGCAAACTCTTGATGGTGTCGCAACCCACCAGAGACAGTGCTGCCACACAAATGGCTATTATCTTGATCGTCGTTTTCATTTTTCAATTGCCAGTTATTAAAGTTCTTAGGCTTTTACGTCCTCCGGTTCAGTTTCTACAGTAGCGGGCTTACCCTGGAATCTCTCGTGGAGTTTCTGGAAGAATATGAAGAACACGGGCACCACAAAGAGCAGGGCAAGCGTGCCGACGGCCATACCGGCGGTGACGCCGAGGGCGAGCACGCGATTGCCGTTAGCACCGGCACCACCGGCGATGATGAGCGGTATCATACCCGCAATCATCGTGACGACGGTCATCAGAATGGGGCGCAGGCGCTCCTCGCAGGCGGCAAAGGCCGCATCGCGGATACTCATGCCCTGGGCACGGCGCTCCGAGGCAAACTCGGTGATGAGGATGGCCGTTTTGGCCAACAGTCCGATGAGCATGATCACACCCGTCTGCAGGTAGATGTTGTTCTCCATGCCTGGCAAGTGCAGCAGCGATACCAGCCAGGTGATGCCGAACGAGCCCATCAATCCGAAAGGCACGCTGAACAGCACAGCCATTGGCGTGAACCACGAGTTGTACAGTGAAGCCAGGATGAGGTAGATGAGGATGACGCAGATGACATAGATCAGGGCCGTGGCATTAGAGCCTGAGGCCTCTTCTACCTCGCGCGACATGCCGCCGTACTCGTAGCTGTATCCCTTGGGCATCTCGGCGGCAAACACTTCGGCAATGGCCTTGTGGGCATCGCCCTCCGAGAATCCGCTGGCGCTCATCACGGCGCAGGTGATGCTCTGGAACAGGTTGAAGTGGTCGACCGATGCCGAACCGACAACCTCATTCAAGGTAACGAACTCAGAAATCGGCGCCATCTTGCCGCCTTGCACGCGGACGAAGATGTTGTTAAGCGACGAGGGGTCGAGACGGTACTCAGGGGCTGCATTGGCCATGATGCGATACACCTTACCGAACTGGTTGAAGTTGCCCACATAGGAGCCACCGCAATAGGCACCTAACGTGCGGAGCACTGCCGCGGGCGTCACACCGGCACGGTCGCACTGAGTCGCATCGATGTTGACCTGATACTTCGGGAAACGCTCCGAGTAGGTGGACATCGCCAACATGATTTCAGGCCGTTCGTTGAGCTTCGCCAGGAACTTGGTCGCATCGGCATTGAACTCTGTCATGGAGCGGTCCTGCATGTCCTGCAGCACCAGGTTCACGCTGTTGTTTGAACCGTAACCCGGCACCTGAGGCATCTGGAAGGGGATGACGATCGCATTCTTGATTTCCTTGCAATCCATGGCAAATCGTCCATACACCAACATGATATTGTGATTCATGCCGGGGCGGTCGTCCCAATTCTTCAGACGGATGATGAGCGTGGCGTAGCAACTGCTCGAGCGACCAGCCATAATACCGTAGCCACTGACCACGGCATAGCTCTCCAGTTCGGGAATCTTCTTCACCTTCTCCTCCACTTTTTTGACAATCTCCTGTGTCTCATGCAGGGTGCTGCCCTCGGGGGCGCGTACCTCGGCAAAGAACACACCCTGGTCCTCTTGGGGCACAAGGCCTGAGGGCAGGTTGCGCATGAAGAACACCAGCAACACGGCTGTGATGGCAAGCAGTATCCAGGCCACTTTCGGACGCTTGATGAATTTGCCAACGCTCTTCTTGTATTTCTTGAGAATGGCGTTGTAGCTGGCGGAATAGGCCTTGGTGACGAAGTAGTTCAGGTTCTTCTTCTCCTTATTCTCCTTGGAGTATCGCATCATGATGGCGCAGAGCGCGGGACAGAGCGTCAATGCCGACACGCATGACAGGCCCACTGCCGAAGCCAGCGTGACACCAAACTGCGTGAAGAACGAGCCCGATGTGCCGGGCATAAAGGCCACGGGGATGAACACGGCCATGAATACCAGGGTACACGAGATAACGGCAATCGACACGTCGCTCATCGCCTCGCGGGTAGCGCGGCGTGCATCGGTGATGCCGCTCTCTATTTTGGCCATGACCGCCTCGACGACTACGATGGCGTCGTCCACCACCGTACCGATGGCGAGCACCAGAGCGAATAGCGTCAGGATATTCAGTGAGAATCCGGCAAGCGACACAATGGCGAACGTGCCCAGTAGCGACACGATAATCGACAACGAGGGGATGACAGTCGCCTTGAAACTCTGCAGGAAGAAGTAGACCACGAGAATGACCAGGATGATGGCAATGACGAGTGTCTCAACCACGTTGTGGATAGCGGCAAAGAGGAAGTCGTCGCTGGTTTCCAGAATCTCGAATTCCAGACCGGCGGGCATCGTCGGTTTCAGTTCCTCGTAGAGTTTGTTGATTCGGGCATTGACCTCGGTAGCGTTGGCACCCGGTGCCTGGAACACCATGTAGATGGTGCCCGGTTGGCCGTCGATGTTGGATGTGAAGTTATAGCTCACGGCTCCAATCTCGACCTCGGCCACATCGCTCAGGTGCAACAGGTGACCGCCCTCGGTGGTGCGCAATACAATCTCGTTGAACTCCTCGACGGTCTTGAGAGTGCCTTTGTACTCCATCGAGTACTGGTAGGCGTTCTCCGACTGCTCACCCAGCGAACCCGTGGCAGCGACGAAGCTCTGGCCGCCGATGGCAGCGAACACGTCGTTGGGGTCCAGCCCGTACTGTGCCATCACATCAGGTTTCAGCCAGATGCGCAGGGCATAGGTGTTACCCAGCGATATCACGTCACCCACACCGGTGATACGCATTAGTCGGGGCTTGATGTTGATATCGATGTAGTTGGCGATGAAGTCGGTGTCATACTTGCCGTCCACGCTTTTCAGGGCGCCGATGTGCAGGATGTTACTCTGCTGCTTCATGACCTGCACGCCCACCTTCGTCACCTCCGACGGCAGCAAGGCTGTAGCACGGCTGACGCGGTTTTGCACGTTCACGGCAGCCAGGTCTGGGTCGGTGCCCTGCTCAAAAAAGACTTGGATCGATACATCGCCCGATGCCGATGCCGAACTGGTGATGTAGGTCATGCCCGGCACGCCGTTGATGTTCTCTTCGAGCGGTTGAATCACCGACTTCATGATTGTGTTAGCGTCGGCGCCGGTGTAGGAGGTGGAGACACGCACCGTCGGCGGTGCGATGTTCGGGTACTGTTCGATGGGCAGCGTGCTCATGCAGATGACGCCCACCAGCGTGATGACAATCGCTATCGCGCATGCCATCACGTATCGGTTGATGAAGATGTTGTTCTTCATAGTGGTTTAGTCTTTCTTTTTGGCTTCGGCAGGGAACAGGACGCGCTGGCCTTCCTGCAAGTTGTTGGCACCGACGGTTACGATGCGGTCACCTGGATTCAGACCCTCATTCACGATAACATCCTTGCCGTTACCCACATCGGTTGTTATCACGGTGACGGCAGTCGCGGTGCTGTCGGCTTTCACTTTATACACCAGGGACTTGTCTTGCAGACGCACGACAGCAGCCTGGGGAATGACCATCACGTCATTGTGGCTATAGGGCAGTACTACCGTACCCTGAATACCAGAGTACAGGACACCATTGGGGTTGGGGAAAATGGCTTTGCATGCCAGTGAACCGGTTGTGGCGTTCACCACGCCCGTCAAGGTCGAGATGCGTCCCTTGATGGGATACTCGGTACCGTTCTTCATGATGAACGTCACGTCGGGTAGGCTGGCCATGTTTTTGGCCTTGTCAGTCTGGGTGTAGCCCGACGTCAGTCCCGCCTCGAGGATAGACTCGGGAAGCGAGAATTCTGCTTCCATCTGCCTGTTGCCGCTGACGATGGTCAGTTGCGTCATCGGAGTCACCTGTTCGCCTGCATAGACCGGAATCTCGCCAATGACGCCGGCAACCGGAGACTTGATTGTGCAGAAACCGAGGTTCACCTTGGCGCGGTTCACAGCGGCTTGTGCCTGGCTGACCGAAGCCTTTGCCTGGCTGACGGCGGCCTGGGCCTGCTTGTAGTTATTCAGTGAACTCTCAAGCATATAATTGCTCACAATCTGTTTGTCATACAGGTTCTTGTTGCTCTCGTACTCCAGTTTGGCACTATTGGCTTGGGCTGTGGCTGCCTGGAGGTTGGAGTTAGCGGCCTGAAGATTGGCCCTTGCTGATTCCAACTCGTGCTGGGCATTGCGGGAGTCGATGACAAAGAGCGTCTGCCCCTTGCTCACCTGTTGTCCCTCGGTCACATAGATTTTCATCAGCTGCCCGCTCACTTGGGGCATGATGGTTACATCGGCCTGGCCCTTCATCTTGGCACTGAACTTCATCGGTACCTCAATATCGGATTTTTTCACGGTCATCGTTTCAAATGACGACTGTGTCTCCTTGGGAATATCAACACCGCATGCTGCCATGCCCACGGCAAAAAGCAGCAGAATACTGAATCGGAAAAATCGACTGTTGACTACCATAATTATAAGAATCTAAATGTTATAATGCATGTTTAACAACATAGCTTAGCCCGTTAGCTGAACTGTACTGCAACGCTCTGTACGGTGGAGTGTAGCGAGTGATGATTTCGACACCCGCTAAACAACAACACATATCCCCGGCAGCGGGAAATGTGAAGGTGGTTAATTTGTTGTATATTAATGAGCTGCTCGGCTCATTGGTGACTTTTGCCTGCGTACAGCCGTACGGCTTCATTGCTACTTTAATATTAATTCAATCGGCAAATATAAGGCTATTTCAGGTTATCTGATGAATTTTTTTGGAAAAAATAACAATATTGATGGAAAACTTCTCTAAAAATACAGCTCTAATGCTCAGTGAAGCGTATTTCATCAGGCTCAAAACCACAAAGAAAGCGGGGAATCGCATGGCTCCCCGCATAGTTGTGCGTGTATTCGGAATAATACAGTTTCTTAACAGGTCATCTATAGATTATTCGATAGGGTTGTTCTCGGCAAAGATGGCCATACGCTCGTCGAGGATGTCGTACTGGTGATCCTGGATGAACGAGGTGCACACGCGCAGACCCTCCTGCCACGAACCGGTCGTGGCCAGGCAGATGGCGCTCACGCCGTAGTACATCAACTCACGTGCCAACTGGCCGCTGGTCATGTTGCCGTAGCCGATGGTGAAGTAGAAACCGTCGGCGATGGGCTGGTCACCATCCATGCCGTAAACGATGCGGAAGCCGTGGCGGGTGAAGATCTCCTTCAGCCTGTGGGCGCGCTCGCCATAGACGATGACGTCGTCACGGAAGTGGTACTCACCGTTGCTGGCGGCATCCATGATGGCTGCAAGCGCATACTGGGCGCTGTGGCTCGTGCCCGATGACAGGGCATAGAGCGTGCGGGTGATGAACACCTTGCCGAAGGGCAGGCCGTCGTAGCGGGCCGACAGGTCAGGATAGTGGCGGTTGAAGATGGCCGGGCTGATGCAGGTCATCGCGATGCGCTCACCGGCATAGGAGAACGCCTTGCTGCCACTGATGTGCATGATGTAATTGTCGGTGTATTTGGCCACGCTGGGCTGGAAGGGAGGCTCAAAGGGCTTGCTGATGTCCAGGCGGAAGTCCATGGCGAAGTAGGCCAGGTCCTCGAGCACGATGACATCATACTTGGTAGCCAGCTCACCGATGTCACGCAGCTCGTCGTCGGTCAGGCAGATCCAAGCGGGGTTGTTGGGGTTGCTGTAGATCAGGCAGCACACGTCACCCTTGGCCATGTATTCCTCGAGTTTGGCACGCAGCTTGGGACCGCGGAACTCGTAGATGTCAAACGTCTCATAGGGGACATCCTGAATCTCCAACTGCAGTTTCTGCACGGGGAAACCGGGGTCGATGAAGAGGGCTTTGTTCTTCTTCTTGTTGCTCTGGGTGATGGTGAGCAGCGAGGCAAACGTGCCCTGCATCGAGCCGACGGTGGGGATGCAGCACTCGGCGGGGATGTCGATGTCGATAAATGCCTTGATAAAGCGCGAGGTGGCGTCCTTAATCATCGGCTCGCCGGGGAGGGCGGGGTAGAGGCGGGCGCAGCCGTTCTGCAACGCTTTGATCTGTGCTTCGACACCAATCTTGGCAGCGGGCAGGCCGGGGATACCCATCTCCATCTTGATGAACTCCTGTCCCGACTCGCGCTCGGCACGCTCGGCAATGGCTTTCACCTCACGGATGGTGGCGTTGGCATAGTCGATGATGCCATACTCGTCAATCGCGCGGTCAATGATTTCGCGGTTAATGGGGGTGGGTCTCATCGCTGAGCCTCCTTTCCGATGGCAAGCGCCTTGAGGTTAGCGTCAACCACGGCATCGCCCTTGCGGCCGAAGACGCGGCGGATGGCGTTCTCCAACTTGTCATACTCGATGCCGAGGGCCTTCTGGGCAGCACCCAGCAGGATGACGTTGGCCGAGCGGGGAATCTCGTTGTCCTTGGCCAGTTGTTCGATGTCCAGGATGATGACGTTCTTCACCTTGTTCAGGTCGGCCATCACGGTCTCTACCTCGGGGTAGTTGGGGATGTTGACAAAGGGTTTGCTCGAAGTGATGATCCAACCCTCCTTGCTCAGGAAGGGCAGGTAGCGCAGCGCCTCCATGGGTTCCATCGAGATGATGACGTCGGCCGAGCCGAGGGCAATCAGGTCGCTGTTGATGGGGTTGCTGCTGATGCGCAGGTTGGACTGCACGTCGCCGCCACGCTGTGACATGCCGTGCACCTCGGCCTGCTTGATATAAAGGTTCTCGTGCATGGCTGCTTCGCCAATCACGGTAGCGATGGAGAGGATACCTTGTCCACCCACGCCGCACAAAATGATATCGGTTTTCATTGCTTTGCCTCCTGTGCTTTCTTTTGTTTGAGATGACGTTGTAATGTTTGCATGCACTCGCGGCGCGGGATAATCACGCTGGTGCCGCGGTACTCGATCTCCTCACGCAGGGCCTGCGTGATCTCGGGCATGTTCTTGGGCAGGGGAACGACCACGCGCAGGTGCTCCTCGGGCAATCCCAGACCACGGCAGATGGCCTCGAACTTGCCGGTACCTGCCGAATCCTGACCACCGGTCATGCCTGTGGTGAGGTTGTCGCTGATGATGACGGTGATGTTGGCGTTCTCGTTGATGGCATCGAGCAGACCTGTCATACCCGAATGGGTGAATGTCGAGTCACCGATGATGGCAACGGCGGGCCACTGGCCGGCATCGCTGGCACCCTTGGCCATGGTGATGCTGGCACCCATGTCAACACACGAGTGGATGGCCTTGAACGGGGGCATGAAGCCCAGAGTGTAGCAACCGATGTCGCCAAACACGCGGGCATTGGGATAATCCTTCAGCACCTCGTTGAGGGCGGTATAGACGTCGCGGTGACCGCAACCCTGGCACAATGCGGGGGGACGCGGAGCCACATCCTCGCAACTGTCATAACCCTCACGCACCTCAACACCCAGGGCACGCTTGAGCGCGTCGGGGTTCAATTCGCCGGTACGGGGCAGCTCGCCGGTGAGGCGGCCCTTGATGACGGCATTGCCGGGCATCACGCCACGCACGAGGTCCTCGATGAAGGGCTGGCCTTCCTCGGCAATGAGGACGGCATCACACTCGGCAGTCATGCGGCCGATGAGTTCCTTGGGCATGGGATACTGGCTGATCTTGAGCACGGGGTAGGGGCATCCGTCGGGATAGCACTCCATCAGGTAGTTATAAGCGATACCCGAAGCAATGATACCCATCGAGTGGTCGGCAGCGTCGATGTACTTGTTGTACTTGCTCTCGACGGCGCGCTGCTCGAGCTCGGCCTGCTGGCCCGTTACCGTGATGTTGCGCTTGATGGCGTTGCCAGGGAGCAATACCCAGTGGCTGGCCTTGGCGTCATAGTTCAATTCGTTCTCGGCACGCGGTGTCTCTTTCACCTCAACCACAGCGCGGCTGTGGGCCATGCGGGTGGTCACACGCATGAGCACGGGAAGGCAGACCTCCTCGCTCAGCTCGTAGGCCATCTCCATCATGTCGTAGGCCTCCTGCTGAGTGCTGGGCTCCAGCGTGGGAATCATCGCGAACTTGCCGTAGAAGCGGCTGTCCTGCTCGTCCTGGGAGGAGTGCATCGAGGGGTCGTCGGCCACGAGGACCACCAGACCGCCGTTCACACCCGTCATACCCGAGTTAACGAACGGGTCGGCGCACACGTTCAGGCCCACATGCTTCATGCAGACCAGCGCACGCTTGCCCATGAAGGACATACCCAGGGCAGCCTCCATAGCCGTCTTTTCGTTGGTACACCAGCGGCGATGAACATTGCGTTCCACCGCTAACTTGGAATTCTGAATGTACTCCGTGATCTCGGTCGAGGGAGTACCCGGATAGGCATACACGCCACTCAGACCCGCGTCAAGCGCGCCCTGGGCGATAGCCTCATCACCTAAGAGTAACTTTCTCATTATTATAAGGTTTAACTAGTATTATTTCAATAAATTAGGTGTATTAGAAGTATATTTCAACTCACAAAGTTACACATTAATCTATACCCCACAAAATTTTTAAGGATTTTTGACCAATATCACTGGAAAAAGCAAGCAGATGTGCCTCACCCCTTCTCTGTTTCTATTATCATGGCTTTATGATAGATAACTGCACTGTTGGACACCTTTTTTGAGTATTGAAAGAGGCTTTTGTGGGATTGTCGATATTTTTGTGTACCTTTGCTGCCGAAAATAAAGAACATAAACCATAGATTTGAGACGCAAGATTTTGCGCCTCTACAAAAAAGGAATAACAATGATTAACCAGCAATTACTGAATCCTAAGAGTATTGTCGTCATTGGCGGCAGCAACAACGAGCAGAAGCCCGGTGGCGCTATCGTGCGCAACCTCAAGCAGGGCGGTTTCAAAGGTGACCTCTATGTCCTCAACCCTAAGGAGGACGTGGTACAAGGCATCCAGGCCCATCATGACATGAAGGACCTGCCCAACGCCGACCTGGCCATCCTGGTGGTGGCAGCTAAGTATTGCCCCGAGTATGTCGATTATCTGACCGAGCACAAGGGTGTGCGCGCGTTCATTATCATCAGTGCCGGCTTCGGCGAGGAAACCCACGAGGGTGCCTTGCTCGAGCAGCACATTCTGGACACCTGCGAGAAGTACGGTGCCGCGCTCATCGGCCCCAACTGCATCGGCCTGTTGACCACCAACCACCACAGCGTGTTCACACTGCCTATTCCCGCGCTGAGCCCCAAGGGCGCTGACTTCATCAGCGGTTCGGGCGCTACTGCCGTGTTCATCATCGACTCCGGTGTGAGCAAGGGTCTGCAGTTCAACAGCGTCTGGTCCATCGGCAACGGCAAGCAGATTGGTATTGAAGACGTGCTGGAATACATGGACGAACACTTTGACCCCGAGCACGACTCCAAGGTCAAGTTGCTCTATATCGAGAACATCTCTCACCCCGAGCGCCTGCTCAAGCATGCTCGCTCGCTCATCAACAAGGGTTGCCGCATCGCCGCCGTCAAGTCAGGTTCGAGCGAGAGCGGTAGCCGTGCCGCATCCAGCCACACCGGTGCCATCGCCTCGAGCGACACCGCCGTTGACGCCCTCTTCCGCAAGGCTGGTATCGTGCGTTGCTACTCGCGCGACCAGTTGACCACCATCGGTTGCGTGCTCACCCTGCCCGAGATGGCCGGAAAGAATGTCGCCATCGTTACCCATGCTGGCGGCCCTGGTGTGATGCTGACCGATGCCCTGAGCAAGGGCGGCATGAACGTGCCCCTGCTCGACGCCAAGATCGGCGAGGAACTCAAGGCACAGCTCTATCCCGGTTCATCAGTGGCTAACCCCATCGACTTCCTGGCTACGGGCACTCCCGAGCACCTGGGCATCTGCATCGACTTCTGCGAGAAGCGCTACGACAATGTGGACGCCATCGTGGTAATCTTCGGCACGCCCGGCTTGGTGCCCTGCGACGACGCCTATGCTGTGCTGCATGAGAAGATGCTCACCTGCAAGAAACCCATTTTCCCCGTGCTCCCGTGCCTGAACATTGCCGGACGCGAGGTGAAGGAGTTTATTGATAAAGGACATGTGAACTTTGCCGACGAGGTGGCTCTGGCCGAGGCTCTTATCCGTGTAGCCGACACCCCCAAGCCTGCCACTACCGACAACCTGTGTCCCGAGGTGGACGTTAAGGCCGTGCGTGCCATCATTGACGGCATCAAGGAGGACGGCTATATCGCTCCCGACGACGTGCGTGCCCTGTTGCAGGCTGCCGCTATCCCCGTCGTGCCCGAGAAGGTTTCGGCCAACCGTGACGAACTCGTTGCCGCAGCCCGCGAGATGGGGTATCCCATCGTTGTCAAGGTTGTCGGTCCCGTGCACAAGAGCGACGTGGGCGGCGTGACGCTCAACGTCAAGGACGATGCCCAGTTGGAGGCTGAGTTTGACCGCATGATGCAGATTCCCGACGCCACCGCCGTGATGATCCAGAAGATGATCAGCGGCACCGAGTTGTTTATCGGTGCCAAGTTCGAGCCCACCTTCGGACACAACGTGCTGTGCGGTCTGGGCGGTATCTTCGTCGAGGTATTGAAGGACGTTCAGTTCGGTCTGGCACCGCTGTCGCAGCCCGAGGCCGAGCGCATGGTGCGTTCCCTCAAGGGTTACAAGATCATCCAGGGTACCCGCGGCAAGCAAGGTCTTGACGAGGCCACCTATGTGAAGATCATCTGCCGCCTCTCGACCATGCTGCACTACGCTCCCGAGATCAAGGAGATGGACATCAACCCGCTGCTGGCTGGTCCTGACCATGTCACCGCCGTAGATGCCCGCATCCGCGTCGAGAAGTAAAAAAATCAAATCTATACCAGGCAGAGCCCTGGCCCACAAGACAGATTGCTGTGGCAGTGTCTCGTGGGCCGGGGTTCTGCCTCGGTTATAATGATAAACACCATGCCCCTGATTGAGAACAAGCAGCGATGGCTCGCTGCCCATCCCGATCAGCTTCAATTCCTCACCCTGGGTGAGACGGTTTATTCCTCGTCAAAGACGTAGAAAGCGGTTTCGTTGGGGTGGTCGAGAACCAGGCAACCGGGTTTTTCTTTGAGCAGGAGCCATGACATCCAGATGTCTCCTGCCGCTGCCGAGATAAAGAAAATGCCCCAGACCAGACAAACCAAGGAGCCGCTCAGCAGTGAGATGATGGCCGGGATGACTCCCACGACAATACATGGCATCATCGCTCCCCACAGGTAACCCCGTCGGCGCATCGGGTCGTCGCAGTGGCAATAGGGCGTGACCATCTTCCAGATGACGCCGAAACTGATGCTGCGCCAGCCATTGGGGGCGAAAAACGACCAGGTGATGCCGTGGATGAGTTCATGGATGACGATTCCCAGCAGGTAGGCCAGCAACACCCATAGCAGCGACCACGGGTTACTGCTCATGCTGAGTTGGTCGGGCCAATGAGGTTGCGTCTTTCCCCATATCATAAGAAAGGGTATTCCGAACACGATAGCGGCCCCAATGAGCAGGGCAATGGCGAAAAAATTGGCTTTGGCTATGTCGATGGACACTTTGCGCTTTTCCATAACACGATGTTTGAGAGGTTCAACAATAATGTCGCAAAGGTAAGCAATTTTGCTCAATGTCCCATGCTGGTGGTGACATTATCGTCATGGCGCTTTCCAGCACGATACAGGCATCGGGAATGAAGTGTTGGCAGGAAGTGTGACGATTTGTCACCTTATAATTATATGGCATGAGTTTTGAGGTGGAGTGGGGGTGAGATACCCTCGCCTCCACCGTTTATTATGGCTGCCATGCCATCAGGTAAGGTGCCATAGTTACAAACTGAAACTAACAACTAAAAACTTATCAATATGCCAAAAGGAACTATTGGGGTGACGACTAACAACATCTTCCCCGTTATCAAGAAATTTCTGTACAGTGACCACGAGATTTTCCTGCGTGAGCTGGTGAGCAACGCCGTTGATGCCACGCAGAAACTGAAAACCCTGTCGGGTGCCGGCGACTTCAAGGGATCGACCGAGGACCTGCGTGTGACCATCAGCGTGGACAAGGAAGCCGGCACGCTCACCGTGAGCGATAGCGGCA
This sequence comes from uncultured Bacteroidales bacterium, assembly GCA_902792895.1. Taxonomy (GTDB): domain Bacteria; phylum Bacteroidota; class Bacteroidia; order Bacteroidales; family Muribaculaceae; genus Sodaliphilus. Next base: position 21,241 of record CADBBK010000022.1, on the reverse strand, counting down.
TCGGCATGACTGCCGAGGAAATCGACAAGTACATCAACCAGATTGCCTTCTCGGGTGCCGAGGAGTTTCTTGAGAAATACAAGGACTCGGCCAATGCCATCATCGGCCACTTCGGTCTGGGTTTCTACTCGGCCTTCATGGTCGCCAAGAAGGTGGAAATACGTACGCTGAGCTGGCAGGAGGGTGCCCAGGCCGTCCAGTGGACCTGCGACGGCTCTCCCGAGTTTGAGATGGAAGACTGCGACAAGGCAGAGCGCGGCACCGACATCATCCTGACACTCGATGACGACGAGAAGGAATTTCTGGAAACTGCCCGTATCGAGGGCCTGCTGAAGAAGTATTGCCGTTTCCTGCCTGTGCCCATCATCTTCGGCAAGGAGCAGGAGTGGAAAGACAACAAGTACCAGGATACCGACAAGGACAAGGTGATTAATGACATCGAACCCCTGTGGTCGCGTATGCCCGCCGACCTCAAGGACGAGGACTATCTGAAGTTCTACCATGCCATCGAGCCGATGCAGGACGATCCTCTGTTCTGGATTCACCTCAATGTCGATTATCCTTTCACCCTGACGGGAATCCTATACTTCCCCAAAATCAAGAATAATCTGGACATCCGCAAGGACCGCATCCAACTCTACTGCAACCAGGTGTATGTGACCGATAGCGTTGAGGGCGTCGTGCCCGACTGGCTCATGCTGCTGCAGGGTGTCATCGACAGTCCCGACATCCCGCTGAACGTGTCGCGCAGCTACCTGCAGAGCGACCGCGCCGTGAAGAAGATTTCGACCTACATCACCAAGAAGGTCGCCGCACGCCTGGAGGAGATCGCCAAGAACCAGCCTGACGAACTCGAGAAGAAGTGGAACGACATCAAGATCTTTATCGAGTACGGTATGCTGAGCGACGAGAAATTCTGCGAGTCGGGCCTGAAGTTTGCCCTGCTCGAGAATACCGACGGCAAGTACTTCAAGATTGAGGATTACCGCAAACTCATCGAGGGCGAACAGAAAGACAAGGACGGCAACCTCATCTGCCTGTATGCTACCGACAAGGAAGCACAGTATGCTTACATCAAGGCTGCCACCGACAAGGGCTATGACGTGCTGATGATGAGCGGCGAACTTGACGTGCCCTTCATGAGCATGCTGGAGCAGAAACTGGAGAAGGAAAAGATGCGCTTTGTCCGCGTGGACAGTGATGTGCTTGGCAACCTCATCCGCAAGCAGGACGACAACAAGCCGCAGTTCACCCCCGAACAGCAGGAGATTGCCCAAACGCTTTTCCACTCACAGATCCCGCCCGTGGAGAAGGCCGAATTCATGGTCAGCTTTGCTGCCATGTCGCCCGATGACCAACCCGTTGTCATCACCCAGGCCGAGTACATGCGCCGCATGAAGGACATGGCACGCTTCCAGCCCGGCATGAGTTTCTATGGCGAGATGCCCGACATGTACGGCATGGTGCTCAACACCAAGCATCCGCTTATCCAGAAGGTCATCGAGCAGGCCGAGAAGTCGCTTGATGCCGAGCTCAAGCCCGTCAACGACGACATTACCGCGACGCAGAATGTGGTCAAGGCCATCCGTGACCTGGACAAGGACAACAAGGGTGTGCCTGAGGACAAGAAACAGGATCTCGAGGCCAACGAGAAGCACCTCGATGAGTTGCGCGAGAAGAAGAAAAACATCATCACGGCCTATGCTGCCGGCGAGAGCCGCGTGCATCAACTCATCGACATCGCCCTGTTGAGCAACGGAATGCTCAAGGGCGAGGGGCTGACGCGATTCCTCAAGCGCTCCGTAGGCTTGCTGAAGTAAGGCGAAGGACAATTCGTCCACATGACAAGAATCAGCCGGATGTGCTCATGCATGCCCGGCTTTTCTCATCACATGGCGACAAAATTGTCCAAGTGTTGATGTTTTGCGACAATTTTTCAGTACCTTTGCCCTGTAATATGACATTAACCCTATATGAACCAAATAACTCTGCAATGTTATGAAAAGATTCTTGATCATCTGCGCCCTGTCGGTGCTGGCGTTGCCCTTGGCAGCCCAGGTACCGCAGTTCTCGGCTGACGAATTCGCCGGGTGGACTTATTCCAATCCAGCCATCGAGCTCAACACGACGACCATTCTGGGCAACCGCATCGTGCTATATACTACCAGCACTGGTTTGGCACTCACGCTGACCTCGCCCGAATTCCATTGCAATGGCGGTCAGACTATCGATATGATGGTGACCTGGATTACCGATCAGTGGGAGAGTACGGGGTTTGACGCGAGCAAGGTGGGGTTGACGGCAGCATTGCTCAATGCCGTCGGTGAGGCGGTGGACTCAGTGACATTCACATTCACGCCCGAGTCTGTGGGCCGCACCAACAAAGTGCCGCTCTCTATCAAGGTGCCGCGAGGAATGACCGCGGCGCGCTTGCGTTTTGCCTCGTGGAAAGGTGATGTCAACAGCAACGGAGCGGTCAGGCAGATTGTCATGACGTCCAAACTCAAGGGGGATGTCAACCTTGACAAGGAAATCAGTATCGCCGATGTGAACGCCATTATAGGAGTCATATTGAAAACTGAATCCGATGATGGCGTGATATCCCGTGCTGACGTGAATGGTGACCGCGAGGTCAGTATCGCCGACCTGAATGAGGTGGTCGATATCATTATAGGGAAGTAGTCCTGGGGGGTGCGGTTGGCAGGCCGTCCAACCACACCCTGCACGGCCTCTCATGCCACGCCCGCAGCCTTTTTCCTGCCAGTTTGCCGAAAACGACGTCCAAAACGTGCGTTTTCCCATGAAATATTTGCACTTGTCAATTATTAATACTAATTTTGCTTGATTTCATAGCGATTGCAGCAAAAAAGCAGTCATTCGGAGGGAAAATGTCTTAGAATTCGGCAAAAAGTGTCCGATTTTTCGCATTTTTTATTCTTAATGAATGTTAAATTTTGGCTGTATTAGAAATTTATATTACTTTTGCCAAAAATATATTGTCTAATCGTAATAACAGTGTTTAATAAATTTATTAAAAAATGAAAAAGATTATCTTGACTTTAGCCCTTCTTATGGGCGTATGTGCTGCACATGCTCAGTCCATGGAGCAGAACAAGTTCTTTGACAACTGGTCGGTAACCTTGAAGGGTGGTGCTATCATGCCCTTCCAGGGTTATGCATTCTGGCCCAGCGCTCGCGGTATCTTCGGTTTGGAGATTCGCAAGCAGCTGACTCCGGTCTTCGGCTTGGGCGCAGAGGGTGAGGCCACCATCAACACCACCAGCTGGCAGAAGGAACCCAACTACTGGGGACCCAAGAGCCCGAACATCATCGACCACACCATGGCCGGTCTGTTTGGTACTGTTAACCTGAGCAACCTCTTCGGCGGTTACAAGGGTATGCCCCGCGTGTTTGAATTGGAAGGTGTAATCGGAGCTGGTTGGCTGCATGCTTTCCACCGCGCTGAGGCTGCTTTCATGTACGGCAATGACTACAACAGCTGGTACACCAAGGCAGGTGCTAACCTGAACTTCAACTTCGGTGCCAACCGCGCTTGGACCTTCAGCTTGAAGCCCAGCGTACTTTGGGACATGAACGGTGATGTTATGATGCCCTATCGTCACAACACCAACGCCCGCGCTGAGTGGAATGGCGAGCCCCACAACGGCAAGAGCCAGATGAATGCCAACCACGCTGCTGTTGAGCTCGAGGCTGGTATCACCTACCACTTCAAGGGTAGCAATGGCGAGCACTACATGACCTTCTGCCCCTACAAGTACAGCCAGAACGACATCGATGCTCTGAACGGTCAGATCAATGGCCTCCGCAACCAGCTCAATGGTCTGCAGGGTGACCTCGACGCCGCTAACGCTCGCAACAAGCAGCTGCAGCGCGACCTCGATGAGGCTCGCAAGCCCAAGCCCGCTACTGATGTTAAGCCCGTTGACCCCAATGCTAAGTATCTGAACGTTCTCGTTCACTTCAAGGTTAACAAGACCAACATCACCGCTGACCAGCAGGCTAATGTTGAGCGCGTAGCCATGTACCTGAAGAACAACCCCGGCTCGACCGTAGAGATCAAGGGTTATGCTTCTCCCGAGGGCCCGCACGACAACAACATCCGTCTGGCCAATGGCCGCGCCGAGGCTGTTAAGAACATGCTCATCAACAAGTACAAGATTGAGCCCAGCCGCATCAAGGCTCAGGGTTGTGGTGAGACCGACATGTTCCAGGAGCTGAGCTGGAACCGCGTTTCGATCTGCGAGCTCATCGTTAAGTAATTCTTGACGTTGACAGGTCGCAAGACCGTTGAAACCTAAAAGAAACTCCCCGCTGACTTCGTGTCGGCGGGGAGTTCTTATTTGTAAAGTCGGTGCCAAGTGTAGCTGGTCGGGTGCTATCACGGAGGCAGCTACTTGAGCTGTCGGGCGTGTTCCTGGTCGAGTTGCTGCCCGTAGCGCTCACGGATGATACGGCCCAAGGCGTCGCCGCGGTTGATGCACTCCACGGTGATGCGCTGCATCGAGTCGTTGAGCAGGCTATCCTGGCGCACCATGCTCACCTCGTCATCGTGCTTGAGCGAGGAGTCGGCTGCCATCTTGAGGTATTCCTGCCAGGTAGCGACGCGCAGGTCCATGATGCCGTTGCGCTGTTTGATGAATTGCTGGTAGGCCCGGTTCTGGGGGCTACCGGTGATATTCCACCCTCCCTGGTTGATGGTGATGCGTGTCTCGCCGCCTTCAAGGATGAAGTAGAACGGCCGTATCGAGTCATTGTCCCAACGCAGCAGGGCGACTTTGGGCCTGTCGGTCTGCCCAGTGAACGAGCATCGGCCGTTGGCGATGCGTGATGCTCCACACACCCTCAGCTGGTTGTACTCGTCCTCCAGCACTAGCAGGGTGGCACTGTCGCGATGTAGCTTGTGGTCGAGCATGCAGGTGACCTGATAGTTCATTTTTTCCCCGTCAGGATTGTTGCCGCATCCGGTCATCAGGCCTGTCGAGGCCAGGCTCAACACAGCAGTCGTTGCAATAAAAAAGTTCTTATTCATGGCTGCAAAATTACAAAACTTTGGCGCGTTATTGCGCAATGTGGCCATTTTTTGTAATTTTGCCACAAACTAATCAAATAACCTTATATATAACCCTTAAACAATGAAGAAGAATAGACGACATGCCCTGGCATGGCTGATGGTGGCGCTGATAGCGCTCCCGTTGTCGGCACAGCAGCAGTTCACGTTAGAGGACCTGAACTTCGGTGGAAAAAACTACCGTAACATGATAGCCAAGAACCGTTCCCTCACCTGGTGGGGGGACCAGTTGTTGCGTCTCTCGGCCGACACCTGCTGGAAGGTGAATCCTGTCAACGGCAAGGAGAAAGTGCTGTTTACCCGCGATGCCATCAACAAGGGGACTGGCTTGGCCGACGATGAGCAGGTCACGAGCCTGTCTTATGCCTCATTCCCTTATCCCGACAAGCCTGTAGCGGTACTCTATAACCATAATGAGCGCATGCTCGTCAATTTTAAGACGCGCAAGGTGGAATGGCGCCAAGAGAGGAGTGTCGGTGCTGTAGCCGAGGAGTGGAACAAGAACAGCCGCGCGATGGCCTTTGTCATGGACGACAACCTGTGTATCACCGATGCTGCTGGCAATACGCGCCAGGTGACCAGCGACGGCTCACGCGACCTGGTCTATGGCCAGAGCGTGCACCGCAACGAGTTTGGCATCGAGGGCGGTCTGTTCTGGAATCCTCAGGGTGACCGTCTGGCATTCTATCGCATGGACCAGAGCATGGTGACCGATTATCCGTTGATTACGGTTCCCGAACTTGACGACAGCCTGCAAGTGATCGCTACACCCGCTCCCGAGAAATACCCGATGGCGGGCCAGACGTCCCACCTGGTGACCGTCGGTGTGCTGGGCGTGGCCACGGGCGACACGGTCTATCTCAAGGCCGGAGATCCTACCGACCGCTATTTCTCCAATATCTCATGGAACCCCGCAGGCGACATCGTCTACATGATGGAGGGCAACCGTGACCAGAATGTGGTGGACCTGGTGGCCTATGACGCCGTGACGGGTAACCGCATGGCCACGCTCTATCACGAGGCCCACCCCAAGTATGTCGAGCCGCAGCACCCCATCACGTTCCTGCCCTGGGACAAGGAGAAGTTCCTGTTGTGGAGCGAGAAGGACGGCTATAACCACCTCTACCTGTATGATACAAGCGGCCGTTTGGTAAAGCAGTTGACACACGGCAACTGGGTGGTGATGGACTTGCTTGGCTTTGACACCGACCGTCAGGCCATCATCATTAGCGCCAATGCCGATAGCCCCATCCAGCAGAATCTCTACCGCGTGGATGTCGCTACGGGCCAGATGACACGCATCGACGAGGGTGGCCGTGGCTGGCACAGTGGCCGCTTGAGCACCAGCGGTGCTTGGCTGATCGACAATTACCAGGAGCCCGATGTGCCCCGCAACATTGCTATTGTGGACACGCGCAACAACCGCCAGTACCGTTATTTCACTGCCCCCGATCCCTGGCAGGGCTATACGGTGCCCGAGTACCGCTGCGGCACCATCAAGGCTGCTGACGACAGCACCGACCTGTATTACCGCTTGGTGTTGCCCACCGACTTTGACCCCGCCAAAAAATATCCTACTGTGGTTTATGTTTATGGAGGCCCCCATGCCCACAACGTTGATGCCCGCTGGCATTACGCCAGCCGCAGTTGGGAAACTTATATGGCCCAGCGCGGATATGTCTTGTTTATCCTCGACAACCGTGGCAGTGAGAACCGCGGCCGCGACTTTGAGCAGGCCACCTTCCGTCACTTGGGACAGGTGGAGATGCAGGACCAGATGCGTGGCGTGGATTTCCTCAGGACTCTCAGCTATGTGGACACTACGCGTTTGGGCGTTCACGGATGGAGCTTCGGCGGATTCATGACCATCAGCCTGATGACCAACTATCCTGACGTGTTCAAGGTAGGTGTTGCCGGTGGTCCCGTGATTGACTGGAAGTGGTATGAGGTGATGTATGGCGAACGTTACATGGACACCCCGCAGACCAACCCCGAGGGTTATGCCCAGACCAGCCTCTTGAACAAGGCTGCCGACCTCAAGGGACGTCTGCAGATTATCATAGGCCTCAACGATCCCACCGTTGTGCCGCAGCATGCCTACAGTTTCCTCAAGGCCTGCATTGCCGCCGGCACCCAGCCCGACTTCTATGTCTATCCCGGGCAGGGCCACAACATGATGGGACACCAGAGCGTGCACCTGCACGAGCGCATCACCCGCTATTTCGATGACTACCTGAAGTAAGAATTCAGTCATGTCATTGTAGCCGGTATAGCAAACTCTTCAATAATTGCGCTAATTTATTGACTGAATTAGCGCAATTATTGAAAAATCTCTTAATTCACGCCCAAACGAAATAGTTTCCAGATTCTTTTTTTTGTCCAGTAGATGAAAATGAGTACTTTTGCCGCGCAATTTTTCATGTATTCATTTACCCTAATCACTTAATAAACAAAAACTATGACCACAACAATTACTAATTTCATTCAATCCATCAAAGAGCGCCTCGCCAAGGTAAAAGCGTGGCTAGATTTCAAGCGCCCCGAGAGGAAAAGAGTCCTACGGCCTTGGAAATATATTTCTGATTATTATGACGCCAATCATGATAACAACAAGTTCATTGTGCTGACTGTAGCAATAAAGATGCTCATCCTTATTGGCCAGGCATGGGTGATTGGCTTTGGCTTGATCCCGAAATTTGATGAGGTTGGAACATGGTGTGGCGGCATCTCGCGTGTAGTGCTTATCGTATTATTCGGGTGGCTATTCTATGCCGTCATGAGATCGGTATTTCTTTATAAGCCCATTCGACGTGATCGACTGATGTTCGGACGTTCCAGGAGGGACCGTTATGGCTGGGGCATGGGAATGTATGCTTTTATTACGGTAGTAATTATCCTGTTCTACATCTGTGCTGTGGGTTTGATTGTATTACAGGCACGCCCCTATGACCAAGTCTATCATTCCGGAAACCTTACTTTAAGAATCATTTGGGGCATCATGAGCCAATTTGCTGATCCTGGAAACATGCCTCAAGCGGTGGGATGGGGTAAATTGGTGGCGATGATGAGTGCCTTTGCGGGTATCTTATGCTTGTCAGGGTTTGTTATCACCTCGTTGGTGAGTATGATTACACGCCGCACCCAGTACTGGCAGCGGGGACTGATACGCTACGAGCGTGATTTCAAGGACTATGTTGTAATCATTGGACTTAACGAACAGACAGCAACCATTGTCAAGAAGTCATTGAAACGTAATGATGTGGGTTATGTGCTCGTGCAGACCAGACGGAGCGTCGAGGAACAGCGGGCCAAGTTGGAACTGAAACTGGATCGCGCTGACGAGGAGCGGGTCGTGTTCTACTTCGGGGAGCGTACCGTCTATGAGGACATCTGTGACCTGCGGCTCGAGAATGCCCGCGAGGTGTATATCCTAGGTGAGGACATGGAGAGCGAGAATGAGCAGGACCATGATTCTTATAACATGAAGTGCCTTGAACTCATCTCGCAGTATTGTAAGGAATTGTCTGACAATAATACTGATATGCAGCCTAGTTGGTGGGGCGATAAACTTAAGTGTCATGTGGAACTTGAGTACCAGAGCACCTATACCATCTTCAAGGCAACACATATTTACAAGCGCTTGAACCAGAACGTGGAGTTTATCCCGTTTAATGTGTACGAAATCTGGGCCAAAAAGGTGCTCGTCGATAACTATGCCGTCTTGCCAGGCAAGAAGAATGACGAGCACCAGGTGCAGCGCTATCTGCCCATCGACAGTTATCGCGATTCTGCGACGCATGAAATCAAAGGCATTACTATCGACAGCGATAAGTCTGTCCATTTGATTGTTGTGGGAATGAACCAGATGGGCATTGCTCTGGCCATGCAGGCGGCTCTGTTGGTGCATCTGCCCAATTATCACTCTAAAGGGGTGCGCACGACCATCACCTTTATTGATGAGCACGCAACCTTAGAGTCTGAGTATCTGATGGGGCATTATGAAGCTCTATTTGCCTTGTGCCGTCATCGCACTATTAATGCCAATAGTCCGGATCCTATCAAAAAATGGGAGGATGAAAATCTGTCCGATGTGGACCCGATGGCAAGCGCTAACGGCCGATATAGCCATTTGGGTGAGAACTTCATGGACATCCAGTGGGAGTTTATCGAGGGAAGCACTGCATCGTCTTGTGTCAAGGAATATCTCATCAGGGAAACGAATGATCCGCAGCAGACGTGCACTATCGCTGTGTGCCACAACGATCCGCAGCAGTCGATTGCTACGGCTCTATACTTGCCTGAGCTGGTGCAAAAACGCGTGCATCAGGTACTCGTTTACCAGCGCAATAATTTTGACCTTATCAATAAGGTCGCCACAGGAGAGAAACAATGGAAACGCTATGAGAAGTTGAAACCCTTTGGCATGATTGCCGACTGCTACAAGGGCAACATGTTTGATGCCGTCATGCCCAAATTGGTATTAGCGCTTTATAGGGACACTTTCCATAATATTATCATTCCCAATACCAGAATAGATGCCTTCATTGACCGAATTAACCGCTTGTGGTCGGAGGATGGCATCGTTTACAGGTTGTCTAACATTAATGTGACCGATTGCTTCAAATCCAAGTTGAGGTCAGCAGGATTGAATGAGTTTTCCTCGTTGGAAGACCGGGACTCTGTGTTGAACAACACGGAGTTGATGACGGCATTCATGGCTGCTGAACATCAGCGCTGGGTTACCGAGCGATTGACGATGGGATATCGGCCTCTTGATGCCAATGAAATGTCCTATTTTGAAGCCTTGGCAAAGGAAAAACCAGGTCAAAGCTTGTCTATTGAGGGAAAAGCGAAGAAGGAATACTACAAAGATAAGAGCCGTGCCCATTTGGACATCTGCTCATGTGAGATGCTAGATCAGATAGATCCTGGAACAAAGGTGAATGACCGTCGCATCATTGAAAACCTGTTCAAACTCACTTTCCATACTTCGGAGAGTAAGATCATCAGCCGTTTGGTGCTAAGAGAAGAACAGGGCCATGAGAAAGATGAGAATCTGGCATTGGCAAAGTTGTTCCTGGACGAGATGGTAGTCGTAAAGGGTCAATCTTCTTCGGGAGCAAAATCCACCGATAATGTGAGTGTGCCTCAGATGTGGGTGGGGAAGTATCCAGTCACCCAAGATATGTGGAAAATCATCATGGGCCAGGACATGAACCCCTCGATGTGTGCAGGTCCTGATACTGAGCGCCACCCTGTGAATATGGTGTCCAAAGAGGATATCGATGACTTTCTGTTGATATTGAATGATATAACAGGACTGCGTTTCAGTCTGCCCACAAAGCAGGAGTGGCTCTATGCGGCATTGGGTGGAATGCGTGCTATCAAAAAGCGCAAAACCATCAATGATCTTGCGTGGAACATCGTTACTTGCGCCAAAGAAAGAGAAAAGGGACGCGATGGTTCTACTTCTGGCCAAAGCAATAAGCCCAATACCCATCAAGTCGGTCTCAAGAAGAATAACGGTTATGGCTTGTTTGACATGTTGGGTAATGTCTGGGAGTGGACGAGAACCAGAACTGCGGCCGGCACCTATTGTTTTTGTGGAGGCAGCTGGAGATATTCTGAGAAGGAGTGTAACTTGGCTGATGCCAATGAGTCTTGGTGCAGTCACTGGACTCCTGAGCACAAGTTCGATGACTTGGGTTTCAGGCTGGTGCTTTATCATGGTTTTGTAAAGAATAGTGCTCCCATCCTGAAACCGATGGGTGAGGATATCAAGATGGTTGGTAATATAGCTAAAAATATGCTATACGTTCCCTCAGGAACATTTGTGATGGGCACTGATCAACGTAAGGTAAAAGATGGATTGCCCAATGGTATTAGAGTCAAAACATTGCCTGATGAGCGTCCTGCTCATAAAGTGGAATTATCTGCCTTTCTGATTTCTAAAATTCCTGTCACTCAACGTCAGTATCAAGCTATCATGGATGATAATCCATCTAATCAGAAGGGATTCGATCTCCCGGTTGAGAATGTTTCCTATTTGGATGCGATCAAATTTATCAATGAGTTAAACAGCAAGTGCCGTGTTTTGTTAGGCTTGACTGATGACGATGTCGTTTTTGCCTTACCTACACAGGCACAATGGGAGTATGCCGCTCAGGGACTTAGAGGAGATTCTACTACAGATGACTTTATCTATAGTGGTGGCACCAATCCTGATGTCCTCGCTTGGCATTTTGGCAACACCAAGAGCATTAGACCCATTGGGCTGAAAAAGGCCAATGCGTTAGACTTATATGACATGTGTGGCAACGTATGGGAATGGTGCTCCGATTGGTACCAATCGGATTATTACGAGCAGTGCAAGAGGCAGGGTGCTGTGGTAGACCCCAAGGGGCCTAAATCAGGAACCACCCATGTCCTCAGGGGTGGCAGTTGGCGCTTTGTCGCGGGAGAGTGCCGCATGACTCGAGTTAGCCACTGGCCCGAGGATTATAGGGCTGAGGATGTCGGCTTTAGGCTGGTTTCCAATGTCGAACCAGATGTAATTGAGAAATTGCTGAAAGCAGTCAAAGGCAAGGACTAACCGCTGGCAGTTGACTTACATCGAGGCGATGCGGCGCCATGTGTCGGACTGCATCCAAGGCGTCTTTTCGCCATCGTTGTCGATGATGAAAATCAGATTGCGGTCCAGGCCGATGCGGTACAACCCGTCATTGCTGCGCTGGATGACGTATTCCTCGGGGTGCGAGAGTTTTTTTCCCAGCGAACCAATGAATGTGTTGATATGGGAAACCTTGGGTGCCCTGATTGTGTGCTTGATGATGTTGGGGGTGTTGGCTTGGTCACCCCCCAAGTTCCGATAGATTTTATCGTATTTTGCCATCAGATGCTTTTCCTTATCGGCCTGCTTGGGCCCGGGCTTTGGCATGCACAATCCTCCAGTCAACGACTCAATCAGGATGAGGACATAGAGGGCCAGTTCGGCAGGTTTCCCATCTAGCTCCTCGTGGATATCAGGCAGAAGCACCTTCTGCTTCATGGTATCGATCAGGAGCACGCTCTTGGTGCTCTCTTTCATCAGGCACAGGTCCATAATCTGCTTGTAGACACCGCTATAGATAAACCGCTGATTATCATTGTAGACATTGCGCACGATGGTATATTCAGCATTCATCATCGAGGTGAACAGGTAGATGAAGTGCTTGATGTATTCCAGCACATCACCCTCGATTTCAATCTTCAGGAAGTTGGCAAATATCTTGTCCTCACACACCGTTTCGCCCACCTTGACCAGAAGGGCAGGGTAAGTGTCGGCCAGACCGGTGAGATGGAGCTTGCGGCTCAGTTGCTCGGTGCTGAACTGGATGGTTGTCAGCGTTGAGACCTGCTGGTGGATGCGTTGTAGTTCCTTCTTGTCGAGGCTGGGATTGAGAAAAGTGAGCACGTCGCACATCAGGTCGTCGGGCGTCTCCTTGTAGGTCTTGGCAATCTGCGGTATATAGGCGAATTCAAATCCGGCCAGCCTCATAGCGTTTTCAATCTGTTGATAGTTGTCGGTGAGGATCTGGTTGATGACTGTGTCGTACTTGGACTCAACGTAGATGACCTGGCTGTTCTTGAGCTGCAGCCCTTGTTGCGGTACCTGCACGTGCAGCATGCAGGAGTCATCGTCATTCTCTAAACAGTAGATGAGCGCAATCATCAGCAGGGCTTCGTCCTTGTTGCACATGCCGTCGGCCAATGTGATTCTCCTGAAGTGTTCCATCAGTTTACTCTTGTCAATGGGGTGCAGGCAGGTGAGGTTGTTGACGGCGTCGGCAAACGTGGTGTACCGTGCGTCGCGCAGGCAATCGTTGTTGAGCCGGTATTCTTTCTTGAGCGTGTTGAACAGTTCCATCTCGCGACAGTCTATCACCGAGTCGGCCTTAATCAGGTCCGAGAATACCCGTGCCACCGAAATCTTCTCTATCTTGTTCATTGTGAGGTTCAGGATTTTTAAATCGTCGGCAAAGTTACCCTAAAATCCGGTAACTGCAACCCCATTTCTGCCAAATTATCGGCACGTTACCATTTCTGTGGCCGATTATTAGAGCAATCACGAAATAATGTTGCCACGGTAATTTGATGGCAAATGCGATTATTGCGGCAATGTTGCAGCAACGGCCAAACATTTAGCGAAACAGCGTAATTTTGCCTTGCTAACTAAAACCGAGAAAGAGTATGGAACAGAAAATTACCCCCGAAGTTTTGAATGGTGTTGGAAAAAGGATGAGGATGGACTATCTCAATGGACGTGTCTCAGCCAGTGTGGTCATGGCTGCCTACGTCAAGAACAAGAAGGAGGCCGATGCCTACACGGGATTTGGGTACACACGGCGCGAGGTGGTCTATGTGATGAAACACACCCACAACCCCCAGCTCAAGGAAAAAATAGCCGCCATGCTCGCCGAGCAGGACAACAAGACCGAGAAGAGCAAAGTGCAGAACCGCACCAACCTGGGCAAACTTGAGCAGCACTTGGAGAATGCCTGCGGTGTGGGACTCAGGAAGGTGCTGCAACGCTTGAGAAAACTCAGCAAGACGACGCGCGACCTCGAGACCCGCCTGGTGCTGATGCTGCTCGAGACAGAGTTTGCCAACCTCTCGGCCAAATCCTACAGGAATTGGCGCCGCGGATGGTGCTACCGTAGGAAGTCGAGCCTGCTGTACAGGCTGCCCGAGTTGCTCGAGGCTGCCGGATGGAGATACGGCATTAATGGCACGACTGGCAAGAATGCCAACTATCTGGTGTTTGTCTACCTGCCCAACGGCGAACAGCTCACCTGGCACTGCAATGAGTTTGACATGTATGAATATTATCCGTCGATTGATGACAAGTGGGACGGCCAGGTGTGTATGACTATGGAAAAAATAGTGAACTATATTGCCCACAAGTATTACGAACCCTCACACTATGGAAACGCGGCTTGATCCTGTTGGGACAACAATGGTCAGCCAAACGGCACTCTTAGCATCACGCCACCCCCAAAGCGGATTCACTGAGCGCTCACGAGGGAAGCAACAGGACGCCCCACCTGTCGCTTCCCCTTGTTTTTGGAACGTTCCGTCTGCTGACTGTCACGGGAAATGGTTGGCATGGTTCTTGCAGTTTTTATGGGGTAGGAGATAATCTTTTCCCCAGTTTGCAATGATAGAAAATGTGGGGTTGGATGATCTATTAGTATGGTAAAAGCTTTGTTTAACGGTTTTAATAAAGATCAGAATGGAAATAATTGAAGATAAGCAGGTTGGGATGGCCCAACGTGATGAAATAATTGAGCGGTACTTTAGTGTCAAGGGAATCATCAATCTTGACCGGAATGATGTGGAGTATACCCTTGGGCGCAAGGATGGCTTGCTGATTGTAGCCAAACAGGGTGACGAGGATAACCAGTCGTTTCTGGACACGTTCTTTAAGCGGCTTCTTGAGCGTCAGGGTATTAAAGAATACCGTAATTTCCTGTTCTACTTTGGCAATCCGGTAGATCATCCGTTCAGGATGTCAGAACTGACCGTTGTGTCTGATTTCTGCTCGCAGTTTGAGGATGCAAACATTATTTGGGGCGTTTACGGCGAGGCCGAGGGCTCGGGTGCGACAGCCATTGCGGTTTGTGGTGGCGCTGGCTAGTGAGGCTCGCAACAGATTGAACAAGTCGAAGTATAATCATTTTTAAACAACGATAAGGATATGAATAGCGAATCGGTTTTTAACAAGTCCCTGACATGGGAGAGAATTGAATCTTATGCCCGCAAGGTGGGCCGTACGGCTGCTAGGCCCGTGTTACTGACTTATTATGTGCTGAAGGACGAGAACACGCCGCGCGCCGATAAGGTCGTGTTTGCCGCGGCGCTTGCCTACCTGGTGTTGCCGATTGACCTGATTTCGGCAAAACGCTTCCCTGTGTTTGGCTGGCTCGATGAGTTGGCATCGGTGTCGATCGCCTACAAGAGGGTGGCAAAACACATCACGCCCGAAATCGAGCAGAAGGCCGATGCCCAGCTCGACAAGTGGTTCCCCCAAGCAAATTAAGTTCAAAACCTCAGTGAGTTCATAACCCTATCAATATACCAATCAAGGAACGAAGATGTATAACAGAGATTTTACACCAGAAAGAATTACCCGGTTAGCGCCGAACGAAGTGTTTGTATTCGGCAGCAATCTCCTAGGACACCATGCCGGTGGTGCTGCCCGCATTGCCTGTGAGCGTTTTGGTGCCGTGTGGGGCCAGGGTGTGGGGATGCAGGGACAGTGTTATGCCATCCCGACGATGCATGGCGGAGTGGATGTCATCAAGCCCTATGTTGACGGGTTTGTGGCCTTCGCGTTCAATCATCGCGAGTACCGTTTTCTGGTGACGCGCATCGGTTGCGGCATTGCCGGTTTTACCCCCGATGAGATTGCCCCATTGTTTGTAAAGGCGCTGGATATGGAAAACGTCATCCTTCCCAAGGATTTTGTCGAGTTGTTGGACAAGTCACGGCCTGACACGGATGGTGACGTTCATGGCTGGGATGCCAAGGGTGATTTCCTGGATGAGTACCACCACTGGATGGGGCTAGTGCAGCAGGGGAACGATAATGCCTATGGCAAGGTCAAGGAACTGCGTGTGCGTGAGTACCTCAACACGATAGACATCGTGAATCAGGGCTTCTATTATTCGCCTAATGGCCAGCGGGTGGAACTGCCCTCGAGTGATAGCATGCAGCACGGCACCGTTTTTTATGAGCAGGAGTTCCATGTCGAAACGCCCACGGTGACGACCAATGGCGGCCACTCCATTGTCGAGGTCGTTAACGAGGACTGCCTCGAGGTGGGCATGCGCCTGAAAGCCGAGGGATATAACCCTGCCATCCTGAATATGGCCAACCGCAGGAATCCTGGTGGCAGTGTGCTGGCTGGTGCTGCGGCGCAGGAGGAGACGTTGTTCCGTCGTACCAACCTGTTCTGCTCACTTTACCAGTTCGCACCCTATGCCGCCCAATATGGTATCACCCGCTCCAGCCAGCACTATCCCATGGACCGCAACTATGGCGGTGTGTACACGCCTGGGGCAATCTGTTTCCGTCATGGGGAACAGGAGGGTTATGCCTTGATGGATGAGCCCGTGAGCCTCTCGTTCATTACCGTGGCTGGCATGAACCGTCCCGACTTGACCCATGACGGCAAGATCGCAGACCATCATGTGGAACCTGTCAAGAACAAGATGCGCACGATTCTGCGTATAGGCCTGCAGCAAGGGCATGATTCGCTCGTGCTGGGCGCCTTGGGCTGTGGCGCATTCCGCAATCCGCCGCGCCATGTTGCCCGTTTGTTCCATGAGGTATTGGGCGAACCCGAGTTCGAGAATAAGTATGTCCGCATCGTGTTTGCCATCATAGATGACCACAATGCCCGCCGTTCTCACAACCCCGAGGGCAATTATAAGCCCTTTGCCGAGGAGTTTGCAGGTATGGATAGCCCGCAATTGACCGATGACGAACAGAAAGCCTTGATGCTGTGGAAAATGGGAACAGGCAATTCGGCAAAGCGCTTCAACGGAGAGAATCCTATCCCCGAGAAGACCAAGGTGGCTACAGCAGACAGCTGGAAAACGTTGCCGATGCCCGAGCGCAACACGATTCTCCCCATGCACGAGGAAATCCCGGCTACAGCCATGAGCATTGTAAAGATGGGCCATATCCCTGATGCGATGGAGGACCACTGGTTCATGTACTGTGACGGGGACACGATACGTTACTACCGCAGTTGGACAGGCATCTGCGTCTATGTGGCCAAGTATGAACTCAACGGCGAGACGTGCAGGATTACCAGTCTGCAGGTGAACCGTGATCCCGACCAGTATGGCAACACCGACGATGCCCATGACAGGGCGCTGTTCATGGCCTTGTTGACCGAGGAGTATGGTGGTGATGCCACAGGCTACTGGGATGCTGCTTTAAAATAACTCCTCATTGAATAAAAGTTTGATTTATTGATAGAAAAGCACAAATATGACCGTAATACATGCAAATGATTCGACTACCAGCTTCCTCTCGCTACTGTATGAACAGCGGGAGGATGTACTGGCGCACATGACTGAGAAGGACACGAATGCTGCCGTTCGGCGTGCCATCCGTGGCGATGACACCATCATGATGCTGGGCCATGGCAATGAGTATGGCTTGTTCTCGGTGCCTGATAGTAGCGGCAGATATGAACGCTTGCTGGTTGATGGCTCCCATGTTCAGTTCCTCCGTGGAAAGACCTGTATCGGCATCTGGTGCTATGCCAATGTGTTCGCCGAGCGCTATGGTCTGCATGGACTGTTCTCGGGCATGATTATCTCGGACCTGCAAGAGGCGAGCGACAACCACATCGTTACCACTCAGGACGAGATAGACGAGGAAATGGTGAAATTCACCCTGCGCCTGAGGGACTGCATTGAGCACTATGGGCTGAAGGAAACACCCGCTAGGATGAGGGATCTGGATGACGTGAAGTCGGAGTTGAGCACTTTCAATTACAATAACCTATATTATCTTGAGTGAGATGAGATACGTCAAGTTCTCTGAGCAGGGCATGCGGCCGAACAATGAGGACTGCTGCAATGTCGTGGAGATTCCCGGCAAGCGCACGCTGTTTGTCGTTTGTGACGGCATGGGTGGCCATTCGTGTGGCGATGTGGCCAGCAGGACGGTTAGTGACGTAATCTCGGCTTATTGGCAAGAACATCAGGATAGCAATGACTCGTCGCAGAAGATCCAGGAGGCTTTTGAGGCCGCAGGCCAGGCGATTGAAAAGGAGTCGGAGCGTTGCATGATGGGCACCACCCTTGTGATGGCAAGTATCGAAGGCAATCAAGCGACGATAGCCCATGCCGGCGACAGCCGTTGCTACATCATCGACATCAAGGGCAACGTGAAGTACCGCACTATCGACCATGTGGAAAACGGCTATCTCAACAACGCCTTTTTCACAGGCTTGGCCCAAGATGTCACCCCCGAAATCAAGGTGGTTGAACTCGAGCTGTTTGATCGCATCCTGCTCTGTTCCGATGGCTTGTATAATGCGATGGACGACTCGACACTGCTGCACACACTGCAGTGTGCCAAGGACGTTGAGCAGGTGGCCGATAAATACCGTTTGGTTTGCAGTGAGAAGGCCACTGACAACTATTCTGCCATAATTATTGAGATAGATTAAGAAGGATAAAAATTGTATACATCATGACAACTAAAAAACATATTTCGGTAATTGCTGCGATTATCTTCTGTTTAGTAATGGTGGCTTGTAGCGGAAAGCAAAGTCCTGGTCAACAACATGACCAAGCAAAACAGGCTCCAGCCAAAGCCACACCCCAACAAGCACAATCAGACCCACAGCCAGTGGCTACAATCTACATCTACCGCTATGATGACTTCCCAGAGGCAAAGGCAGCGCGTCTCAGGGATCAATTAAAACAGGTATACCCATCGGTAATACTTGCCGAGACATCAATTCCCCTGCCCAAAGAGTGCTATTACAAGCCTCGCGACAGATATAAGGGCACAGGCTTGCTTGACGACCTCATGAAGCTCAGGAATGGCGGTTATGCACTCGGTCTGACCCGCAGAATCATTTATATTAAAAATGAGATTTCGCCCACCTTTGGTATCTTCGGCATCAGCTACGTCGGAGGTAGTGTATCTGTTATTTCGTCATTGAGGCCCAGAACTCTAAAGCCGTTGAGTGAGGATGATATGCAGGAACTGATGCTGCATGAATTGGGGCATGCTTTCGGTCTGCCTCACTGTAAAGATGAGCGCTGCATGATGGTGGATGCCGAGCATGGATGCAAATTTGCTCAAACGCAATCCTTCTGCTCTTCTTGCAAGAATTATCTCAACAGCAAGGGGTGGAAACTGTAACACATCAGGTTGATGAAGTTGAAACGAACGATACTGACCTTGGCCTTGCTGCTCAATGTTTGTGTAGTGACGATGGCACAAAACAGTTACTACATGGACAAGGCGCGCAGCTATATGCGTGACGCCGAGTATTATATCAGCAAGGCCGAGAACTATGACCGCGAAGCGGACTATCACCTGAAGAAGGCCAAAGACTACCAGCGTGAGGTGGACTATTATACCCGCAACAAGCAAGCCGACAAGGTACGCACTTACCAGCGCAAGGTGGATGACGAGACCGCCAAGGCCCGACAGCAGCAACGATGGGCTACCGAAGCCAAGGAAAACGCCCGGACCCGCCTGCGATGGGCTGCTGAGGCGATGGAGCGTGCAAAACAATGACTAATATCGACTGACCTTACCCCAACATGAGCACCAAATACATCATCTCGACCATTGCCGTGGCCGCATTGCTCTCGCTGGCCGTCTGCATCTATGCTCATGGCAAGAAACATGAGGCAAGCCGGCTGGCTCAACAGTGGACTGAAGACATCTTTGAATCTGATGAGGAATCGGCCGTAGACAGTCTAGAACCTGCCTATGACTATGTCCCGATTGAAATACCCGCTGCAATAAGAAACCTGGCCCCTGAGGGACGGTGGGATGCCGACACCCTTTGTGTAGTGGGGGAGAGGGTGTACTATCATGCCTATGTCGAGGATATGCCCAAGTCCTTGATTTATTGTGGCGACAAAGTCCTGGTCGAGACAACCGATTTGGCATGGTATCCCGAGACAACCAATAGCCATCGGTTTACCATAAAAAGCGGTCCAAGGACCCTCAAGGTCGATTTCAGCGATGCAAAGAGTGTCGCTCGGCTCTCGACTTTGGCATCCCGGCACACGGGCTATGACCGTTACTGGAAACATCAATTCGCCGATTTTGGTCGCCGAGTGCTCTATTGCCTAGAGGTGGATTATCCCCGGCCTTCGGTACCCCATTCGCAAGAAATCACCAAGTGGCTCACCGATTTCATAATCTCCTCAAACAGCCCGATGGAAGAAGTCGTCAACGACTCGAAGCACATCTATTATGAGAACGACTACGCCAGCGCTAGCCAATACAAGGGCGGCACGGGTGATAAGGATTCATTGTTTGGCTACTTGTCGCAGCAATATTTTGATTCGGTCAAGAAAGATTTCGGCACCAATCTAGAGGATTACCCGTACGAACTTTACTCTAACATGAGCCTGCGAGTGCATGTCAGCAAAGAGCGTTTTGTGACCTATCAGGTTTACACCAACGACTATTCCGGCGGGGCCCATGGCTTTTTTAGCATTTCCCTGGTTTCTTATGATCCAGTACATCAGCAGGAAATCGGCTGGGGCGAGCTGTTCAAGCCACAATCGTTTGAGGCCGTCTTGAAGCTCATAGAGGCCGAGGCCCAGAAGGACGAGCAATACATCTATTGGAACGCCCATATCCAGAAGGGCCTTGATTTTGTAGACGAGGACGGAAATCCCACCGGAGAACTGCTGTTGCCGGGTCTCGGCCTTGGTGAAGACGGAGTCATATTCTCATTCCAGCCCTATTCCATCGCCTGTTTTGCAGCAGGCACCTTCCACTTCACCATCCCCTACAAGACGCTGAAACCCCACCTCACCCCCCGCGCCCACTGGCTACTACAACAATAGCCGCCACACCATAGAGGGAAACCTTTTGCACTTCTTATTTAAGCTTGCAGTTGAGATTGCTATCAAAAAAATCACTCGAAGCCATTGTTTGGCACGATAATTGTAGTATCTTTGCAGGCCGATTACAACCGGTACACACATTGGGGCTGACTGGCTTTGACAGCGTGTAGAGGTGGTAAGCAAGCATGCAGAGCGATAATGGCTAGGCTCTCAAATATCTGTCATTGACTCTTTTAAATGGCGAAAACAACTACGCTCTCGCTGCCTAACCGAAGCACAGTAAGTTCGGCTTTATCATCGCTCAAGGAGCGGTGACGAGACATCACCCAACTGCCCTCGCGCCGAGGCGGGTTGATCCGGTGGTGCAGGAATATCGGCGATAGGATTTGGCAAGCCTCGAGCCACGTCCGAAATTTAGAGGATAAGCCGCCGGTTGGTCGTCCCGGACCTGCCGTCGGTCGAAAATCAAGCCGGGACTAAGCATGTAGAAACCTTATTAGTTCCACGTTTGGACGAGGGTTCAAACCCCTCCAGCTCCACAAAA
>CADBBK010000021.1 GCA_902792895.1 uncultured Bacteroidales bacterium | reverse complement strand
GTTAAGCCTCACCACGCCGATGGTACTGCGAAAGTGGGAGAGTAGGTAACCGCCCCCTAAGAGAGGTGATGTCAGCAATGATGTCGCCTCTCGTTTTTTATAGCAACCATAGAAACTATAGCAGCTATAGAATCTATAGAGGCTATAGAAGCTATAGAGGTTATAGAGCAGATATTAGTATATAAAAATGAAGCAGGCGGCATCACGATGGGGTGGTGCCGCCTGCTTGGTGTTGTGTGATCTCCTGTTACTTCACTTCCTGGCCCTGGAGGAAAGTTCTCGCGATGATGGGCGTGGTGTAGGAGTAGGGGATGAAGTCGATCGAGGGGATGGGGTCGGTGATGAAGTAGTTGGCGACCTTACCACTGGCGATACTGCCGTAGTCCTTGCTGAGGTCCATAGCGGCGGCCGTGTTGATGGTGGCTGCGTTGATGGCCTCGGCAGGCAGTAACCGCATCTTGATGCAAGCCAGGGAAACGACAAACTTCATGTCACCGCTGGGTGTGGAACCAGGATTGTAGTCACTGGCAGTGGCTACGGGAAGCCCGGCCTCAATCATCTTGCGCGCCGGAGCGAACGGCATGTTCAGGAAGAACGAGGTGCCGGGCAAGCCGGTGGGAATGGTATTGGTGCCCTTGAGCATCTCGATGTCCTCATCAATCATGCTCTCGAGGTGATCGACTGAAACGGCGTTATGTTTCACACCGACTTCGACACCGCCTGACGGTGCCAGCTCCTGGACGTGGATTTTGGGCCTCATGCCCCACTTGGCACCTTCCTCGAGAATGCGCGAAGTCTCGTCGGGGGTGAAGAACCCCTCGTCGCAGAAGACGTCAATAAAGTCGGCCAAGTGCTGCTTGCCAACCTCGGGAATCATCTCACGAATGAGCATATCGACATACTCGCCTTGTTGGCCCGTATACTCACGTCCCACAGCATGGGCACCCAGGAAGGTAGAAACCACCTTGATGGGCGAGGTCTCGCTGATACGGCGGATAACGCGCAACATCTTCAGCTCGTCCTCGGTGTTCAAGCCGTAACCGCTCTTGATTTCGACGGCACCTGTACCCTTAGCGATAATCTCGCGCACGCGGCGCATCGCCTGCTCGTAGAGCTCATCTTCGCTCAAGAGGTGCAGACGGTCGGCCGAATTGAGGATGCCGCCTCCACGGCGTGCAATCTCGGCATAGGACAGTCCGCGGATTTTGTCCACGAATTCACCTTCACGGCTTCCGGCGTACACGATGTGGGTGTGGCTGTCGCACCACGAGGGCAGCACCGTGCCGCCCTGTGCATCGATGACTTCCCAATCGTCTTGGGGCACGGGCATGGTTGCCATTTCGCCCCAAGAGTCAAAGCGGTCGCCGTCAACGAGCAGCCATGCATCGTTGATGCAGTTGAGCGTTGCCATCTCGCTGCCCCGCAGGCAATGTTTCCTGTCGGTATCAATGCCTGCCAAGCAAGCGATATTCTTAATCAATCTTTTCATATCATGTTCAAAAATGCCTCACGCTAAGCCGCGAAGTCGCTAAGTTTTATAATTATATAATGTTCTTAGCGTCTTAGCGACTTAGCGTGAGAAATAGTTGTTAGTCAATCTTGTTGTTCTGCAAGAACTCTACCGACTTGGCGATGTGCGGATACATGGGCTGGTCCTCGTTGATGAAGGGGACACACTTGCGGTAGTCGGCAATCACGTGCTCGAGGATAGCCGATGACTTGAGCGGGCGGCGGAACTCCAGTGCCTGGGCGGCATTGAAGAGCTCAATGGCCAGCACGCGCTCGGTGTTCTCAACCACCTTACACAGCTTCACACCGGCATTGGCACCCATGCTCACGTGGTCTTCCTGACCTTGCGAGGTGGGGATGGTGTCGGCCGACGAGGGCATGCACAGCGTTTTGCTCTGGCTAGCGATGGCAGCGGCGGTGTACTGCGGAATCATGAAACCGCTGTTCACACCGGGCTGTGCCACGAGGAAGCTGGGCAGGTCACGGGTGCCGGACACGAGCTTGTAGGTGCGGCGCTCCGAGATGTTGCTCAGCTCAGCCATAGCGATGCACAGGAAGTCCATGGGCATGGCAATGGGCTCACCGTGGAAGTTACCGGCCGAGATGATGAGGTCGTCATCGGGGCAAACGGTGGGATTGTCGGTTGCCGAGTTGATTTCGGTGTCGATGACCGAGCCGACGTAACGGATGGTGTCCTTCACCGAACCGTGAACCTGCGGGATGCAGCGGAACGAGTAGGGATCCTGCACGTTGACCTTGGTCTGACGGATGAGCTCACTGCCCTCCAGCAGCTCGCGCATGCGGGCAGCCGTCTCGATCTGGCCCTGGTGGGGACGTACGGCATGCACAGCATGGGTGAACGGCTCGATGCGGCCATCGTAAGCCTCCAGCGAGATGGCGGCGATGACGTCGGCCCAACGGCTCAGACGCTCGGCCTTGATGAGGGCCCACACTGCATGAGCGCTCATGTTCTGTGTACCGTTCAACAAGGCCAGGCCTTCCTTGGAACCCAACTTGACGGGCTCCCAGCCCATCTTCTTGCACAGGTCGGCACCGCTCATGAGTTCGCCCTTGTATTCCACTTGTCCCAGGCCCACGATGGGCAGGCAGAGGTGAGCCAGCGGCACGAGGTCGCCCGATGCACCTACCGAACCCTGCTTGTAGACTACAGGATAGACGTCGTTGTTGAACAGGTCGATGAGTCGCTCGACGGTGTCAAGCTTCACGCCCGAGTAACCGTAGGAGAGTGACTGCACCTTGAGCAGAATCATGATCTTGACGATGTCGTTGGGCACGCGTTCGCCCACGCCACAGGCGTGAGACATCATCAGGTTGATCTGCAGCTGCGACAACTGGTCGTTGCTGATGGAGATTTTGCACAGCGAACCGAAACCCGTGGTCACGCCATAGATGGGTTTCTCGCTCTCGGCAATCTTCTTGTCGAGGTATTCACGGCAGTGGGTGATGCGCTTGATGGCATCGGCACTGAGCTTGAGCATATGATGGCCTTCGATGATCTCGGCGATCTTCTGGACCGTGAGATGCTCGGCACTGATTTGATGTGTCATATGAATGATTTGCTATTATTGTTTTAGGTTGTTCAATCGTGTTTAGAAGATGGTCACGGCATTGTCGATCACGTCGTCATCCACCAGGTTGGGCATGGTGACGGTCAACTCGGGCGTGCGCTCCATTTCGCGACGGATGGCGTCCATCGAGCCCTTGTTGCGGGCCCAGCTGCGGCGTGCGATACCGTTGTTCACATCCCAGAAGAGCATCTCGCGGATGTGACGAGCCGAATCCTCGCTGCCATCGATGGCCATACCGAAGCCACCATTGATGACCTCGCCCCAGCCTACACCGCCGCCGTTGTGGATACTTACCCACGTGGCACCGCGGAAGGAGTCGCCGATGACATTCTGTACAGCCATGTCGGCGCAGAACTGCGAGCCGTCATAGATGTTGCTGGTCTCGCGGAAGGGCGAGTCGGTACCCGACACGTCGTGATGGTCACGGCCGAGCACGACGGGAGCACTCAGCTCACCGCTGCGGATGGCGTCGTTGAATGCCAGGGCAATCTTGGCGCGACCCTCGGCGTCGGCATACAGGATACGGGCCTGTGAACCCACAACGAGCTTGTTGGGGCCAGCCTCCTTGATCCAGTGGATATTGTCGTCCATCTGGCCCTGGATGTCCTCGGGAGCGTCCTTGCGGATTTCCTCGAGCACCTGGGCTGCCAGGCGGTCGGTAGTTTCCAGATCCTTGGGATCACCCGAGGTGCATACCCAACGGAAGGGACCGAAGCCGTAGTCAAAGAACATCGGGCCCATGATGTCCTGCACGTAGGACGGATAGCGGAACTTGCCGTCGGCCGTCATGATGTCGGCACCGGCACGGCTCGACTCAAGCAGGAAGGCGTTGCCGTAGTCAAAGAAGTACATGCCCTTGTCGGCCAACTTGTTGATGGCAGCGCACTGCCGGCGCAGCGATGCGCGTACGCGCTCCTTGAACTCGTCGGGGTCCTCGGCCATCATCTGCTTGCTCTCCTCGAGGGTGAGGCCCACGGGATAGTAACCGCCTGCCCACGGGTTGTGCAGCGAGGTCTGGTCGCTACCCAGGTCAACATGCATGTCCTCGGCTGCGAGGCGTTCCCACAGGTCAACGACGTTGCCCACATAGGCCATCGAGACGGTGCGCTTGCCGGCCACAGCCTTGCGGATGGCGGGAATCAGCTCGTCGAGGTTGTCGTGCAGCTCATCTACCCAGCCCTGCTCGTAGCGCTTCTTGGCAGCGAGGGGGTTGATCTCGGCGGTAACGCTCACCACACCGGCGATGTTACCAGCCTTGGGCTGTGCACCCGACATGCCACCCAGACCTGCCGTTACAAACAGCATGCCGTGGATGTCGCCACCCTTCTGTCCGCGTTTCACGAGCTGTTTGCGGGCAGCGTTGAGCACCGTGATGGTCGTGCCGTGCACGATACCCTGCGGGCCGATGTACATGTAGGAGCCGGCGGTCATCTGGCCATACTGGCTCACGCCCAGGGCGTTGTCACGCTCCCAGTCGTCGGGCTTGCTGTAGTTGGGGATCACCATACCGTTGGTCACCACCACGCGGGGCGCATTCTTGTGCGAGGGGAACAGTCCCAGGGGATGTCCCGAGTACATGACGAGCGTCTGCTCGTCGGTCATCTCGCTCAGGTATTTCATCACCAGACGGTACTGTGCCCAGTTCTGGAAGATGGCACCGTTGCCGCCGTAGATGATGAGCTCATGGGGGTGCTGTGCCACGCGCGGGTCCAGGTTGTTCTGGATCATCAGCATGATGGCAGCTGCCTGGCGTGAGCGTGCGGGATACTCGTCGATGGGACGGGCATACATCTCATAGCGGGGACGATAGCGATACATATAGATGCGGCCATAGGTTTTCAGCTCCTCGGCAAACTCGGGTGCCAGGGCGGCATGGAGATGCTTGGGGAAGTAGCGGAGGGCGTTCCTCAGGGCGAGCTTCTTCTGCTCGGGGGTGAGGATGTCCTTGCGCTTGGGCGCATGGTTAATCTCTTTGTCATAGGGCTGCAACTCGGGCAGTTCCTCGGGGATACCACCGCGAATGTCGGCAATGAATTCTTCTTTGGTCATAATATATAATACTATTGTTGTTGTTCTCTAAATACTAAACTCTATACCAAGCCGTCGGCTTACTTGATTTTCTCTTCAACCATTGCGGTGATTTCGGCTTCCTCGGCATTGGCCTTGGCCACCAGTTCGTTGGCTTCGCCGATGAGCTTGTTGGCCACCTCGCGGTCGGTAAGGCTCTGAGCGTTGATCTTCACGTTCATGCCGGCGCCAATCACGGCAGCACGGGCAGCGAGAGCACCCACGCCAGCGTCGGTCACGCTGTTGGGGTTACCGGTCTCGACCATTGCACGGCAGATCTCGAATGCCTTGAACGAAGCCTTCATTGTGCGCAGGGGCACCTGGGTAGCATACAGGGTGGCATCCTGGATAGCGGCGGTGCGGGCAGCCTTGTCCTCCTCGGTCTTCTTGGGCATGCCGAAGGCGGCCATGATCCTGTTGAAGGCATCAGTATCCTCGTCAACGAGGTGCAGCAGCTCGACCTTGAGTGCCTGGCCTTTGTCGGCCCACACGCTGAACTCGTTCCAGCGGTCGTCCCAACCGGGCTTGTGGCTCGACAGGTTGGCAACCATGGTACCCAGCGAAGCGGCGAGGGCACCCATATAGGCGCTGATGGAGCCACCGCCGGGAGCGGGCGACTCGCGCGAGGTCTCGTCGGCAAAGCCGGTCACGGTGAGGTCCACCAGACGGTTGCCCGTCTTATTGTCGGCCTCGAGCATGAACTCGATGACCTTCTCGTTGGGGTCAAACGGCTTGAGGTCGTCCAGGCCCATCGAGTGGATAGCGATGTTGATGATATCCTCCTCGGGGATACCCGTCGAACGCTGCTGCTTCTCCAGGAAGTACTTGCCGGCCTCAATCAGGCAGCGCTTGGGCATCAGGCCCACGATCTCGGTACCCGTCACGCGGATGCCGCGGTTCTGAGCGCAGCGGCACACCTCGTCAAAGGCGACATGCAGCGGCGTCACATTGATGTTGGTGATGTTCATCGATACCTGAGCAATCTTGTACTCGTCGATATACCAGCCGATGGCCTTGGTGCCCTTGAGGGTACCGGGCTTCATCACGTTGTTGCCGTTCTCGTCCTTGACAATCTTGCCGGTGATGGGGTTGCCCTCACGCACGGGGCGGCCTTTCTCACGCACGTCAAAGGCTATGGCGTTGGCACGGCGGGTCGAGGTGGTGTTCAGGTTGTAGTTCACTGCGATGAGGAAGTCGCGGGCGCCTACAGCGGTGCAACCGGTGCGGGCAACGCCCTCGTCAAAGGGGCGGTCGCCGAAGTCGGGACCCTTCTCGGGGTTACCCATCTTCTCGGGCAGCGCCTCGTACTCACCAGCGCGGCACACAGCCAGGTTTTGGCGGCCGGGCTTCATAGCAGCAGCCTCATAGCAGTAGCAGGGGATGTTGTGTTCACGGGCAATGCGTTCGGCCAGTTTGTGGGCCAGTTCGGCGCATTCCTCCAGGGTGATTCCTGCTACAGGGATGAGCGGGCACACGTCGGTGGCACCCATGCGAGGATGAGCTCCGTGGTGGCCACGCATATCGATGAGCTGTCCTGCCTTGCCTACGGCCTGGAAAGCGGCCTCAAGCACAGCGTCGGGCTCACCCACGAAGGTCACCACCGTGCGGTTGGTGGCTTCTCCCGGGTCTACGTCGAGCAGTTTCACGCCCTTAACACGTTCAATCTCATCGGTAATCTGTTTGATAATGGCCATGTTGCGTCCCTCACTGAAGTTAGGCACGCATTCCACGAT
This sequence comes from uncultured Bacteroidales bacterium, assembly GCA_902792895.1. Taxonomy (GTDB): domain Bacteria; phylum Bacteroidota; class Bacteroidia; order Bacteroidales; family Muribaculaceae; genus Sodaliphilus. The sequence goes on along the minus strand of CADBBK010000021.1, from coordinate 45,863 downwards.
TTTCTTCTCCATACTCATTTGATAATTAGTAGTTTAAGTTGTTATTTTATATTTAAAGGTTAATTTTCGAACAAAAGTACTGCTTTCCTCCCAATCGGGCAAATTTTTTCCTCCCAAGTTGTAAGCAATCTTTCAGTTGCTTGTGGTGCGACCGCCCGAGCCTGTAGCGATGCAAGCACAATTAGGGAGATTCGGGCACTTTTTTATATCATTTATCCAAAACTCTGCCATATAGAGAATTAGTGTTAATGACAACTCTCGATACTATTATTTCCAGTGGGAATTCTTTCCGTGCAGTGGACAAGAATTGGTCGTGATATGCTTGTGGGTTATTAAAAATGTTGTAAATTTGCGGCCATATAATGAATATTTTTTGTGTTTATTTTTATTGTTTAATTTCAAAAAAAGTTTTTTGCTTATGAAGACTAAATTCTTCCTTTTAGCATTAGCTGCTACTCTGTCGATGCAGGCCAACGCCGATCAGCTCTTCCGTCACACTGACAATGCTGTTGTTACTGCTCCCACCCGTACCTCCATCAACGCCGGCGAGATTCCTGCCGGTATGGCAAGGGTATCCCTCGAGGCTCACGACGTTTGGGGTGATGGCTCTGGCTACCAGCTGCTGCTCGACGAAGATGCCACTGCCTATGGCACGATCATTCCCGAGACTGGTGCTCTGTCTCTGTATGCCAGCGTTTCAGATGAAGTTTACGGACAATTTGAGTACAAGATCCCCTGGAACGCCGATGGTTCACTTTACACCGAGAACGTTGTTTTTGATGACATCGTTAGCATCCTGATTCCCGCAGGTACCTATGACTGGTGCATCACCAATCCCGAGGCTGGTTATGCTATGTGGATTGCTTCGGACTTTGGCAATGTCAATGGCCGTGCCGACGACTTCGTATTCGAAGCGGGTAAAGAGTATGCCTTCTCCCTTTTCATGACGGATTATGGCTATGATGGCGTTGATCTGGTAATCACCGATGGCGAACCCGTAACTCCTCCCACTCCCACCGAGAAGACTCAGACCCCCGACGGCTCTTACGCTGTAGTATCTGGTCAGCACGAGGTAGTTGTTACCATCACTCCGTATGAGGGTGTCGCTTACTATCGCATCATCGATGGAGTATACTGACGCATTCTCGGTATATGAGGATGGCCGCTATCGTGTAGAGTTCTACGCTATCGCCGAGGGCAAGTTGCCGAGCGATCCCGGTGCAGTAGAGTTCACCGTTAGCCCGATGACCGGCATCGAGGAGATGACCACCGGCAAGACCGTTGCTGGCGTTCGCTACTTCAACGCTGTAGGTCAGGAGATGAGCCAGGCCAATGGTCTGACCATCGTTGTTACCACCTACACCGACGGCACCACCAGCGCTGTTAAGGTGATGAAGTAAGTTATTGGCTGTTAGCTATTAGCTACAATTGAGACAATCGGGCGGCCCCCATACGGGCCGCCTGATTTATTGTTATGCTCAATCTCCTCAATACTAAACCAAAATTATAAATAGTAATAATTTATTGTTACTAATTCGTTTTTTTTTCAAAAAAATTTGCTGATTTTAAATATTGTCAATAATTTTGTACACCAAATCCAACTTTAGTTTTGTTTAACTTTTAATTATTTTTCAGCTTATGAAGAAATTTTTATTCTTAATGGTAAGCGTTGCTGTTGCAGTTTCTGCTTCGGCTGGCGTTAAGAACGCTCTTCAGACGAAGGTTGCAAAGTTTAACAGCAACAAAACCAAGACTGAGCAGGTTGTTCGCAAGGCTGCTCCCGGTACGGTATCCACACCCTACACCGTAGCTATCAACTCGCTGCGTGATGACATTCCCGAGGGCTACAGCTGTGTTATCCTTGCTGCCGGTGATGTATGGCAGGACGGTTCTGGCTACCAGATGCTGCTCGATGCTGATGCTAACACCTATGGCACGGTCATCCCCGAGACTGGTGGTCTGACCACTGGAGGCAACGCATCTGCTGCTACCTATGCAGAGTTTGAGTACAAAATCCCCGAGAATGCCGATGGAAACCTGTACACTACCAACATTGTAATTAACGATGAAGTCGCCATCCTCATTCCCGCTGGTATCTATGACTGGTGCATCACCAACCCGACTCCTGGTGACAGAGTCTGGATCGCTAGCTCGAATGGTAGCATTCCCGGCCGTTACAATGACTTCGAGTTCGCAGCCGGTGGAACCTACATCTTCACCGTAAGCCTGGGTGGAAGCAACGACCGCGTTGACCTGGAGATCCTTGATCCCACCGCTCCCGTTGTGCCCACCAACCTGACCGTTGATCCCGCCGCTACCACTGCTGACGTAGCTTGGGAGAACGATCACGACATGGCCTTCAACCTGCGCTACAGGCCCTGGACTGACACCTCCGGTGGTCCTAAGGAGTGGCACTTCGGCATTGACACCTATGAGGATGAGATTAATGAGGGCTTCTGGATCTATGATGCAGATGGTGACGGATTCAACTGGGGTCTGGCTTATTCCAGCGACGCTCAGGATGATGTATGCTTCTACTCTGGATCCTATGTAGATTACACCGCAACTTCTCCCGACAACTATCTCGGTACCCCCACTGTAGCCTTGAAGGGTCAGCTCAAGTTCACCTTGTGGGGCTACTCGGATTATTTCCCCGAGAGACTCATGGTTTATGCTATGCTTGGTGAGGAGATGGATCTCGACAACCTGGTTCCCCTCTTTGACGAGGATCTTATCTCAACCACGACTCCTATCGAGTACGTTGTTGACCTGAGCCAGTTCAACGGTGAGATGGGTTGCATCGTCTTCCGCAACTATGGTACCTATGACGAGTGGGAACTTTACGTCGATGATATCTATGTAGGCGATCCCAACGATGTTATTCAGCCCGAGGAGTGGATCTATGTTAACGATCTGCCCGGAACCAACTACACCATCGAGGGCCTGACCCCCGAGACCACCTACGAGGTTGAGGTACAGTCGGTAAGCGAGGACGGCCGCACCAGCGCCTGGACCGCTCCCGTTGTCTTCACCACCCTCGAGGCTGGTGCACAGCCCACCGAGAAGACCCAGACCCCCGACGGCTCTTACGCTGTAGTATCTGGTCAGCACGAGGTAGTTGTAACCATCACCCCGTATGAGGGCGTTGTTTACTATCGCATCATCTTCACCGCTGACGACGGCACCGTTACCGAGAGCGATTGGATGGAGTATGTTGATTCATTCTCGGTATACGAGGATGGTCGCTATCGCATCGAGTTCTACGCAATTGCCGATGGCAAGCTGCCGAGCGATCCCGGTGCTGTAGAGTTCACCGTTAGCCCGATGACCGGCATCGAGGAGATGACCACCGGCAAGACCGTTGCTGGCGTTCGCTACTTCAACGCTGTTGGCCAGGAGATGAGCCAGCCCAATGGTCTGACCATCATGGTTACCACCTACACCGACGGCACCACCAGCGCTGTTAAGGTGATGAAGTAAACTATTAGGCCTTAGCTATTAGCTGTTAGGCTTTAGCTATTGGCGAAATTTGAAAATGAGGGTGAGCCAAACCTCGGTTTGGCTCATCTTCTTTTTCATGAAATCAGCAAATCTGTATTGTTTTTTAGTCTGATTTGTTGGTGTAATATTTAAAATAATGTTACTTTTGTGCCATCATAACCGACAATAACTGGGCAGTCAGTGCCCATAATGAATTAGAAATCAACGTTTATTAACCATTTATTTTTATTTGCGAAATGAAAAAAGTTTACATGATTCTCGCAGCAATCGCTGCACTGACAATGACAGCCAATGCCCAGATTTGGGGTGATTTCTATGTTGGCGATCCCGAAAATGCCACCACCTACAACGGTTCCTACTTTGACATGGCACCGACCAACTTCTATGTGGCTCACACTGGCGCCCAGATGCTTTACACGCCTGACCTGCTGAGCGACATGAATGGCAAGCAGAACGTGACCATCAACATGATCAGCTTCAGGTTCATGAATGAGACCTTTGAGGAGATTATGCGCAATGTGAGGATTTACATGCAGGAAACCGACGCAACTGAGTTTGCTGTAGTGGATGGCGTGAAGCAATTCTTCCCCTTGGGTGAGCTCGTTTGGGAAGAGGAGCGTGACCTGGATTTGTCCTATATGTATGGTGACGACGTGGATTACTCATTCCGCCTGAACTTCCCCTACCACCCTGGCAAGGGCCTGTTGGTGACTATCGTTTGTGACGCTCTGGACGACGACAACTGCACCATGGGCAGTGACTACGCTCCCTTCTACACCTCGGGCGTTCGTGGTAAGGCCATGACCTACACCAACAACTGGACCGGCTTCGAAGCCTATGCTGAGGGTCCTGACTTCCCCGATGCTACTGCTACGCTGGGTTGCGGCACCAACGTCGATCTTCCCTTGACGCACTTCCAGTACATCTCCTACGAGCAGACCCAGACTCCCGACGGCTCTTACTCTGTAGTACCTGGCCAGCACGAGGTTGTTGTTACCATCACTCCGTATGAGGGCGATGCTTACTACCGCATCATCTACACCGATCCCGACGGTAATGTTACCGAGGGTGACTGGACCCCCTATGTTGACGCCTTCTCGGTTACCGCCGATGGCCACTATCGCGTAGAGTTCTACGCTGTAGCCGATGACAAGCTGCCCAGCGAACCCGGTGCTGTAGAGTTCAACGTCAGCCCGACGACCGGCATCGAGGAGATGACCGCCGAAAAGAGTGTAGCCAGCGTACGCTACTACAACATGGTAGGTGAGGAGATGAGCCAGGCCAATGGCATGACCATCGTGGTTACCACCTACACCGACGGCACCACCAGCGCTGTTAAGGTGATGAAGTAAGCTATTAGGCTTTAGCTGTTAGCTATTAGCAAATAATGAGACAATCAGGCGACCCATTGTGGGCCGCCTGATTTGTTGTGTCTGATAGGGTAACTTGTGGATATTGCCCCCTCGGTGCTATGCGACAGCAAAGATGATGATGAGTTCGGCAATCAGCACGCGCATGAACATCGTCAACGGATAGACGGTAGCGTAAGCCACTGCAGGCGCGTCGTTGCCGGCCGTGGTGTTGGCATAGCCCAGGGCGGGCGGGTCGGTGGTAGCACCGGCGACAAGGCCCATGATGGTGCAGTAGTTGAGATGCAGTTTGCCTCGCGCCACGATGACGGCGATGATCAGCGGGATGATGGTGATCAGGAAGCCGTACAGTACCCACATGGCGCCGTTGGCGCTCAGGATGGTCGAGACAAACCTGCCGCCTGCAGCGATGCCCACCGAGGCCAGGAAGAGGCACAATCCCAGTTCACGCAACATGAGGCTGGCAGCGGTGCTGGTATAGGTCACCAGCTTGGCCTTGTGGCCATAGCGCCCGATGAGAATGGCAACGACCAGCGGGCCGCCGGCGAGGCCCAGTTTCATGGGTACCGACATGCCGGGCAGCATGAAGGGTATCGAACCCACAATGATACCCAGAACGATGCCGATGAACATGGTGAACAGGTTAGGATGTTCCAGGCGCTTGTAGGAGTCGCCCATGCGCTTGCCGAGTCGATCCACGTCCTCCTCGCGTCCCACAACGGTGAGGCGGTCACCCACCTGCAGCGACAGGTTGGGGCTGGCAAGGAGTTCGACACCGGCACGATAGAGGCGGGTGACGTTGACCTTGTAGCCCTCGTGCAGACGGATGGAACCGATCTTGCGGCCATTGAGCTCGTTCTGGGTGATGACGATGCGCTTGCTGACGATGCCCTTGGGTGACGTCTCGAGTTGCCAATCGAAGTCCACATGGGGACCGATGATGGCATCGAAGATGTCCTGGTCGTGGGCGCTCATGACGATGCGCAGCACGTCATCCTTGCGGATGATGGTCTCGCCCTGCGGAATCTCGACGGTGCCGTCGGCACGCTTGAGGCGCGAGATGGTGAAGTTGTGGTCGATGATGCTGTGCAGGCGCGTCACGGGGATGTCGTAGATGAGTTTGTTGGTCACCTGGTAGGTGATGACGTGGGGCTTGAGTTGGCTGTCTTCCTTCTCGCGTTCGATGTCCTCGATTTCCTTGTCCACGTTGATGCGGAAGAAGGCTTTCAGCAGCACCATCGACAGGATGATGCCGATGACGCCCAGGGGATAGGCAGCGGCATAACCCAGCGACATCGACTCGTTGAGGTCACTGGCACGGTCACCGACAGTCTCGATGAGTGCCTGCTGTGCGGCACCCAGTCCGGGAGTGTTGGTCACGGCACCGCTCATCACGCCCACCAGGTCGGTCATGGTGATGTTGCCGGCGATAAAGTAGATGGCAAGTGCTACCACCACGTTGAGGGCCACGATGAGCATCGCGATGCCGTTGAGCTGAATGCCCTCGTGCTTGAACGACGAGAAGAAACTGGGACCCACCTGCAGACCGATAGAGAAGATGAACAGGATGAGGCCGAACTCCTGGATAAACTTGAGCGTCGCTCCGTCAACGGTCACCCCCAGGTGGCCGATGAGAATGCCACAGAACAAGACGAAAGTCGCTCCCAGCGAGATGCCGAAGAAGCGGACCTTGCCCAGGATGACGCCCATGGCAATGACGATGGCATAGATGATGATCGTGTGGGCCACACTATTGCCGATGAATAAATCAGTAAACCAGTCCATGATTGTATTAGAGGTCTTAGTTATTGTTATGAGTTAAACTGCCGCCAGCAGCGGCTCAATGTATCAAGAGATCTTGATGCCGTTCTCGACGATATCGAAAATCTCCACGGGGTCGTTGACAATGACATCGGCATAGTACTCGACGAGCTCCTTCTTGCTGCGGAATCCCCAGGTCACGCCCACCGAGTCGATGCAGGCGCGGCGGGCAGTTTCCATGTCCACGCCGCTGTCGCCCACATAGAGCGTGTCGGCCTTGGAAACCTGGGCCTTGGCAAGGATGGCAAACACCACGCTGGGGTCGGGCTTGACGTTAACGCCCTCGCGGTGCCCCTCGATGGCAATGAAGTTGATGTCGGGGAAGAAGTGGGGAATGATTTTGTCGACGGCCTTCTGGTACTTGTTACTGGCCACCGCCATAGCCACACCCTGATAACTCAGGTCCTGCAGCAGTTCGGGCATGCCATTGTAGGGCTTGGTGCAGTCGGTGCAGTGCTCGTCGTAGTACTCAAGGAAGTCGCTGAGCACGCGGTCCACCGTCTCATTGTCGCGGGCATCCTCGGGCAATACGCGCGTCATCAGGCGCCGCACGCCGTTGCCCACAAAGTAGGGGTAACTAGCCATGCTGTGAGTGGCATAGCCGTTGCGCTCCAGCGCATAGTTGGCTGCATGCCCCAAGTCCTCGATGGTGTTGAGCAGCGTGCCGTCCAAGTCAAAAATCACCAGTTTCTTCATGTCATGATCTCCAGAATGATGCTGCAAAGGTAGTGCTTTTTTAGCATTTACTGGGCTATAGACTGAGAATAGTTTTCCGCTCAGTTGAGATTTTTATTTGGGACGGGCAGGGAATGGGAAAAAGCCTATCGTTGGGGGATGGTTTCGTCGATGGTTCCGAAGTGTTCACTCCAGGCCGTAATGGCCCGATAAGCGTCAGCCTTGTTGAAGGGGACGTGGAGGCTGCGGTCGGTGTATTTGCCCGATGGCAGTTTGAAGGCGTCGGCTGCCACGGTGACTCCGGTGGGGTCTGCAATGTGGCTGGTCACGTCTTTCAGGGCGGGGCAGTCGTGGAAAGCCTTTTTCTCGATGGCGGTGACCGACTGAGGAATGCTGATTTGGGTGAGGTCGTTGCAGCCCTCAAAGGCGGCATAGCCGATGGCCACGACCGAGCTGGGAATGACGGTGCTCTTGCAGCCGGCAATCAGCCTGTTCGTGGCTCTCTCGATGATGGCGTCGCATCTCTGGCGTGAATCATACACGGGGTTGTCGTTGACCACAATGATGGTTGAGAGTGAAGAACAGCCGCTGAAGACGGTATGCCCGATGCCGGCAACGGTGCTCGGGATGGTGACGCTGGTGAGGCTGGCGCAGTTGCGGAAGGCGTTGCTGCCGATGGTGGCGACACCGTAGGGGATGTTCACTCTCTTAAGGGCCGAGCAGCCGCGGAAGGCCGAGGCGCCGATAGTGGTGACCGTGGCAGGCAGACTGATGTTCTCGAGCGATAGGCAACCCTCAAAGGCGGCTTGGCCGATGGCTGTGACGGTCTTGGGGATGATCACGCTGGTGAGCTGGGCACAGCCGTGGAACTCATAATCGCCGATGGCAGTGACTGACTTGGGCAGGCTGACGCTGGTCAGGGAAACGCAGCCACCGAAGGCGGCCTGGCCGATGCTCACCACCGAATTGGGGATGTCGAGGCTCGTGAGCGCCGAGCACTCGCTGAAGGCGGCATAACCGATGCTGATGACCGAGTTGGGAATATTGACGCTGGCCAACGAGGAACAACCCGCAAAGGCGAAATCGCCGATGACGGTGACCGACTTGGGGATGTAAACCTCGGTGAGCATGTGACTGCCGCTGAAGGCGTTGTCGCCAATTCGGGTAACCGTGCCGGGGATAACGGTGTTCATGCACCCTGCCTGTAACGCGTTGGTCGCAGTCTCGATGATGGCGTTGCAGCGTTTGCGCGAGTCATAGATGGGGTTATCGCTTGCCACGGTAATCTGTGCAAGCGCGGGGCAATGCTCGAAGGCAAAGGGGCCGATTCTGGTGACTGTCGCGGGAATGTTGATGCCCTTGAGCGAGGAACACTCAAAGAATGCCGAGGAGCCGATGGCCGTGAGCGAGTCGGGGAGGGTGGCGCTGGCAAGGGCGTGGCAGCCACGGAAAGCATAGTCACCGATTTCCTTCACCGAGATGGGCATGTCGGCGCTGTGCAGTGCCGATGCCCCGGAGAAGGCATAGTCACCGATGGCGGTGACGGTAGTGGGTATGACGGTATTGCGGCAGCCTGCAATCAGCGTGCCTGTTGCGGTCTCGATGATGGCGTTGCACCCGTCGCGGGAGTCATATCTGGGGTTGCCGTCGGCCACGGTGATGCTGGAGAGTGCGGGGCAGAATTCCAGTGCCGATGTGCCGATGCTCCTGACCGATTGCGGGATGTGGATGCCACGGAGCTCCGAGCAGTGGTAAAATGCCTGGAAACCGATTGTGGTTACCGAGTTGGGAATGATGACTCCCATGAGGCTTGTGCAGCGATAGAAGGCCTCCATGCCGATGTTGGTGACCGAGTTGGGGATATTGATACCCGTCAGCGTGGTGCATTCATAGAATGCCCATGCGCCGATGGCCTTGACTGTGGCAGGGATAGTGGTCGCCTGGCAGCCCGCAATCAGGGTGCCCGTGGCGCTATCGATGATGGCGTTGCAGCCGTCACGTGAGTCAAACGTGGGGTTGTCGTCGGCCACGATGATGCTCGTGAGCGCGGGGCAGTTGCTGAATGCCGATACCCCGATGGCGTTGACCGTGCTGGGAATGGTGACCTTGTTAAGGGCCCAGCAGCCCGAGAACACATGGGAACCGATGGCGGTTACGGTATCGGGGATGGCGACTTGGGTGATCTCCTGACCGTCCAGGAACAGGCGGTGGGCAAAATAGCACGGATTAGACAGGCTGGAGGCAAACTCAATCCTGCACCAGGCAGCGATATCGCCGATGTCAACGCTGTCAAGTTCGGTACACCCCGCAAAGGCATGTTCGCCCACCTCGGTGACCGTGTTGGGGATGGTGATGCTGGTGAGGCCGGTGCAGTTGCGGAAAGCCGAGTTGCCTATAGCGGTCACATTGACCGTCTTGTCGTTGTGGGTGACAGCTGCGGGAATGACCACATCACCGCTATAGTAGATGGGGCCGCTGGTCACGGTGGCATTCTGGCCGTTGATATTGTAGTAGATGCCATCGGCCTCGAGGTCATAGGCCAGGGCTGTGGTCGGCAGCATCAGGCCCAGCATCAGCATGATTGTGTGGATGAGATGTTTCATAGCCTTTCGGTTTTTATCATGTTGTGTTCAATGTTGCAAAGATAACTTTTTTTTTAGGTTTTAGTATGTTTGAGAGTTGTTTTAGATGTAGCGGATAATGGACTATTGCCATGAATTGCGTTCGGGTGAATAATCGGCTGAAATTCAAGCGGCCGTGCAATCGTTTGCGTTGTTTTTGGACTTGGATAAAGCGGCAGTGTATTTATGATGTGGCTAGAAATCAGTAATTTTGGAGACGCTAAAGGAAAATGGGGCTCAGAGCCCGTCACCATCGGAATAACCAAACACTAGCTATAAAACCAAGAATATGAAAAAGACGTTTAGATTACTTCTAGCGCTTGTGGTGTCGTTGCTGACACTGCAGGCCAGCGCCCAGATGTATATCGTGGGCGATGGGCCGTTCGGTGGGTGGAACCCTGCCGGCGGTGTCCGGATGAACGCCAAGGCCGACGGCACGTACTACCTGACGACGACCGTTAGCGGCAAGGTGTATTTTGTGTTTGCCGATAACCAGGCTTCATCGACCGATGATTGGGAGACGTTCAACAACAATTACCGCTATGGCCCGCAAGGCGGCGGTAATCAGGCGGTCTCGGCCAATGACACGTGGATTCCTACCCAGAAGAGTCCCGAAGGTGCTTACTACATCACGGGTAACGGCACGAGTTACACCTTCACGTTTGACACCATCAACAAGCGTTTCAGGATCTTCAATGAGAATGGTGGCGAGCCCATCAATCCCTTGACCGGTCATCTCTACATCCTGGGTGAAGCCCAGGGCAACAGTTGGGATCCCTCGGTAGGCGTCGAGATGAATTCGGCTGGCGGTAACGTCTTCACCGCCCAGGTGACCTTCAACGGCGAGTGGTCGGAGGAAGATGCCAACGTGAGTTATTTCTCGTTTACGACCAAGTTGTCCGGCAGCAGCGAAGACTGGAACGGCATCCTGCCTTACCGTCTCTCCCCCGTGAGCGAGGGCAACTACTGGGTGACCTCAACGACGCTGGGCCAGACGATTCCGTTGAATCAGTTCGGCGAGGACGTCGATGTGTCGTTCCGTATCCCCGCTGGCACCTATACGCTCACCGTTGACCTGAATGCCCTCACTTGCGTGATCACCCGTGAGGGAGGCAGCACGCCTGTCGCCGGAAAGGGCTGGCCTGGGATGTACGGTGGTGTGATGCTCCAGGGCTTCTACTGGGACAGCTACAAGCCCACGCGCTGGGCCAACCTCAACGACAACGTGCAGGAACTGGGCCAGTACTTCGACATCGTGTGGGTGCCCAACTCGGGCAGCGTCGATGCGAACGGCACCGCCGAGAGCATGGGCTACATGCCTGTCTACTGGCTGAAGCACAACACCTGTTTCGGCACCGAGTCGCAGCTGCGCACGATGATTGACACCTTCCATGCCCACAACACCAGTGTGCTGATGGATATGGTCATCAACCACAAGAGCGGCAAGAACGGGTGGGTGGATTTCCCCAACGAGACCGTGACTGGCCCCGTGACCGGTGAGACCTACAGCATGACCTGGTCGCTCGCCGACATCTGCAGCAACGATGAGTGTGTGGGCTCGGGCTATGCCCCGACAGGTGCTGCCGACGAGGGCGAGAACTTCGACGGCAGCCGTGACCTGGACCACACCAGCGCCAATGTGCAGCAGAATGTCAAGACCTACCAGCAGTACGTGTTGAAGGAACTGGGGTATGACGGTTTCCGTTATGACATGTGCAAGGGCTATGCCGGCTACTACGTGGGCCTGTACAACAAGGCTTCCGAACCCACTTTCTCGGTGGGCGAGTATTGGGACGGCAATGCCGAGACCTTGCGCTGGTGGCTGAACGAGACCAAGCAGGACGGCCGCATCCAGACCGCCGTGTTTGACTTCGCCCTCAAGTACCCGCTGCAGAGCGCCTTTGCCGCCGGCAACTGGAGCGCCCTGAGCGACAAGGGCCTGGCTGCCGACAAGAACTATCAGCGCTACTCGGTGACCTTCGTCGACAATCACGACACGGGCCAGAACACCAACTACGACTGCCTGAAGACCAACGTCATGCCTGCCAACGCGTTTATTCTGACCATGCCCGGCACGCCGTGTATCTTCTACAAGCACTACCTGGTGTATACCGATGAGATCAACAACTGCATCAAGGCCCGCCGTGCCGCCGGCATCCACAACCAGAGTGACATCCTCACCCAGCAGGAGAGCAGCGGTGGCTACATCCTCGAGACCGAGGGCACCCGCGGCAACCTCTATCTGCAGGTGGGCGGCGCCGTGTTCAACGGCACCCCGGCAGGTTATACCCTGGTGCAGGGCGGCGACGGCTACAACCTGTTCATCAGCGAGGGCATCGACTGGCAGCATGTGGCCAAGGACGGCAGCATCCTGGGTTATCCCGTGGTGAGCAAGGCCGCCGGCAACTATGTGGGCAGCGTGGACCTTACCGTAGCGCCCAGCAAGAGCGGCACGACGCTCGTCTATACCACCGACGGCAGCGAGCCCACCCCCTCCAGCGCCACCATCACCACCTCGACCTCGATGACCTTCAGCGAGAACACCACCCTGCGCGTGGGCGTGCTCAACGGCGACCAGGTCGAGAACGTGGAGCACTACATCTATACCATCACCGATGCCACCACCACGGGCATCAACGTCTATGTCAAGAGCTCGATGGCCGGTGCCCACATCTGGGCGTGGACCAGTGAGGGCAGCGTGACGGGTACCACTTGGCCTGGCGTGGCCATCAGCGACCTGAACAAGGTCAAGGTCAACGACATCGAGTGGTATTGCCTGCATGTCGATGCCGATGAGGTGTCGTTCAACTTCAACAACGGCGAGTTCGGCTTCGAGAACCAGACGGCCGACATCACCGTCGACCGTGACGCCTTCTTCCTGTATCCCAACAGCGACTTGACCACCTTCAAGTATGCCGCTGCCGACACCTACGTCGACGTGACCGAGCGGTATGCCGGTGCAGGAGCCGCCAGCTACGAGAAGGTCTATGTGCTGGGTAACATCAATTCCACGGGGTGGGCTGCCAACAACGGCTACCAGATGACGACCACCAACGGTGAGAAGTACACCGCTACCATCAACTTTGTCGATCCCTACGGCGGCTACAGCTTCTTCAGCTTCTCGACCGCGCTGGCCTCGAGTGCCACCGCATGGAGCGAGATTGCCGCCAACCGCATGGGTGCCACGAGCAACAACTTCCTCATCACCGAGGCTCGCCTGGGTACGCCGCTTCCCGTGGTGGCTGGCGAGAACGCCTTCAGGGTGGCAACGGGCAAGTACAACCTGACGCTCTACCTGAGCCAGGGCATTCTGGTGGTGGACCGCTGGACGCCCGTCCTGCGCGGTGACGTGAACGCCGACGGCAGCATCGACATCACCGACGCCTCGCTGCTGATCGACCATTTGCTGGCCGGACTGCCCGTCAACGAGGCCAATGCCGACTGTGACCAGAACGGAGAAGTCGCCATCGGCGACGTTGCCCGACTCATCGACTACCTGCTGACGAGTGCCTGGTAATCACCGGTCTTATCCTACAAGAAAAACGCCCATCCTTGACGGTGGGCGTTTTTTGTGGTGTGTGGCGGGCGGGAATCCTCACTTCTTGGTGGACTCGACGTGCTTGATGAGCTGGTAGTTGAAGCGCTCCAGGTCGGTGAGCGTGACGGCCTGCTCAGATTTCTTGTACCAGGGCTGGGCGTTGAAATAGCGCTGCGTCTTCGGGTCCTTGAAGGTGTCGCCGTGGCGGGCGTAGATCTCGCCGCGCATGAGCGTGAGCACCTCCTTGGGGTACATCTCGAGGAGGGTGTGGCACAAGGGGATGACCGAGGTAAAAGCCCACCGTCCAGGAATGCCCTCGAAGGGCGACTGCACGAACTGCAGGCTGAAGGTCTTGCCTGTCCCGCCAAAGTCGGGATAGTGGTCGGCCGTGGGTTCATCACGGACAATGGTCACGTTCATCCCCGTGGCAGTGTGCACGAGATCCCAGAGCATGGGGGCAGTCATTGCTCCAGCGCCACCGCCGCCCGGTACATTCTTGTTGTAGTTGGGGCTATTGGGGTCCCCGCGGCTAATTCTCCCGCCACCGTAGAGGATGTGCACCACGCGGCCCTTGCCATCGATATGGTAGGCCACAAAACCAGGATCCCGATGCAGGTAATCACTGAGGTTGTAGCCCGGCATGTTGGGGCCGAAGACGGCACTGGTGCCGTCGGGCGTGACATATTTGCCCATGAGCATGTAGTTGGCAAACATCCCCACATAGGTATGGTCCAGTTCCTCCCGGCCTGCCAGGTTGTAGTATGCCCTGACAGGTACTCCCTGGGGGTTGCGCTCCACCAGCATGATCTGGCCTCCCAGCTTCTCGATGCTCACCTGGGCATTGGGTTTGTCCTCGACGATCACTTTTCCGTTTTTAACGACCATTGCACCGATGTAGTCGAAGTCCTCAAGCGGCTGCTCGCTGATCATGTAGAAACTCATGCCGATGTCGCCATCCCCCTCATCATAAGTCATAAAGGTGTAAACGCCGTCGGTCCAGTACCGTTCATCGAGCAGGAACTTGGATGCAGGCAAGACTTGTGCTGGAGCGGTCCGCTGGCTCATGTAGTCGGCAATGCCGGCTGTTGCAACATTTTTGGCTTCATATGCATCATCGTCACACCTGCCGATGAATTGCTGATAGCCCTGGGCATTGATGCTGAATGCGATGGTTGCCATCGTCAATAGTGAAAAGAACTGGATCTTCATGATGGGTCGGGTTTTAAGAGATGAATGTAAAAAAAACGGATAGGATGATTACGGCTTGGAGGCCTCCACTTGCTTGATGAGCTGGTAATTGAAGCGTTCCAGGTCGGTGAGCGTGACCGCCCGCCCCGATTTCCTGTACCAGGGCTGGGCGTCGAAGTAGCGCTGCGTCTCGGGATCCCTGAAGGTGTCGCCGTGGCGGGCATAGATCTCGCCGCGCATGAGGGTGAGCACCTCCTTGGGACAGATTTTCAATATAGTGTGGGTCAGCGGAATGACCGAGGCCATGGGCCACTTGCCGGGGATGTCCTGGAATGGCGTCTGCAGTTTGGGCAGGCTCACTGTGTCGCCCTCTTGTCCGATGCCCGGCATGTGGGCGACGTAAGGCTGATCGTGGACGATGATGGCTGTCACACCGTCGACCGAAGGCGTGACCTGCCATAGCATGGGCCCCATGATCGCGCCGCGGCCGCCAGCACCATTCAGCGTGCTGTGCTCATAACCGGGCTTGCCCCTGCTGACACGTCCGCCGCCATAAGATAGCAGAATGTACTGGGAGTCGGGCTCGGCATGATAGGTGTAGATGCCGGGGTCATGGCTGTATTCGGCATGATCATAGTAGGGCATATTCACGTCGAACACGTTGTTGCACTCTTCAGGGGCTTGGGGATTAAGGTAGTTGCCCATCAGCAGGTAGTGCATGAACACGGTCCACTTGCCGTGGTGGTAGTCGCCGCTGGAGATTGCATAGTAAGCCTTCACGGGCGTGCCTCCAGCATTGCGCTGGACCAGCATGGTGTAGCCGCCGATGCGTTCAAGGGTGAAACGGCCATCCTCGGGGCTCCTGGCGGTCAGTTTGCCGCCCTTGACGGGAAAGGAAACGGCCTGGGTGGTGCGGTCGTGGCCAGGATAGGGAGGCTCATGGAAGACCATGAGCTGGCGTTCGTCTTCGTCATAATAACTGCTATAAACGTGGACGCCGTCGGTCCAGTACATCTTGTCCTCCCACAGGCGGTTCATCTTGAGCACTTTTCGCGGATTGCCTCTTGTGGCCAGGCTGCGGTCAATGTGGTTGCGGAGATAGAGCGCTGCGGTGTCTTCATAGAAGTCCAGCTGTACAAACTGTTGTTCCCTGTCCTGGGCTCTCGTGGTCAGGCATGTCGCTGCTATTGCCAGCAGCAGGGCACAGCGCACAATCATGGTTGATGTCAGGGTCCTTTTCATCATTGAGTCGAGATTTAGTTATTGCTGTGGCAAATGTAGGCATATTTTTCCGTTTGTCCAACAATGCAGCCGTTTTTATTCTGCAATACGCCACCGATAGCAGGACAAAGAGCTGTCTGCATTAAATCTTTAGAAACAATATGGGCGTTGGCCCTGAAAGTTTTTGGCCGTGATATAGCAGTTGGCCCATCAATGGGTTAAAACTACGAATTACACGAACCTTACGAATTGATTACTTTGCGAAGCCAGAATTCATTAGTTTAATTAGCGAAATTCGTAGTTTTAAAAAAAATGACGCCGACTAGGGCTGGCAGCTATATCGTTTCCAAGTTTTTTTAAGGTTGGGGCCGGCAGCTATATCGTCGCTCATTTTTTGGTAGAATGGGGGAAAAATGGTAACTTTGCAGTAAGAAAATGGAGAGGCAGTACGAGAATATCATCATCGGCATTGACCCCGGCACCAATGTGATGGGCTATGCGCTATTGGGCATCAACGGCAAGACGCCCGAACTCATCGTCATGGGCGTGTTGCAGCTCAGCCGCATGGAGAACCACTACATGAGGCTGCGGCACATCTATGAGCGCGTGAGCGGTGTCATCGAGGAGTATCTGCCCGACGAGATGGCCATCGAGGCCCCGTTCTATGGCAAAAACGTGCAGTCGATGCTCAAGCTGGGACGTGCCCAGGGTGTGGCGATGGTCGCAGCCCTCAACCGTGAGATTCCCATCACCGAATATGAGCCGCGCAAAATCAAGATGGCCATCACCGGCAATGGCGCCGCCAGCAAGGAGCAGGTGGCGATGATGCTGCAGCGCATTCTCAACATCGACGAGTCGCGGATGCCCGCCCTGCTCGATGCCACCGATGCCCTGGCTGCCGCCCTGTGCCACTTCTACGAGCGCAGCAAGCCCTTCACCGGCAAGGGCGCCAAATCCTGGAAAGCCTTCATTGCCCAGCACCCCGACCGCGTCAAGAAAAACTGAGGCCCCTGGATTTCATGCCCATGGCCTCACGGTGAGCCGGTAAGATGCTATGGTTTTCGGTTAGGTGCTTTCATCCCGGCATCGCCTGCAAGTGGCTAACAGCTACTGACTCAACTAATTCATCGGGTTGTTGATAATTTATTATGAAATGTTGTTGGTAGTATGGGGAAAAATGACTACCTTTGCACCCGAATTGAAGGCAGAACTTTAAGAAAATGTCAGTTTATTCATTGGGAATACCTTTCAGGATAACTTGTAGCGGAGAGGCAGCAAGCCAGTTCTACAACCCGCTGCAAGAGGGGGTATACAGCGTCACACGCGTCACACTAGATGGGGAGTACCCCGCTAATGTGGCGCGATTTTCTTTTATAGAAAACAATCAAACCAATCAATTTTTTAATAATTCATCATTTTTTCATCCATTAAAACAAGTTTTTGTATGTTGAGAACAGTTAAGCTTTTGGCTTTGGTGGCAATGTTCGTTGTAGCATTGTCGGCAAGTGCCCAGGTGACGACCTCGGCTCTCTCGGGTGTTGTGACCGATGAAAACCATGAGGCGCTGATTGGCGCTACGGTTACCGCGTTGCACACGCCCTCGGGCACGAAGTACAACGCCGTTACCAACATCGACGGCCGCTACACCATGCGTGGTATGCGTCCCGGTGGTCCCTACACGGTTACTGTAAGTTACATCGGCTATCAGACTCGTCAGATCGAGGATGTAACGCTGCAGCTGGCCGAGACCTACGACCTGAGCGTTGACATGAGTGTTGGCTCCAACACGCTGAGCGAGGTGGTCATCACCTCCGAGGCTACCAAGTTCAGGACCGAGAAGACCGGTGCTGCCACTAACATCAACAGCGCCCAGATCAGCAGCCTGCCTACGGTAACGCGCAGTCTGACCGATGTGACCCGCCTGTCGCCCTACGGTGGTAACGGCATGAGCTTTGCCGGTACCGATGGTCGTCTGGCCAACTTCACGGTCGATGGTGCAAACTTCAACAACAACTTCGGTCTGAGCGACAACCTGCCTGGTGGCGGTAACCCCATCTCGATCGAGGCTATCGAGGAGATGCAGGTAGTGATTTCGCCCTACGACGTGCGTCAGACCAACTTCATCGGTGGTGGTGTCAACGCCGTTACCAAGAGCGGTACCAACACCTTCCGTGGCAGTGCCTACATCTTCCACCGCAACGAGAACATGCGTGGTGACGCTGTTGAGCGTTTCCAGATTTCCTCGGCCCGTGAGAAGGACCAGGTAACCACCTACGGTTTCACCCTGGGCGGCCCGATCTGGAAGGACAAGCTGTTCTTCTTCGTGAACGGTGAGATGACCAAGCAGCCGACCATCGTTAACCGCTGGCGTGCATCAGAGAACGGTGTCGGCAATGCTGACGCCTTTATCTCGCGCACCACGTTGCGCGACCTGGCCCGCGTGAGCGAGCACGTGATGGGCAAGTATGGTTATGACACGGGTTCTTACACCAACTTCCCAGCCGACGAGAACAACTATAAGATTCTCGCCCGTCTGGACTGGAACATCAGCCACGACCACCACTTGTCACTGCGTTATAACTACACCAAGAACCGCTACTGGTCCAACCCCAACGCTACCTCGATGGACGGTGGTACCCGTATGGCCAATGCCCGTGTATCGCAGTACTCCTTCTCGTTTGCCAACTCGATGTATGGCATGGACAACCTGGTACACTCTTTCGCTGCCAACTTGAACAGCCGTTTGACCGACAACCTGTCGAACGAGTTCCTGGCAACCTACTCCAAGCTGGACGATATCCGCGCCAGCAACTCGAGCGAGTTCCCCTTCATCGACATCACGATGACCGATGAATATGGCAACAAGGACAACTACATGGCTCTGGGTTATGAGCTCTTCACCTGGAACAACGCCGTTCACAACACCATCTGGAACCTTCGTGACGACGTGACCTGGTACTATGGTAACCATAAGTTCATGGGTGGTCTCACCTTTGAGCATCAGATGGCCGACAACCAGTACATGCGTAATGGTACCGGTTACTACCGCTACAACAGCGTGGATGACTTCATCAGCGGTGCTATCCCCGAGGTAGTCTGCCTGACCTACGGTTACGGTAGCGAGACCAAGCCTGCTGCCCGCGTGCAGTTCAACAAGGCTGGCCTGTATCTGCAGGACGAGTGGAACATGACCCGTAACTTCAAGCTGACCTACGGTCTGCGCCTCGACGGTCTGTTCTTCAACAATGGTGACCTGATCACCAACAACGCCATCCTGGCGCTGGACTACTACGACAAGAAGGGTAACGTTCGCCACATCGACACCGGTAAGTGGCCGAGCAGCAACCTGATCGTTCAACCCCGCGTGGGCTTCGTTTGGGACGTATTTGGCACCCAGGCTCTCAAGGTGCGTGGTGGTTCTGGTCTGTTCTCGGGCCGTCTGCCCCTGGTATTCTTCACCAACATGCCCACCAACGGTGGTCTGGTACAGTATCAGGCACAGCTCAACAGCAAGAATACCGACATGAGCCAGTTTGCCGGCGGTCTGGTGACCGACGCCACTGGCAAGGCCACGATTGCCGCTCTGCGCGACAAGCTCATCAGCATGGGCTATCCCGAGAATGTAACCTCTGACATGGGTACCGTTCCCAGCTCGATCTCGGCAGTTGATCCCAAGTTCAAGATGCCGATGGTATGGAAGAGCTCGCTGGCTGTTGACTACAACATCCCCGTTTCGTTCCCCTTCAGCGTGACTGTTGAGGGTATCTTCAACCGCAACATCAATGCTGCCAGCATCAGTGACTGGAGCATGCCCGGCGTGGGTGGTTATGCCCGCTTCAACGGTGCTGACAACCGTCCCATCTTCCCCGACAACTTCCGTCGTGGCACCAAGGCCTTCGTTCTGGAGAACACCAGCCGTGGTTATGGTTGGATTGCCAACGTGACCGTCAATGCCCGTCCTGTTGACTGGCTGAGCCTGATGGCCGCTTACACCCACACCGTGAACAAGGAGGTTACCGGTATGCCCGGTTCGGCTGCTGAGAGCGCCTTCACCTATGTTCCCACCGTTGAGGGTCCCAACAACATCAAGCTGCACAACTCGCAGTATGTGACTCCCGACCGTTTCGTCTTCTCGGCAACTGGTCATGACAAGAGCGGTAACCACTACGGCCTGATCTATGAGACCTGGCGCGGCGGCTACAAGTACTCCTACATGATGAACAACGACATGAACGGTGACGGTTACAACTACGACGCCATGTACATCCCCACCGATGCACAGGTTGAGAACGGCGAGTTCCGCTTCGTCAACAACGACAGCAAGAACCGCTTCATGGACTATGTTCACAATAACAAGACTCTGAAGAACCATCAGGGCGAGTATGCAGAGCCCTACAGCCTGTACAGCCCCTGGGTACACCGTGTTGACCTGAGCTACAAGCATGACTTCTCGGTACGCGTGTGCGGTGCAAAGCACACCCTGCAGCTGAGCTTCGACGTGAAGAACGTGCTCAACCTCTTCAACTCGAGCTGGGGCGTGAGCAAGTATCTGAATCCTGAAATCGGTAGCGACCCCCGTCTGCTCAAGTATGAGGGCATCGACGCTCAGGGTTATCCCACCTTCTCGACCAATCCTGCTATCAATGGCGACACCAAGACCTTTGTTCCCAACAAGGCCATCGGTCAGTGCTGGAACGCCTCCATCGGTATCAAGTACATCTTCAACTAATTCCTAAAGACAAAGACAATATTATGAAACTGAGATATTTTATTTCGTTTTTTGCACTGGTTGCCCTGCTGTCGTCTTGCTCTGATGATAATGCGCTGACGCTGCTCGATGAGATCCAGGTTTCGTCGTCCTACGTGGGCATCGACGAGGCCGGCGGTTCCAACACGATTATCGTTAAAGCCAAAGAGGCTTGGTCGTTTGACGAGGCTGAACTCCCCGCTTGGCTGACCGTCAGCCCGATGAGTGGTGGCGCTGGTGAGACCACGGTGACCTTCACCGCTCCCGCTACCCCCGACGGCCGCACTGCCGTGCTGCACGTCGCTTGTGCCGACAAGAAGCAGACCATCAATGTGATCCAGGGCCTCGCTACCGTTAGCGTAGCCACCTGTGCCCAGGTCATTGAGGGTCCCGAGAGCAAGACCTACCGCGTGACCGGTACCGTGACTCGCATCAGCAACACCATCTATGGTAACTGGTATCTGGTTGATGAGACCGGCGAGGTTTATATCTATGGTACGCTCGACGCCAAGGGCCAGACCAAGAACTTCTCCAGCCTGGGCCTCGAGGAGGGCGACATCGTCACCGTTGAGGGTCCCAAGACCGTGTATAATGGTACTGTAGAGCTGGTTGACGTGACCGTTATCAAAATCCAGAAGTCGCTCGTTAAGGTCGAGGGTTATGACCCCGAGGATGCCCTCATTCCTAAGGAGGGTGGCAATGTGAAGGTCAACCTGAGCTGCAAGACCAACAACGGCATTTCGGTTGAGATCCCCGAAGAGGACAAGAACTGGCTGGGTATCGTGTCGGTAACTGGCGGCTCGGAGCCCGTTGTGGTGTTCCATGCTAACGCCAACCCCGCTGGTGACCGCAGCTGTGAGGTAACGTTCAAGACCACCGACGACAGTGGTAAGGAATATACCGCTGTGGCTGTTATCAACCAGAAGGGTGCAATTGTAGATTGCTCGATCGCAGAGTTCCTGGAGGCCGAGGTAGGTGAGACCCAGTATCGCATCACCGGTGTGATTACCAGTGTAGCTAAGGCCGCCTATGGCAACGTGTACGTGCGTGACTGGTCGGGCGAGACCTACGTTTATGGCATCGGTGCCCCGGGTGACTTTGAGGCTGCTGGCCTGAAGGCTGGTGACGTCGTTACCCTCGTGGGCAAACGTGCTGAGTACAAGGGCTCCCCGCAAATGGGTGGCGCCGTTCTCGAGGACAGCAAGACTGTAACTCCCATCACCATCGACGAGTTCCTCGATCTGGAGGACGATCCCGATACCTATTACATGATCTCCGGTACCATCACCGCGATTGACAACCCCGTATACGGTAATGTCTATCTGGAGGATGACACCAACAGCATCTATGTCTATGGCTGCTATCCCGGTTGGGGTGCTACCGGCGACAACCGCAAGGGCTTGTTCGAGGCTCTCGGCATCGAGGTTGGCGACAAGCTGTCGATAATCGGTGTGCGCAAGACTTTCAACGGCACTCCGCAGATGTCCAATGGTGTATACTTCTCGCACGAGAAGGCCGAGTAACGGAAAGAGACAATTTTCACTAAATTTCTGAGTCCCGTTACTAAGCGATTACATTTCAACACATGAATTTGTAAAGGGGGCGGCCTTGATGGTCGCTCCCTCTTTATGCTTTTTCATGACATAACAGTTGCCCGTATGCGGGATTCCTGCTATCTTTGTAGCACGATTAATAAGCATTTAGAATGATGATGAAACGAGTATTGCTTCTTGGATTATTGATGGTGGCGTCACTGCAAGTGTGGGCTGCCGGTCGTGACAACTACACCGTGATTATCTCGCTCGACGGCTTGCGTTGGGACTATCTGGACACCTACGACGTGCCGTTCATGAACCAGCTGGCACGCGAGGGCGTCAAGGCCGTGATGCAACCCTCGTTCCCGAGCAAGACCTTCCCTAACCACTACACGCTGGCAACGGGGCTCACTCCCGACCACCACGGCATTATTGCCAACACCTTTTGGGACCGTGAAAATGGCGTGGAATTCTCCCTGGGCAACAAGGTGACACGTGCCGACGGACGCTACTACGGCGGCGACCCGGTGTGGCTGACTGCCAAGCACCAGGGCGTGCCGACAGCGACGGTCTTCTGGGTGGGCAGCGATGTCGCCGTTCAAGGCGAATGTCCTACCTACTGGCGCGACTACCAGACGCAGCAACTGGATTATCCCGGACGTGTTGACGAAATCATCCGCCTGTTGTCGATGCCCGAGGACAAGCGTCCCCACCTGGTAATGGCCTACTTTGAAGAACCTGACCGCAGC
The DNA here is from genome assembly GCA_902792895.1 of uncultured Bacteroidales bacterium. Taxonomy (GTDB): domain Bacteria; phylum Bacteroidota; class Bacteroidia; order Bacteroidales; family Muribaculaceae; genus Sodaliphilus. The sequence continues at coordinate 22,897 of CADBBK010000021.1, read as the reverse complement.
GGCCACAGTTACGGCCCGATGAACCGCCTCACGCGCCGCGCTGTTGAGGACATGGACCTGCTGCTGAGCAAGCTGTGGGCGCGCATCCAGCTGCTGCCCATCGCCGACAAGGTGAATCTCATCATCACTGGTGACCACGGCATGACGAGCGTCGATCCCAAGCGCTTTGTGGACATCGACGACCTGCTTCCCAAGCGGTGGTATGAACGTTTCTGCAACGATTATCCCACGCTCATCTATGCCAGCGCGCCGCAGTACATCGACTCCATCTGCCAGGCCCTGCAGGCAGTGGACCACATCAGGGCTTGGAAACGCACCGATGTACCCGCTTACCTGGGATACGGTACCAACCCCAATATGGGTGATGTGGTCGTGATGCCCGATGTAGGCTGGCTCTTTGCCGACAAACCGTCCAAAAAGCAGCGCGGCAGCCACGGCTTTGACCACACTTCCTCCGACATGCAGGTCGGCTTCCGTGCCATCGGTCCCGACTTCAAGGTAGGTTACGAGAAGCCTGACCGCTTCCGCAACGTCTGCGTTTACTCACTGCTGTGCTATCTGCTGGGTGTCACCCCGTCGCCCAACGACGGCAACCTCGACGAGGTCCGCGACATGCTCCGGTGATTAGCGCACGAGGGTGCGTGCAGAATGCTTAAAGGATAATGTTTAATGGCATGCCGATGCCTCATTAAACATTATCCTTTATCCTTTATGCAGCGAGCAAAGCGAGCTTTAGATTAGGGTACAAAAAAAGGGCAAGTGAGCTACAGCGCGCCGCTACAACCTCGTTACCCTTGCTTCGGTCAAGACCTGGGGGATTAGGAGGGAGCTGGCCGTGTAGGACTTACCCGGCTGCAAAAGTACTTCTTTTTCCCGAACTGGCAAGGCTTTTTCGGGAAAAAAATTATCAGGCTATATTCAACAGTATAATATATAGCGATTTAAGATTGTTTTTTCTTCGGGTTGGCCTATGGCCTATATGCTCATTATCTCTGTTTCCATCCATTCGCCATACCAGCACTCGCGATGAATGTCCAGGACGAAGCTGACGGGGAGGATAATCTGCTTGGATTGGTCTTCTTTGGCGACCAATATAGCATACTCACCATTCTTCCCTGCAATTTCTTTGTTTGCGGGATAGGCTTTCCGTGAATAGTTACCTAAGCGGATGGATTTCTGTAATTTGCGGTCAAACAAATTGACATATATGCTGCTGTCCTTGATGACGAGTCCAGGCTTTAATTTGTTGTCCTGTGTGTTGTCCTCATCGGCTTCCTCAATGACGGCCCACTCGATATCCTTACCTTGCAGGTGATAGAAATCTTTTAGGAATTCGAGATCATCGGTATAGTCAAATATATCCATTATTTTCTCGTTTTGAATTTATGATATAATGTTGTCTGTCTGGTCTTTCGCGTGGTCGTCCAGGCGGTTGCCGTAGAGGTAGTGCTTGGTCTCACGCGCGATGACGTTGCTCAGCAGCAACAGGGCGACGAGGTTGGGAATCGCCATGAGGGCGTTCATGCAGTCGGCTGCGTTCCACACGACATCGAGGCTGATGATGCTGCCGATGAATACCATGATGACGAACAGGATGCGGTAGGCCAGCATCCAGCGCTTGCCTTTGAGGTACTCGACGGCGCGTTCACCATAGTAGCACCATCCCAGGATAGTGGTGAAGGCGAAGGTCAGCAGGCCGAAGGACAGCAGCGGCGTGCCCACATAGGGAATCTTGGAGAAAGCGGCCTTGGTCAGGGCGGCACCGTCGGTGCTGCTGATATCGGGGTAAGCGAGGATTGAGCTGACGATAACCAGGCCCGTGAAGGCGCAGATGACTACCGTATCCCAGAAAGTGCCTGTCGAGGACACCAGCGCCTGTCGCACGGGGTTGCGCGTCTGGGCCGCAGCGGCCACGATGGGCGCGGAACCCAGACCTGACTCGTTGCTGAACAGTCCGCGTGCGATACCCATGCGGGCTGCGATAATGACCGTGGTGCCTACAAAGCCGCCACCGGCAGCCTTGGCCGTGAAAGCCGATTCACAGATGAGTTTGATGGCGGGCCAGACGTACTGACCGTTGACAATCAGAATGTAGATGCAGCCCAGCACATAGAAGAACGCCATGAACGGTACCAACGCACCGCACACGCGGGCGATGCTCTTGATACCGCCCAGCAGCACCAGGCCAGTCAGTACGCAGACGGCTCCACCCGTGAGCCACACGGGGATACCGTAGGACTCGTTGGCTATGGTCGAGATGGCATTGGCCTGCACTGTGTTGCCGATACCAAACGAGGCCAATGCCGTGAACAAGGCGAACAGCACGGCGAGCCATTTCCATCCTAGGCCACGCTCCAGTGCGTACATCGGGCCTCCCAGCATGCGGCCGTCCTCGGCCTTGACGCGGTACTTGATGGCCAACAGGCCCTCACTGTATTTTGTCGCCATGCCGAACACGCCCGACAACCAGCACCACAGTACGGCCCCCGGTCCTCCCAGGGCTACCGCCGTGGCCACACCCACGATATTGCCTGTGCCGATGGTCGCTGCCAGCGCCGTCGCCAGTGCTCCGAACTGCGATACGTCGCCCGTGGAATCTTTATCTTTGCTGACCGACAGCTTGATGGCCGTCAGTAGCTTGCGTTGAGGCACTCCCAGCCTGAAGGTGAGGTAGATGTGCGTCCCCAACAGTAATATAATCATGGGCCATCCCCACAGGTAGCCGCTCAGTGTCGTGAAAAAGTCGTTTAAGGTTTCCATCATAGTGTGGTAATTATCAGGTTGAATGTGCAAAGATAACGATTTCTGGTGAAAAACTGATTTTTTTCACCAGAAATCCAGGTGATGGCTGCTACGATGCGTTGGCCCGTGGGTGTGCCTTTTACGCGAGATGAGCCTAAGTTACATCTCAACGATGTTGCCGAAATAATCACCCCATCCGGCATTCTTAAAGGCTTCTACCGTGCCTGCAGGGACGTGGAGCGTGCGCGGAGCGTAGTTCTCATCCTCCAGGGCAAAGGAATTGAAGCCGAAGTCCACCTGCGACGGGTCGGTGATGTGGCAATACACGTCGGTCAGGTTGGTGCAGTTCTGGAAGGACCATATTCCTAGTTTGGTGATGCTTGCTGGGATGTCAATCCGGGTGAATGATGTGCAGCCTTCAAATGCGGCTGAACCGATTTCGGTAAGTTTCTCAGGGAGTTCCACCGCTGCCAAGCTTGTGCAATTCTCAAACGCATGGTCGCTGATTTCGGTAACCGAGGCGGGAATGGTTACGCCGGTAAGATCAGCACAGTTACTGAAGGCATAAGCGTTGATTCTGCTAACTGGATAGGTCGTATCTTCATGGGTGACCGAAGCGGGAATTGTCACATTGCCGCTGTAATGCCCTCCGTCTGCGCCTTGGTCACTGACCATCACATAGTCGCCCCACAAGTCAGAGGTGTAATACACACCGTCAATAACAAAGTCATAAGCCATGGCTGCCAGGGGCAGCATCAACGCCAACAGGAACACAGATGTTTTGATAAGATGTTTCATCGTCATTTGGGTTTTTGTTAGAATGTTATTATTGCGACCACAAAGCTAATACTTTTTTTATTAAATTGAGCAATTATTCTAAAATAATCACTAAATTTGCATCACTATATTATTTAAACATCAACAAAACTAGCGTATGAAGAAATTAGCATTACTTATCATGAGTGTGGCCGTCGCTGTCAGTGCGTCGGCAGTAGTGAAATCGGCAGGCAATGCCTATCGCCCGATAGACAAGACGGCTCATGCCACGGCCCTCAGGGCCCCGAGCCAAGTGGACATCATCACCGAGCAGCCCGAGGGCACCATGGTGACCTATGCCCGCGCCGGCGAGATGGTGACGGTGAGCTTCTATGGCTACGAGGCTTCAGCTCAGATGGGCCGCGTCAAGGTGGTATACGCCGACGACGGTCAGACGGTTTACATCAAGGATCCCTTGTGCTATGGCGAGGGCGTTGGTGCATGGGTCTATGGTGAGCTGAGCGAAGACGGCCAGACCATCAGTGTGCCGCTGGGGCAGTATGTGTCCTATAACGAGGAGTATGACTACGGCTTGGTCCTGGCATGGGGTTCAACAATGGTCCTCGACTTGGGCGATGACTTTTATTGGGTTGATTTCTATGCCGACGATGCCAAGGAAGTAGTGACCTATGCCATTGATCCCGAGGATGGTACCATCACGCTGCTGGACAGCGAGGGTGACGTGAACAAGCCTTATCCCTACAACTGCGAGGCTACTGGTCTTGCCGGCGTGTGGAGCGATGACGGCAGTCTTGCTACCATCGAGTGGGGCTCGACCTGGACGCCCCTCAGCGACGCTGTTCCTGCTGTTCCCTCCAACCCCGAGGCTCTGGAGTTCTTTGACTGCGGCCGTGAGGACGGTTACACGCGCTTTGACTTCAACATCAACCTGGAGGATGTTGACGGCAACCCGCTCGATCCTGACTGCTTGACTTACAGCATCTTCACCGACAATGATGAGCTGTTCACCTTCGACTACGCCACCTATGGCGAGCTGAACGGTTTCGATACCGACATGACCGAGATCCCCTATGGCTACAGTGGTGAGGACTTCTACCTGCGCCGTGTTTACTTCTACCGCACCAACACGGGCGACAACCCCATGTTCTCATGGCGCATCGGTATCCAGGTCAGCTACACGGTTGACGGTATCAACAACAAGAGTGACATCGTTTATCTCGAGGTTTATCCCCACACTGCAGTGAACGAGGTATCGGCTAGCAGGAAGGTGACCGGCACACGTTACTACAACGTTGCTGGCCAGCAGGTGACCAATCCCCGTGGCCTCACCATCCAGGTGACCACCTACAGTGACGGCACCACCGCCACTACCAAGGTCATCAAGTAACCTCAAACAGGTTTAACCTGACAACACGAGGCGCGACCACCGATTGTGGCCGCGCCTCGTTGTTTCCGGTTCAGTGAAGTGGCAGGATGCCTCATTAAACATCATCCATTAACCTCTATCCACCGAGCAACGCGAGGTTTAAAAACGGCTTTCAGCCGTGCATAATGCAGAATGGAGAATGTGTAATGAAGTGCGGATGCCTCATTAAACATTAAACTTTAAACATTCTCCACCGAGCAACGCGAGGTGATTTACCCGTTACTGCTGCTGGCGTGACAAGGCGGTCTCGACGATGTACCTGGCCAGGCGGCTCGGGGAGGTGAGTTGTCCCAGCTCGTTGTTGGCCAGTATCAGGTCAAAGCTGTCTTCCACCTTCTGCTTCAGCATCTCCAACTGGCTGTCATCCATCTTCAGGTCATCGATAAAGTGGCTGTCGGGACTAATGGGGAGACCTTTGGCATCATCCTGAACCAAACTGGCACAGTAGTCCATGAGAATGAACTGAATCTTCTCAATGGCACCCTCCTTGTCCCCGCTTTGGGCGGTGTTGTAGGCCTGCTGCAGTATTGCACGCTCCATTTGCTCTTCGCGTTCCCTGACTTCGGCATCGTGAGCCGCTTTCATCTCTTCGATGTTGATAGGAGTGGGAGGTCCATAGACGAGCACTGTTCGCTTCTCGTAGGCTTGCGCGATCGAATCAGCAATCTGCCTATCGCGCGTTTCCTGATCGATTTTGTCTCGTTTCCGGTCCTTCTTGACCCTGTTGGGAGGTGGCGGGCCATAGACCTTCTGATGGCTCTTGTTGGCACGGGAGATGGAATCGCGGATGGCCCGTTCCTGCTGTTTTTTGCTCTGGGTGGTATCTCCGTTATCACCTAGCTGCATGTCAAACAGTTCGTCAAAGTCCATCACTTCGCCGTTGATCGAAACCATGTCGGCAGCAGTATATTCCACGTCTAGCCTGGGCTGTTGAGCGGCGGACGAGACGAGGGCAATGCCCGGCGTGAGGCCGGCAGCGACCACTGCACTCATGGCGGTCAGTGATTTCTTGTTCTTGTTCTTTCTCTTCTTCATAGTGCCTTGGGTATTATTGGGGTTGGAGTTTGATGTTCTTCAGTCGGTTATAGTGGCACAGCATCAGGTCGCCGTGCTCGTCGCGCAGGTGGAAACCATTGCCCTCGCAGTAGCGGAACGCCTCGCAGTCCTGGCAGATGCCGTGACGCATCCACTCGCGGTCGCGGTACTGCTCGAAGCGGTTTTCCCACACGTCCCAGAACCGGTCGCGGTAGATGTTGCCCTGATGGTAGTCACTGCGTACGCTCAGGCAGCCCGAGATGTCACCGTTGGCGCGTACGCTGGCCACCGTCAGCCCGGCCTGGCAGTTGTAGAAGTAGTCGCGCACGAGCCCTTCATAGGCGCCCAGATAACCCTCGCAGGCATAGCTCAGCCTGATTTTGCCCTCGCGGCGGGTGACGACAATGAAGTTGAGCAGGTCGCGGAACTGTTCATCGGTGAGTTGCAGGCTCTCGTCGTTGGCGGCGCGCCCCATCGGGATGATGGTGAAGCAGCGCCATCGGGTGACGCCCGCCTCGACCAGCAGATGCTTGAGTTCATCGAGCCGGTTGATATTGCGGCTGTTGACACAGGTAATCACATCCCAGGTGAGGTGGGGGATGGTTTGCACCGCCTCCACTGCCTCCATGGCACGGTCAAAGCCCGTGGTGGAGTTGCGCAGCCAGTTGTGGTCCTCGCGCGTACCATCTACATCGATGGCCAGCGTGTTGATGCCGGCTTGTGCCATCTCGCGGGCCATCGAGCGGTCCAGCCCGATGCCGTTGGTCACTAGGCCCCACATGAAACCGCGTTCACGGATGCTGCGTCCGCAGTCCATCAGGTCGGGGCGCACCAGCGGCTCACCGCCCACAGTGTTGACCAGCACTTGGCTGGGGTCACAGTGCGCCGCCACATCGTCGAGCACAGGCAGGAAGTCGGACAGTGGCATATCGGGCACCGACGACACCTTCATGCAGTCGCTGCCGCAATGCCGGCACGCCATGTTGCAGCGCAGGGTACACTCCCAGAACAGCTGCCGCAGGGGGTGTTCTTTCTTCAGGCGCTGCACGTAGTCACGGTTTGCCTCGAGCCATTGTTGTTGATGCACATTCATGGGCAACTTCTCATTTTTGGGCAAAGATAGTGCAAAATTCCGATTAAGCGAGAACAATGAAAGCTTGTTTTCATTGTCGAGCGTGAGGAATTTATCCAACCCGAGCGGAAAAAAAAGAATTCATTCGTTTTTTTACCCGAGGCGCCGCCTAGTTTTGCCGTTATCGCTTGAAATCCCAATTCTTTTTGAAAAATGAATTAAACTTGGGACTTTTTTGAGGTCAAAACTCTGATTTGTCTAAAAATATTGTACATTTGCAGCCTCGGCAAATTATTTCTGTTTGATTTTAAGGATATTATATTATGAAAAGAAGAACAAAGAACGTACTACGGACATTGGTTGGCATCATTGTCGCTATCATCGTCATCGGTGGCGCCGTCTGGCTCATTGACGGGCGCTCACCGCAAGCCATCATCATTAGCCATTCATTCCCAAAGTCAACGCTGGAGGATTATGCACAGTCCCGGGGCGACATGACAGATCAGAGTACTGTGGAAATTCCTGACAATGTGAAGTTCCCTCGCGACATGCGTCAGTACCGACTTGGAGGAATGCAGGTGTTCCACATGGAGCCTCAGGACGACAGCAAACCCGTCGTGCTCTACATCCATGGCGGAGCCTACTACCACAACTATTCCTCGCGGCATTGGGCCGCGATGGCCGAGTGGGCAACGTCGACGGACTGTGGCATCGTGACGCCCAATTATCCTCTGCTTTACCGCTACACGGCTAAGGATGCCCATCCGCTGATGATGCAGCTTTACCAGCAACTGGTCAAGCAGTACTCCGCACGGCGCATCATCATCATGGGTGACTCGGCTGGTGGCGGTTTTACGCTTGCCTTGGCGCAAGAGATACAGGGCGACTCGCTCGAGCAGCCCAAGCACTTGGTGCTTATTTCTCCATGGGTTGATGTGTTGGGCGGCGATGATGCTTTGCAGCAGCACGATGATTTCCTCAATGCCGAAGTGTTAAGGAAAGTGGGTGCCGATTGGGCAGGCGAAATGGATCCGCGCGACCCGATGATTTCACCCCTGTATGGCAACATGCAGGGACTGCCGCCCACCGACCTGTTCACGGGCACATGGGAGATATTCTATACTGATATCGTCAGCACCTGTGACAAGATGAAGGCTGCTGGAGTGGATGCTCGCTTGCATGTGGCCAAGAAGATGGGCCATGTCTATCCCCTCTGGCCCTGCCCCGAGGGCACTAAGGCACGCCAGGAGATTGCCGACATCATCCTGCAGTAGTCTGACTACAGGGTAACCCTCCAAATGCGAGATGGCTGTTTTGAAAAAGCCATCTCGCATTTAATTCTTACGGAAATTGGGTATTTGGCAAAAAATCACTATCTTTGCCCTTTGATAAGTGTCAATTTGGATTCATCCGGCCATTTTTGATAACGAACTGTTGGATTCCGAATGGCGTCGTGATGGCCGCAATAAGGGCTGATATTTAATTTATTCACACTAAAATACAATCATTATGAACATCCTGATTTTACAGAGCTCACCCAGAGCGAACGGCAACACGGCCTGGATGGCTGACGAGTACAAGAAGGCTGCCGAGGCAGCAGGTCATGAGGTGACACTGGTCAACGTGTCAAAGAAAAAGATTGCGGGCTGCCTAGCCTGCGAGTATTGCCACGGCAAGGGCAACGGTGCCTGCATCCAGCAGGACGACATGCAGGAACTGTATCCGCTGATGGCCGAGGCCGAGGTGCTGGTACTGGCTGCTCCCATCTACTACTTCACGATGAATGCCCAGATTCAGGCGCCCATCCAGCGCATGTACTGCGTGAACAGCCCTGCCAAGGTGAAAAAGATGGCGTTGCTCATGTCTTCCTATTCGCCTGGTGTGTATGACGGCGCCATGGCCGAGTACCGTGACATCTGCAACTACTGGAAAGTCGAGGACACCGGCATCGTGACCGCCACCGTCGATGAGCAGAAGACCGATGCCACCAAGCAGAAGATCCAAGACCTTGTCAACAAACTGTAACAGGACATAGCTATAAACTATTATAATTCGATACTGAAAATGGAAATCAAAGCAATCCGCATGTTTGACGGCGGCTTCATGAACCAGCCCTTCGCCTTCGGTGGCGAGGAGGGACGTGAGGTTTTCGACGAGCAGATTATCTACCGCAGCAGTCTGCAGAACTTCCTCATCGACACTGGCGATGAGGTGATACTTGTTGATACCGGCTTCAAGGCGAGCTTCGCTGCCCCGGCCAAGAAGTATGGCGCTCCGCTCTATATGGGCGAGAAGGTGGCCGACTTTATGGAGGCTTTCGCCGCCGCGGGCTACAAGCCTGAGCAGGTGACGAAGATCCTTATTACCCACAAGCATCCCGACCACAGCGACTGCATCGGCGAGTTTCCTAACGCCAAGGTGTATATCGCTCCCGAGGATGCCGACGCAATGAAGTTGGAGGGCGATAACATTGTCCGCGCCCAGTATGGCCAACCCTATCACAACTTCCCCAACGCGATGCAGGTGGCCGATGGTCTGTGGTTCATCGAGGCCAAGGGACATACCCGTGGCAACAGCATCGTCATTCTGGAGCATGACGGGCTCTACTACATGTTCCATGGCGACGTGACCTATTGCGACGCTGCGCTCAAGGCCAATAAGCTCTCGATTATTTTCGAGGACCTGGCGGCAGCCCGCGAGACGCTCGACCGCGTGCGTGAATTCATCAAGCAGAATCCCACCGTCTATCTCTCTACCCATTGCCCCGAGGGCTACGAGAACCTGGAGATGAAACGGGTAATGAAACTGTAATTCATTTCGGGTCTGTACACGACTACAACGGCGATCTCACCGCATCGGCTTGGTGAGACCGCCGTTATTGTTGTCATGTTGGTTGTTGTCGCTTGGGTTGCAGGCTCTGGCGGTAGCTGCTGGGCGATTGCCCCAGATGCTTGGTGCAGTATCGGCTGAAGTAACTCAACGAGGTGAAATTCATGTGTTCGGCTATCTGGGTGAGCGACAGACGTTCGTCATCCAGGAGGTCTTTCAGTATGGGGACGGTATGTCGGTCGATATAGGAGGTGACACTATGGCCCGTCACACGCTTGATGGTGGCTGAGAGATACTTGGGGGATACGTGCAGCCGCTCGGCATAGTAGCTGACGTCGCGCTCGGTGCGGCTGATGCCTGTGGCGAGCAGGGCCATCAGCTGTTTCACGATATAGGCCGTGCGGTCGGTGTGTGTGTCGGTGGCGTCGCGCAGGGCATGGACCTCAAAGATGTCATACATCATGGTCAGGCACAGGCTGCCCATCAGCTGGTGGTAGAACTGCAGGTGTCGCTCCTCGAGGCGGTCGCGAAGCCTGTGGAAATCGTCCAGCAGATGCCTGGCCTGTTCATCGGTGACCGGGATAACGGGATCCTGGTTCAGCGAGATGCTTCCCCCGATGCTGTAGTTGTTGGACGGCAGCAGATTCTGCAGGAACTTGTAGTCGGCCGCAAACCACTCCACCTGCATGTCTGAAGGTGCGGCTAGATTCTTGATCCTGTTGGGCATAGGAATCACCACCAGGTCGTTTTTCACGATGTGGTAACAACGCTCATTGAACACAAAGCTCCCTTCGCCCGCTGTGCACAGCAGGTGCATACAGGTATTGCCCAGTTCCGTGGCGTTCATCCCGTAGAAGTCGGTGGAAAAAAGAAAATCTACCTTCATCGCCACAAAATTACATCCTATTTTTTTATTAAACGAATGAATTGTGCAAAAAGTGAAAATTGTAGTGCTTTTTGTGAAATATCGACCTCAAAAATGGGCAGTAATTTTGCAGTGTCAAAAGTTAAACAAATAAAAATTATAAACAATGGATTTCAGAATGCAAGACCGCATGGAATTGAAGGCTTTAGTAGATTTCTATGCAACCGAGAGTGACAAAAACAACCAGGATTGCTATGTTGATATTTTCCGTCCGGACATCAAGCTTGATGTTTACTTCGGTGGCAAATTGGGGATGCAGGCGCGCGATGTGCAGGACATGATTCGCCAATACAAGGCATTTGGCGCTACTAAGGTGTCGTTCCACATGAATGGGCAGCAGAATGTTGACTTTGTTGACGAAACACATGCTACAGGAACGTGTTATGCGCTTGCTACATTGGTAACCGAGCAGGACGATAAGGATGTTCTGACCACCCATGCTGTGCGCTACTACGACAAGTATGAGAAGATTGACGGTCGCTGGTGGATTAGCGAGCGTGAGCAGCACTTCGAGTGGTCAACCAACCAGGTCTTAGGCTAAACGCAAGGTTATGAGTACTCATCTGAAATATATCCTTGCTTCAGTATTGTGTATGCTGGTTTCTACGGCATGTATCGGCATCAATCAAAATGATAATAAAGTTAATGAAATAAACGCCAAAACAGAGATGAAGAATAACGAAGGCAAAGCATTGGTAGTGTTTTTCTCGCATGCGGGAGACAATTACTCAGTAGGAAACATTGAAGTGGGCAACACCAAGATTGTCGCCGACTATATCAGCGAAATGACGGGTGCCGACCAATTTGAGATTGTGACGCACAAGTACGACGGTATGGCCTATACGCCGCTGATCAACCTTGCCCAAGAAGAGGCAAATAACGGCGAATTGCCTGAGTATGAGGGCGACGTGGACCTGAGCGGCTATGACACCGTGTTCATCGGCGGTCCCGTGTGGTGGGGCACCTATCCCCAGGTGATGTTCACCTTCTTCAAGAAACACGCTGATGACCTGCAGGGCAAGACGGTCATCCCTTTCACCACCCACGAGGGCAGCGGTCTGGCCAATTGCGTGGAGGACGTGAAAGCGGCTTTCTCCGGGGCCAACGTCACCAAGGGCTTCAGCATCTACGGCCATGAGGTGCGCACCGGCAAGGCCAAGGTGGAGAAGTGGCTGAAGGGTATTAGGTTTTAGGTATTAGGCTTTAGGCTTTAGGTATTAGGCTTTAGGTATTAGGCTTTAGGCATTAGGCTTTAGGCATTAGGCTTTAGGTATTAGGCTTTAGGTATTAGGCTTTAGGTATTAGGCTTTAGGTATTAGGCTTTAGGTATTAGGTTTACAATTAAAAAATTATGGAATACATCAAGTTATATAACGGTGTTGAGATGCCGACTCTGGGCTACGGCGTTTTTCTGGTGAGCCCTGACGAGTGTGAACGTTGCGTCAGCGATGCGTTGAGCGTGGGCTACCGCCTGATTGACACGGCACAGGCTTACCAAAACGAGGAGGGCGTGGGCAATGCCTGGACCAAGAGCGGCATCAAGCGCGAGGACTTGTTTCTGGTGACCAAAGTGTGGATCAGCAATGCGGGCGAAGAAAAAGCTGCAAAGAGCATCGACGAAAGCCTGCGCAAGTTACAGACCGAGTACATTGACCTGTTGCTCATCCATCAGGCTTACGGTGACGTGTTCGGCTCCTGGCGCGCGATGGAAAAGGCCTATCGTTCCGGCAAGGTGCGCGCCATTGGCGTGAGCAACTTCCAGGCTGGCCGTTTCTTTGACTTTGCCCACTATGTGGATGTGAAGCCGATGGTTAACCAGCTGCAGTGCAACACGCTCATCCAACAGACGGGAATCGAGCCGATTCATGATGAATTTGGCACCCGGATGATGGCGTGGGGACCGCTGGGCGGACAGGGCGTCGATGGCATTGTGAAGAGCGAGGAACTGGCCGCTATTGGCGCCAAATACAATAAGAGCGCCGCTCAAGTGGCCCTTCGTTGGCTCACGCAGCGCGGTATTGTAGCCATCCCCAAGTCGAGCCACAAGGAGCGCATGGCACAAAACTTTGACATCTTTGATTTCGCACTCAATGCCGACGAAATGGCCCGGATTGCAACGCTGAACCAGCACGACACCGGCACCATCAACTTTGGCGACCCGCAGTTTGTGAAGTACCTGATTGAGAATTACGGATAAGGCCATGGCACGGAAAGTGGTATCGGTATTAGTGGGCGCGGGCAGCATCGGACAGGCGATTATCCGGCGGGTGTCGGCTGGCAAACACGTTGTGCTGGCAGACTACTCCATGGACAACGCCCAACGGGCAGCCCAGACGCTGGAAGATGCGGGCTTTGAGTGCTCGACGATCAGGTGTGACCTTGGCTCTAAGGAGGATATTCTGGCGCTGCTGGATTTCGCTACCAGCAAGGGTGACGTGGTGAACCTAGTGAATGCCGCTGGTGTTTCGCCCTCGCAAGCTCCAGTCGAAGAAATTCTGCGTGTGGACCTTTATGGTACAAGCGTGTTGCTGGAGGAGTTTGGGCACGTGATTGCCGAGGGTGGCTCCGGAGTCATCATTTCTTCGCAGAGCGGTCACCGTCTGCCGGCATTGCCACACGACCAGAACGAGGCGCTGGCAACGACACCGGTTGACCAGTTGCTGGACCTGCCGTTCCTCAAGGCAATCAACGATACACTGAAGGCTTACCAGTACTCCAAGCGCTGCAACGTGCTCCGCGTGATGATGGAGGCTACTCGATGGGGCAAGCGCGGTGCCACCGTCAACTCCATCTCGCCCGGCATCATTATCACTCCGCTGGCCAACGATGAACTGCATGGCCCGCGCAAGGAAGGTTACTTGAAAATGATTCAGGGGATGCCTGCCCGTCGTGCCGGTACCCCTGATGAGGTGGGCGATCTGGCTGAGTTCCTGATGTCTTCTCGTGGCCGTTTCATTAGCGGTGCCGACCTGCTCATCGATGGTGGCTGCACAGCCAGCTACTGGTATGGCGACTTGCAGTATCTTAAAACCACACATTGATGCGTTGGCTCATATTCATCTTGTCGGCAGGGACGGCTCTAATATTATTGGCACAACAGAAAAGTAACGAAAGGACGATGGACGACAAAGAACAGATTATCGCACTTTACCATCAGATGTATCAAGCTATGGTTGAAAAAGATACCGTTACGCTCGACGACCTCCATGCTCCGGAATTTGTGCTAGTGCATATGACGGGAATGCGCCAGCCCAAGCAGGCATATATTCAAGCGATTGCCGATGGCACGCTGAACTATTTTTCGGCAGAGCATGAACAGATGGATGTGACCATCGACGACGATCACGCTACGCTGCAAGGTCGCAGCCGTGTTTCGGCAGCGGTCTTCGGCGGTAGCCGCCACACATGGCCGTTGCAACTCACCTTCCAATTGGTGAAACGTGATGGCCGATGGCTGTTTACCGAGTCAAAGGCATCCACCTATTAGTTCGGGGTTGATGAGGGTTCGGAAAAAGTTTATTTTCGATAAAACGGGTAGATAATCAGATGATAGGTGTAACACCTGATATTACATTTTATACCTATTTTTGCACAGTGAAATATACTATAAACTTGACTGTGATATGGAATATGTAAAACTCGGTAACTCAAACCTCACGGTGTCACGCATCTGCCTGGGCTGTATGGGCTTTGGCGATGCGAGCATCGGGCAGCACTCTTGGACCATCAGCGAGGATGCGACACGTCAGATTATACGTCGTTCGCTCGACCTGGGCGTGAATTTCTTCGACACGGCCATTGCCTATCAGCTGGGCACCTCTGAACAGTACGTGGGACGGGCGCTGCGCGATATGGCCCGCCGCGAGGACGTTGTGGTCGCCACTAAGTTCCTGCCTCGCACCGAGGAGGAAATCCAGCAGGGCATCGACGGCCGCCAGCATGTGCTGAACAACATCGAGAGCAGCCTGGAGCACTTGGGCATGGACTATGTGGACCTTTACATCTATCACATCTGGGACTACAAGACGCCTGCCGAGGAGATTCTCGAGGGAATGAACGAAGCCGTCCGCACCGGCAAGGCCCGCTACATCGGCATTGCCAATGCCTACGCCTACCAACTGGCCAAGATGAATGCGCTGGCCGAGAAACGCGGCTGGGCAAAGTTCATCAGCGTGCAGAACCATTACAACCTCATCATGCGCGAGGAGGAGCGCGAGATGTTCCCGCTGTGCCGCGAGGACAATATCGCCATGACACCCTATAGCGCACTGGCGTCAGGCAAACTGGCCAAGCGCCCGGGGGAGACATCGAAGCGGCAGCAGGAGGACTCGTTCATGCATTTCAAGTATGACGCCACAGCCGAGCAGGACAACCGCATTGTCGAGCGCGTGGTGGAGTTGGCCGAACGCTACGGGGTGGACATGACGCAGATATCGCTGGCTTGGCTGCTGACCAAGGTGGAGTCGCCCATCGTCGGGGCCACCAAGCTGCACCACATCGAGGGCGCTGTCCGCTCGCTCGATGTCAAGCTCACTACCGATGACATCCGTTATCTGGAAGAGCCCTACGTGCCGCACAACCTGTCGGGTGTGATGGCCGTCAACAAGCCCGTAATGAGCGAGGAGCCGGTGTGGGTTCAGGCTGCAAAAAACCAATAGCAACATCATCAAGGATATGAACAGAATCGTAACATTACTTTTAACAGCTGTATTGACAATGGCAACAGTACAAGGACAAATCATGACTGAGCGTCAACGAGGCTTGGCAGCATGTGCCTGCCTGATGGCGCAGGGTGACCTGGAACGGTTGGAGCCTTCTGTGCGCATGGCTCTTGACCATGGCGTGACCATCAACGAACTGAAAGAGGCTTTCTCGCAACTCTATGCCTACACGGGATTCCCGCGTTCGCTCAACGCGCTGGGTGTGTTGAACAAGGTATTGGAAAACCGCCAGCCCGGCTGGCAAGAGGGTAAGCCCTGGACGCGCCCCACCGAGTGGGACGATGCCCGTCGAGCCTACGAGCTGGGCGTGAAAAACCAGACGCAGCTCTCAGGCCGTCCGTTTGACTATACCTTCTGCCAGCAGGACGATTACTACCTGAAGGCGCACCTCTTTGGCGACATCTTTGCCGGCGACCAGCTATCGGCTGCCGATCGCGAAATTGTCACTGTGGCTGCCCTGAGCGGTCTTGAGGGTGTCGCTCCGCAGTTGGCTGCCCACAAGCAGGGCGCAGTCAACATGGGTAACTCGCAGGCGCTCGTCGACGAACTCTGTGCCTGGCTAGGCAGTGAGGGCTACACCCTGCGCAGCCAGTGGCCCAAAGGCGAACTCAATCCTTACGGGCAATTCTTCATCGGCAACAGCTACCTGGCTGATATGGGCGACGGAATGTTCAATGTCACTTTCGAGCCCCGTTGCCGCAACAACTGGCACGTCCACCACAAGCAAGTGCAGGTGCTCATCTGCGTCGCTGGCCGTGGCTGGTATCAGGAGTGGGGCAAGGAACCCGTCGAGATGACGCCCGGTACCGTTATCGCCATCCCTGCCGAGGCCAAGCACTGGCACGGCGCTGCCCGCGACTCATGGTTCCAGCACTTGACCTATCACAAGGATGTGCAGGAGGGAGCCTCCAACGAGTGGCTGGAGCCCGTCACCGACGAGATCTACAACCAGCTGAAATAAAAAACTGTTGGCGCTAAAAGTTTTTTAATGCCAATTTCGCCAATATTGGCGATTTTGGCATTAGCCCCGCAGGGTTTGGGCCTGACTCGGCGGCTCATGGCTTGCGCATCGAGGCGACGTAGCCCGATGGCGTCATCCCCTCATGCTTCTTGAAGTAGCGGGTGAAGTGCTGTGGATATTCAAAGCCCAGTTCCTGGGCCACCTGCGAGACCGTCATGCCACCCATCATCAGGCTCTTGGCACGGTCGATAAGGAAACGCTGGATGACGCGCGTGGGGCTGTCGCCCGTGGCGCCGCGCACCACGTCGCCGAAGTAGCTCGGCGACAGGCACAGCTCCGAGGCGCAGTACTTGACGCTGGGCAGGCCGTAGCGTTGATGCAGCTGCCGGGCATAGTAGTCGGTGAGCACTTGGCGGAACCGCGTCAGCACATCGCTCCGCTGGGCTGAGGAGTCCTGGAACTGGCGCTGGTAGAACAGCAGGCAGTAGTCGCACACGAGTACGATGTAGTCCTGGACGATGCGGTCGGCTGCTGGCGACGGCTGACGGTGACGGATGAACCTGAGGATGCGCTCCATCAGTTGCCACAGCACCTGTTTCTCGCCCTCGGTGGTGTGCAGCGCTTCGTTGACGTTGTAGGAGAAGAAATGGTAGTCACTCAGCCTCTGCTCAAACACCGTGCCGCGCATGAACTCCGCGTCAAACAGCAGTGCCCAGCCGTGGTACACCTCCAGGTGGCCGTCGTCGGCCTTGCCGATGATTTGCCCGGGCGAGGCCGCCGTGAGCGAACCCTTGGAAGTGTCATAGCTGCCCATTCCGTAGGCAGGCTCGGTGGGGAAGTTGTCCTGCACAAAGATGGCATACACCCCCAGCTTGTTCAGCGAGTGGCGTATTGCCCCCAGCTCATCGAAGTGGATCACGCTCACCATGGGATGCCACACCTCGGCACCCACGTCCATAGCGTAGTCATTCGCCTTGTTGATGTACAGCAGATTCTTCATCGTTCGTTGGGACAAAGATACTGATTTCTACCCAATTGGGACCGCGCCAAGGATGAG
This sequence comes from uncultured Bacteroidales bacterium, assembly GCA_902792895.1. Taxonomy (GTDB): domain Bacteria; phylum Bacteroidota; class Bacteroidia; order Bacteroidales; family Muribaculaceae; genus Sodaliphilus. The sequence goes on along the minus strand of CADBBK010000021.1, from coordinate 5,352 downwards.
AAAATGTAAAACGGGTAGTTTTTCGGCCATTTCAGATAAGGGCATCGGCCGATAAATCCAATAATTTTGTACCCGTAAAACATTCAATAAACCCGATGACTATGATAAAGAATATTGCTAGAAACCTGCTGATGGTCGCCGCCCTGCTGCTGTGCGGATGTTCCGGCGACAACAACGATGTCATGGCGCAAAACTTGACACAAAAGATGAATATCACCATTGATGGCGTGACACAACAGGTGACGCTGGTCGATAATGCCGCTGCCAGGGCACTCGTCGCACGCTTGAAGGAATCGCCGGTCACCGTGACGCTCAACACCAGCGGCGGCTTCGAGATTTGGGGCGCCTTGGGCTTCTCGCTGCCCACCGACAACGAGCAGATGACCGCTCAGCCTGGCGATGTCATTCTCTATAATGGCAGCAACGTGTGCTTGTTCTATGGCTCAAACTCATGGAGCTATACTCGGCTGGGCCACATCGATGGCCTCTCACAGAGCGAGCTGCGCTCGTTTCTCCATGCAGGCGAGAGCAATATCAAGGTGATGCTGTGGCTTCCTGCGGCAACGACAGCCATGCTGGGCGATGTGAACCAGGACGGAGAAGTCAGCATTGCCGACGTCAACGCGATCATAGACATACTGCTGAATGGCGCTAACAAGGTGTAACAGTCATTGACACAGATAATAAAAATATAAGAGAATGAAACATAGTTTAATCATGGTAGTGCTCATGAGCCTGCTGCTCACGGGCTGTAATCAAAACCAAGAACAGATGAAAGAGAAATTGCAACTGACACAACAGTGGGACAAGACGTTCCCCAAGAGTGACAAGGTGGACCACAAGAAGGTCACGTTCCGTAACCGCTATGGCATAGAGCTGGCGGCCGACATGTACACCCCCAAGGGCGCCACGGGACGCCTGGCAGCCATCGCCGTGAGCGGTCCTTTCGGCGCCGTCAAGGAGCAGTGCTCGGGCCTCTACGCCCAGCACATGGCCGAGCGCGGTTTCCTGGCTATCGCCTTTGACCCGTCGTTCACGGGCGAGAGTGGGGGAGAGCCCCGACGCATGGCTTCGCCCGACATCAACACCGAGGACTTCCTCGCTGCAGTTGATTTCCTGTCTACTCAGGACAATGTGGACCCGGAGCGCATCGGCATCATCGGCATCTGCGGTTGGGGTGGCATGGCCGTGAACGCTGCAGCCCTCGATCCGCGCATCAAGGCTACCGTGGCCTCGACGATGTACGACATGTCCAAGGTCAATGCCGAGGGTTATTTTAAGAGTGAGGACAGCAAGGAGCAGCGCATGGACAAGCGTCGTGCCATGGCCGCCCAGCGCACCGAGGACTATCGCAACGGCACCTACAAGCGTGCCGGAGGCGTTGTCGACCCGCTACCCGACGATGCGCCCTTCTTTGTCAAGGACTACTACGACTACTACAAGACCAAGCGCGGCTACCATGAGCGCAGCGGCAACTCCACCGATGGCTGGAACGTGACCGGCTGTCAGTCGTTCCTCAACCAGCCCCTGCTGGCCTGGGCTCATGAGATTGAGACGCCCGTGCTGCTCATCCACGGCGAGAAAGCCCACAGTCGCTACTTCAGCGAGTACGCTTTTGAGAAGATGACGGGCGTCCATGTCGAGGGCGAGAGCAAGACCGTCGGCAACAAGGAACTGCTTATCATTCCCGGGGCGGTGCACACCGACCTCTATGATGACAAGAACGGGAGAATTCCCTACGACAAGCTGGAGCAGTTCTTCAAGGAAAATCTGGTTTCAAAAGAGCTTTAAAAAACCGGCGCATTAAGGATAATGTTTAATCAGGTGTGCGGATGCCTCTTTAAACATTATCCATTAACCATTCTGCACCGAGCAACGCGAGGTTCAATGAAACATGGTGGGTGAATCATCGCCTGCCATGTCACGTGTTTATTCCCTCCCCAAAACTGTAGTCGTGCTGCTCATCCCACTGATTTTTGTTTTTTTATATCAGGATGAATGCGCTAAATCGACAAATATCAGTATATTTGCGGTGCTTTATGCTATACTAATCATTTAATCAACATTCATGCGTTTTTTATGGGAAAAAGAATTTTCACTTCTTGCCGGGCCCTGTTTTCGGGCCTAATGGTGCTGGCCGCTGCTACGGCGTGGGCCAGTCCCGGTGATGTCCTGCTTGAAGAGACCTTCGACACGCAGGAAGCGTTTGACTCCTGGACCATCGTGGACCAGAACGGAGGTCGCACGTGGGAGTACCTCAATGGCATGGCTGCTTACATGCTCGACTACCAGACCGGCCTTCCCGGCGATGACTACTACATTTCGCCGGAATTTGAGCTGGATGGCGGCAATGTGTATGAACTGACATTCTACATGGGCGTGCTGTCCATGACCGAGAACCTGCGTGTGTTGCTCGGCACGAGCACCGATCCCGCCTCGTTCACCCAGGTGCTGGCCGATTATCCCGGCGTGGTCAAGAGTGACTCGGGCGACAAGACGGTCAAGGTGTATGCTGCCACCAGCGGCAAGTACCGCCTGGCCTTCTACGCCTACAGTGAACCCAACCAGCACCGCGTAGAAATCGACAACGTGAAGCTCGTCGAGAAATCGCCCAAGGGCGTTCCCGGTGAGGTGACCGACGTTGTGCTGACACCTGCCGCCATGGGTGCCTGCGAGGCCACGTTGGCCTTCACAGCCCCCGCGGTAACTGCCGCTGGCGAGCCCTTGGAGCAGATTACCGCCATCGATGTGCTGGTGGGTGGTGTGCTCGAGAAGACCTTTGACAATCCCGCTCCTGGCGAGGCCTTGACCTATGTGGACACCGAGGTCGAGAATGGTTTCAACACCTACCGCATTGTTGCCCGCAACAGTGAGGGCGAGGGTAGCGCCGTCGAGGTGACGGCCTTTGTGGGCATGGATATGCCCGTGGCACCCTCCAACGCGGTCGCCCGTTTGAACAATGACATGAGTGTTACCGTGACCTGGGATGCCCCGACGCAGTCGGTCAACGGCGGCTATGTTGACTTCAGCGCAATCACCTATCGCGTGGAGCGCGTCAGCCAGTCGAGCGGCGTGGTTGCCGAGGGTACCAGCGAGACCACTTATACCGATGTCATTCCCGTCACCGAGGGCCAAGTCAATGCCAGCTACATCATTACGCCGCTGTATAACGGCAATGAGGGTGAGGCCGTGCAGAGCAACAGCGTGGTCACCGGCAAGCCCCTCGACCTGCCCTACAAGGCTTCGTTTGCATGGGGTGAGCAGGAGAACTGGACTCAGGACGGCGAGGTTCATGACTTTGACTTCTATGCTACGGGCGACATCTATGACGACTGGACTGGAGAACCGCTGATTGAGGCTCCCGACTATGACGGCGGCTTCCTCGTTGCTGAGAGCCAGTATGCCGACTATGACACGCACAGCCGTCTCGTTTCGCCCATGCTCAACCTGAACAGCGTGAGCGTGCCCACCATGAAGTTCATGTTCCACTATGGCCGCAGCGCGTGGTATGACCCCGAGTGGGACGGAGAAATCGACGACAACATCCAGGTACAGGTTTCCTTTGACGGCGGCGAGTGGCAGGATGTCGAGAACGCCCAGTTCTTCCTCAATGAGATGACCGACCAGTGGGTGGAGTGCGAAGTAATTCTGCCCAAGAACGCAGATGCCAACTTTGCCAACATCGGTCTGCTGGCTTCGGCCTTGAGCGACCAGATGGGTGCCCGTCGAGACCTGTATGTGGACAACATCCGCATTGGTGAGGCCAGCGTGGAGAACGATCTCGCTGTTACCGCCTTCACCATCGACCCGAAGCGCGTCAACGTGGGCGAGGATTTTGTCATCAAGTACGACATCCTGAACCGTGGCTCGCAGCAGGCTCAGGACTATACCGTGAACCTCTACCGTGACGGCGAACTCTATCAGAGCGTCGCTGGACAGAGCCTTGCCGCTGGCACTTCGACCACCGGCACCGCCACCTGTACTGCTACCGTAGCCGATGCCGATGCAGAGTCCATCAACTGGCAACTCGAGGTGGTCTGGGCCGACGACCAGATGCCCGAGAACAACATGAGCGCCGAGGTAGCCACCTCGGTTCGCCCCAACGAACTGCCCGCACCCGAGTACCTCTCGGCAACCACCAGCGGTGGCAACGTCACCCTGACGTGGGCTGCTTGCCAGTCGGTAGAGCCGGCACAGGGTGAGATGGCCTATGTAACCGATGACTTTGAGTCCTATAGCCCCTTTGCCATCGACGGTGTCGGTGAGTGGACTCTCTATGACGGTGACCAGGCCACAACGCTGGTGACACCGCGTATCCCTGTAACCTACGAGAACCAGGGCGCTCCCATGGCCTTCCAGGTGTTCAACACCACTGCGACGCAGACCTGGGTCGAGGACAACATGGATAATGCTTTCATGCCCCACAGCGGTGAGCAGTACATGGCAGCTCCCAGCGTGGACTACCCCTTCGAGAACGATGACTGGCTGATTACCCCGCGTCTCGACGGCCGTGCACAGACCATCAAGTTCTGGGCTAAGGCTGCCACCTTCGACTCGGAGTGGATCAACGTCTATACCTCGACGACCGACAGTCACCACGACAGCTTCGTGAAGCTGAACGAGGAGGAGCGTATCTACGTTAATGACGGTTGGCGTGAATACTCGTTCGACGTACCCGAGGGTACCAGCTACTTCGCTGTGCGTTGCATTCGTCGCAGCGTGATGCTCATGGTTGACGACTTCACCTTCGCTCCCGCTGCCACCGCCGAGGCTCCGCGCACCCTCACGGGCTACAACGTCTATCGTGACGGCGAACTCATCGCCTTTGTTCCCGCACCCGAGACGACCTACACCAGCGAGAAGTCCGACAGCGATGCCACCTATTGCGTGACTGCCGTTTACGAGCAGGGCGAGAGCCTGCCCAGCAACGAGGTGACCATCCAGGTGACTGCCATCGAGGAAGTGATGGCCACCATGCCCACCGATGCCCGCATCTATGATGTTCAGGGCCGTCAGCACAGCGAGTTGCAACCCGGTATCAATATCATCCGTTACAGCAACGGCACTGTGCGCAAAGTCCTCGTGAAGTAACCCTTCCCGACACTTCTGAACCTAACGGGCCCGCTACTCCAGCCGGGCCCGTTTTTATTGTTTCGAATCCAGCCGACAGATGTGAAATGCGCCTTTCTGGGCGATTACAGATTGGGCCTACGTCTCGGAAAATGAAAAAAAAGTGACGGTTCACTGAACCGCCTATGTCGTTTTTTTGATTACTTTTGGTGCAAGTAATCAATTTAATAATCACATGAAGAGGATATTGACATGGATGCTGGCACTTGCTGTGGTGGCTGG
>CADBBK010000020.1 GCA_902792895.1 uncultured Bacteroidales bacterium | reverse complement strand
GAAACTACGAATTACGCAAATTAAACTAATGGCATCCGCATTCTTGAACTGCACTCCAAAAGTTTTGTGTCCAACTTTTGGGGTGCAGTTCATCCCGGGTATGAGGGACTTGTTTATGCCCTGCAGCTGACCAAAACCCTGCGGGGCTAATGCGAAATTCGCATTTAATAAATAATAGTGGTGGACAAGCGCTACAGCCATGGAAACCTGAAAAAGCACAATATGTAGTGGAAAACTTGTTTGGCAGCATTATTCTGCATATCTTTGCGACAGCAATTAACAACACTAAATTCCTGACGACCTATGAGTACCTTCATCAAGACCACACTCCTGCTGCTGGCCCTGCTGTTGCCAGCCAGCGCCGCTGCCCAGGACTTTGAGGTGGACGGCATCTATTACACCATCAACGGCAACCAGATTTCCGTCTCCGTCACCTATCTAAAAAACAGTGACGGCTCCAGTGCCTATTCTTACAGTGGTGACATCACCATCCCCGAGACGGTCAATTATCGTGGTGCAACCTATATGGTTACCCGCATCGACAACTGGGCGTTTAAGGGCTGCACGGAGCTGACGAGCGTGGTTATTCCCAACTCGGTCACCTATATCAGCGACTCCGCGTTTGAGAACTGCTCTGGACTGACGAGCGTGACCATGGGCAACTCGGTTACAGTCATTAAAGATTATGCGTTCAGGGGGTGCAGCGGCCTGACAAGCATCACTCTCCCCAGCTCACTTCGCGTCATCGGCAACGATTCGTTTATGAGCTGCACTGGCTTGACGAGCATCGCCATTCCGGACTCGGTCACCCACATCGGCACCTATGCCTTTGCATTCTGCACCAATCTGACATCGACCATCGTCATCCCCAAGAGAGTCATCAATATCGGCGAGGGGCTGTTTCACTACTGCACAGGCCTGCCTGGCATCATTGTGGACAATGAAAATTCTAACTACGACTCCCGCAACCACTGCAACGCCATCATCGAGACGTCAAGCAACAAATTGATTGCCGGATGCAAGAACACCGTTATTCCTAATACTGTCAAGGCCCTCGGCTATGGCGCTTTCTCGGGCTGCACGGACCTGAAGAACATTACCATCCCGGGCTCGGTCACTTTCATCGGCAGCTACGCGTTCTCCCTTTGCGAGGGCCTGACGGGCATCGCCATCCCAGGCTCGGTCACCTATATCGGTGGAGGAGCGTTCTATAACTGCAGTGGGCTGGCCGACGTGTACAGCTATATTGCCGACCCGACGGCAATCTCAATGGGCAATGACGTGTTCTATCAGGACCCTGAGCACTATTCAAGCCGCACGCTGCATGTGCCCGAAGGGACGGTTGACGCCTATCAAGCCGACTGGCGCTGGCAGCAGTTTTTCGGACAGATTGTGACTGACCCGTCGCCCACATTTACCGGTGTAGGGGATTTTCCCGCCATCGAGGTGACACCCGAGCTGAGTACCGGTCTGAATAAAATCTTTGTCATTTACAATACCGACGGGGTGAAGATGAATTTTACCGCCGCAACCGATGATGCGGTGACATGGCAGCGGTTTGACTACAGCAGTGGCCAGCTCAACATCGAGGAGCTTACCGATACCACCCACACGGGCAATGTCACCACGCTCAACCACGTGATTCCCAACACGGGCTACCGCATCACCGATGGCTCCCGTGTCTATTACTACTGGGTGGTCAACTATGTCGACTACGGCCTCGAGTTCAATGACATATCCTCCAACAGCGTGGACCCGTGCGACCTGATGACAATAGATGTCGACGGCCATGCTGGCGCCATCCCCTACTACACGGTGGGCGGAGACCGGCAGGTGCTCGACCGCGACATCAGGCTCACTTACCACTCAATGGTGTGGGACGACACTTATCATTGCTGGCAGTATCAACGGTTCGTCGAGAGTTTTGCCCACCTGGACCAGACTATGGCGATAGTGCCTCCGCTGTGCGACACCGATTTTATGCTCACTGGCGACCGCTTCCTTGAGGAGTGGGGCCTCGGCTGGGCAGTTGAGGGTGCCTATTTCTACACTCAGGCGGTGGACTGCCGCTCCATGGTGGAGCCTAACGACGATGTGCTCTACGGTATTCATGGGGAAATTATCGGAGCGGTCCCCTTGCAGCTCGCCTTCTCAGGCTATCCGACCGATGCAGTGGCCAGCAGGGCGTGGGAGATCGCAACCGATCCCGAATTTGAAAATATCATCCTCCAACAGCCCGGCCAGGACGAGTTCGATTACACCTTCATGCGGGCAGGAAACTACTATGTGCGCTACAGGGTTGCCAATGCCACCGGCACATGCGAGGCCTGTGGCGACACCCACACGATTATCGTCAACTACGGTGTGCACCCCATCCACCCGGGCGACGTCAACGGGGACTGGAGAGTAGATATCGCCGATATCAATGCCGTCATCTCCCACATCCTGCAGGGCAACCCTTATTATAGCGTTCCCATCGACGTGAACGATGACGGCGAAATCACCGTCGCCGACGTCAATTTCATCATCGACGTCATTCTCTGTGGAATATAACCCGTCCTGTATTATATCTTTGCGACAGAGCAATTAACAACGCTAAATACCCAACAACCGAAATGAGAAGCTTCATCAAAACCACCCTGCTCCTGCTGGCCCTGCTGTTGCCGGCCGTGGCTGCCGCCTACGACTTCGAGGTGGACGGCATCTATTATATCCATTCCTCAGAACAAGGCAATGTTGAAGTCGCAGAATCACCCGAATCAGCCCGATACGCTGGTCATGTGACCATCCCCGAGACCGTGACTTACAACGACACCACCTACTGTGTCACCGCCATCGGCACCCATGCGTTTTACTACTGCAACCGGCTGACGGGAGTGACGATTCCCAATTCGGTCACGGTGATACGCGGTACAGCATTTTTCAGCTGCAGCGGCTTGACGAGCATTAAAATCCCCAGCTCTGTTACCTACATCGCTGGCCAAGCATTTACTTACTGCGATGGTCTGATGAGCCTAACGATTCCCAGCTCGGTCACCTACATCGGCTTTCGCGCGTTTGAGGCTTGCAGCGCCTTGACGAGCATCACGGTAGAGAGCGGTAACCCAAAGTATGATTCCCGTGGCGGCTGTAATGCGATCATCGAGACGGCAAGCAATACGCTGATGTTTGGTTGCAAGAACACGATGATACCCAACACCGTCACCACAATCGGGGATAATGCCTTTAATCGCTGCTATGACTTAACGGAAATTACCATCCCCAATTCCGTCACCCACATCAGTACCCAAGCGTTTAAAACCTGTAGAAGTCTGGCGAGTGTGACGATTCCCAAATCGGTCATCAGCATCGGCAGCAGCGCATTCGTTGCCTGCAACAGCTTGGCAAGCATCACGGTAGAGAGCGGCAACCCGAAGTATGACTCCCGAGGCGGCTGCAATGCGATCATCGAAACGGCAAACAATACGCTGGTTGTCGGTTGCAAGAACACCGTCATCCCCAACTCAGTCACCTGCATCGATTCTAATGCATTCAGTCAGTGCTTCGGTCTGACGCGCATCTCCATTCCCGCTTCGATCACTTGCATCAATAATTGGGCGTTCTTCGACTGTAGCTACCTGAGAGACATGTATTGCCACATCACCGACCCGTCGAGCGTGTTGATAGAAGGAAATTACACCTTCTATAGCAATAACGGTTACTCGGGCCGCACGCTGCACGTGCCGCAGGGCTCGGCCGTGGCCTATCAAGCCGACAGCCGCTGGTACCCCTACTTCGAGAAGATTGTGGAGATCGACGCTGATACCGGCTTGAAGGGTGATGTGAACCTCGATGGAGAAATCACCATCGCCGACATCAATGTCGTCGTGGCCATCATCCTGGGAGAGGCGGCTTCTACCATCACCGCCGACGTGAACCGTGACGGCGAGATCACCATCGCCGACATCAATGCCATCATCGAGATTATCCTGCACCCCGCAGCCGTCGAGGAGCACGAGTGGGTGGACCTGGGCCTGCCCAGCGGCACCCTGTGGGCAACGTGCAACGTGGGCGCCAGCAGCCCCGAGGAATACGGCGACTACTACGCCTGGGGCGAGACCGAGCCCAAGCAGGACTATTCCCGCTACACCTACAAGTGGCTTGACGCAAGCTACACAAAGTACTGCACCAGCAGCGAGTTTGGCACCGTTGACGGCAAGACCGAGCTGGACCTCGACGACGATGCCGCCCATGTCAACTGGGGTGTGGAGTGGCGCACGCCCTCCAAGCAGCAGATGGATGAGTTGATCATGTATTGCTCATGGCAATGGACGACGGTCAACGGTGTGGACGGCCGTTTGGTCACAGGACGCAACGGCAACTCCATCTTCTTGCCTGCTGCGGGCAACTACGAGGATACATCGCTGCTCGACGCAGGCGTTTGGGGTCACTATACGTCCCGCTCGCTCTGCATCGACCGCAACTACAACACCCACCCGCTGAACTTCAATTCGGGCGGCGCCCTGCACACGCTCGACGGCTTCCGCTGCAAGGGGCGTCCCGTCCGCGCGGTGCGCGCGCCCGAGGGCCTGTACCTCGTGCAGCAGAGCATCGACTTTGGCGAGATGGGTATCGGCAAGTCGTGTTCCGATGACCTGACCATCATCAACAACACCCCCGAGAAGCAGACCCTGACGATCACCGTCGATGAGCCCTTCACGCTAACTTGTAATGGGGACAGTGCCTCGAGCCTGACCATCGTGGTACCGCGCCGTTCGAGTGTACAGGTAACCGTGAACTTCACGGCGACCGCGCCAGGCCAGTTCGACGGCAATGTGACCTTCCAGAGCCCAGCGCTCGACGGCGGCCAGAGCGTTGTCACCGTCCATGCCAGTGTGGTCACTCATGACGAGTACGTTGACCTGGGGCTGCCCAGCGGCACCCTGTGGGCATCGTGCAACGTGGGCGCCACCAGCCCCGAGGACTACGGCGACTTCTTCGCCTGGGGCGAGACCGAATCCAAACAGAACTACACATGGGAAACCTATAAGTGGAGTAAAGGCAGCGACGACTCGCTGACGAAGTATTGCAGCGATGGCGAATATGGCACCATGGACTACATGAGTTTTCTCGAACCCCAAGACGATGCCGCCCGCATGAACATGGGCCAGCAGTGGCAAACGCCGACCATGGAGCAAATCATAGAACTTCGCCTCAACTGCACTTGCGTCTGGACACAGCGTAACGGGGTGAACGGCTACCTGCTGACGGGCCGCAACGGCAACTCCATTTTCTTGCCCGCCGCAGGCTACCGCACGGGCTATGAGCACCTCGAGGAAGGTGAGGAGGGCGGCTATTGGACGCGCGAGCTCGACGATGAGTGGCCGTGGACGGCCCGAAGCTTGAGCATCTCTTTTCAAGGCCTTAGCTTGTACTCCATGCAGCAGCGCTACAGGGGCTTAACGGTGCGTGCCGTTCGTGCCCCGTTGGCCGACTTCTACATCGAGGAGCAGGACCTTGACCTGGGGGTTGTGCCCCTGGGTGTGACCAGCACCGATGTGCTGACCATCGTCAATAACACCCCCGAGGAGATGAGCTTGACGATAACTGCCGACGAGCCGTTCCTGCTCAAACAGGGCGGGGACAGCGTCACCAGCATGGATATCGTGGTGCCCGGCAACACCAGTGTCCCGGTAATCGTGATGTTCAATGTGACCACCAACGGCCAGTTCGACGGCAACGTGACCATCCACAAGACAGGGTCCGACGAAGGCCAGATTGCTATCCCGGCCCATGCGCTTGCCTATGCCGAGGTGAATCTGGAGCAGGACTACGTGGACCTGGGGCTGCCCAGCGGCACCCTGTGGGCGTCGTGCAACGTGGGCGCCACCAGCCCCGAGGGCTACGGCGGTTATTACGCCTGGGGCGAGACCGAGCCCAAGCAGGACTACTCGTGGCAAACCTACAAGTGGTGTAAAGGCAGCGAATACACGTTGACGAAGTACTGCACCAATAGCGACTACGGCACGCTGGACAGCAAGACCGAGCTGGAGCATGAAGACGATGCCGCATTTGTCAACATGGGCCCGTCGTGGCGCATGCCCACCCAACGGCAGCTGGAGGAGCTGAGAGATGTATGCACCTGGAAATCGGCCACGGTCAACGGTGAGGAAGGGCATCTGGTCATCGGCCCCAACGGCAACTCGCTGTTCCTGCCCCTCCCGGGCGAACGTTGGGGAACCGAACTTGAAGATGCCGGTTGGGCAGGCTACTACTGGTCGCGTGAGATCAAATCCTACGATGATCCCGACGTAGCCTACTGCACAAATTTCGGCACCGTTACCGGCAGCGCACGCTTTCTCGGGTATAGCGTCCGTGCCGTGCGTCTGTCGCTGGATGACATCTTCATCGAGCAGTCGGCCCTTGACCTGGATGGAGTGCTCGTGGGCGACGCATCCACCGGCCAGCTAACCCTCGTCAATAACACCCAGGAACCCATTACCGTGACGGCGACAGTCGATGCGCCCTTCTCGTTGGTGTGCGATGAGGGCAACACGTCCAGCATGACCATCGTCGTACCGGGCAAGTCAATCGCCCACATGACGGTGATGTTCACTGCAGCCACGCCTGGCCAGTTCGACGGCAACGTGACCTTCCAGCACCCGGCACTCGACGGCGGCCAGCTGGTGATCCCCGTCCGCTCCCGAGCCTTCACCGATGAGTTGATGCATCAGGATTACATCGACCTGGGCCTGCCCAGCGGCACGCTGTGGGCAACGAGAGACGTTGGCTCAAGCAGTCCCGAGCAGTACGGCAATGAGTTCATCTGGGGCCACACGACCCCCTTGAGCGGCAACAACATGAGCAACCGCAGGCCCAACGAGGAGAGCACCGAGGAGATGACATGGAACGGCATGAACGGCCACCGGGGCATGCTTGATGGCTTGCCTACACCAGGCTATGAGTTTGGGCCTGGGTCCGATGCCGCCAGCGTGAACTGGGGCCCGGAGTGGCGCACGCCATCATTGGAACAAATCGCCGAACTCATCGAGTCCTGCACTTGTTCCAGGGCACGGGTGAACGGTGTGATTGGACGATTGGTTACCGGCCCCAACGGCAACTGCATCTTCATGGGCATCGACGGCTACTACTGGTCACGCACGAGCGTGAACAACTCGACCTCGGTCTTCGGCATGCACTTGCAATCATTCAACCTGGGCTGGGGCATCTTCTGGGGACCCCAAGGCTGGGGCAGCAGGGTGCGCGCCGTGCGCTCGTCACAGCACTGACACCTCCCGCCCCTCCACAGGGGGGATGCACCGTCAATCCACAACACTAAAACCAAATATCAACGACCGAAATGAGAAGCATCATCAAAACCGCACTGCTCCTGCTGCTGGCCCTGCTGTTGCCGGCCGTGGCTGCCGCCTACGACTTCGAGGTGGACGGCATCTATTATAATTATCGCAATAGTTTTGCCGGGACTGTCGAAGTGGCCGAATCCCCCAGTTCTAATAAATACGCAGGTGACGTGACCATCCCCGATACCGTGGCTTACAACGGCTCGACCTACACCGTCAAAGTCATCGGCAGCTGGGCGTTCAGTGGCTGCAACGGGCTGACGAGTGTGGCCACGGGCGATTCCGTGACCATGATCGGCATCCAGGCTTTGGCCCATTGTGACAATCTGACAAGTGTGAGTATAGGCAGCGCTGTGATATCCATTGGCAACAATGCTTTCATGAGCTGTCCCCGGCTGTCGCGTCTTGTCGTTGCCAGCGATAACACGAGGTTCGATTCCCGCGACGACTGCAACGCCGTTATTGTTACGGCAAGCAATATCCTGGTTGTGGGCTGTCAAAGCACGGTCATCCCCCGCTCGGTCACTGCCATCCGCTACGGTGCTTTCAGCGGCTGCAGCGGACTGACCAGCATCAACATCCCCAGTTCGGTCACCGCCATCGGCATGGAAGCCTTCGCTGGCTGCAGCGGGCTGACCAGCATCAATATCCCCTCCTCGGTCGCCAGCATCGGCGTGGGAGCCTTCAGTGGCTGCAGCGGGCTCATGTGGCTTGCCGTGTCAAACAATAACACGACCTACGATTCCCGAGGCGGCTGCAACGCCATTATCGAGACGGCAACCAATACGTTGATTGCCGGCTGCCAGAACACGGGCATTTTCGGCTCGGTTACCGCCATCGGCGATTATGCGTTCGCGGGCCAGAGCGGTCTGACCCGCATCATTATTCCCGCCTCGGTCACCAGCATCGGCGAGTATGCCTTCCATGACTGCAGCGGGCTCACGAGTGTCATCATCCCCGCCTCGGTCACCAGCATCGGCGAGTATGCCTTCAGCCGCTGCAGCGGGCTCACGAGCGCGACATTGCCAGATACTCTCACCACTATCCCAACGGGCATGTTCCTGATGTGCAGCGGGCTCACCGATGTGGCTATCCCCCGCTCGGTCACCGCCATCGGCGCCTATGCCTTCAATGACTGCAGTGGGCTCACGAGCGTGACCATCCCCGCCTCGGTCACCAGCATTGGCAAGTGGGCGTTCAGGCAGTGCAGCGGGCTGGCCGACGTATATAGTTATATCCCTGACCTCTCGAGGGTGACCTGGGCCGGCCCGGCTTTTAACCTTTCTGACAAGGACTACTCTGGGCGCACACTGCATGTGCTCCAGGGGATGGCCGAGGCCTACGGGGCCGATGCCCAATGGTACCCCTATTTCGGGCAGATCGTGGACGACGTGACGCCTGACGTCGTGCCGGGCGACGTGAACGGCGACTTGGAGGTCACCATCGCCGACGTGAATGTGGTCATCGACAACATCCTGCACGGAAACGGATACAGCGCTGCTGCCGACGTGAACGGTGACCGCGAGGTCACCATCGCCGACATCAATGCCATCATCGACATTATCCTGCACCCCGCAACTGCCGAGGAGCACGAGTGGGTGGACCTGGGGTTGCCCAGCGGCACCCTGTGGGCAACGTGCAACGTAGGTGCCAACAGCCCCGAGGAGAGCGGCGACTACTTCGCTTGGGGCGAGACCGAGCCCAAGGAGTCCTACACCTGGGAGACCTACAAGTGGTTTTATGACCGCAACGGCTGGCCCTGCTGCACCAAGTACTGCACCAACGAACTGGACGGCACGGTGGACAACAAGACCGAGCTGGATCCCGAGGACGATGCCGCCAGCGTCAACTGGGGCCCGTCGTGGCGCATGCCCTCCCAACGGCAGATTTTTGAGCTCTGTGACCAATGCATCAGGGAAGTGACCACCATCAACGGCGTTCAGGGCATCCGGTTTATCGGCCCCAACGGCAACATGATGTTCCTGCCCCTTGCCGGTTATTACAACAAGGACACGCTCAACACGGCAGGCACTCAGGGGTATTACTGGACGCGGTCGCTGCTGGAAAGCTTGTCGAGCAACGCCCATGATCTGAGCCTGTCGCGGTATTTCTTTGAGACCTGGGACTACCACGATCGATACCTGGGCTACATGGTGCGTCCCGTGCGCGCTCCCCAGCAGTAGCCATCAGTCAGCGCCGCAACCACAGGGGAGGGCCGCTCCTGCCCCGCGCGGGATGTCATCGCGTGCGGGGGCATTTTCGGGCTGTGTGTGTGGCGGGTGGATTCCTTCAAGCCAACGTGTTTTGAATCATGTTTTTATCCTACTTTTACAAAACATTTGTATCTTTGCGCTCACATTATTGTACCCGGTCGGCTATTGATCAAAGCTGTCCATCCTAACAGATAACCAAAACTCATGAAGTACTTCAGACTATCAATGCGGTGCACCCTGCTGACCATGCTGCTATTACTGCCGTGGCCGTCGGGAGCAGCCCGAGGAGCCAATGCGGTCACCGTCGAGGGCGTGACCTACGAGTGGCAGAGCAACCTAGGGGCCTATGTAGCCACCGGGTGGGACGAGGAAACGCCCGTGCGCACGCTGCACATCCGCGGCGAGGTCGATGGCCTCGACGTGGTGGCCGTCGCGCGCGGCGCCTTTGAGGACCAGGAGGGCATCGTGTACCTGATCATCGACGAGGGCATCACCAGCATCGGCGAGAACGCCTTCGGGCGCTGCACGGGCCTCAGGGCCATCGTGCTGCCCGAGGGACTGGAGCGCATCGACGAGGAGGCCTTTGCCTTCTGCACGGGCCTCACCACCGTGACCATCCCCTCGACGGTGACCGACCTGTATGCCCACTCCTTCACAGGCTGCACCGGCGTGACCGACGTCTATTTCCTGATGACCGACGCTAGCCAGCTCGACGAGTTCGCCTGGTGGGACGGCACCTACGCCACGGCGGGTGAGGAGGAGCACGGCGGCATGGAGTTCAACACGCGTGAGCACACCGTGATCCACGTGCCGCAGGGTATGTTGCAGGATTATGAGGACAGCGGCAAGTTTGAGGCGTGGCTGCCGCTGCACGAGGACGACAACTGCTACCCGCTGTGGTGGATCGTCAACTGCGGCGTGGTGGGGCGCGAGTACACCGTGAGCGACGAGCTCGAAGCCATCTATGCCGACTGCCTGGGGAGCCTCTATGCCAAGGACGACAACCGCTGGCTCACCCCCGACGTGATACTACCCGGCGAGCTGGACTACATGACCTATACCGGGATGATGAGCAGCCTGGGCAACCACTATGACCAGAGCAACTGGGTGGAGATTACCGGAATGGATGGCCCCGAGCAGTGGCAGGGCACCATCATCGCCGGCGGCACCCTCACGGGGCAGCTGCTCGACAAGCGCAACCCCGTCATCGCGCTTAGCGACGGGGCGCAGCCCGAGGCCTGTGGCACCACGGCCTATGAGCCCAACGTCTATATCCCCGCAGCCTTCATGGGCAGGGCCCAGCAGGGAGAGCTCGACGGCAGGACCTATGCCTTCGTCCAGCCCAAGCCGCAAGAGCTCATCCACGTCGAGTGGGTGATCTACTGCGAGGACGACGAGTGCTTCTATCTGCCCGCCCCTGACGAGGACGCCCATATCAACTACATGGGCCTCAAGGGGGGCTTCGCCGTGTGCTATGATCTGTATGAGGGCGACGAACCGGCCGAGTTGACCGATGGCGGGGCCTATGCCTTCCACGCCATCAACCGGCGGCAGGCGGGCGACGACAGGCGGGCGTTCAACCCCCATGTCGACGGCGGCTTGAGCGACTACTACACCGTCTATCCCCTGAAGCTGCTCGACGATCCCATCGCCACCAGCCTCGATGAGGAGCCGAGTCCCCACGGGACGGCCATCGACGGCGACAGCCGCTGGTACACCATCGACGGGCGTTGCCTGGGCACCGACAGGCCGACGGCAGCGGGACTGTACATCACCTGCGGCCGCAAAGTGGCCGTGAAGTAACCCAGCGCAGCCCGACAAGCCGCCAGACGGCCGAGGATGCATCGCAACGAATCACTGTCAACAAGTGTGTCAAAACTGCCTCAGGTGGTTTTGGCACACTTGATTTATGTCTAGGCCGATATCATTATTTATTCACATTTTTTAGGCTGATTGTGGGATAAATCGGGAATTATTCCTAAATTTGCCCGTCATTAGCATTTTTGCCGGGTGGCGCCTGTGCATCACTCGCTGAATCCTTGATTACCAACTTAGAACCTATAACCATTTAATCAGTTATCATGTATAAAATAGAAAATCATCCTATTCTTGACCTTCCACAGGAGGAATACGTAGAGTTCCAGTACGAGGGGCGGACCGTTCGCGGCCAGCGAGGCAAAACGATTGCCGCAGCCCTTCATCAAGCAGGATTTGTGGTACACAGCCACAGCACATCGGGCCGCAACCGCAGCCTGGAGTGCGGCATCGGCAAGTGCGGTGCCTGCGAGATGCTCGTCGATGGACAGGTGCGTCGCATCTGCATCACCCTGGTCGACGGAGTGAAAGAGGTGCGCGAGATTCCCCGCGACTACCTGCCCGACGGCAAGGCACGCGCAGCCCATGAAACGAAGATTTACAAGACCACAGTAGCCATCATCGGTGGCGGCCCTGCCGGCCTGGCATGCCGCGAACAGCTCACGGCGCTGGGCATTCCCAACATCGTGGTGGACAATAACGCCACCGAGGGCGGCCAGTTCAACATGCAGACGCACCAGTTCTTCTTCTTCGAGAAGGAGCAGAAGTTTGGCGGCATGCGTGGTTTTGACATTGCCAAGACGCTCGCTGGCGACAACCATGACGGCATCCTGCTGAACAACACCGTGTGGGACCTGCTCGAAGGCCGACGCATCGCCCTGAAGAACGTCGTCACCCAGGAGGTGAGCTACATCGATGCCGACCATCTGGTAGTGGCCACGGGTGCCGTGCCGTTCATGCCCGTGTTTGAGAACGACGACGTGCCGGGCGTTTACACCGCTGCAGTGTTCCAGAAGATGATGAACCAGGAGCACACCCTGCTGGGCAAGCGCGTGCTCACCGTGGGTGCCGGTAACATCGGCTACCTCACCAGCTACCAGGCCATGCAGGCCGGCGCTACCATCAAGGCCATCATCGAGGGTATGGACCACGAGGGCGGCTTCCCCGTCCAGGCCAACCGTGTGCGCCGCCTGGGCATCCCCATCATGACCTCACACGTGCTGCTGCGCGCCATCCCCAACGAGGACTACACCGGCGTGACGGGTGCCGTGATTGCTGAATGCAAAAATTTCCAGCCCATCCCCGGCACCGAGCGCGTGATTGACGATATCGACATCATCAACATCTGCACCGGTCTGATTCCCGACAACCAGCTGCTGGTTAAGGGCCGTTCGGTGTTCGGCCGCAACGTCTATGGTGCCGGCGATGCCGTGCGCATCGGCGAGGGCACCAGCGCCGTGCTGCGTGGCAAGCAGGTGGCCTATGAGGTGGCCCAGGAGTTGGGACTGCGTTTCCCTTATGAGGACTATCTGGATGTTTCGCGCCAGTATATCGACTCGCAGCAACGCCCCGTGCGCCTGCTCGACGCCCCGCGCCTGCCCGACGAGGAGCGCATGGCGCTGAAGCCCTATGTGGCCATCAACTGCCTCTACGGCTTCGCCTGCAACCCCTGCACCTTTGCCTGCCCGCAGGGTGCCATCACCAAGCCGACCACCTCGTCGGTGCCCATGGTGGACTACGACAAGTGCATCGGCTGCATGCAGTGTGTGAACCACTGCCCCGGCCTGGCCATCTTCGGCTACGACAAGCGCAAGAACGTGGTGTTCCTGCCGGTAGAGTATGCGGTGGAAGAGGGCAAAGAAGTATTCCTCGTTGATGACAACGGCGCCAAGGTGGGCGAGGGTGTCATCGAGAAGGTGCTCAAGAAGGACAACAAGACTGACGTGGCCCGCGTACAGGCCACCAAGGTCGATGACCTGAACCAAGTGAAAGGCTTCATCATCAAGGAGCGCTATCCCGAGCCCTTGAACCTGCGTCCCCTCACCGATGGCGAGGAGGGCAAGTCCTACGTCTGCCACTGTGAGGACGTGGACGTGAAGACCCTGCTGAACCTGGTGGGCGACCGCAAGTACATCTCGGTCGATGAGCTCAAGCACACAACCCGCATGGGTATGGGTCCCTGCCGCGGCAAGCGCTGCGTGTCGCGCGCCAAGCAGATCCTGCGTGCCCACGGCATCGAGGTGACCGGCGAGAGTACGCCGCGCGCCCCGCTGGCCAACCAGGTCACCCTGGGCGACGTGTACAACGGCGAGTCACAGGAGACCTTCGTGTTTGAACACGGCTCCGTCATCGAGAAAGCCGAGACCGAGATCATCGTCGCTGGCGGCGGTATGGCCGGCAGTGCCGCTTTCCGCTATTTTGCCGAGGCCGGCAAGCGCGTGATCCTCGTCAACTATGACCGCGGCTCGACGTGGCGCTGCATCGGCGGCGGCCGTCCCGCATTTTCCAACCCCGACATCAGCGACATCGCGATGCACAACCTGGAGATCTTCCGAGACGACCAGCAGCACTGCAACATCGACCTGAAGATGACGCGCTACGTCAACCTCGTTCACGACGACGCCACCTATCGCTCGCTTGACGCCTCACGCGCCTGGAGCGAGGCCTTCATGATCGACCGTAAGGACTTCACCAAGGTCATCTCGCCCTACTGGAATCCCAACGATAACATCTACAGCCACGCTCTGATCTCGGAGAATTGCTGGCAGGCCACACCGGGACGCACCATCGAGTATGTGCGCACCGTGGGCAAGCAGCACGGCGGCGAGGTGCTCGAGGACTGCGAGGTGCTGCATGTGCAACGCGTCGGCGACAAATACCGCGTGCTGGTACGCCGCCACGACAAGCACTATGTGGAATTCACCTGCGACCACTTTGTCAACGCCATGGGTTGGGGCTCGGAGAAGTTCACCGACATGCTCGGCATCGATACCCAGCTCTTCCCCGTCAAGCACCAGGCATTCATCACCCGCCGTCTGCCCAACATGGGTGTCAACGGCGACTCGCTCGACATGATTATCGACCGCCGTCACTACAAGGGATTCAACGCCGTTTACGGCCAGCAGTTCCTGCACACGGGACAGATCATCGGCTGCGCATCGCCCGATTGCGACCCCTATGAGGCACGGCAGAACCTGAAGTACAACAGCCAAGCCTTCCTCAAGATCGTGAGCGAGATGTTTGCCCAGTGGATTCCCAACCTGGCATCGGTGGGCTTCCACGCCGTCTGGGCCGGCTACTACATCGAGCCGCGCTACATCATCGATCCCGAGGTCGGTCTGCTCACCGGCCTGCGCGGACACGGCTTCATGCTCGGCCAGTACCTGGCCAAGCTGTACGTGGACAAGTACCTGGGCAAGCCCGTTCCCGACTACATGAAGGACCTCGCCATCGGCGGCAAGGGCCTCAGCGAGAACGCCTTCCAGTAATCACACAGGGCCTCGCCTCGGCGTGGCCACAGAGAGCCCCATCGGGGCGGCAGTGACACCATCTGCCGCCTCGATGGGGCTACTGTTGTCGATAGGGCTCATTTCCAGCCTTGTCGCTGCACTAGCCTATAGCAGCATCTTGAAATATTGCATAAACGTTGGCACTTTGCATTTTTATGACTACCTTTGCGCCTTGAACTTTAACTATACCTAAACCAATAACAACTACATGAAGAAATTCTTCCAATCCACGATCATGTTACTGGCCGTGCTGGCCATTGCCATGACCACCCATGCTGCCGACGGCGCGACCACTCAGGGCGACGTGAACGGCGACAACACTATTGACATCAGCGACGTGACCAGCCTGACCGACTATCTGCTGGGCAGCGAGCCAGAAAATTTCAACAGCTTCAACGCCGACACCAACCACGACGGCGAGGTCAGCATCGCCGATGTGACCGACCTGATCGACTACCTGCTGGGCGGCGTCTGGCCCAGCAATAACACACAACCCGAGACCGAAGTGTTCACCGTTAACGGCGTGTCGTTCACGATGGTGACCGTCGAGGGAGGCACGTTCACGATGGGCGCTACCCCCGACCAGGGCGACGAAAACTATGTGATGGACTACAGCGATAATTGGGAAGCACCCACCCCCCACGAGGTGACGCTGTCAACTTTCAGCATCGGCCAGACCGAGGTCAGCCAGGACCTGTGGCGGGCCGTGATGGGCGTTCATCCCAGCTGGTTCAGGGTGAACAACAATCTGCCTGTCGAGAGCATGTCGTGGGCCAAGTGCCATGAGTTTATCATCAAGCTGAACGAGTTGACCGGCCGGCAGTTCCGCCTGCCCACCGAGGCCGAATGGGAATTTGCGGCCCGCGGCGGAAACCTGAGCCAGCACTACAAGTACAGCGGCAGTAACGACATTGACACCGTAGGCTGGTACTGGGGGAATGCCCCGACACACGACAGTTCCCATATTTTCTACTATGGCACCCAATCCATGGCCTCCAAGCTTCCCAACGAATTGGGTCTGTACGACATGAGCGGCAACGTGTGGGAGTGGTGCCTGGACTATAAGAGCAACTTCGGCAGTGAGGCCGTTACCGACCCCGTTGGGCCAGCCACGGGCAATGGACGCGCCTATCGTGGAGGCTCTTGGAACTGTCAGGCCAAGAATTGCCGCGTGTCCACTGCGGGCAGCGGTTTTAGCGCCAGCGAGGAAATCGGTCTGCGCCTGGTCCTGGACGAGGACAACAGCCCCAAGTTCCGTTGCGCCGAGAGCGTGGTAACCGTCATCACGGGTGAGAACCGCAGCGTCAATCTGCTCAACGGCAGCGGCTCCTATACCGTCGAGGGCGGCGACGAGAATCTCACGGCCACGGCCAGCGGCAACATGCTCACCGTGACCGGCACCCACGCCGGGACGACCACCGTCCACGTGACCGACAACGCCACCGGCGCCACTGCCGTGGTCACTGTCATCGTCAAGCCGGTTGAGAAATACACGGTAAACGGTGTGACTTTCTCGATGGTGGCCGTCGAGGGCGGCGCCTTCTCGTTGGGCCGCAACACCGAAGCAGGCTGGCACATATTTGACTGGGAAGCAGCCGACTTCTACAGCGTTCACATGTATGATTTCAGCATCGGCAAGACCGAGGTCACCCAGGAGCTGTGGCAAGCCGTCATGGGCACCAACCCGAGTTATTTCAAGGGCGACCTGCAGCGCCCTGTCGAGCAGGTGTCATGGGAAGACTGCCAGGAATTTGTCATCAAGTTGAATGAACTGACGGGCCTGAACTTCCGCCTGCCCACCGAGGCCGAATGGGAATATGCCGCGTGCGGTGGCTGCTTGCGTCAGCCCACCCAATACGCCGGCGGCAACGAGATCGATCCGTTGGCCTGGTACAGCGGCAACGTCCCGACGCAGGGCACCCAACCCGTCGGCACCAAAGCCCCCAACGAACTGGGAATCCACGACATGAACGGCAACGTGTGGGAGTGGTGCAAGGACTGGAGCGACGGCTTCGACCACTACGTGCCGTTTAGCAGCTACGGCATGCCCTCGGGCACTCACCGCCTGCGCCGTGGCGGCTGCTGGTCGAGCAGCGAGGCCAACTGCGGTGTGATGACCTATGGCAGCAGCCTGCCGTCGGAGAAGAACAACCGCCTGGGCTTGCGCCTCGTGCTCGGCGGAAAAGAGAATTGCCCCGAAGTCAGTTTCGACATCGAGGAAGAGTTGATGCTGTCGCTCGGCGAGAGCAAATCGGTGGGCATCCAGTATGGCTGCGGCAGATACGGTGTCAGCACCTCCGATGGCATTACCTGCACCATCAGCGGCGAGAAGGTCATCGTCACGGGCACCAGCACCGGAAGCACCTCATTCCTGCTTGTCGACCTGTACACCGGCAAAAAGATAAAACTTGACGTTTATGTGATTGGCAACCAAACGTATCAGGTCAACGACGTGGTATTCACCATGGTGGGCATCTCAGGCGGCAAGATGACGATGGGAGAACTCAACGGAGAAGTTTACTATACCAACAGTTGGGGAGACCCTCACAAGGTTGGGCTTGACCCCTACTACATCGGCCAGACTGAGGTGACCCAGGAGCTGTGGCAGGCGGTTATGGGCAACAACCCGAGCTATTTCTCGGCGGCCAACGGCTATGACGAGGATCTGCAGCGCCCCGTCGAGCAGGTGTCATGGGAAGACTGTCAGGCTTTCATCGACAAATTGAGTGAGCTCACGGGCCAGCAGTTCCGTCTCCTCACCGAGTACGAGTGGGAATATGCCGCCCGTGGCGGATGCGGCGGCATGGGCTTCGCCTATGCCGGCAGCAACAACCTCAGCCATGTTGCCTGGTATTGGGACAACATTCCGTCACAGACCGAGGGGACAGCAGGCTACGGCACGCAGCCGGTGGCTACCAAGAAGTCCAACGAGTTCGGCCTGTATGACATGAGCGGCAACGTCAAGGAGTGGGTCAAAGACTGGTATTACGAGTACTACACCTGGGGCTATGCCTATCAACCTGAAGACCCGGACAACGCTTTCCGCGTGGTGCGCGGCGGCAGCTGGAACTCCAGCCCACAGAACTGCCAGGCAATCTACCGCGACTACGGCAGCCCGGATGTCCATAACCATTCAACGGGCCTTCGCATCGCACGCAGCTATTAGATGGAGAATGTTTAATGAGGCATACGCCCACAAGGACTTACATCGGCAAAATTCATTAAACATTAAACATTATCCTTTCTCCACCGAGCAACGCGAGGTTTAAAAACGGCTTTCAGCCGTGCATAATGCAGAATGGATAATGTTTAATGAGGCATCCGCTCACAAGGACTTACATCGGCAAAATTCATTAAACATTAAACATTATCCTTTCTCCACCGAGCAACGCGAGGTTTTAAAACGGCTTTCAGCCGTGCATAATGCAGAATGGAGAATGCTTAATGAGGCATACGCTCACAAGGCCTTACATCGGCAAAATTCATTAAACATTAAACATTATCCTTTCTCCACCGAGCAACGCGAGGTTTTTTTTGTACCTTTGCAGTGTGAAACAAATTAAGCCCAAAAGCCGCTATGATGAAAAGGACATACCCTTCTGTTATTCACATAATTAACTATTAATCTGTTCTTTTATTATGAAGAAATTGTATTCTCTCCTCTTTGTTGCTCTGCTGACCATGTCGGCATGGGCAGACACCGTTGTGACCGTTGACTTCAACGCTCAGGGTTGGAGCACCAACACCCTGGTCGAGAATTTGACCATTGATGGTGTGACCTTGACCTTTGACAAAGGTGAAGGCTCTACCAAGCCCACCTATTTCACCAACACCTCGGGTGGTGCGCTGCGCTTGTATGGCGGCAACACAATGACCATTACTGCTCCCACCAATCTCAAGAAGATTGACTTCACCTTCCTGTCGGGCGAGGGCTCTAATGACATCTTCTCCACGCCCGGTAACTACAACAAGGCCGGCAAGCAGTGGACCATCGGATCGTCGGATCCTTCCAACGAGGTGGTATTCACCATCGACGGCAACAGTGGCCATCGCCGCATCCAGTCGCTGGTCATCACCATGGAGGATGCCGAGCCCGTTACCGAACTGGTTGACCCCGTGTTCACACCCAATGGAGGTGAGTTCACCGGCAGCTTGGCAGTAACCGTCTCGTGCGCTACCGAGAACGCTTCAATCTATGTTTACGAGGTCATCGACGGTGAAATTGACTACGCCACCGAACAATACTTCTTCCAGAGCGGTGAGTTTTATGTCACCGAGACCACGACCTATGCTGCCTATGCCTACAAGGGCAGTGATTACACCGATTTCGTCTATGCCACCTTCACCAAGGTTGAGCCCACTGTCGAGGCTCCCGTATTCACGCCCGCAGCAGGCACCTTCAGCGACCGCATCGATGTGACGCTGAGCTGCGCCACCGAGAATGCCAAGATTTACTATAGCCTGGACGAGGAGCTGTGGAGCGAGTATATTGATCCCATCCCCGTGACCGATGACATCACCATCTGGGCCAAGGCTACCCTGGGTGACCTGGAGAGCGAGGTAGTGAGTGCTACTTATATCAAACTGCCCGAAACCACCACCGAGGTAACCTTTGATGCTACCGTGGACAAGGGCGACGGCGACGCAGTGCGCCATCACTACACCGTGGTGAAAGAGCCCGTCACTATGTATGTGGGCGACGGTACCGTTTATCCTACCCAGTACCGCATCTACGCCAGCGACACCGCAGCGCTGAACTTCACCTCTACCGCTGGCCCGATCATCAAGATTGAGTTCGCCGGCGTGAGCGGCTACACCGCCAGCAACCTGTCCTTGCCCGAGGGCAACCAGGGCACCTGGACCACCGGCGGCAACGACGGCGTTTGGGAAGGCTACGCCTACAGCGTTGACTTCAATATCAACAAGCAGTGCCGCTTCACCACGATCAACGTGACCGTGGCCGAGGAAGTTGAGTTCCTCCTTGGCGATGTTGACCGCGATGGCGAAGTAGGCATCTCGGACGTTTCGGCACTGGTTGACATGCTGCTGAACGGCATCCCGGCACCTGCCCAAGCCGACTGTGACCAGGATGAAGAAATCGGCATCTCCGACGTCTCGGCTCTTGTTGACTATCTGCTGAACGGCACCTGGAGCGGGGAGTAATTCCCCCGACCAACACCTAACAAAGCAGGCTCCCCTCACAGCGAGGAGAGCCTGTTTTGTATTGAACTCTCTCAAAGAGAGTCATGCGAATTTGGCGCAAAAATACCTAACGCCTAAAACCTAAAACCTAAAGCCTAACGCCTAAAACCTAAACCTAACTCATCGAAGCACTGATGAGCCTAGCAGCCGTTGTTGTGCACACGTCGGTGCCCAGGCGGTCGGCAAGACGGCGATAACCCTCGAGCATGGCGCTGCGCTGCCCAGTATCGCCGAGTAACTGCGTCAAGTGCTCATCGATGGCATCGACGGTGCACAGGTGCATGAGCAGTTCGGGGATGACGGGTTCATCGGTAATGAGGTTGGGCAGGGTGACGTATTTGCCCGAGAGCAGGCGGCGATAGAAGTTGTAGGACCACTTGCTGCCGTTAAAGCGGTAACAGGCAACCTGCGGAGTGCCCAGCAGGGCGGTCTCGAGCGTCGCAGTACCCGAGGTGACCAGGGCGGCGCGGGCATGATGTACCAGCGGATAGGTGGCATCGCGCAGCACTACGGCATTGTGGTCGCCCATCACCTGTCGATAGAGGCTATCATCGATGCCGGGGGCCGCAGCAATGACAGCCTGATAGTCGGGATGGTGCGATGCGGCCTCGAGCATCAGGGGCAGATTGTCGCGGATTTCGCGCACACGCGAACCCGGCACCAGGGCGATGATGGGACGGTCGGCGAGGCGATATTTCTCGATGAAATGGTCAAAATCGGTGAAGTGTTCACTGGCCAACGCCACCTCCTGCACCGTGGGGTTGCCGACGTAGGTCGCCTGATAGCCATGGTCCTTGTACCAGTCGGGTTCAAAGGGCAGGATGCAATACATGTGGTTGACATAGCGACGGATGTCCTTGACGCGCCATTCCTTCCACACCCACACCTTGGGCGAGATGAAATAGTGAACGGGAATGCCCAGGTTGTGGGCATACTTGGCGACCTTGAGATTGAACGACGGATAGTCCACCAGAATCACAGCGCCTGGCTGCCACTCATCGATGGCACGGCGCGCGGTGCCCAGGAACCCGAGGATTTTCCCCAAGTGCCGCACCACGTCGGCAAACCCCATATAGGCCATGTCACGGTAGTGGATAATGGGCTGCACACCCGCCTGGGCTGCCATGAGGTCACCGCCCAGGAAGCGGAACTCGGCCTGCGGGTCCTGCTGCTTGAGGGAGGATATCAGGTGCGAGGCATGCAGGTCGCCCGAAGCCTCGCCGGCAATGATGAAATATTTCATGGCTCGCATCGTTTTAGGGTGATAAAGTCAAACTCATAGGCATTGCGGTGGTCGCTGGTGTGGTGCTCACGCTCCACCTCCTGCCACTGGCTCAGGTCCAAGGCAGGGAAAAAGGCATCGGCATCGGCCCAGCGGGCATGAATCATGGTGAGGTGCAGCACATCGACCAGCGGCAGCGCCTGCTCATAGACCTGTGCACCGCCGATGACGAAGACGTCCTCGGTGTCGGCAGCGGCAAAGGCGTCATCCAGGCTGTGTACAACCGTCACACCGGGATATTGCCAATCGGCATTGCGGGTAATCACGATGTTCTGGCGGCCGGGCAAGGGACGGCGCGGAAAAGACTCAAAGGTCTTGCGCCCCATGACGATGCTGTGGCCCATGGTCACCTCCTTGAAGTGGCGCATGTCGGCAGGCAGATGGCACAACAGGTCGCCCTGGCGCCCGATGGCCCAGTCGGTGGCGACGGCAACGATAGCGTGGATGGTCATGATGTGAATGGTTATCGGTTGGCTATTTCCAAGGCTGGAGCCTTGAGCAGATGTCATTATACCGAGACTTCGCCCTTGATGGCTGGCCATGGGTCATAGCCCTCGAGGGAGAAATCCTCGTACTTGTAATCGTCGATGGTCTTGACCTCGGGGTTAAGCACCATGCGGGGCAAGGGACGCGGCTCGCGGGAGAGCTGCTCGCGGATTTGGTCAAAGTGGTTGCGGTAGATGTGGGCGTCGCCGAAGGTGTGGACAAACTCCCCAGGCTGCAGGCCCGTGACATGGGCCACCATCATCAGCAACAGGGCATAGGAGGCGATGTTGAACGGCACACCCAGGAACAGGTCGGCACTGCGCTGATACAGCTGCAGGCTCAGTTTGCCCTGAGCCACATAGAACTGGAACAGTGAGTGGCACGGCGGCAGCTTCATCGTGGGCACCTCGGCGACATTCCACGCGCTCACCATGATGCGGCGGCTGTCGGGGGTGGTCTTTATCTGGTCGATGACTTGGGCAATCTGGTCGATGGTGCCGCCCTGGCCATCGGGCCAGGCACGCCACTGGCTGCCATACACGGGTCCCAGATCACCGTTCTCGTCGGCCCACTCGTTCCAGATGCGCACGCCATGCTCCTGCAGCCAGCGCACATTGGTGTCGCCGCGCAGGAACCACAACAGTTCATAGATGATGGACTTGAGGTGCACCTTCTTGGTCGTCAGCAGCGGGAATCCGTCGGCGAGGTCGCAGCGCAGTTGGTAGCCGAACACACTGCGCGTGCCCGTCCCCGTGCGGTCTTCCTTATCGACGCCGTGCTCCATCACATGGCGCACCAGATCAAGATATTGTTTCATCGTTCTAGTCGGTTATATATTATAAAGGTAATAGGCTGCAAATGTACAATAAAACATTGAATAACGCCCCAAAATCATGCCGCTACCATCCAAACACATTGCGCAGCACCCACCACAGCAGCACCATGACCAGATAGGCCCAGATGAGCAGCGGCGCGTTCAGGCGGACGTAGAGGCGGGGATTGCGGGTGCGCTGGCTCTCGGCATACAGGCATAGCGCAATCCAGGGGATGGAGATGAGCAGCATGGCATTGAACCTGAAGGCAGTCACGACGTCGCCGTGCAGCAGGGCATGGATGGCGCGCTGGCTACCGCAACCGGGGCATTTGTAGCCCGTGAGTTCCAAAAATGAGCAACGTGGAAACAGGCTGGACCCCGACGGGTCAAGCGCATAGTAAATCACGCCGAACACCAGCAGTGTGGCGATAATCACAATCCAGATGAGGGTGCGGCGCATGCAGCATTATCAAGTCATCAACCGCACATCAGCGACAGAATGAGCGGTCTCCACACCACGCCCAGGACGATGGCGGAGATGCTCCACCACTGACTAGCCTCGCTGGCGTCGCGTGCTCCCCTGAGGTCACCGGCACGATAGCACTTGGTCACCCGGGTGGCCTGGTAGATGGCCGCGATGCCCAGGGGCGCGCAGCACAACACGGTGGCCGCGATGGCCCACACCAGGTTGGTCGACGGGCAGGGCTCATCGGAGAGCGACATTTCATCGCAGGGTTGCTGCATGGCTTGGCCTTGCTGAACTTCCTCGATAGGCGTTCCCGTGACAACGGCCTGCGGTCCGGGTGCCGGCTCATCGAGCATCTCATACAAGCCCTGCAACTCGGGCAGCTGGGTAATCTTCACCCAATCGGGCATTCCTTCGTGCCACACATAGGCGGCCGACGTCAGCCCCATCTCCTTGAGGCCTTCCAGGTCAACGGGTCCCGATTGCACTCCGTTATGGTTAATCCAGTACTGCATATTACTTAGTTTTAGGCCTCAGCTGTCAGGCTTCAGCTATTAGATGTTAACTTCTGTCGCAAAGATAGCAATAAAATCCCATTCTCCAAGTCATCGCCACAACAAATGTCACCCTCAACCCCTTGCGGCCGGTCAAGGACGATGCGGGAACAGGGCGACAAGGCGCTCGTCGGCGGCGCACCACGGCAGGCTGTCCAACTCGTCCCACGCAAGCCAGCGGCTCGCAGCGTGCTCACGCATGACAAACTCGCGCGTGGCAGCAGTGCAGCGATAGGCTTCCAGGGTGATGGTAAAGTCAGGGTAGTCGTGGGTGACGGTGGCCAGAAGCTCATGTACCTCGACATCCAGTTCCATCTCTTCCATCAGTTCGCGGTGCAGGGCCTGCTGGGGCGTCTCGCCCAGTTCCACCTTGCCCCCGGGGAATTCCCACAGGTGGCTGGTGTAGCTGTAGCGCGTCACGCCGCGCTGCATGCACAGCACACGCCCATCAACCTCGATGACAGCGGCCACCACATGATGATGTCGGCGCTGCGTCATTTCACCAAGGTTTTTCCCTCGGCCTGCCACGCAATCACGCCGCCGTCGAGGTTAGTCACTACATAGCCCTGCATGTCGAGCAGCGTGGCGGCACGGGCACTGCGGCGCCCACTGCGGCAGTACACCGCTACGGGGCGCTCCTTGTCGAGCACGGCCACTGCCTTATCGACAAAGTCGCTCTCGTTCACGTCAACGAGCACGGCACCGGCAATGTGACCCTCCTCAAACTCCTCAAGGGTGCGCACGTCGAGCAGCTGCATGCCCTCGGCGGCTATCGCGGTCTGGAATTCATCAACACCGACGGTGGCATAGGTAACCGCCACAGCCGTCTTGTCTAATTGGCCGGCTTTGGGGTTGTGGTACATTCTGGCACATGCCACGACAGCCATGCCCACTAGGAGAATTATCAACAATGTGATCATAGATTTCATTCGTTCGTTTTAAAAACTGATTGGAATGCAAAGGTACATTTTTTCTTTCAATATTCGGCCGCCAAGACCGCTTTGGCACAATTATTGCAGTTAAAAATACGGTCGTTGAAACTGATTTTTTATTGTTTTCATGGTTCGGCTTGTGCCCGGTGGATGCGGGTTCAAGTTTGTCGTCACCATCGTTAATAGTATGAACAGTAAGCCATTAACCTGTGGAAATATGATAAGAAGAACAAAATATCTGCTCAACCGTTGTCCGCTTGTGCCACGATGTGGAATAAGCGCAACGTCCTTCGGGCCTTCAATTGTTAAAACAATGTTAAAGGTCCCTTCTTCATTGAAGATTTTTCCCGTTTGGAACATATTATTAGCGAATCATTAACCACAAAAACAGTAACAGCCTATGCAAATCACCATTACCTGCCCCAATGCTTTGTTCACGCAACGCGCTCGCAAGTACTTCTCTGCCAAGAACGTTGAATGCATGATCTGCAACAATGAAACGGAACTATCAATCTTCAACATTGACCGCTCCCAAGCCGATTACCTCATCCACGCGTTCGTCAAGCGATTCCACCTCAAGCGCCCCTCCAGCCACACCGCTGCTGCCTGACATCCCTCTCTCCACACCCTCTCTCCACTCCACCCACAAGCACACGTGGGGTGTCCCTAGGAAAACGACTTTTTAAAAAGTACTACTTGACCGGTTCCCGCCTCGGCTGCCTCCCGAGGCTCTTCCCCAAACCAAATGCCTCACCCCCGCTGCGGGGTGAGGCCAGATGGACTGACTAAGACTTGAAACTTTTCAACTTTTTCTAATCAGCAACAACTATGACAACTATCAAGACTTCTTCTCTGAAGACCTACAACCGCGTCCACAACTACTTGTACAACAAGAACATCGAGTGTATGGGTGACCTCGAAGCCCTGACCATCAGCTTCTTCAACCTCACCCGTGAGCAGACCGATGAGCTGCTCCGTAAGCTCCTCAAGCACTTCCACCTTGCTCCCTCGTCTGGAGGTTCCATCGCCGCCTAAGCCAACCTCCCTACCCGAGCGGCGACCTGCAGGCGACCGCTCGCGGACTGCCTTCCCATCGCATGGGCCGCGTCCCGCCCCCACTCCTCCCAGGCGGGACGCGACCTCGATGGTCGTGTCTAAAACAACATAAAAAAACGGCTTTCAGCCGTGCATAATGCAGAATGGAGAATGTTTAAAGAGGAGCGCGGATGCCTCATTAAACATTAAACTTTAAACATTGTGCACCGAGCGTAAGCGAGGTTTAAAAACGGCTTTCAGCCGTGCATAATGCAGAATGGAGAATGTTTAATGAGGCATACGCCCACAAGGCCTTACATCGGCAAAATTCATTAAACATTAAACATTATCCTTTCTCCACCGAGCGTAAGCGAGGTTAAAAAACACCGATTATTTCAACAAAAACTGATTATCATATGGAAAAAGAGAGCAAAACTACCCGAAAAACAACTGCCGCAAGCGGCAAGAGTAAACTCACCCTGTTACAAGCCGTAGAAACCATTGTGGAGCAGGCGCGCAACTCAAGCATGTGCACCGAGTTCATGAGTCGATGCAAAAAGGAAATCCAGCTCATCGCCAAGAGCTACGGCATCACCCCCCAACAGGCCATCCTGTTCTGCATCACCCTCGAGTGCGGTCCCAACCACGTTAACCACTACGAGTTGCCCCATTTCCTGGAGATGAGCAACGTCAAGGCGTTATCGTTCGGCCCCGACATCAACGAGATGGTGAAGATGAGAATCATGCGCTACTGCGACAAGAGCAAGACGGCCTTCGGCGTGACCGACACCGTGTTGAGCGGGCTGCGCGAGAACAAGGCCATCATCAGGAAGACCCTGCTCGTTGATGACTGCATCGGGCTGTTTGAGGTGTTGGATGTCTGGTTCGACTTGCTGGAAGAGGATGATATCTCGCCTGTCGAGGTGGCCGAGGACCTCGTCAAACTCTACGAGGACAACCGCGACACCGTCGCCTTTGCCAAGCAGATGCTGGACCTGAAACTCGACAACAAGGACATGCTGATGCTGTCTTTCTTCTGCCACAGGCTGATAAATGCCGACGACGCACAGATTATTCCCCGCCAAATCAGTGATCTGTTCGATCACCGCAGCCACTTCAGGCGCGCCATCAACGAGTTGTCACAGGGCACCCACCTGCTGATGCAACAGGGCTGGCTTGAGCACGTGTGCAACGACGGCACCGCCGACACGTCGATGTTCACCCTCACCGACAAGGCCAAGCGTGAACTGCTGGGCGAACTCGACACCAACGAATCCACCATGAGGTTCAGCGGCCTGATGGAGGCCGAGAACATCAAGCCCAAGACGATGTTCTACCCCAAGTCGATGCAAAAGCAGATCGACGAACTGGGCACCTTCCTGGACACCAGGCACTTCAAGGACATCCAGCGCCGCCTCGCCGCCAACGGATTCCGCACGGGATTTGCCTGCCTGTTCTACGGCGGGCCGGGCACGGGCAAGACCGAGACTGCTTACCAGTTGGCACGCGCCACAGGGCGCAGCATCATGATGGTCGATGTGCCGCAAATCAAGAGCAAGTGGGTGGGCGACAGCGAGAAGAACATCAAGGCGCTGTTCGACCGCTACCGCATGCTCGCCAACCGCAGCGTGCTGACACCCATCCTGCTGTTCAACGAGGCCGATGCCATCTTCGGCGTGCGCAAGAACGGTGCCGAGAATGCCGTGGACAAGATGGAGAACACCATCCAGAACATCATTCTCCAGGAGATGGAGAACCTGCAGGGCATCATGATTGCCACCACCAACCTGCAGGGCAACCTGGACAGCGCCTTCGACCGTCGCTTCCTGTACAAGGTGAAGTTTGAGAAACCCGACGCTGCGGTGCGCTGCAGCATCTGGCAGGAGATGGTGTCCGGCTTGAGCGACAGCGACGCCATGGCGCTGGCCAGGGCCTTTGAGCTGAGCGGCGGACAAATCGAGAACGTGGCCCGCAAGGACACCATCAACCGCATCCTGCACGGCGACCGCATCGACCACCTGGCCATCCTGATGGACTACTGCCGCCACGAGTCGCTGGATAAGGCGACAAGCCGTCAACCGATGGGATTCAAATAACAACCACAGCGCCGATAAGGTGCCACGTCAACGGGTTAAAAAGGTCTGCATATCTGCATTTTTGCAAGATATGCGGGCCTTTTTTTTGAAAAAACCATTACCTTTGCACATTCATTTGCCTTCAACAACTACTTTTCTGATATGATTTCAAGACTACGATTTATTATTTGTATCTTAGCCTGCCTGGCCATGTGCAGCGCATCGGCGCAGTACTACAACGGCGAGCGCACCTTCGATGGTGAGCATCACAACGAGGTGTCACTGTCGTTGACCACGGGCAAGAACATCATCACGGGTCCCTGCATCGGCAACACCGTGCACTACAAGCATTATTTCAATGACCACTGGAGCGTGGATGGAGGTGCCAACCTGCAGTACACCAAGGAGTTGTATGGCATCAAGGCCAAGGGAGAGTATCACATTAAGGTCAAGGCGTTTCACATCTTTGCCAGCGCCGAGATGTTGTATAACCGCTATTTCAAGTACAAGACCAACGAGATTGACGGCAATATCTCGGTGCGTTTTGAGCGCGGCTATTGGGATATCACCCTGGGCGAAACACTCATCAACTACACCATCGGCGAGAGCGGCTACACCGAACTTCCGACACTCACCTTTGGCGCTCATGCTACACTGCGTCCCCGCACCAACAACTGGAATGTGGGCTTACTGTTCCGCAACTATGATGATTTCTACTACGAGAACTGGAACATCAACTGGGGCCTGGACTTCTACTACAAGTTCAGTGCCCAATGGAAGATGTTCGGCGAGTTTAACATCCGTCCTTCCGGCTCAATGAGCCAGTTGGCCAGCAAATATGAGACTACAGGCAAAGTTGGTTTAATTTATCGATGGAAATAACAATGAAAAAGTCAATATTATATAGCCTTATGGCAACCGCTCTGCTGGCAGCAAGTGGATTATTCAGTTCTTGTGAGAAAGTGAGTCCCCAGGGCGTACTCATGGCTAACACCAGTGTAGACGACCGTGTAAAGCAGTCGTTGATTTACTACACTTACCATGGTGATAATCTGGACTGGTTTCTTGTGGACAGCATCGAGGAGTATTCTTTTCTTGTGGGCAGCGACAGCCACATCACCTTCGACCCCGGCCGATTGGCCGAGATGGCAGAAATCGGCCTCGAAAACGGTGATCTGTTCTATTGCCACCTGGGCGACCTTGCCGATACTAAGCCAGAGTACTATTACAACACCAAAGCAGCATTATATAATGCGACCAGATTATGGAGAAATAAATACCTTGAACCTCTCATTGATGAATACCACAAAGCTGAAGATGGAATGTTTTATGATAAAAGGATAAAACGCGATACAAGGAATTTTGCTAGAGCATGGTATGATTGGGAGTTGCCATTTTACCCTGTCGTGGGCAACCATGATATCACCCACAACGGATGGTCCTTGTTCTGCGACCAATTCAAGACATCATTCTATGAGTTCACTGTCCAAGTGGGTGACAAATATGACCGGTTCATCTTCCTGGACTCTGCCAATGGCACATTAGGAGATTTCCAGACAGATGAAATCGATAATAACGCCTTACTGAATGACGACAAACCGATTCGCAACACCTTCACGTTCACTCACACCAACATCTTCCGCCCGTCGATGAACGAGTTTGCTTCGACCTATTGCCGCGAGGAGTTGTACTATCTGCTCAACAAACTCTCGGAGTGGGGCACGTCCATCGCCTTCTGGGGACATGTCCATGCCTGGGATGACCGCATGTTTAACGGCGTGCGGCACATCACTATGCCGTCAATGAACTTCAAGGATCATCCCAACGGTGGCGATGACCTGATCGTGAGAGTTACCGTTTACAAAGATGACCGCGAACCCAAGGTAGAACGCGTAGGCCTCTACTGCAAGGAACGCAGCAAAAAAGAACTTGAGGAATTGGGATACTACGTCACAACCAAGTAAGAGCCTGTACGGCACCTGATGATTGAATATAAGGGAATAGACTTTAAGGACCTGGACATCTTCCGCCCATATCTGCGGTGGGAAGATGTCCAGGGCTGCGAATGGAGCAGCGTGAACCTGCTCACGTGGAACCGCTTCGGGCTGGAATATGCCATCGTCAAGGGGTATCTTGTGCTGCGGTTCATCTATGACGGACAGTACACCCACACCATGCCGCTACCGCCAGCGCCCGAGGGGGTTGAGTACCCGCGCCTATCCGAGTCGGGCGACGGTTGCCTGGAATGCGTTGTCCGCACCCTGCGCGATGAATGTTTTGCCCATCACCAGCCTTTCAGCATCACCAACATCAACCAGCAGGGAATCGACTTTCTGCAACGCGTGTTCCCAGGTGAATTTGAGTTCTCCGGGCCGATGCCCGAGCGCTATGACTACATCTGCCTGCGCGAGAAAATCATCGCTCTCGAGGGCAAGGAGATGCGCCCCAAGCGCCAACATCTATATCAATTTCCCCGATTTTATCCTAATCACGAGTACCGCCCGCTGGAGCCCGGCCTCTTCCCCGAGTGCCTGCAACTGCTGCAGCAATGGAGCGACAATGCCGAGGCCATCGGCCATCTCCAGGGCGCCGACAGCAAGGTAATGGAAAGGGAATCCATTGGCCAGGTGTTCAACAATTGGGAACGATTCGGGGCCATCGGCGGTGCAATGTTTGTCGATGGCAAAATGGTGGCGTTCACCTATGGCGTCCCTATCAACGGCAACACGTTTGACCTGTGCGTCGAGAAGGGTGACATTGCCTACAAGGGCGTTTACACCGTCGTGCGCCATGAGTTCATGCAGCAGATTCCCGAGCAATACACCTATATCAACCTGGAAGAAGACTTGGGCTTACCTGGACTGCGACGCGCCAAGTCGTCCTACCATCCCGCCTATCAGATCCAGAAAGACCGCGCCATCTCCTATCCCGAACTGTCGGCAACTCGAGAGCAGTTCAGGCGTGAAGGCGTGCACCTGTTGATGCAGACGGTCTTCAACGACAGCGATAAGGCATTGGACATCTTTTTCTCGCACATGTACACCCCCAGCGGTAACTATTGCCGCGTCGAGGATGGGCAGGTCGTGTCGGCGGCTCAGGCGCTTCCCTACTCCGAGAACTACCATGGCCAGCACGCCGATGCTGTCTATCTCTATGCCGTGGGAACCCTGCCCCAATTCCGTGGCCAGGGCATGGTTTCACGCCTGTTCAAGTATATGCACCGCGGGCTCCTGTGCCAGGGCAAGGTATTTTCCTCCTTGCTGATTGAGCAGCCCGGTTTGCAGGAGATGTACGAGAAACTGGGCTATGCCCAGGTGGGCACGGCTCCACAGCAAGACGAAAATGTGGTGGAAAACGGCTTTGAGGCCTATGACCGGTGGCAGCATTCGCGCCCATGTGTACTGCTGCACGATGAGCGCACTTGGGCAGCGTTGCAGGTCTATAGCCGCTTCGATAAGTCCTATTACCTCGTCAAGCCCCATTACCGGGGCATGGTGCGCGTGGTCAACGCCCTGGAGGCCCTGAGGCTCTACGCCGCGGCCCATCCCGACCGCTCGCTGATGCTGCGTGTCACGGGCGATGAACACATCAGCGAGAACAACGGCTGCTATGCCATCGAGGGCGGCGCCGTGCAACGTGTGGCCCGCTGCACCAGCATCAAGACCGTGCTGACCATCAACCAACTCGCCGAATTCCTCTTCGACGAGTTCTCGTTCGAGATGCCTCTCGTGCTCCTGTAACCTACCCCCCGGGCGCTGAATTCACCTGACGATATCTTCCTCGGCGGTCACGTTCTCATGGCCGCAATCCCCGTCGCACAGGTAGCCAAACGGGTCACTCTTGGGGGCAGGGAACGTATAGAACACCCAATGCGAGGGCTTCCTGAAACCATAACGCCTGCCGTTGTGCTCATGCACGGGGGCCTGGTAACACACCGTCACGCCGCTCACATACTTGTCCTTATCATAGGGGCTGTACCTCACGCCGTTGGTTTCAATATAGGCCAGGTCCTCACGGCAGTCATG
This sequence comes from uncultured Bacteroidales bacterium, assembly GCA_902792895.1. Taxonomy (GTDB): domain Bacteria; phylum Bacteroidota; class Bacteroidia; order Bacteroidales; family Muribaculaceae; genus Sodaliphilus. The sequence continues at coordinate 15,113 of CADBBK010000020.1, read as the reverse complement.
CTCGACGATGTTCGGGGGTAGCACACGGTTGCCGCCCAACACGTTCTTGGCCACAGCGACATATTCGGGCGCAGGCTCCTTCTCCCAGCGACGCGCGGCATGGGCAAACCAGCCACACTCGGTCGCCCACTTGGCGACTTCCTGGATGGTGGCATCCACCCGGTCGGGATTACGGCGCTCAAACAGATTGAGCAGCAGCGACAACTCGGCGGTAGCCCCTTCGAGCGAACCTTGCTCAGCACGCCCCAGCACGGCAAAGAAGCCATAGCACTCCTCGGCGGTCTTGTTATAGACCGTGGTATCGGACTGCACATAGGCGCGGCCGGGTATGAACCGGCGACCTTCATGGGCATGCCCGATGAGCGCGCGGAAATAGGCCACGGCCTCGTCGAGAGGCATGAAACGCTCAGCCCCTGCCACGCCCTTGAGGTACTGCCGCACGGCTTCCTCGGGGTGGAACTGCACGCCCAGGGCAAAGGTCTTGTCGGTGCGCTCAATAGCCTCGATGATGTCCATTCCATCGGTCGCAGTCACACCCGTCACCCGCAACGGAGTGCCGGCCACGTCGCCCACCACCTGATGATGCCACGACGGCACATTGCGGATGATATCAGCGCCGGCGATAGAAAACAGCAGCGATGCACTGTCAACGACAGCCACATCGTGGGGTGTATAATAGCGCTTACCCTCGGCATCGCGCTGCATGCGGTGCAGGTAGTGATAGGGCTTGCCCTGGGCCTCAAAACAGGTCGGCAGATCCTGAATGAGCGGCGCTCCCGAGACCACGCCCAGCATCTGCATGCCGCGGCACAGGCCCAGCACCGGGATGTCGTGGTCCAGACAATAGGCCATCGTCATGAACTCCGACACATCGCGTGTGGCATCGGCAGGGCTGTCATCGGCTATCCCATGCCACGGCTGGGGCACAGCAAACAATGTCGGGCTGATGTCACCACCGCCCAGGAAAACGACTGCCTGCACGTCCGACAGCAACGTCTCGGCATCGGTGCCGTGATAGGTGTCGCGCTTGACGATATCGGCAAATTCTTGGCGCAAAACGCCCATTTCATCGACATATTTCTCGCTCAGTGTCGTGCCGTTATACTCAAACCCAGCGGGGCGCAACTGCGGCAAAATCACGGCCTCGCCGCCTGCTGCCTCAATCGACATCACCACGCGCTCATAGGCCGCGGCATTAGGCACCCAGGCAATACCGACACACACCCGCGCGTTATCACCAGCCGTAGCCGCCAGCGTGACGACGAGCAACAGGGCTATTAGCAAATACTTCTTCATAGTAGTCTGTGTTTTAACTATTCCAGTTCATCAATGTATCCAAAATTTGGGTTTCGGCCACCCTCCGATGACTGACTCATAGCATAAATTTCAGCAATGATATAGCAGTTGGCCCAAAACCCTGCGGGGCTAATGCGAATTACACGAATTTATCAAATTTTATACGAATAGATTTTTATTATTTCGTGAAATTAGTCTCATTAGCGAAATTAGCATTAAAACACTTTCAGGGCCAACAGCTATATCATTGCCTATTTTTATCTGTTGCGGAGCATATCGAGGACCTGCTCCACGGGCAGCGCATCGACGTGGTTACCGTCCCGACCTGTCATCGGGTCGGCCATGAACAGGGAGTTCCACAGCGCCTCGGCAGTGGCCTCGATGGTGGCGGCAAAGATGGCCGACATCTCGCCATTGGCCAGCACGGTCGAGGTGAGCATCTTGGCACGGCTGTCGATAAGATTTCCCGGTGCCACCGACAGGGCGATGACATAATCACCACTGCCGTTAGAGGCGATACCGCCGGTCTTGGCCATGCCCATCATGGCACGTTTAGCCACACGTTCCAGGTTGCGCGCGTCGAGCGGCGCATCGGTGACTACGACCATCATACAAGAGCCGTCAACGTTCTCGGTCTTGCCGATATGGTCGATGAAATCGTGCTTTTTCAGCAGTTGGCCCACCTGCACGCCGTCAATCTCAAGGATGCCGCCATAGTTGGTCTGAGCCAGCACCCCGATGGTGTAACCGCCCAGCGATGCGGGCAGCACGCGCGACGACGTGCCGATGCCACCCTTGAACCCGAAGCAGATGGTGCCCGTTCCTGCACCCACATTGCCCTGCTCCACAGGGCCGCTATGCGCCCCGCCGATGGCATCGATGACCATCTGCGGCGTGACGTGCATGCCGCGGATATCGTTCAAACGGCCATCGTTGGTCTCCCCCACCACGGCGTTGACCGACCGCACCTGCTCGTTGCCGGGCTGCATCAGCGTGTAGCGCACCACGCCCTCGATGCCCGCTGCCATGCTCAGCGTGTTGGTCAACACAATGGGCGTCTCGATGTTGCCAAGTTCGCGCACCTGCGTCACCCCCGCCAACTTGCCGAAACCGTTACCCGCATAGATTGCCGCCGGCACCTTCTGGCTGAAGATGTTGCCCTGATGCGGCACGATGGCCGTCACGCCCGTGCGCACGCTGTCGCCCTCGATGAGCGTCACATGGCCCACCGTCACACCAGGCACATCGGTGATGGCGTTAAAACGCCCCGTCTCAAATATCCCTGTGGGAAAACCCCACTCCCGCAACGTCTTGTGCTGCGCCATGAGGCTTGTCACCCCCATCACCAGCGCAACAGCCAGCAATACATATCGTTTCATTGTCGTTCACAAAACCTCGCGTTGCTCGGTGCATAATGTTTAATGGATAATGTTTAAAGAAGAGGGCGGATGCCTCATTAAACTTTAAACATTATCCTTTATCCACCGAGCAACGCGAGGTTCCCTAGCCGTTTTATAACTTGATTTTCACAGCACTCTTGCCGTCAACCACAACGTAGATGCCGCGGCTCAGGCCTGCAGTCGAGATCATGGCCTCGCCATTGGCATCGGCCTGTGCGCTGGCCACCAGACGTCCGTTCATGTCAAACACCTTCACCTGGCTGCCTGCCGTGCTGCCAGTAGCAGTGATGGCATTGGCACCGATGGTGAGTTGCGTCTTGTTGGCAACAAGTTCGTTGACACCCGTCGTGCCCGGCGTCTTGAACTGAACACCTGCGAGGGGACCCCACTCGCCGAGGGCGTTCTTGGCAATCGAGAAGGCCATATACCAGGTGTTGGGCTTAGCCGACCATTGGGCCTCATCCACGCCGTACTGGTCCCAATAGGGATCGTAGGGGTTGTCCTGCTTGAGATAGGCAATCAGGTTCTCCTCGCCCCAATCCTCGCTCTCGTAGGCCTCGAGCTCGATGATAATGTCACGGTGCAGGCTCACGTTCTCGTTGGGCGTGTAGGTCACCCACTGGTAGTAACCCGTCTCCTCGTTACCGCCAAACTCGCCGATTTCGATCGACATCTCGGCCAGGCCCTCGCCGCCCATGTTCTGGGTGGTAACGGGGATGATGATCATGTCGGCATCTGCTCCGTTGACATCCCAGCACTGCACATAAATCTCATAGTCAGTACCCGGATTCTGGTTGCGCCAGGTGTGCTGATAGGGTTCGGTCTTGGTAATGCCCCAAGCCTTGATCATGTCGCCCATCGTCTGGAAACCCATCCAGGGGCCAAACATGGCAAACTGCTGCTCGGCTGTTCCAGCCTCGAACAGGCAGATGGCATAGCCTCCCGCATCGGCATTGGGCGTGAACGTGATGGTGATGTAGTCGGTGCCGACCTCATCGACCGTGTAGTCCACCGAGGGGTTGCCCACGAGCTGGGCACTCAGGCACAGGCCCGTCAGGAGCACCATGCACATCATGAGAAATCTTTTCATCATTGTTGTTAAGTTTTAGAAGTTAAACAAATCATGTCGGGGCCTGCAGTCAGGTAATGGTGTCAGCGATGGAGCGACCCCGTTTTCCACCGGTGAACCTTAAATCTATAGATCTGATTGCAAATATACGTCAAAGAATGATTTTTACAAATAAAAAATCAAAAATTGTCGAAAAAAATTGAATTCCGGTATTCTCCCCCCTCCCCCCGACGGTGGGGAGCCCCCTGCTGCACGGGGGTGATGAGGCAGGCTACCCCCTCCCCTCAGACCGTAACGGTCGAGGAATAGTAGTAGAAATCGTTGAGCACCGTGGTGAGAAACACGTCGGCATAGAGGCCCTGGGCAACGGGCACTCCCAGGAATTGCTGCACCTGAATGGCCAACTTGTACACGAGTTCGCCCCGGCGGCTGAGGTCGGAACTGTAGAGTGTGCGCTGGATGAGATCGACCTGCCGTGTGGACAGGTTGGCGGCCTCAGGATAAGTAGGCTCGTAGCCCTGCTGCACATAACTGTAGTCGTTGATCGAGTAGAAGTCGTACTGTGCCGCCGACGTCTTGATGACCATCGTGCCAGCCGCAAGGTCGCCCAGGCGCTGCCGATGCTTGCCGAAGGTGATGAACACCACCCCGAGGAAACCCGTGAAAAATGAGTCTATCGGGTATAGCAGCCAACGCAGCAGGATACTGCCCACTGAGGGTGCATTGCCGTCGATGGTCACCACCCGCATCTTCATCACCAGTTTGCCCAGGCTCTGCCCCTTGCCGAAAATCTCACATGCAGGATAATAAAACAGGACTGGGGAATAGGTCAACAGGACATACATGATGAGCGTCGTGTCGCTGACACTGGATGTGTATGAGTCCATCACGCCGATGAAAGCAAAGGTTGCCGCAATGAAATAGACACCAAGGATGGTGTAGTCAATGAGGGCAGCGATGAGCCTATCACCCACGCTAGCAGGCGTTTGGGTGAGTTCTACATATTGGCCGGTGATGATTGATGACTGCGCCATGAGTATTTTGTCACTAGTGTTTTGCAGGATTTTGTTGCAAAAGTACAAAAAATAGTCTATTTTTGCAAACAGAAACCGCATTAATGTCCCTTAACCGATGTCATGAGAGAGCCTGTTTTCATCAAGCAAAACATTGCCCGCTGGCGTGAGTATCAACGTCGCCTCGACAATCCGTCGAACGAGGCGCCTGACACGCTGGCCCAGATGTACACCGAACTGACATCGGACCTGGCCTTCGCACGCACCCATTTTCCCGACGCCGTTATCACCCAGATGCTCAACGCGATGACGCTCAAGTTGCACAACGAGATCTACAGCGGTCGCCAGGAGAAGTGGTCGCGCCTGTGGACGTTCTGGACGCAGGAGGTGCCGCAGGCGGTCTATGACAACCGCAAGGCCATGCTGGCGGCACTGGTCACATTTGTGCTGTTCCTGGGTGTAGGCATCATCTCGCTGTTCAACGACGCCGACTTTGCCAAGTTAATCCTGGGAGAGGACTATGTGGAGATGACTATCGAGAACATCCGCAACGGCGTTCCCACCGATGTCTATAGTAGCGGCTCGGAGGCCGAGTCATTCCTCGGCATCATGCTCAACAACCTGCGGGTGGATGTGCTGTGCATCTCGATGGGCATTTTCACTCCGTTCTTCACCGCAATCTTCTTGATGTACAATGCTGTCATGGTCGGGGCCTTCACGTTTTTCTTTTTCCAGTATGGCGTGATGGGCGATGCGATGATGGCCATCATGCAGCACGGCACGCTCGAGATCAGCACGATGGTGATAGCGGCAGGAGCAGGTTTTGTGATGGGTTGGGGGTGTCTGTTCCCAGGCACCTACAGCCGCATGACAGCCTTCCGCCGCAAGGCCAAGGATGCCTTGAAAATTGCCTTGAGCGTGTTTCCCGTGACCATCGTGGCCGCCTTCATCGAGGGTTATCTCACGCGCCACACCGAGTATCCGTTGGCCTTCAGGGTGGCGGTGATTGTCCTGTCGGCCGCGTTTATTATCTTTTACTATATCCTCCTGCCTTGGGTAGTGGGACGCAAACGCCACAATCTGTCAATGACCGATGAATAGCAATCGACTGTATAGCAACCGTTCGCTCACCGAAACCGTGAACATGGTGTTTGACCTTGTGGGCGAGGACTGGAAGAAGTGGACCAAGATGATGGTTTACTTCCTGTTGCCGTTCAGCGTGCTGATGGGCGCTGCCATCGCTTCGTTTGACATCGATACAATAGATGACGTGTCGCCCAAGATCGGCACTACGCTTGCGGTAGCCATCGTCCTTTCGATAGTGGGCTGTGCTGTAGTCACGGCTATGCAGATACTGCTGGTCCAGTGGCGTGATACGCACGACGGCACGCTCGAGGGCTGTGAAGTGGCCACGATGTGGCGCATGTTGCCGCGCCCGATGCTCAAGTGCCTGGGGGTTATCGTGATAGGCACGCCACTGGTGGCATTGGCGCTTGCCTCGGTTATCATCCCCGTAGGCGGATTGGTGCTGCTATTCGCTGTGTTGCCCGTGTTCATGGTGTGTCCCATCATGCTCTTGGAGCCCAAGAACTCGTTTTTGAGCCATATCAAGCGTGCTTTCTCGCTAGGCTACAGCAAGTGGGGGCGGCTCATCCTCATGGCACTGATTATGGGCCTCGTGACGTTTTTCATCAACAATGCCGTCGCTTTTCCCCGTGCCATTTACACGATGGCAGATTCCGTTTTTGAGTTCTCGACCACCGACAACGTGATTTGGTCATTCGTCATGGATGTGTGTGATTATGTCCTCAGCGTGGCCCAATGTTTCATGTATTTCGTGCAGATGGGACTGTTTGTCCTGGCGATGACCTATCATTACGGCAGTGTGGTCGCCGAGGCCGAGGACATCGGCCTGGAGAGTGATATCGATAATTTTGCCCAACTTTAATACACCCCGATGATGGTATCGCCCCGTGACACAATAGTAACCAACGACTCTATCCTTAACGCGTTCCAGCACGCGAGGGGCTATGACTATACCCGCGACTTGGAGCCTGGCCATAAGACCAACTACTTTGACCGGTTCTGGAACTATCTAGAGGATCTGTTGGACTTTGATGCTCCGTCGCCCATGGATATGCCCACATGGTGCTGGTGGTGCTTGGGGGCACTGGTAGTGGTAGCCGTGTGCTACTACTTCTGGAGTCATCGCACCGGATTGTTTAGCCCCAAGGATGTCGGACTCACGGCCCAAGAGGTCACCGAAGACGACATCAACGAGGTGGACTTTGACCAACTCATCTCCGAAGCCCAAATCCATGACGATATGCTGGCACTGTGCCGGCTGAGGTACCTGCAGACCTTGAAAGCCGCCAGCGATGCGTCGATGGTGACCTGGCGACGCTACAAGACGCCAACCCAGTATGCCCTGGAGTGGCCCGATGAGGACTTCGGCATCATGACCAACCACTTCCTGCGCATCCGCTATGGCCACTACACTGCCGATGCCGCCCTGGCCCAGGAGATGCTCTCGCGCCAGGAGGCCGTGCTGGCCCGCATTGCCACCAGCACTGCCACACAAGGGGAACCCAATGACCAACAGAAAGGAGGGGTGACGCCATGAAGTCCAGCCGCCTGTTTATTGTGATAATCATTGTGCTCATGGTGGTGATGATACTTTTCCAGATGAGCGCGCCAACGCGTTTCAACTGGGACGACCATTCACAGAGTTACAAGAGCAAGCAGCCCTTCGGCTGCTATGTGATGGACAGCGTGCTGCGGGCCTCACTGCCGCAGGGCTATGAGGTGATCGGGGTTGACATCGATAAGTACACCGGCAAGAAGGCCAATCGCACCAAGCACACGTTCCTTTTCACCAATAATCTTGAAGATTTCATCGGCTCAGTTGATGAGAGTTTTCTCGAGCTGATCGAGAAAGGCAACAACGCGATTATAGCCACTGAATACAAATCTTATTACGAGGAAATGCCCGAGGAAATCGGGTTGGGATACCGATGCTATTCAACCAGTTATTCCAGTTGGGATAATATCTCTAAAGAGTCTTTAAGCGAATATGTCAGTTATGACACGGTTTACTGGGAGGGCGGTGAAAAGTTCGCTCCCGCTTCCTATCCGATTAATAGCATCTTCAGCACGAATAAACTCACTTTCTCGGGCGACTACACCATCCTGGCAACGCTCGACAAGGAGGGGGCGTTAAACGAAGATCCCGACATCGTAGCAGGTATCTGCGAGTTCGGCAAGGGCAAGATTGTCGTGGTGAGCATGCCCATGATATTTTCCAATTACGGCATCCTCAACGACACCATCCGTCCGCTGGTGATGCGATTGTTGAGCCAGTGCAGCGACTTGCCTGTCGTGCGCTATGACCCGTCTCTCTGGAGTAAGGTAGAACGAGAAGAACAGGAGGAGGGTTCGCCACTGCGTTACCTGCTGGCCAACCGCCCCCTGCGATGGGCACTATATCTGGCCCTGGCCACGGTTGTGGCATTCATACTGTTCTCGGCCAGACGCCGCCAGCGGGTGATTCCTGTCATCAAGCCGCCCGTCAACCACATGATGAACTTCGTGAAACGTATCGGCGGCATCTACTACAAGCGGCACGACAACGTGGACCTGCTTATCAAGAAGTATGTCACCTTCAGCAACGAGTTGCGCACCAAGGCAATGATCAACGTCGATGACTATGACCACATCGATGACGAGTTGCAATCACTGTCCACTCGCACGGACATCCCCTTCAACGAACTGCAACAGCAGATCTATGACGTGTGGAGCGCCACCAATGCATCCTCCATCAGCGACAAACGCCTCCAGCAACTCATCGACGCGATGAACAATATACTGCACCGAATCAACATCTAAACAAACAACTATAAGACAATGGAACAAACGACACCCCCACGCCTCGACTTGGCACAGTTCTCGGCCTTGGTGAGGCAGATTAAAGAAGAAATCGCCCGTGTAGTGGTAGGGCACAATCAGGTCGTGGACCTCTTGATTGCGGCTATCCTTGCCGATGGCCACGTGTTGCTCGAGGGTGTGCCCGGAGTGGCGAAAACGCTCCTGGCCCGGCTCACCGCACGACTCATCGACGCCCGCTTCAGCCGCATCCAGTTCACCCCCGACCTGATGCCCAGCGACGTGCTCGGCACCACGGTGTTCAACATGAAAACGAGTGAATTTGACTTCCATGAGGGCCCGATTTTTGCCAACATGGTACTCGTCGACGAAATCAACCGCGCGCCGGCCAAGACACAGGCAGCGCTGTTTGAGGTCATGGAGGAACGCCAGGTGAGCATCGACGGCGTTACCCACCGCATGTCAGAGCCTTACACCATCATCGCCACGCAAAACCCCGTGGAACAGGAAGGCACCTACAAACTGCCCGAGGCACAACTCGACCGCTTCATGTTCAAGATTGTGATGGGTTACCCCACGCCCGAGGAGGAGAAGACCATCCTGCAACGCCATCAGGCCAACGCCCGCCTGGCCAAGCTGGACGACATCACGCCCATCATCTCCAAGGATGCGCTGCTGGCGCTGCGCGACACCTTGCGGTCGGTGCTGGTCGATGACTCGCTGTTGGGCTACATCGCACAGATCGTGCAGCAGACGCGCACCAGCAAGGCGGTCCTCCTGGGGGCCTCGCCCCGTGCCGCCGTGGCCATGCTGCAGGCATCCAAGGCCATCGCACTGATCAACGGCCGCGACTTTGTCACCCCCGACGATATCAAGTTGGTGGCACCGGCCGTGCTCGACCACCGCATCATCATTGCTGCCGAGGCCGAGATGCAGGGCTACACCGCATCCAAGATTGTGGCCACGCTGGTCAACAATGTCGAGGTGCCCAAGTAAGCCATTAGCTGTTAGCTGAAAACAGTATGCGGATGCCAGCTAATAGCTAACAGCTAACAGCTAACAGCAAAAGCCCAATAACACCTAACTTCTAAACATCATGTTTCTGCCTGTTCGTTTCTACTACACAGCCGTTGTGATCACTGCCCTACTGGCACTGGGGCAGTGGTGGTCCCCGTCGTTCTATGTGGGGGCTGCGCTGCTGGCATTGTTTGCCCTGCTGCTGCTCGTCGACATCGCCATGTTGTGGACGCGCCGCGGCATCACGGCATCACGGCAATGCAGCCAGCGGTTCTCCAATGGCGACGACAACCCTGTGAGCCTGCAGGTGGACAGTAGATACCCGTTTGCCGTCAAGCTGGAGATTATCGACGAGATACCGCACATCTTCCAGCGCCGCGACGTGAACTTCCCGTTGCGCCTGCCGGCAAGGGGCAGCAAGACGATAGAATATTCCCTACGCCCCACCAGGCGCGGCGTGTACGGATTTGGCCGCATCCGTGTGTTCACCGCCACGCCCATCGGCCTCGTGCAGCGCCGCTTCACCTGTGGCGAGCCTACCGACGTGGCAGTCTATCCCAGCTACCTCATGCTCAACCGCTACGAGCTGCTGGCCATCAGCAACAACCTGATGGAGATGGGCATCAAGCGCATACGCCGTGTGGGCAACAACACCGAGTTTGAGCAGATCAAGTCCTATGTCCAGGGCGACGACTACCGCCTCATCAACTGGAAGGCCAGCGCTCGCACCCATCAACTCATGGTCAACGTCTACACCGACGAGCGCTCACAGCCCATCATCAACGTCATCGACAAGGGGCGCATCATGCAGCAGGCCTTTGCGGGGATGACCATCCTCGACTATGCCATCAACGCGGCGCTGGTGCTCTCCTATGTGGCCCTGCATCGCGACGACAAAGCGGGCATCATCACCTTTGCCGACACGTTCAGCGACTTTGTCAAGCCCGACCGCGGTCCGTCACAGATGAACGACATCCTCGAGTGCCTCTACCGCCAGACCACCGACTTTGCCGAGAGCGACTATTCGGCACTCGTTGCAAGCACCAACCGCCTGGTGGGCCAACGCAGCCTGCTCGTGCTGTATACCAACTTCTTTGACTACAACGGCATGCAGCGGCAGTTGCCCTACCTGCGCCAGCTCAACAAGCGCCACCGCCTGCTGGTCGTATTCTTCATCGACGAGGACCGCCGCGACTTCATCGACCAGCAGCCCCACAGCGTCAAGGACTACTACGAGCACGCCATCGCAGCCAAAATCGACAACGAGCAGACGCTCATCATCAACACCCTGCGTCAGTGCGGCATCAGCAGCCTGCTCACTACCCCGCAGGGCCTCTCGGTCAACGTCATCAACCGCTACCTGGAGATGAAGTCCCGCGGCCTGTTCTAACGTTCCTCTTCCCCCCTCGAAAAGCCACAAATAAAGTACTGACACGCCATCAGCACTGGCGCAGCCCGTTGTATGCGTCTCCATAAGAACAATTTGCGGTAAAAATGGTAGTCTTTTCGGTAATCTGATTATCGGCTGTATAAGATATTCAAAATAACTTTGCAGCGTTAACAAATCATCAATCCACATTTTAATAATTAATTGAAAATGAAAAAAGTACTCACCATTTTTGTATTACTGATGTCGGCGTTCGTTACATGCAAGGCTGCGAGTGCTTCCGAGGTCCGCACGCTGGTTGTATACTACACCTATAGTGGCGTGACCGAGACGCTCGCCCAGCATGTTGCCGATGATTGCGGTGGCACACTGGTCCAAGTGATAGACCATGGCAACTATCCTCGTCCTGAGAGCCAGACCACATACAACTACGCCAACAATGAGCGCAGCCAGATCGATGCCGGCAACTGGCCCGAAATCAATACGAGCATCGAGAATTTTGACGACTGGGATGCCGTTATCATCTGCACCCCGCTGTGGAACGGGAAAATGGCCAACCCGATGCTCACCTTCCTGCACAACCATGCAGATAAACTCAATAACAAGCAGGTCGCTCTGGCCGTGACCAGCTGGAGCAGCGGCCCCAGTGGCGTGGTTACCGATGCGCACAACATGCTGCCGAACAGTTCCTTTATCGGTTCCACCCTCCACATCAACTATCAACATCGTGACGATATCCCCGAGATGGCTTCGGAATGGCTCAGCACACTTGATTTTGAACTGCCCAAGACCAACAAGATGCGCGTCATCGTGGGCAATAAGGTCTTCCCCGCCACCCTCGCCGACAATCCCACGGCCGATGACTTCAGGGAACTGTTGCCCCTCACCATCAACATGTCAGAACTTAACGGTAACGAGAAATACTACTTCCTTGACTATGACCTTACCGTCGATGAGAGCGTTCCTGATATGATTCATGCAGGTGACATCATGCTCTATGGTTCAGATTGCGTGGTTTTGTTCTACGATACTTTTGAAACCACCTACGCCTATACCCGCATTGGCGCCATCAACGACCCCACGGGACTTGCCCAGGCACTGGGAACCGGAAAAGTAACCGTGACGTTTGAACTGGCCGAAGACCTCATCGGCGATGTGGACGGTGACGGCAGCATCGCCATCAACGATGTCACTTTGCTCATCGACCTGCTGCTCGGCGCCGATACCACCTACAATGCTGCCGCTGATATCGATCAAGACGGCGAAGTAAGCATCACCGACGTATCTCTCCTGATTGACAGGTTACTAAACCACCCGTAACCGCCCGACACGATCCGACAATCCCAACCAACCCATATCCCTCGCGCCCTCTCCACCCGCGAGGGATTTTTTCTATTCCATCGACACCACCGCTTCCCAAGAATCCAATAAGCCATTAAACGACGCAGAAAAGAGGGAGCGATACTCCCCCCCTGAAATTCCATGCCGTTTCAGTGCTTTCTCAAGTGAATTACCCACTTATGACCTTTTTGTTTCGTAAATAACTGAAAATCATACTGTTTCGTGTTGTTAAACGACCTGCGAATGTTAACATTTTTCGGTGTTTATTCAAATACTATATTGTAACTTTGCAGTCGAAAGTTAACTCGCTTTTTTCAACCTGATGAATTTGACTGATATGAAACGATTTTGGATATTCGGCACAATGGTTGCCTTGGCGCTGATGAGTAGCCTCCTGTCTTTCGCCAAGGGCAACGCACCCACCGCACCTCAAAGCGAGATAGCAGATAATAAAAATGATTTTGCCTGCAATCTGTTCCGTACCATCTATGAGCAGCACCAGGGTGAAAGCAGTATCATCATGTCCCCCATCAGTGTGAGCTATCTGCTGGGAATGCTCAATGCTGGCGCAGAAGGTGAGACGCAACGCCAGATAACCGACGTGCTTGGACTGGATGGTTCAGTAAAGGAAATCAATAATTACTTCAAGAAGGTGATGGATGAGGCCTCCAGCGTCGATTCAACAGTGACGATAAAAATCGCTAATAGCATCAACGTCAACTCGGCCAGGGGCTACCACCTTATCCCAAAATATAAAGAGAACATGCAGAAGTCGTACAATGCCCAAATCGATGCGTTTGACTTCACCAATGACAGGAATGTGGACATCATCAACAACTGGTGCAACGCCCACACCGACGGCATGATCCCCACAATTATTGACAGACTCGATCCCCAAGCCGCAATGTATCTGCTCAACGCGGTCTTCTTCAAGGCCTCGTGGACCGACAAATTTGACCCTAATGATACCCGTAACAGGATTTTCACAAAGCAGGACGGCACTATCCTCGAACACAAGATGATGCACATTGCCACAAAAGCCGCTTACGGCTCTAACAACTTGTATCAGATGCTATCCCTGCCCTATGGCAACGGCAACTACAGCATGTATGTGCTGCTTCCCCACAAGGGTATAACCATCGACGACATCATCCAGAGCCTCTCGTCTCAACAACTGGAGCAACAGCGAACTGAGGAAATGAGCGTTCACAATGTGGATATCCTGATGCCCCGTTTCACCACCGAAAGCGAGATCAGACTTGAGCAAGTACTCTCGTCGATGGGTATGCCGCAGGCATTCAATCTTGCTGCCCAATTCTCCAAAATGATCAAAGAAGAAGAACTCTGGGTTTCGATGATGAAGCAGAAGGCTAAAATCGAGGTCAATGAAAAGGAAACCAAGGCCTCTGCTGTTACTATTGCCCAGGGGGTTACAAAATCACTGACAGGCGGCAGCCGCCCAAAGTACATGGAGTTCCATGCCACACGCCCATTTGTATATTACATCGTCGATAACAGCACAGGCACGATTTATTTCATGGGCACCTATTGCGGTGAAGAAGGCGTAGCCATTCCCACCGAAGTGACATTGGATAGCATCGACAGTGATGACGCAGTTGTAGTCCTCCCGGAATTGATGATAGAATCTTTTGGCAGAGTAGGTAAAAACAGGCCCCTGCCGGAATTGACGATTAATCACAGGGGATACAACGTAGAGCAGAAGCCTCAGTTCCCTGGTGGCGATGCTGCACTGATGAAATACCTTCATTCGCACAACGTCTATCCACCCATGGCTGCCGAGAGAGGTATTGAGGGAAGGGTCATTGTGCAGTTCCTAGTTGACAAGACGACTGGTAAGGTCGGTGAGGTAAAGGTTGTCCGCTCTGCGGACGAATACCTTGATAAGGAGGCTACCCGCTTAGTGAAGTCCTTGCGCAAGTTCACGCCGGGCCAGCATAATGACCAACCCGTCGACGTGTGGTACGTGCTTCCAGTGACCTTCTCATTGTAGCCCAAGTAAAAGCAATGTGCCCCCCAGCAATTACCACATCAGAGGGACAGTTGCTTTGATGCGAAAGACTAACCATCATAATGGGTTAAGTTTCATTGCATAGCCCAAATTAACGAGGAGGCTGTGTAATAATTGCAATTCCAGCAAAATAATCCGTGCGCACAGAGAAATCTTGTACAAGCCGAATGCAAACAAGCTTGCTTGATTTGCTAAGGCGCAGCCAAGATTATTAAAACTAAACAAAACAATTTTTTATTTCAATTTCATTTCTCGGCCGATAGGCCGATTAAAAAAGCCAGGTGCGATGATGACACAGCCTCTTTTCTTGTGTGCATAATAGGACTCATGTTCGCGCCTCTCAAAACCTTGAAAAACCTCCCAGCGCCTGATTAACAGCGTTTTCCTGCAAGACGACATGGCGCGGAAAGGCGATCGACGACGCAAAAAGGGGGAGCGCTCCCCTGGAAAATGTAATGAAAAGAATTATTCTATCAGTTTATGGCTTGTCCATGCCATAATGGACAAGAAACTTTTCGTATCTTTGCAGTGTCTAAACTGGTATATTCTATTGCTTTTTGGCATACTTTAATGGTATTATTTCATTACTGTCCCGTTAAAGTGGACAAAGCGTTCTTTGAAATAATTGAAATTCAGTCTACTACAGTCCTTTTTAAGGGTGCGACGATTTGAAATTGTA
>CADBBK010000019.1 GCA_902792895.1 uncultured Bacteroidales bacterium | reverse complement strand
ACAAGCAGATTTTCACCTGAAAGTTTTGAAATGCCTGTAAAGCCAGTGTTCATCGGCTCTACAGGCACTTCCTATCCTGCAAAATGACCTATAGGTCAATTTTCATAGGATAACACAACCACTTTAAGCCGAAAAGTAACCACAATGCAAGCAGGGACGCCAAAATGTTGGATAAATTTGGTGTCTCCAATCATTAGCCCCGCAGGGCCTGTAAATCAAGTGGGGGGCTAGCAGCAGTTGGTCAAGGGGTTGCTGCACAGCCACTCGTTCTCGATCCAGCCGACGACATCGTCGTAGCCGTTATAGCCCCCTTCAACCTTGACCATGACCCAGTCGCCGTGCACGTCCAGGGGCATGAGTTCCAGTTCACGGGTGAAAGAGAAAACGATGTCGGCATTCTTGTCGGGAGCAGTGCGCAAGTGCAGTTCTTGCCCGCCATAGTTGCTCGTGCCCAGACTCAGGGCCGAGTAATGAATCCAGTACTCACCGGTGTCGGAGCCCACCAGCGAGGTCGTGTCCTCGTCGTTGGCGGCATTCCAGATCTCATCAATTTTCCACCAGCCGCCTTGAGGCGATGTCAGCCTGAAGAGGTATGGCTCATCGCAAGACAGCGTCATGACGGTGTTCCCACTAGGCGTGTTCAGGATGAAACTCATCTGGCCATCGCATCCAAGATAAGCCGTGAGCATCTTCTCTTGAGCACCGGCGCCTAACGCCGTCACAAACAACAGGGCCAACAATACGATTTTTTTCATTTTTCCTCGCCTTTTATCGTTGATACACCATCAGTTTTTATACTTTTCCTGGGCCTCCATCATCCGCATTTGGTCTTGGATCATCTCTTCCCGCATCTTCTGCAAATAGGCTTCTCGCTCTGGCGAGATGTGTTTAACCATATGCTGCTGGCTGAACTCGGCCAGTTCCTTTTCACTCACGTTCATCATCAACATGCACCTGTCGCGAGTGTCTTTCATCTCTTGCAAGAAAGACCAATTCAGGAAATAATATTCGGGGAAACTGACATTGAACAGCGATTGTAGCGATGAAAAGATTGCTTTCCCCTCGATATCGTCCTTAATCCATTGCTGTACCAAGTCCTTGTATTTGTGGCGGCTGATGTAGAACGAGGACACCTCATTGATGAAATTGACGTCACCGATGGTACTAAACGTCTCGATGTTCGTCGTAAAAATCTTCTCGGCAGTTTCAGGAAACTCCAACCCATTGATCATGAGCGATATCGCGTCAAGAATGTCTTTGTTCTGTCTGTCGAAGAGTTCGGGATGGACTGCCAGTTCCTGCTGAAGGGCGCTGGCCTTGTGCAACACCGTGTCGGCCTTCTGCAACACTTCAATGGACTGGTCAAAGTCGTTGATGATCATCATCACCATTTCCTTCTTGGCCGATGCCTTCTTCTGGTGGTCGAGAAAGGCTGCCGTTCCAAAGGTGAGGGCTATCGATATACTGGTGGCGACGATTGAGAGAAAGAACTGTTTGGCCGATGACAGGCCACTGCCAGCCTTCAGGGACTTGGGCGTATGTAATTTAACGTTCATCGTGTTGCTGAATTATTTTGGTTATGGTCATTCCATCGCGCGGGACTAGAGGCGATACTTAGTAAACGCCCCGCTGCTGCTTGAAGACTAATGTATCGAAGGTGTCACCTGCGGTCAGGTCCAGGCTGAAGTATCTCGACTCAACCGATTCGGGTAAAGGATCGGCAGTAATGGTCATCTTGTTATCAGTGATGTTGAGACCAAACCACAAGTCATTGACGTTGGGTATATCATCGCCGCCGAGCGTATAGGACACACCGTTGATCGTGTACGAGTCAACCCACACAACGCTGTAGTTCCAACACTGGAACCTGAAGGTTCCTCCCTCCTCGGGGATAATATAACTGCCCTGTATGTTCATCAGGTTGTCGACGTTGGTCCACTTCATTTTTTCCCACTTCCCGTCGGGCTCATCGCCGCAGGATGTGAAGCCCAGCAGGACGGCTGTCAAGAGGATGAATATCTGCAAAAATCTGCTCATATTAAATTTGTTTGGTGATAATTGATGGGCAAAGGTACAGACTTTTCCGTTATTGGCGGTTGTTCATCGCACATTTTCGTTGCCCGTCACGTCATTTATTGTTGCAATGATATAACAGTCGGCCCATTTTTAAACTACGAATTTCGCTAATTAAACTAATGAATTTGGGCTTCGCAAAGTAATAAATTAGTAAAATTAGTGTAATTCGTAGTTTAAACCCATTTTGGGCCAGCATCTATATCATTTATTTTTGTCCTGCTTCCGCTTTTTCAACTCGTGGAAGAGGGCAAGCATGGCGACCAGCACACCAATCAGACCGACGGCCAGACTGAGCAAGTCGTAGTTCTCTTTCAGGAATGTCGATAGTGAGTCCATTGTAGCACGTTTCTATTGTTTGTCCAGGTCCTTCTTGAAGAGTTCATCGACGGCGGCCTTGAGGTTAGGCGCCAAGGGAGGGATGTGGTGGTTCTGCTCCAGGCGGCGCAGCTCGTTGATGTCCATCTCCACCTCATTTTCCTTGCGCGTCTGCTTGAACTCCTTCTTGTCGATGTAGTCACGCCCGATGGTGTAGGTTTCCAGCAAGATGATGTAATCCTGGTCGGTCCTGTCGAAATGGCCCTCTACCAGAATCTGCTTCATCACCAGGTCATCGATGCGCGATTTTCCGTTCTCGTCAATGTTGTATAACTCAAAATAGCCGTGATTGTCGTTATCTTTCTTCTTTTTCTTTTTGGGCTGTTTGCCGGTCTTGGCAGCCTTAGCGGCAGCCTCTGTCGCCTCGACGTGGTCCTCAAAGGCCCACAGGTCAAAGCTGGTAGTGCGGTTGCTCGCCGCCATATCGTCATCGATGTAGCCCAGGACCGAGATGGTGTCGCTCACCACACGGCGGCCCGAAGGCTCCTCGGTGATGGTAAGTGCGCCCTGGTTGGCAAAATTGTTGATGCGCTTGTAGTAGTTGAGCGTGTCGATGCGTGCCCACTTGTCGATGTAATGGCCGGCCAGCGTGCTCAGGAGAAAACGCATTAAACCATTCATGCCTCGAGACACGCTGCGCGTCTTGGCGTTAATCTTCTGCTTGGCAATCTCATAGGTGTTGTCCACCACGCCGCCACGGAAGTATATCGGGCCTTCGTCACAGACGTAGATGCAGCGGAAATAGGTCTGGACATAGAGCAGTTCCTTGGGCTTGACCTCGAGTTCGCCCAACTCGAAATTCTGTTCCTGCATCACCACACACAGGCTGGGGACGGTGTCCATTTTGACCTCCTTGGGCTTGAAAGCCACGTGCGAGAAGAAGAGGTGGTTCACGCCCTTGGCGTCAGCCAGCCAGCCTTCGTTATCGGTGCTACCCACCAGGGCGCCCTTCTCGTTGGTCACGCACACGGCACCAATGGGCAGTCCGTCAACGTCCACCACCTGGATGCGCTGGGCCTGGGCAACAGTCGCCATGACCAGCAGCGCCATCAATAAGTACATCTTTTTCATCTTTATCCTATTCTAGTTAAATTCGGGTTTTCACCACTATTCTATTGCAAAAAAGCGGCCATGCCCTGATTGCACACAGTCGCTCACTCGTTACACGGTCCACACACCCTAGGGCGTGCATGCCTCACTTCATCAACTCACCGATGGACGTGGTGAGGTTGAACATGAAGGTCGTCGCGCCGCTGTGGGGACGTGCAAAGGCGGCTCCGATGCCGAAGGCCCTCACCTTCAGGCCCGCGCCAATCGAGAGGCCCGACATGAAGTCGCGCTTGTAGGTGGCCATGTCGGTGCGGGTGCGGTAGTTGTAGCCCAGCCCCAAGTAGATGTTGTCGGTGGGCAGGATGTCGACACCGAAGACGAGGTGGCGCAGCAGATTGCTGCCGAAGGAGTCCTTCTTCACCAGGCCGCTATTGGGGTTGTTCACGTCACTGATTTTGTAATAGGGCGATTTCCAGCGGGCCAGTTCATAGGCGGTGAGATGGAGCCTGACGGGTGCCTTGCCCAACATCTTGCTCACACCCACCTGGATGTCCCACGGCAGGTTGTCCTTGTAGTCGGTGAACTTCTTGACCTGGCCACCTAGGTTCTTGGCCACCAGCGATGCCGAGAACTCATGGTCGGGATCGTAGTAGTTCACACCCAGGTCGGCAGCAACGGCACCGGCAGTGTAGGCCTCATACTTGGAGTAGAGGTACTTCACAGTGATACCGCCGCGGAAGCGGTCGCTGATGTCGTGGCTGTAGGTGAGGCTGAAGGCGATGTCGTTGGCATTGAACGTGCCGGTCATGGTGCCGTCGATGTCGGCGCCCTGGATGCTGCCGTAGCCGAAGTACTGGATGCCCACGGCAAAGGCACCGTGCTCGCTCACGCCCTGGCCATAGCGCAGACCGGCGAAGTTGGTCTCGCCGATGTAGCGCATGTAGTTGATGCCCACCTGGTGGTCAAACTCCGGTCCCAGCAGGGCGGGGTTCTGCTCCACGAGGTTGATGTCATCGTCGATGATGGTGAGGTTGTGGCCGCCCAGGCCGTAGACGTGGCTCGAGGCGGGCACGCTCAGGAAGTTGTAGGCCGTGGTCTTGGGGGCATCATCGGCTATGGCGTTAAAGGCCACAGCAAGGCATGCGGCCAGCAGTATGAGGTGACGCAAAGTGGTTGTCATATCGTTTTCTCTCTATTATCTATGCTATAATAACGAGAAAATCCCTGATTTAGTATATCACTCCTCGGTTGTCTCGTCGTCAGTCGTGTCGACCTCGTCGGCCTCACGCAGCACCTGGTTGGCCAACTCGAGGTCGCGTTCAAACACCACGAGCCTGGCGGGTGACATCCAGATGGCGTTAGCCGTGTTGTCGACGATCACGCCGGCGGGGATACCACTGGCTTCCAGGGCACCCTTGACGATGTTGGCGTCGATGGGGCTGGCAAACTTCTTGAGGACAACTATCTTCTCTTCGTTTTCCATAATTCTTCTCTTTATGTTAAACTCTAAACTTCATGTGCGCCATCATTCACACCTCTTCAACTGTGATCGGCCTCGGCCGATTAAAAAACAGTAGCAAGTGATGGCGTAGCGTCTTGTCTGATTACTTGATGCCGCGGGAATTGAGGGCGGCCTGGTAGCGGTGGGCGTTGTCGAGGTGGGCGGCATAGTCACGCGTGAAGTCGTGGTAACCGCTGAAGTCGGCACGGGCACACATGTACAGGTAGTCGTGCTGCGGAGCGTCGAGCACGGCGTCGATGGTCGATTTCTCGGGCAGACGGATGGGGCCGGGAGGCAGACCGTTGACACGATAGGTGTTGTAGGGCGAGTTGACCTGCGTCATGGGCACGGTGATGCGCTTGATGGAGAAGTCGCCGATGGCAAACTTCACCGTCGGGTCGGCCTGCAGGCGCATGCCTTGCTGGTAGCGGTTGAGGTACAGGCGAGCCACCTTGCCGCGCTCGTCGGCCTTGCTGGTCTCCTCCTCGACAATCGAGGCCACGGTGGCCACCTCATCGGGCGTGAGTCCCAGACGCTCGGCCTTGGCCTTGCGCTCGCTGGTCCAGAAATCGTTGTAGTAGCCGTTCATGCGCTCGAGCATCTTCTCGGGCGAGATGTCCCAGTAGAACTCGTAGGTGTCGGGCATCAACAGGCAGGCGATGGTCTCGGGTGTCTTGCCGAACCTGGCGCACATGGCACTGTCCTTCAAAGCCTTGCGCATGGCATCGGGGCCTTCCATGAAGGTCTCGCCCCAGCGCTCGGTCCACTCGTCGAGCGTGCGCACGTTGTTGAACGTGAAGCGGACGCCATCCTGCATGCCGTTCTTGATGCGGCGTGCAGCGGTGAAGGCCGACATGCCCTTGGGGATGCGGAACATTCCCATGCGGTTCTCGACATTGGCGTTCATCAGATTCAACATGGTCTTCACCCGCTTGCCGAAGTTGAAGTCCACATTCTTCTGCACGCTGTCGGTTATCATGTCGATGGTGCTGCCCTTGCGCACCTTGACGACGCCCTCGTGGGGCGTGCCGACGATGAAATAGGGAGCCGCTGCCGACAGCAGGACCACTACTGCAGCCACGACACCGCTGACAATCCATTTGATGGTTGATTTCTTCATATCCAAATATTCTATTAGTCGTTAGTTTCGTCGATTGGGACCATTGCCGTCAACAGCCGAGCCTGGCCCGTCAATTCCATGCGCGTCACGGCAGCGGGAACCAGCACGGTCTCGCCCTGGCACACAGTCACAGGGCTGTAGCCCTCCACGTGGATGGTGGTCTCGCCTGCAAGGCCTATCATCACCACAAAGGAATGGGGCTGCGGCAACGAGAGCGAGTAGCCGTCGTCAAAACGCAGCAGCGACACCTCAAACTTGGGGCACGTCACCAGTCTCGTGAGACCCTCAGCACCGTCGCGGGAATAGTCCACACGGGCATCGCGGCTGTTGAAGTCGAGCACCTCGCGGGCCTGTTCCAGGTGCAGTTCGCGGCGGTTGCCCTGGGCATCGCGGCGGTCATAGTCCCACACGCGATAGGTGATGTCGCAGGATTCCTGGATTTCCACGACCATATTGCCCGCGCCGATGGTGTGAATCTGTCCCGGCGGGATGAAGAACAAGTCACCGGGCTTAGAACGGTGGGCATTGATGACATCCAGCAGCGTGCTGTCGTTCAGGCGGCGGTCAAACTCCTCGCGGGTGATTGTGCGGTTAAAGCCCGTGCGGATAATCGCGCCTTCGTCGGCCTGCAGCACATACCACATCTCGGTCTTGCCGTTGCTGCCGTGATGGGCAGCGGCATAGTCCTCGTCGGGGTGCACCTGGACCGACAGGTCGCGCTTGGCGTCGATGAACTTGATGAGCAGGGGAAAACGGTCACCATAGCGGCGATAGACGTCCTCGCCCACCAATGCTGCCCCGTAGCGGCTGACGAGTTGCGTGAGTGTCAACCCACGGTCGTCGCCCTCGGCAACAATCGATTCACAATTGGACATCGCCGACAGTTCCCAGCTCTCGCCGATGGGCTCATCGCGAGCGGGCAATTTCTTGAACGCCAGCAATTTGTCACCGCCCCACAGAACAGGTTTCAGAATAGTATTGAACTTATATATCTGCATAAAACGATTATTTTCAACCTACAAAGGTAGTGCAAGCCGAGTGGAAAACAAAATTTATTTTGATTTTCCCGAGGCGCAGCCTACCTTCGGCCGCCAGGCCAACAGTAGTGCAAGCCGAGTGGAAAACAAAATTTATTTTGATTTTCCCGAGGCGCAGCCCGGCAATGCGGATGCCAAAAAAATATTTGTCCTTTTTGTCTTTCTTGTCTTCAAACCCCAAAGACGTGATGGAAAGGGGCGCGGATGCCAAAAAAAGTTGTTGTTTATGTTGTTCCACGTTGTCCGTGTTGTTTGATGACCTTAGCGTGAGGGAAAGGGGCGCGGATGCCCACAAAAGTTGTTGTTTATGTTGTTCCACGTTGTCCGTGTTGTTTGATGACCTTAGCGTGAGGGAAAGGGGTGCGTGGTTACTGGGCGACCTTGTTGTTATCGTCCTTGATCCAGCGGATGTACTGGCTGTAGTCGTGGTGGACGAGAACACCGTTCTCGCGGTCGTCGCGCCAGGTGTCGGTCCAGTCCATATCATAGCCGTGGCCCGTGGCATCGTGGAAGATGTGGCCCTCGCCCTCGTTCATTTTCCAGTAGGCCACCAGACCGTCGCTGTGGGCATTGACGCCGGCAAAGCCCGTCGAAATCTCGCTGGCGGTGAGGGCACGGTTCCACACGCGCACCTCGCACAGGCGTCCCTGGAAGAACTGGCTCGAGCGGTAATTGCCCCACGACATGCCCAACTCAAAGCGCTGGAAGGGCGTTGCCTTGCCCGAGCCGCTCGTCTGGGCATCCTCGACACCGTCGACATACATCTTGAAGGTCGAGCCGTCGTAGGTGCAGGACACGAGATACCAGCGGTTGGTCTTGAAGTGGGTGGACGAGAAACAGCGGCCTCCAGGCAGCACCCATTGCAGGATGTCACCGCCTGCCGAGCCATTCTCGCCAAAGCGGAACATGTTGGCCTCCTCCTCGTTTTTGCCCTCAATGGCGAGCACGCGCTTGATGTTGCCCACGTTGCCGAAGTTGTAGGAATACACCTTGAACTCGATGGTGTAGTTGCTCAGGTTCACCATCTTGTCGTCGGGGAAGATGTAGTTGGACGAGGCATTCTGGTTGTTCTCGAGCGAGTAGAACGAGATGATGCGCGACACCTGCAGGAAGATGGTGCGGCTGCTCTCGATGACCTCGCCGCCGTCGCCCTCCACCTGAGTGATGGTCACGGGGATGACATAGGTGGCGCCCTCGATAAAGGCATCGGTGTCGGTGACCTTGACCTGGGCCGCCGTGGACAGCGCCTCGCCCTGCTGGATGGTCACCGTGCCGCCCTCGAGGGTGACACTCGACAGGGGCACGGGATAATAGGCCGTGCCATGGCTCTTGTTGTAGGCGCGCACGAGCGACGTGTCGATGGCCAGATGCACCGTCACGGGACGTTCACAGCGGCGTGTGGCCTTGACGGTCACGGCGCAGGCCGCCGGCAGTTCATCGACGGTGAAGCGCTGCACCGGCACCTGCTCGGTGCCCGAGATGAGCAGTCCCACTTTGTTGTAGTCAAACTTGTCGCCCTCGCTGTTGCAGGCAGCCAGAGCCAGGGCCATCAGCGCAACAGCAGCAATATATCTTATCGTTTTCATCATTGTAACATTTCCTAAAAACCTAAAAACTAAAGCCTAAAGCCTAAAACCTAAAGCCTAAAACCTAAAAACCTACCTCGCCGGATTCATAATCTGGATAGCACGGCGGATGGCGCCGTAGGGGACGCCGTCGCTCGTGTTGTAGTAGTTGCGCTCCACATAGTAGGCGCCGCAACCTCCCTTGTGGCCCTCAGCAGGCTCCCAAGCGGCATAGTTGAAGATTTCGCCGCCCGTGGGTTTCTGGCCGAAGGACTCGCAATAGACCGTCTTCTCATCGGGGTGTCCCATAGCCCCTACCCCAGCGCCCTGCTGGCTGTAGGCCTGCTTGATGTAGTAGTCCACATAGGGGTCACAGGCCTGCGGCGGCGACACCGAGAAATAATCGACAATCACCAGTTTCTCGGGGTAACGGCCGTTGGGGCCGAAAATCTTGTCACACTCCTCGATGGCCCACGTCAAGTGCTGGCCGTTCCAGCCCTCGTAGTCAAAGTCGGCCCCGTCGAGGCCCGTTTCCACCACCGTGTCACACACCCATCGGGCATAGGCACGGATGGCCTCCTCGCTGCGGTCGCTGGACAGGTCATAGGCACGTCCGTCGATGGTGAAGCGGTGGTTGTAGTTGGAGGCGTCGGCATGGAAGATGAAGCGGGTGCCCTTCTTCTCGCGCGTTTCCATCATGTCCCTGTAGGCAACGGGATGCGTCTCGGGCGTGGGAATGCCCATCCACAGGTTCACCAGGTCGATGCTGTCGGGCAGGCCGATGATGCGCTCGCCCCACGAGGCAGGGTCCTTGTAGCCGCTGGCGCCCTCGATGGGTGCCCAATCGGCATAGTACACGTAGCATATCTCGTGCTCACTGGCCTTGTAGTCGCGCAACGCCTGGTAATACTCCTCGCTGTATTCCTTGAGCGGCTGCAGGTCGAGCGCCTCGGGCTCGGTATCGCAGGCAACCAGCGCCAGCAATGCCATAATTGTGATATATTTAGTCCATTTCATAACTGTAAACTTCAAAACTCCTAACTCCTAACTTCATAACTCCCTACGGTCCCACCACAGGCGGGTGCCGCCATTATCCTGGCCGCCACCCATGGCCTCACCGTCCAGCAGCTGGACAGCGGCCTGCACGGCAGCCTCGTTGGTGTTATACTCCTGTACAGGGAACGGACAGCGGCGCACCTGCACCTCGGTGTCGATGAGGCCCTGGCTGTCGTTGTTCACGACGGGCAGCAGGCGGGGATAGCCCGTGCGGCGGTACTCCGCCCAGCCCTCACAGCCGTCGGGGTACATGGCAATCCACTTCTGGGTGATGATGCGCTCCAGATTGGTCTCGAAGTCGGCCTCGTCGTCCCAGGCGATCGTGATGTCGCTGGGCGCATTGGCCGTGTTGCCGCCACCGGTGCGGTCCACAAAGCGCGAGGGCTTCAACGTCGAGTTGTTGATATAAGCATCCTCGCCGCCAACGCCGTTCTCGCCGAACGAAGCGCGGATTCCCGCCTCATAGTAGGCCCGTGCCGTGCCGCCCATGTTCCAGCCGCGCAGCGCGGCCTCGGCGCGCAGGAAATAGCCCTCGGCGGCGGTCATCCACACGATGGGCGTGGTGGCGCGGTCGATGTTCAGGTTGGACACATACACGCCGGCATAGCGCGTGGGATTCATGTTGTGGGCTCCCAGGCGCACGCCATGGTACTTGTTGTCGTTGCTGGCGGGCACGAAGTAGGCCGCCAGGCGCGGATCGCTGTAACCGTTCATGTAACAGCCCATCGTGGCACCCATGCGCACCTCGCCGGCGTTGAAGTTGTAGGCGATGTCATAGTTCGGGTGGAAATAGGTCAAGCGCCCGTGCAGCAACTGGGCACGGTCGGCAGCCGTCTCGATAAAGCCTATCGGGCAGGCGGCCGACTTCTCGGCCTCGCGCTGAGCCAGGGCAGGGTCGGCATAGGCCACGCGGATGGCCAGGCGCAGGCGCAGGGTGTTGGCAAACTTCACCCAGCGGGCCACGTTGCCCTCGTACACGTTGTCGTAATCGGGCAGCAGCGTTCCACCCGATTCGGCCAGCGGCATGAGCACGTCGATGGCATCGTCCAACTCGGCAAAGAACTTGTTATAAACCTCCTGCTGGCGGTCGTAGGTCGTCCCCAGCGTGCCGCTGCCGAAGTGGATATAAGGAATGGGGCCGTACATGTCGGTCACGCGGTGCAGCGCCTCGACCTTGACGATGGTCGCCAGGGCTGCCACGGCGGGCTGCCCCATCTCGGCGGCAACACGGGTGACGCGCTGCCAGGCGGGCATCACCTCACTGAAGGCGCGTGTGAACATCTGGTCATACCAGCCGCTCACGAAACTGTAGGAGCCGTTGTGCACACCGTTGCGCCAGGTGCCCGTCAGGCCCACATAGCCCGAGAAGGCATCGGCACTCAGTCCCTGGGCCACCTGGTAGTCCGACGACAGGCAGTTGCCCGACCCGTCGTCAAACAGGACCACCCTCGACACCATCTGTGAGAAGAAGGCTCCCACGTTCTGGTAGTCATTGGCCAGCTCCTCGTCGGTGAGTTGGTGCGGATTGGTGTTGATGTCGTCAAACGACTTGGTACATCCGGCTGCCATCAGCAGCACCGCAAGCATATATATCGAAATTCTTGTCTTCATAGCCGTCATCAGAATTTGAGTTTCACGTTAAATCCCATCGACCGCAGGCTGGGCTGCATGAAGTAGTCGATGCCCTGGTAGTAGGTGCCCGTGTTGGCGGTCGCCTCGGGGTCATAGGGGGCCTTGTTGTAGAGCATGCACAGGTTGTGGGCGACAAAGGCCACATTCAGGCCCTTTATCCACTTCACCCAGCGGTTGACCGGCACGTCATAGCCCAGGCTCAACTCGGCGAGCCTGAGGTTGGTCGCGCTATAGACATAGCGGGAATCGACCGTGCCGTTGGGGTTGCCCACGGCCTGGTAATAGCCCTGGGCGTTAATCGGCTTGCCGTTGATGACCACGCCACCGGCATTGCGGGCGTCCTGCGTGGCCTTGCTGGCGCCGTAGTAGTCCAGGATGGCCTGCGTCTCGCTCACGACGATGCCGCCGTTGCGGTAGGCCAGCAGGGCCGTCAGGGTAATGCCCTTGAACGACAATGTGTTGCCCCACGACAGGTTGTAGCGGGGTGCGGCCTGGCCGGCATAGATGTAGTAGGCGTTGTTGTTGGGATTGGCCTCGACGGTCTGGCGCTCGGGATTGATATAGATGGCGCCGTGCTCATCGGTCTTGAGCGTCGAGACGTACACGTCACTGAGCGTGCCGCCCTCGGTCAGGCGGATCTGGTAGCCCGAAGTGCCGCCCATGTAGAGTTCGTCCAGATTATAAATCTCGCCGTCGATGGGGTTGCGCCAGTTCTTGAGCAACTCCTTCACCTTGTTGCGGTTGAGCGTCCAGGTCACATAGGTTTCCCATGTGAGGGCACCGATGGGCTGGGTGTAACGTGCGGTGAGTTCCACACCCTTGTTATCGACGCGCCCGCCGTTGACCACAGCACTCGTGTAGCCCGACGAAGCGGGCAGCGTGGGATAGAAGAACTGGTTGCGCGTGCTGGACTTGTACAAGGTCGCATTCACGCGCAGGCGGTTGCTGAACATCGACAGGTCAATGCCCGCCTCCCACGAGTCGGTGCGCTCGGGCTTGAGGTCGGTAAGCATGCGCGTTGAGGTCTCGGCCAGGCCCGTCGAGGGGTTGATGGCATAGGTCTCGCGCGTCAAGTAAGGCTCGTTGGGCTCGTTACCCACCTGGGAGTAGCCCACGCGGGTCTTTAGATAGTTGAGCCAACGGTTGCTCTTGATGGCAGGGATAATATCGGTCCAGATAGCGGACACGCCAGCCGACCAGTAGAAATAACTCTTTTCCAGTTTCGAGGACCAGTCGTTGCGCGCGGTGGCATCCACATATACCATGCTGCGGTAACCCAGCTGGGCAGTGGCGTACACACTCTGCAACTGGGTGCGGTAGCCGCTCTGCACGGGCTTGAAGGTAGCATTGGTGGTCTCGACGTTGGCCAGGGTGAACTTGTTGGCCGTACCCTTCAGGTGGCCGCTGAAGCCCTCGATGCTGTTGTCGCGCTGGTCAAAACTGGCACCCAACACGCCGCTGATGTTCCAGCGGTCGCCAGCAAAGTATTTGTTGAACTTGACGAAGGCCTCGGCATACAACTGGCGGTTGCTCACGTTGCGCAGCCCGTAATGGCCATACTTGGAGGCGTAGAGCGTGTTGGTCGAGGCGTAGAACTTCTCCTCGTACTTGTCGCTGCTCTTGTCATACTTCACGCGGCCCGTGATGTCCACCCACGGGGCAATGCGCCAGTTGAGCGAAACCGTCGCCTGATGGCGCTCCTTGTGGTTGATGAAGCGCTCGCGCTCGGTCTCCCAGTAGGGGTTCTCCATCGAGATGTCGTAGTTGTAGGGCCAATACTGCACGGGGAAGTTGCGGCCCGTGTCATAACGCTCAAAGTAGCCCAACTTGGAGAAGTCGTCTCCAGCGGGGAACAGATAGACGGGCACCAGCGGATTGTGGTACTGTCCCTGGCTGATCATGTTCTGCTCCTTGACGGCGGCAAGCATGTAGCCCAGGTCGAGCGTCATGCGGTCGTCAAGGAAACTGGTGGTGTTGCGCACGCTCACGTTATAGCGGTCGTAGTTGTTGCTGTGGATGATGCCCCGGGAATTGGTGGCACCGAGCGACAGATAGGTCTGGTTCTTGTCGGTGCCGGTGCTCAGGCTCACCGAGTTGGCAATCCGGGCACCCGTCTGGAAGAAGTCGGCAGGACGGTAACTGCTGGGCGCTGCCAATTTCTCGCCCCAACTGAAGTAACTGCCCGTCTCGCTGGGCCCGTACTCGTTCTGGAACCGCGGCAACACAAAGGGCCGTGAGAACTGGAAAGTGCCGTTGTAGGTCACATCTACCCTACCCGCGCGTCCACGCTTGGTGGTGATGATGATGACGCCGTTGGCGGCATTGGCACCATACAGGGCGGCTGCCGACGGACCCGTCAAGGCACTGATGCTCTCGATGTCGTCGGGGTTGATGTTACTGGTGGCATCACCCGTCTGCCCCGCTCCGGCAAAGATGCCCTCGGGCTGCTCGCTGCTCAGGTTCTGCATGGGGATGCCATCCACGACATACAGCACGTTGTTGTTGCCGTTGATGGACTTGGCACCGCGCATCACCACGCGACTGCTGCCGCCCGCGCCGGTCGCGCTGGCATTGATGGTCACACCGGCCACCTTGCCCGAGAGCGAGTTGACGAAGTTGGCGTCCTGGACCGTCATCAAGGCGTCACTGGACACCTGCTGCACATTGTAGGACAGCGACTTGGCCTCTTTTTTGATACCCAAGGCGGTCACGACGACCTCTTCCAGGTCACAAGCCACTGCAGGCTGCATCGTGATGGTCAGGTTAGCGCCTTCCACCAGCACATTGCGGGTGGTGTAGCCCAGGTAACTCACCGTGAGCGTTGAGCCACGCGAGGCCTGAACACTGAATCGTCCGTCAAAATCGGTGGCTGCGGCCACAAGGGTACCCTTGACACTCACTGTTGCCCCGATAACAGGCTCTCCGTTCTCGTCGAGCACCTGCCCGGTCACTGCCGCAGCCTGCTGCGTAGTCCTCTGGGGCTGCGGTACAGGAGCGGCCGTCGCCACACCACTGCCCACGGCAAGGGCGGCAACCACCATCAGCACCCCAGAGAGCCTCCGGGACTTGAATTTCAGTTTCTCTATCATAGTTCGTTCACTATTTAGTTATTCTTGATTTCACAAAGGTAATCATTTTTTTTGGACAATGATTTAGTTGTTGGCCCAAAACCCAGGGCAACCGCACCAAAATGTGTTGCTAAACACCCGGAGGGTGGCCTCTGAGTAACCCATGGTAAGGCAATTCGCTGAGCGATAGCGAAGTGGATTGCGTCACCAGGGGAGAATCATGCAACAATCCATGTCGCTGGAGGCGACCCCAATGTCGATTACAGGTAAGGTATCGCCTCCTGCAACGCGAGGAGAGGATCTCTATACCCTCTGGGTCAACTCCTCTATCATTCCCTTTTTGCGCCAAAATAATGACTTCCATTTTCATTTTTCATGTATATCTATACGCATTATTATTAAGAAAATATGCACGAAGACGAAATTTCTATTTAACGCATAAAAAAAACACGCAATTACTTGGAATTGACGAGGAAATACAATAAATTTGCGGGCGAGGAATTAAGTATAACACTTTAATAATAAAAAAATATATCAAATCATGAATAAGCAACTACTCACTAAATTGTTTGCACTATTGATGTGCATGATGGGCGCTATGGGCATGATGGGACAAGCCAACGCGAGCGGAGCCTCGACCGTTTCGGCACCCATCAGCGAAGAAACGGTAAATGAAGATAGTTTATACATTGTCCTTATCGACCAGTTCGGCAATGAGGTTCCCGTTGAACTCCAGCAGCATCAAGATGGGTACTATACCACTTTTACCTTCGAATACTATCCTTGGGGTGAATTTGTCTGGGATCCCAGCTTGAGCGTTGAAGAGAATGAGGTCAACCGCCCCAATGTGCCCTTCTATTTCATCATCGATGGCGTTCGTTACGGTGCCGACGTTGACATGCCTGTGACCCAAGATTATCCTTTATTAAACCCGTTGGTGGCAGATGGTCAAGGGAACTACTGTGTGCCCGTAGGGTACAGCTACACACTTGGGGCATTCTTTAAGGATGGCCAATACTATGTTTTTGCCACAAACAGTTACAGCGGCTATCATGGTGGTTATATGATTGCAATTGATCAGTATGGCCAAAAGCATGAGTATAAACTACTCCGTCCAGAATCAGATCCGTGGGACCTTAATATCACCTGCTCTTTCGTGCATGAACCTTGGGGTGAATTCACCTGGAATCCCGACTTGAGCGACGAAGAAAACGAGGCCAATCGTCCTAATGTGCCCTTTTATTTCTACATTGACGGCATTCGTTACGGTGCCGGCGATGATATGCAAGAAACCGTGCTTGGAGAAACTAACGGTTCTCAGAATCCTCTAATTCGTAAAGCTAGCGGCTACTATTATTTACCAGTTGGGGGCAATTACACGATATGGGTATACGAAGCCTATCGTAATTTCTACTTTTACGTCACTCAGACCACAGGCATTGACGAGATTGCCAACGAAAAGACCGTTTCCAGCGTGCGCTACTTCAATCTGGAGGGCCAGGAAGTGACCGAACCCGACAATGTGACCATCGTAGTTACCACCTACGACGATGGCACGAAAAGCACCACGAAAGTGATCAAGTAATCCAGCACTAGCATTCAGCGAAACCGATTAACAAGTAAGGCGGCCCATAGCGGGTCGCCTTACTTGTTAACTATTGACCATTATGGAGGACAATACGTCCTTATCAGCCGGCGAGGATGATGTCGATGACGACGTTGATGTCGGCCACGGTAATCTCGCCGTCGCCATTGACGTCACAGGCAGGCGTGCTGCCGTGTCCCAGGATGGCTTCGACAATGGCGTTGACATCGGCCACGGTAATCTCGCCGTCGCCGTTCACGTCGCCCGTAAGGTCCTGCAGGTCACTGATGAGGCCGAAATCGGAGAACCAGGTCCAGCAAGGCTCGGCCCAACGGTAATCCTCCATTGCAAACTCATCGATGACATAAACGATGCCATTGTCGTAGGCTTCCTGCTCAAAGCAGTCGTCATCGGTGGCGAGGGGTGGCAG
This sequence comes from uncultured Bacteroidales bacterium, assembly GCA_902792895.1. GTDB lineage: Bacteria > Bacteroidota > Bacteroidia > Bacteroidales > Muribaculaceae > Sodaliphilus. The sequence goes on along the minus strand of CADBBK010000019.1, from coordinate 31,958 downwards.
TTCAGGCCAGGCAACGATTTTCCTCAGCATTTTACAGCCCTTGAAGGCCCTGGCACCGATGGAGTCCATCGAACTGCCGATGGTCAGATTCGTGAGATGGCTGCAGCCATAGAAGGCTTCCTCGTCGATGAGATGGGCCCCGTGGCCGATGACAGCGTCGGTGAGCGACTCACACAGGGCAAATGTGTGCTTGCCCACGGCCTCGACACCATCACCGATGGTGACCTGCGACATGCTGACGCAAGCAAACATCGCACCGACACCCAGCGACTTCACCGAGGAGGGGATGTTGAAGCGACTGAGCATGTAGCAATTCTCAAAGGCATAGTAGCCGATTTCTTCCAGACCGTTGCTCAACGCTACGCTCGACAGCCTCATGCAGTCCTTGAAAGCGCCATAATCAATCACCTTGACCGACGACGGAATGACCACCGAGGCGAGGTTGTAGCAGTTGGCGAAGGCATACTTGCCGATGCGCTTCACAGTCGAGGGGATGACAACAGCGCCCATGCGGGTGCAGTTCCTGAAGGCGTTGTTGCCGATGGCCGTGACCTCATAGGTCGTGCCCTCGTAGTCCACTGTCGAGGGGATGACCACGCGGCCGCTATAGTCGCCGCAGCGGGCTTCACGGTTGACCACCGTCACGCCGCCGTCGCGGCACTTGTAACAGATACCGTCGACCTCGAAGTCGTAGGGGGCCGTCGAAACGCCGTATTCATAGGGATACAGTTGGTTGATCATCTGCTGTCCGGAAGAGAACGACATGTTGCCGGGGTCAAAGGCGTCCAGCGCAAAGTAGCCGTTGGCGGTGCCAGCCCAACCCCAGTTGATATGGTACTTGCTGCCGTCAAAGCCGTCGACGACAAAGGCATGGCCGCCCCCGTCGCCAAATCCCGAATACAGGATGGGATGGTAGGCTGCCAGGTCGGCCTGCATCATGCCATGCCACTCAGTAGCATCATACTGGTCACGGTACTTGAGCAGACAAGCCGGGTTGTACTTGAACATGCGCATGGCCACCACCTGGTCGGTGCAGTTGGCGCCACTGCCGTCGGTGCCGTAGTCCATGTAGCAGGCCTGGCCGCAATAGCGCATCAGCGTCGCCACAGCGTCGCCATGAACGGGAGCGTAATCCAGGTAGTCGTCGAGCATATTGTCCCAGTCGAGCGTCGTGGGAGGCAGGTCGGGGATAGAGAGGCCATAACTGTTGGTGTGATAACCAATCAGGTCGGGCAACTCGGCCGGCCAGCGCCAGTAATACATCACCTGGGCCATCGCCGTTGCCACACAGCCCGTTATCGTGCGTTGTCCCTTGTAGAGGGGACACTGCAGGTTATAGGGCTCCCCCTGTGACCAGTTGCAGGGCAACAGGGGCGACACGACCTGTCCCGAGGTCACTGCCGGTGCCTTGACACGGGCATCGGGATTGGCGTGCAGGTAGTCTATCTCCTTGCTGTACAGGTCGAGCAGCCACTGCAGGCCGCAGGGCACATCGTCGGGGTCAAAGGCCTGGTCGCCATAGGCCAGTACCTCGCTGGCACGGTCATCACCGGCCACCACGACAAAGCCGCCGCCACTGGTGTTGAACACATAGTAGTCGGCCAGGCGGTCGTTCACTGCCGACTGGCGAACACTGGTCAACTGCAGGACGGTCTGGCCACTCATGAGGCGGCCTGCCTCGCGCGACTGCATGAAGCGCGCTGCCGTTAACCGTGCCGCAGCACCGTCGACACTCGCTGCCACAGCACTCATCGTCGTCAGTGCGAGGGCAGCCATTACCAGGGATTGGATGTATTTCCTCATAGTTCTATCAGTTTTTATTGGTTTATCAGTCTGGATATTATCTCTTGAGGATGAAATTGATGACGGTATTGACGTCGGCCACAGTGACCTCACCGTCACAGTTCACGTCACAGCTGCTGTCCCGTGACAGGATGGCTTGGATGATGGCATTGACATCGGCCACGGTGATTTCGCCGTCACCGTTCACATCGACATCGGTGATGCCGACGATGCCCTCGACATTGACAAACCACGACCACACACCGGTGTGCTTGTAGGTCTGCACATAGCGCACCGGCACCTTGAGCGTGGCATTCTTGTAGATGCTGCGTTCAACGCAGTCGGGGGAACTCATCTGGGGTGGCACAGGGGCCATGCTGGTGATGGTCTTGATGCGGGGATCGTTGGCAAAGGCATTGGGGCCAATCTCCTGCAAGCCGCTGCCGAGTGTCACGCTGGTGAGGTACACGCACCTGAAGAAGGCCTTGTTGCCGATGGAAACCACCTTATCGGGGATAACGACCGATTTCAAGGCCTGGCAGTCGGCGAACGTCTGGTCGGCGATAACCGACAGGGAGTCGGGCAGCACCAGCGATACCAGGGCGGTACAACCCGAGAAGGCTTGGTCGCCTATCGAGGCCACCGAGGCGGGCAAGGTAACTGCCTTCAGTCCGGTGCAGTTGCTGAAAGCGCTGCTGCCGATACCCATCAACGAGGCGGGCAGGTTCAACTGGTCAAGTTTGCTGCAACCATCAAAGGCACTGGCGCCGATGGTCTTGAGCGACGGCGACAACTGCACCGTCTTCAGGCTGGTACAGCCGCTGAAAGCGCGTGCAGGAATCTCGGTAACCGATGCAAGCACCTCGGCCGACTGCAGTCCCGTACAAGAGGCAAACGCCGAACTGCCCAACTGCTGGACCGACGCCGGAACCGTGATTGCCGTCAGCGCGGTGCAGCCACTGAAGGCCTCACTGCCGATTTCCTGAACCGACTCGGGCAACGTGAGTTGGGCAATACCCGAGCAGTCCTTAAAGGCGGCTGTGCCAATGTACTTCACGCCGTCCAACGTCAGCCCGGTCATAGCCGTGAAGCCGGCAAAGGCATAGCGGCTGATGGATTCGGTCAAGGTAGCGGGAATCTCGAGTTCGGTCACCTCGATGCCATCCACATACAAGTGGTGGGCCTGGCTCAAGGGATTGGACAGTTCGTCGGCAAACGAGATGCCCAGCCAGGCAGCCAGCGAGGGGATGTCCACTCGCTTCAGCGCCAGGCAGTCCACAAAGGCGCGTGCGCCGATGGTGGTAAGGCTGGCAGGAAGTTGCACGCTGGCCAACTTATAGCAGTTGGCAAAAGCCTGTGGACCGATAGCGGTCACGCTCGACGGCACCACAGCCTCCTGCAAGTTGATGCAGTTCCTGAAGGCATAACGCCCGATTTCACGCACCGACGCGGGAAGGGTCACACTCGTCAGGTCGATGCAGTCCATAAAAGCACCCTCACCGATGCCCACGACAGGCAGCGAGGCGCCACCAAGGGTGACCGTGGCAGGGATGACCACGCTGCCGCTGTAGGTGGCATGTTCGGTATTCTTGCTGGCTACCAACACACCCGTCGAGGCGTCGTTATACTTGTAATAGATGCCGTCGGCTACAAAGTCGTAGGTGTTCACAGGCTCGGTTGACGTGGGAGGATGGACGCTATGCAGCATCTGCTGCTGGGCAGTGAAGGCATAGCCTCGCACACTGAAGGCGCCCAGCATGAAATAACCGTCGCCAGTGCCGCCCCAGCCCCAGTTGATGTGGTACTTGCCGTCGTAGTAGCCGTCAAGGACAAAGGCATGGCCGCCGGCAAGCGGGTCGGCACCCGAGTAGAGGATGGGACGTCCATCCAGCAGGTCCTGCTGCATCAAGGCATCCCAGTCGTTGACGCTGTAATCCGCAAAGTCGAGCATCGAGGCATCGTAACTGTAGCCGAACGCCCGCATGCCCTGCAACTGGTTGTGCACATAGGTGCCGCTGCCCGTCGGGCTGTAGTCCATCTGGCTGGACTGGCCGCAATAACGCATCAGCAGGGCAACGGCATCGGCCTGCTGCTCAGTGTAGTCACCGGAATAGATGTCCAGCATGCTGTCCCAGTCCAGGGGTTTGGAGGGCAGCGAGTGGAGATAGATTTTGTGGGTGCGCGTGGTGTAAGCGCCCACAGCAGGCGTCTTGGAAGGAAAGCGCCAGTAGTACATCACCTGGGCCATCGCCGTGGCGACGCATCCGGTCACCGAGCGTTCGCCCTCATACTCAGGGCACTGGTTGTTATAGGGAGCCCTCTGGTTCCAGTTGCAGGTCACCATCGGGGCAATCGTCACGTCGTTGTACGGCGCAGCGCGCTGCACCGTGGCCGTGGGATGGGCGTGCAGGTACTCCATCTGTTCCTGATAGGTGCGGAGCAGCCACTGCAGGTTGCAGGGCAGGTTGTCCACGTCTATCGAGCCCTCGCCAAAGCCCAGGATTTCCTCGGCACGGTCGTCGCCGGCAACAATGACAAACGCGCTGCCGTCGCTGGCGTTGAACACATAGTAGTCGGCCGCGTCGGCATGGGCCACTGATTTCTCGATATGCGCCAAGCGCATCTCCGCCCCAGGGGCCATGAAAGCACCAGCACGGGCATGCGACTTGACAAAACGTGACGCGCTGGCCTTGGCAGCAGTGAGGTTAACCTCGGCTCCCGCCGCAGTGATGGCTATCAAGGCCAACGCAGCCACCAGTATAGACTTCAAGAACTTATTCATTTACCTTTCTGTTTTGGTTATTCTTTAGGTGATTATTCTATCAGAGGGCACTCACTTGAGGCCCAGGATGACGTCGATAACAAAATTGATGTCGGCCACGGTGACCTCGCCGTCACCGTTCACGTCGCAGCGGTCCTCGCCCTTGCCCGCAAGGATGTCGTCGATGATGATGTTGATGTCGGCAATGGTAACCTCGCCGTCGCCGTTGACATCGGCAGCCGTGGCGGGTGACTCAGGGGCCTTCATGTACCAGAACGATGCCTGGCCGGCCTCGGCATCAACGGTCATGGCGGTGATGGGCTTGTTCATGAAGCCGCCGGTATAGACCTGGGCCGCGGGAACGGAATTGTTGGTGAGCGAGTCACGCGCGCCCAGGGGCCACGGGTCGGTAGAGTTGCTGAAGCCTGTCCACACGTTGTCGGCCGGGATGATGGTCATGCGCTGGCGGCTGTTGATGTTGTTGACCGTGTTGGCGTCCCATATCGACTGGTTGTAATCGACGTGCAACACCATGATGCCCTCGCCGGCAATATAAGCGTCCCACCCCGTGCGGGTGCGGTATTCCACCAGATAGTATTCGTCGGGGTTGGCATCGTTGGTCACCTTGACGGCTCGGCCCTCATCGCTGCTGAGCGGCGCCAGCAGATATTGGGTATTCTCCTCGGGCTCAATGTAGTCGATCCAGCCCATGAAGTGGCGCTCATAGGAGGTGTAACCCGCCGGAGTGTGGGCATTGTCCAGATAGCAGCCGTGGTCCATAATCGACCAGGTGCTCATGCCATAGACGTTGCCGCTGCTGGTGCAGTAGAAGTCGGGCAGACCCAGACAGTGGCCAAACTCGTGGCAGAAGGTACCGATACCGTCGATAAAAGTGCTGGAATTGTTGCTGCCCTCCAGTTCGTTGAACACGGCAAACCGATTGATGGTCACGCCATCGAGTTCAAACGGGCCCGTGGTGCTGCACTCCCAGTCCCAGGCCTCCTGCATGTCCCACTGACAGGGCCACACGCTCTCGGGGACGGAGTAGTAGGCCTGAGCCTCGCCCACACCGGCATAGAGTACCACGACGACATCGACCACGCCGTCGCCATCGTTGTCATACTGCGAGAAGTCCACCTCGTCAAGTGCCGTGCAGGCATCATAGATCATCGTGCCCAACTGGGTATCGACCTCGGTGCCATGGATGCGCTTGTTGGTGCCATAGAAGGCGCGGTCATGCGGCAGGTTCACCGGGCCCAAGATGTCGAACTGCGGCGTGAACTGTCCGCGCGACTGCGACTCAAAGTAGTGCAGACAGCTCTTGTTCATCTGGTTGAACTGAGTCTCAAAGGTCTCGACGGGATCGGCATTAATGAAATGGATATCGGTATAGTTGGCCAGGATGATGGGAATGCGCGGGGAACCCGTGGTGGGCACCTGCGGATGCTCGTTCTCGCCGCTGCGCTGTGGCGCACGCCGGCTGGCAGCATCGAGCGACATCTGGTCACGGTAGGCTGCGATAAAGGCGATTTCCTCCAAGCCACGGCTACCCTGGTCATGGGCCAGCACATGGCTCAACGAACTGCCGGCGACATAGCAGTAGTCATCGTGTTCGTTGCGGGCGACCGTCAGGCCGTCCATCGTCATCATCGAGCGCTGCAACTCGCCGCCCTGCATCACCAGTGTCACCGTCGAGCCGTCGCTCTGGACGTGGGTAACGTGCCCCGGCTTGGCAGGGACTGCCATCGCCATCAGGCAGGCAGTGGCGGCTATGGCTATTGCCAGTAGTGTCCTTTTCATTTTTTCTTGGCTTCGGCGGTCTCGTTGGCGATATACTCCTTCATATCCTCTTTGAGGCCGGCACTGGTCTCAAGGTCCACAAAATCGTCGATGCGCCATGTGCCGTCTTCCAGCTTCATCGTCAGGCTCAGCGGGGTGACATTGTCAAAATTGTGCAGTTTCAACTCGACGGACGCCCAGGGGCCGGTCCTCTCGACAACCTTCACGTCGCTGATCGACAACTTGTGCCAGTCCTGGCCCATAATCCAGTAGTCGAATTCCCAGAAGCCCATGTCATCGGCATGATAGAGGCTGTCAATCTCGTCGACTTTATTCACCAGTTCGTTCCACTCGCGGCTGCAGTAGTTAGCGGCAAAGTCACCGCGGTGCTGATACACGCCATTCTCCATCATGATGTCCAAGTTGCGCAGCGAGTCCTCCTCGTTATACACCTTGAACACGGCGCCATAGATTTCCTGTACACGATTTTCCAACGATGCGGTGTCCAACACGGCGTCGGTTTCCTCGACTTTGTTGTCACTGGCAACAGCGCCACGCGACGAGCAGGCAGCCAGCGCGACCATGGCGACAGCAGCCAACAGAATAATACTTTTTACTTTTCTCATCATTTTCAATTAAGGAATATAACCCGCAAAGTTAACAACTAAAAACCAATAGGCAAAAACAATGGTCTAAAATCTAACAACCAACAAGTAATTATGCTATCTTTGCGCCTGGATATGTTCAAGATTGTTGCCATCATGCTATGCGGTATGGCCGTCGGTTTCCTGCTGAGGAAACGGCGCTTGCGGGTGGTGCCTCACGCGGTGACGGTGCTCATCTGGCTGTTGCTGTTCTTCCTCGGTGTGGAAGTGGGACAGAATCCGCAGGTCATCGGGGGCATCCGCGACCTGGGGCTGGAGGCATTGTGGTTATCGCTCACGGGCATCGCGGGAACGGTGCTGTTCTCATGGGCATTGTGGAAGTGGGTTATCGCCAGGAAAGGAGGCAAGCGATGAAAGGCAGCCTCATCATCGTGGGATTCTTTGTGCTGGGCATCGCCTGCGGCTTGATGCACTGGCTGCCCGACCTGAACGCCCTGGGCAACGTGAGTTTCCTGACACTGTGCGCGCTGCTGTTCTGCGTCGGTGTCACCGTGGGCAACAACACCGAACTGCTGAAAAGTTTTCGACAGGTGGACCCGCGCCTGATGCTGCTACCACTGATGACCATCACTGGCACACTGGCGGCCACGGCAATCGCCTCGTGGGGGCTGCCGCAACGTGGGCTCACCGACTGCCTTGCCGTGGGGTCGGGCTTTGGCTACTATTCGTTGTCGAGCATTCTCATCACCGAGTACCGCGGTCCCGAATTGGGCACGGTCGCTCTGCTGGCCAACATCATCCGCGAGGTGGTCACGCTGCTCGGAGCGCCGTTGCTGGTACGGTTTTTCGGACCCTTGACGCCCATTTCGTGCGGCGGCGCCACGACCATGGACACCACCCTACCCATCATCACACGCACCAGCGGACAGGACTTTGTCATCCTGTCGCTGTTTCACGGGTTCCTGGTTGATTTCTCGGTGCCCTTCCTGGTCACCTTCTTCTGCAGCCTGTAGTCGGCTGCCGGGACCTGCAAGTTCTATTTCAGACCGAAAAGTTTTTTGCTTCGCGTCACAAGTGCGGGGTCCTTGATTTTCTTGAGTTCGTCGAGGACATACTCCGGATTGATTTCACTCACGTGCTTCACCAGGCCATGCGTCAGTTGGCTGTCGGGGTGGTCACAGCACCACTGCATCACCTCGCCGGTTTTGCAGTAGAAGCGGTTCATCACCAGCACCGAGAAGTCGCCCATCAGTTGGGCAGGATCGGTGATGTGCCCCTTAGCCTCGTCGAGCAGGGTGTTCACCTGGTCGCAGAAGGTGGTGTCGCTCAGCGGGGTCCATCCCAGCACCTCGAGTTGGCGTTTGTAGCGCCAATAGGGAGTCAGCAAGGTGGTGTCGGCACTGTAGACGGTTCCGATTTTGCCCAGTGTGAAGCGTCCATCGTCACCGATGGTCACGGGCACCTCGTTGTCGATAAACCACAGGGTGGAGTCAGTGTCCACGCCATCCCGTTGCTCGTTATAGGTAATCCAGCGGCTCACATTGATGGGCTTGCCCCACTTGTCGGGCATGACCATGCGCATCGAGTCGATGCCCATGTGGCGCGTGTGCTCGTCGACGTCGTCCCAGTAGGACAGGTTCACGGCACCGCCGCACTCGCCCAGCCGCATGAAGTCGATCATGCCGTCCTTGCCGTATGTTGCCAGCCAGCAGGTGCGCATGTCGCTGTAGGACGTGTGTCCCAACAGCAGGGTGATGTTCTTGTCAGGATAGTCCTTCACGCCCCACACCCGCACAATCGACGAGACAGTGTCCACATACATCACTTTGTCAAGGCCTATCGCCTCACAGGTGGCCTGGTCGAGGATCCTGCAGGGAAACTTCTCGCCATCGTTATCGTAGCGGAGGTCATTACCGTTGAGTACCAGCGAGTCTTCACAGATGCCTGCATGGCACAGGAAGTCCTTGCCGCTGTTGATGCTGTCACCCGGCTGCCACTTGCCAGTGCAAGACACGACAGCCAACGCCAATAATAAGATTGCTAAATGTCTCATATTTCCTAATTTCCTTAAATCCTAACTTTCCAATTTACGATAACGCACGCGGGTGGGCTCTTCCTTGCCCAGGCGCTTGAGTTTGTGCTCCTCATACTCGCTGTAACTGCCCTCGTAGAAATAGACGTTGCTGTTGCCCTCGAAGGCGAGGATGTGGGTGCAGATGCGGTCCAGGAACCAGCGGTCGTGGCTGATGACCACAGCACAGCCAGCGAAGTCCTCGAGACCTTCCTCGAGGGCGCGCAGGGTGTTCACGTCGATATCGTTGGTGGGCTCATCGAGCAACAACACGTTGCCCTCCTCCTTCAAGGCCAGCGCCAGTTGCAGGCGGTTGCGCTCACCGCCCGAGAGCACGCCGCACTTCTTCTGCTGGTCCACGCCGCTGAAGTTGAAGCGCGACAGGTAGGCACGGGCATTGACGTCACGCCCGCCCATGCGCAGCAGTTCCACACCGCCCGAAATCACCTCATAGACGGTCTTGTCGGGGTCAATGCTCGTGTGCTGCTGGTCCACATACACTGCCTTGACGGTCTCGCCGACCTCAAAGGTGCCGCTGTCGGGCTTCTCCAGGCCCATGATGAGGCGGAAGAGCGTCGTCTTGCCGGCGCCGTTGGGACCGATGACACCCACGATGCCGTTGGGCGGCAGCATGAAGTTCAGGTCGTCAAACAGCAGTTTGTCGCCGAAGGCCTTGGCCACATGCTGGGCCTCGATTACCTTGTTGCCCAAGCGGGGGCCGTTGGGGATGAAGATTTCGAGTTTCTCCTCTTTCTCCTTGACGGTCTCGTTGAGCAGTTTGTCGTAACTGTTCAAGCGCGCCTTGCCCTTGGCCTGACGGGCCTTGGGAGCCATGCGCACCCATTCCAACTCGCGCTGCAGCGTCTTCTGGCGCTTGCTCTCGGTCTTTTCCTCCTGGGCCAAGCGCTGCGTCTTCTGCTCCAGCCAACTGCTGTAGTTGCCCTTCCAGGGGATGCCCTCGCCACGGTCCAGTTCCAGAATCCAGCCGGCCACATGGTCGAGGAAGTAGCGGTCGTGCGTCACGGCGATGACCGTGCCCTCGTATTGCTGCAGGTGCTGCTCCAGCCAGTCGATGGACTCGGCATCGAGGTGGTTGGTGGGCTCATCGAGCAGCAGGACGTCGGGTTTCTGCAACAGCAGGCGGCACAGGGCCACGCGGCGGCGCTCACCACCACTCAGGTGCTCGGTCAACTGGTCACCCTCGGGGCAGCGCAAGGCATCCATGGCGCGCTCCAGGCGGCTGTCGAGGTTCCACGCGTCGGTGGCATCGATGATGTCCTGCAACTCGGCTTGACGGGCAAACAGTTTGTCCATCTTCTCGGGGTCCTCGTAGTACTCGGGCATGCCGAACTTGAGGTTAATCTCCTCAAATTCCTTCAAGGTGTCCACCACGTGCTGTACGCCCTCCTGGACCACCTCCTTGACGGTCTTGGTCGGGTCGAGTTGCGGGTCCTGGGGCAGATAGCCCACCGAGTAGCCCGGGGCGAACACCACCTGGCCCTGGTACTGTGTCTCAAGGCCGGCGATGATTTTCATCAGCGTCGATTTTCCAGCGCCGTTCAAACCGATGATGCCGATTTTGGCGCCATAGTAGAACGAGAGGTAGATGTTCTTGAGGATTTGTTTCTGATTCTGCTGGATGGTCTTGCTCACGCCCACCATCGAGAAGATGATTTTCTTGTCGTCAACTGTTGCCATAATGCTATCGTTTTGTTATTAGTTATCTTTTATTCTCGGAGCTCTCCGAGTTCTCCGAGTTCTCTGAGCTCTCTGAGTTCTCCGAGGGCTTCGAGTTCTCTATTTCTTGTCGCGGTGGTCTTTCCGGGCATTGTACATCTGCTCCTTGATGCCACCCTGCTCCAGAAAACGCCGCTTGATACTCTCGATGAGTCTCACCATCAGGTAATCAAACTGATGTATCATCGTCAAGGCGATGTTGGCGATGGTCTCAGGAGAGCGCTCCTTCATCTTTTCCACAAACGCGCCAGGATCGCTGTTGCTCCGACAGTAATTCCTGGTCGCTTGTGTCCGCTGGTCATCGACAGGCCAGCGTTGCAGTCCATGGTGCAGCAAGTAGTCCTCATAGTCGGCTTTCAGTTCATGCATGCTGGCACGGGCGACGTTCATGAGTTTGATTTCCATCTCGGTGGACGTGTTGCCATCAACGCTGCCCTCAGCGATGTTCTGCTTCCCGCTGCGGGCGGCCTGCACCATCTGGTCAATCGTACGGTCACCCTTGGAGAAATAGGTATTGGCGAAATAATAGGTGACGGCATAGATGCATGTCGCCAACTTATAAACCGCCAAGTTCTCATAATTCCCGCGCTGCGGCAGGAACCCCTTGTTAGCCTCTCCCATGAATCGAAGATGAAAGATTATTTCTCGCAAATTTACCCCAATAATCCCATCCCACCAAGAAAAACCCGTAAAAACTGCCGTTCACCCCCTCTCCACCCCCTCCAAGAACTCCGAGAGTTCCGAGAGTTCCGAGAACTCTGAGATCTCCGAGAACTCCGAGAACTCCGAGAAAAGTTACAGGTGTTGGGTGAGGGGCTTGTCGTCCCAGGAGTTGACCAGGGCGGTGAGCCACTGGCGGGCAGCGGGGTCTGACAGGCGGTTGATCTGCTCGAGCAGGGCGGGACGCTGGTCGGGCGAGAGTTTGAAATAGGGCAGCAGGCGATTGTCGGTGTCGCCGCGCGCCGCCATCCAGTTGAGAAAACGCGACGGGTTCATCTCGTAGAGTTTTGTCACGTCCCACGGGAACGGGTTGTAGCGGTAGTCGGGTGAATAGACGTTGCCGATGCTGGGCTCGTAGTCGTTCCAGAAGTTCATCACCCCGGGGTCGTGCATCGAGCATGCGAGCAGGTCCCATGAGCGGAAGTCCATCACGGCATAGGGGTCGACTTTGCCCTCAGCGCGCGTCATGTTCTGGCGCAAGAGCACGAAGTGGCCCTTGTCGTTGACACTGTAGGCCTGGTCCCAGTATTGCTTCCACTGCGGGGCTCCCTTGAGTCCCTTGTCATAGTCCATGATGCAACGGCCCATCGCGCGGTGCAACGTGAAGCCGCTGGGGCTGTCAAAGGTGATGCTCCCGTCGAGGGTATAGACCGAGTTGTCGTCGGGTTTCTCGATGTCGACGCGCCACAGCAGGTGCAACTCGCGCACATTGATGGCATCAAGCAGTTTGCCCCGTGAGTCATAGGTCATCAGGTTCACGCAGTAACCGATGCTGCTGCCGGCATAATAGGCCGCCAGCGTGTTGCCGTGCCCCATGTCACGCACGCCCAGCAGCAGCCAGCGGCTCATCACATCGGTGAAGTCGATGCCGGCCGGCACAATGAGCGCGTCATATTGTTTCCAGTCCAGTTCCTTGCCGTCCACTTCATTGTCCTGGTCGGAATCGCCGCAGTAGATATCGGGCAGGGAGATGCTGTCACCCAGCAAGAGTTTGTCGGTGACGGTGATGCCCATGTCGGCGAGGAAGTCAAACTGAGGGTTCTCGACCTTGGAACCCGAGCAAGCGGCCAGCACGATGGCCAGCAGGACCATGATGAGTACTTTTCTTTTATTCATAGGGCAGTAGTATCATTGTTGTTGCTGCAAATATAACGATATTTCGTGACTTGAAAACTATTATCCGGGATTTTAATGCTCTCGGGACATGACGAGTGACATCGCATGAATACCTTAACTACGAAAAAACAGCAGCCTTCGGAATGCCACATGACACACAGTGGAGCGCCCGGCTATCGCCGAACACTCCACAATGTACTAATCTCATCGGCACTGTTCCACTTTCCCCCGAGGCCACACGCTGCCATGTATTCGAGGAATGCGTACTCCTGCTCGTTGTTTAAAGGTGTAAAATTCTATGAGACACGAACAGCACGAACAGACCACCCAAAATCGCGGCTGCTGTTGCCCCAGTAGTACCAGTCCCCCGAATTGTAGAACAGACCGTTCGCATTGCGCGGGGGATTGTCGACCGTGCTCGACCAAAAGCCGCCCTTTGAGCCCGCTTCGAAGAGGGAAACGTTCCAACGTAAGCCCGCTGCGGGCAAGAATATGGTATTTCCGTTGGGACCAGTGACCAACTGGCCGTTCACGCCGTTTTGCGTCGTCCATGTCCAGGTACATTGTTCGCACAGTTCTTGGTACTGTTCCTTGGTCGGCATCCGCCATGAGGATCCCCAATTCACATAAGCGGCATCATCCTCAGGATCCAACTCCGTCTTGCCATCGGTAAAGCCATTATAACCGTAGTTACTATTCATGCAGTATTTAATCAACGTATTCTCGCTGCCGTTGCACCACTTGTATGTACTCCAGTCGTAGTAATCCTTTGGCTCGGTCTCGCCCCAGGCGAAGTAGTCGCCATATTCCTCAGGAGCGCTCGCACCCACGTTGCACGTTGCCCACAGCGTGCCGCTAGACAGACCCAGGTCAACGTACTCATGATTCTCTTCAGAGACGCGCACAGCACGGACGGTCAACCCGTTTTTGCGGGCGTATAACCAGCGGTTCCAATAATTCGAGCCGGTGAAGTAGAGGCTGTAAGCGCCGAACGGGTAGTCGGAGCTGAGCATGCGCGACCAATAGCAGCCGTCCGAGCCCGCGTTGCTGAACGACTCGTCTATGTGGCATCCCGCAGCAGGCAAGAATATGGATTTCCCATTGGGACCAGTGACTAACTGGCCGTTTACGCCGTTAAGCATCGTCCACGTCCAGGTGCAGTTGTCAATCAATTCTTGCTGCTGCTCTGATGTCGGCATACGCCACGATGGGCCCCAGTTCACGTAGGCCGCATCATCCTCAGGATCCAGTTCGGTCTTGTTATCCACAAAGCCGTCATAACCGTAATCGCTAACCGTGCAGTACTTCGTCATTCTGTTCCAAAAGCCGTTGCACCACTTGTAGGTTTCATCGTTATAAACTACCTTGGGCTCGGTCTCACCCCAGGAGAAGTAGTCGCCGTATTCCTCAGGCGCGCTGGCGCCTACGTTGCACGTCGCCCACAGCGTGCCGCTGGGCAGACCCAGGTCAACGTAATCGGAATCGGGATGCGGATTGGCCGGCACGAGCAGCAGCAGATCAATCAGTTTGGACACGTCAGCGATGTCCACCTGGCCATCCTGGTTGACGTCGGCATTCTGCAGATTGACACCCGTGGCATCGTTTGTCAGCAGATATTCGATAAGCCATGTCACGTCCGAAATCTCGACGGCTCCATCACCGTCCACGTCACCATGCATCACGTCTGCTTTTGCAGGTAACCAGCACACGGCCAATAGGCACAGGGCCAGCATGGCTCTCTTAAACAATAAGTTTTTCTCTTTCATCCTCATTAGTATGTTTTAGGTTAATAAATATATGATTTGTCACAAGTCGTTACTGCACAATATTTAATACCTCGCCCCTAAGCGGCTCACCGCTTAGGGGCGAGGTCCTTTTCGTTTTCACGACCGCAAATTTACGGTTTTTTTCCCGATTTTCCATAAAAAATCGCAAAAATATTGAAGGCAACAGCACCAAAATCATCGATACCCACCCAAAGGTTGTCTATCATCCTTACAATGACCAACATGATTAAAAAATTTGATGCGGATGCCCTGAAAAAAATGGAGGACAATGGCTGGATGTTGAAGACTTTTTTGTAATTTTGCAAGTTAATGGGAAACAATCAGAATATCGACATACAGCATCCCGAAGTGTGGGAATTGCTTGTCTCGATCGAGGACAAGCAGGTGAACTACATCCTGTACACCCCGACGGTGGCGGGCTCGCTCATCATCGGCGAGAAGGCTCCAGTCGACGACTCGCTGCAGGCGCTGGAAGACGCCATCTATGAGACGCCCGAACTGCTGGCCGACTACCGCCGTGTGCGCGTGCTGGTGCACTCGCAGCGCTTTGTGCTGCTGCCCGACACGACTGCCGACGAGGACTGCGAGGCGATGCTGCGCCACGCGTTTCCCGGCGACGACGGTGATGCCGTGGTGTGCGCCATGCCGCTCAACGGCGTGAAACTCGCCTGTCTGCTGCCTCATGGCATGAAGGCTTTCCTGGGGCGCACGTTCAACTACCCGATGGTGTACCACCACCTGGTGCCGCTGTGCGAGCACTTCAAGGGGCAGAACCGCGGCAGTGACAGTCCGCGCATGTTCCTCAACCTGAACGCCGACAGCATGGACATGGTCATCTACCGCGACGGCCAGCTGCAGTGCGCCAACAGCTACCCGTTCACCAATGCCGAGGATGCCACCTACTTTGCCCTGAATGCCTGGCGCATGTGGAAACTGGACCAGTTGACCGATGAGCTGCAGTTGACGGGCGACCGTGCCATGCTGGCCACGATGATGCCACGGCTGCGGGAATATGTGAAATATGTGATGTCTGCCGTCTATCCCGCCGCTGCGATGCAGCTGGGACACAACGCGATGCAGGCACCGCTGGAATTAATACTGCTTGCGTTATGCGAATCATAAGCGGAAAATACGGCCGTCGCCGCTTTGACGTGCCCAACAACATCAGCGCACGCCCCACGACCGACATGGCGCGCGAGAACCTGTTCAACGTGCTGGGCAACCTCATCGACATGGAGGGGAAGACGGTGCTGGACCTGTTTGCCGGCACGGGAGCGATGAGCTTTGAGTTCCTCTCGCGCGGCTGTGCCCAGGTCACCGCCGTCGAGAAAGCGCGCGTGCAATGCGACTTCATCAAGAAGGTGCAGAAACTGCTGGGCGACGACAACCTGACGCTCGTGCGCGGTGACGTGTTCAAGTTTGTGGCCACTTGCCGCCAGTCGTTTGACATCATCTTTGCCGACCCGCCCTACGACCTGGAACGTTTCGGCGAGATACCCCAGTTGATTCTCGACTCGCCGCTGGTGCATGACGGCACGCTGTTCATCATGGAACACCCGCGGGAACACGACTTCAGCGCCCTGCCCCACTTCTCGCAGCAGCGCGTCTATGGCAAGGTGAACTTTTCCTTGTTTGAAATCGGCGATGAAGGACGAGAGTAAATATATCACCAGGCTGGAGCAGCACGACGTGAAACCCACGGCGCTGCGCATCCTGCTGCTGCGCACGATGATGGCCCACGACGACGCGTTCTCGCTGCAGAGCCTTGAGGACGAACTGGACACGGTGGACAAATCGACCATCTACCGCACCATCACGCTGTTCCTGACGCACCACCTCATCCACGCCATCGACGACGGCACGGGCATGTTCAAGTATGCCGTGTGCAGCCCCGACTGCCATTGCGGTGAGGACGACGGCGCCATCGACCACATGCATGCCCACTTCAACTGCGAGCGCTGCGGGCGCACTTTCTGCCTGCAGACGACGCAGGTGCCGCTCGTGGCCCTGCCGGGCAACTTCGAGATACACAGCATCAACTATGTGCTCAAGGGCCTGTGCCCCGACTGCGCAGGGAAAACACACTAATAATTGAAAAAAAATATACGATTAAAGCAATATGAAAACGATAACACGCTGGCTGCGGAACATACTGATTTTCTTCTTCACCTCGACACTGCTGGCCGTGGTGATTCTCAAGTACATCCCCGTGTACATCACACCGCTGATGCTCATTCGCTGCGTCGAGGCGATGATTGACGGCGAGACGCCCGAAATCAACCACCACTGGGTGCCGCTGGAGCGCATCAACCACAACCTGCCGCAGGCCGTCATGGCCAGCGAGGACAACCTGTTCCTCAAGCACAACGGCTTCGACCTGGAGCAGATCCAGAAGGCCCAAATCGCCGCCCAGGAGGGCAAGCGCCAACGCGGCGCCAGCACCATCAGCCAGCAGACCGCCCGCAACGTGTTCCTGTGGCAGCACCGTTCATGGCTGCGCAAGGGGCTGGAGGCCTACTTCACCTTCCTTATCGAGAAAATCTGGGGCAAGGAACGCATCATGGAGGTCTATCTCAACTCCATCGAGATGGGCCGCGGCATCTATGGTGCCGATGCTGTCGCGCGCATCAACTTCAACACCACGCCCGACAAACTGACTAAGTCCCAAAGCGTGTACATCGCCGTGTCGCTGCCCAATCCGCTCGAACGCGACAGCGCCCACCCCAATGCCAAGATGAAGCACCTGCACGGCATCATGAGCAAGCGCATGAAACAGATCGACCAGTTCCCCAAGGAGCTCTGCGCCCAGTGAACCGGTCCCTGCTGGTCAAGATATTACAGGATTACCACGATGACAGGTTGTCGGGGTTGGTGAAGTCAGGGACCTCGGGCAACTCAGTAGCAGGCAACGTCTTAGGCCTGATGATGACGGCATCACCATATATGCAGTGATAGCCGTAGCCGGCCGTCTGCTGGATGTTGACCACAGCATTGCATCCCAGTTCCTCGGCTTTCTTGATCAGTTGCTTGATCTTCCCTTCTTCGCCCTTGAACGCCGAACTATCCTGTATCAGCCCCCGGGTCTCGACAATCTCATAACCGGGAATCTCCCTCAATGTCGTAACAAATCTCCTCTCAATCATATATCGCTAGTATTCCAACTTTAAAATATCATGATATTCTAAAGCGGCGGTTTAAATTATCAGCATTTTTTACCATGGCAGCATCATGGCACCAGGTGTAGTTGCCCATGCAATTCCCCCTATTGTCTTAGGGGGAAAACGGGTTAAATGTCGGCGGCGCGGATCAGCGAGGCGATGGTCTGCCAGAGGACGGCGAGCGTTGCGACACCCATCATCATGTTATAGACGATGTCGCGCACTGTGATGGCGCCCCAATCCTGGCCACGCCACATCATCAGCCAGCACAGCGCACACGCCACCAGGGCGATGGCATAGACCACCGTGGTGGCCCACGAGCCATGGGAGCGCTTCTCAGGCAGCTTGTTGAGCACGCGGCGGGTGAACCAGGGATTCTCCCCGGGGTCATGCGCGCCCTGCTTGAGCACCTGCGCCAGTTTCTTGTCTTCTTCGTTGGTATTCATATCCTTATAACGATTTAATTATCGATAAATTGTTTCATCTTGCCTTTTGCCCGGTGGATGAGGGACTTGACCGACCCTTCGGGCAGCTGCATGATCTTGGCCACCTGTTTGAGGGGCTGGTCCTCGATATAGAACAGGGTGACGGCGACGCGCTCGTTGTCGTTGAGGCGCGCCAACGCCTCCTGCACCGTCATCGAGGCATCGATAGCATCCGTAGCGGCCGTGCTGACGTCGCCCAGGCGGACGATATCCTCGACATGCTCCTCCTGGTGGCGGCGGGTGTGGTTATAGAACTCGTTGTAGGCAATGCGGTATAGCCAGGTGCCGAAAGACGAAAGCCCCTTGAACCCGCGAATGCCCACATAGGCCTTGATGAACGTCTCCTGCGCCAGGTCGTCGGTCAGCATCTCGTCGCCCGTGGTCAGGTTCAGCAGGAACCGTCGCACGCGCGGCTGATAAGCCTCGACGAGCCTGCCGAATGCGTCCCGGTTGTCGGCCAGGGCGCATTGCGACAGCAGTCTTATTTCATCAAGTTTGGATAGCATCACACACTCCGTTTTAGTTCAACACAACCAACGGTGCATCAATAGGGCTGATAAGGCTGGTTCTCGTCATCGGAACGGTAATCCTCGTCCATGGGCGGGGGCACGGGGATGCCTTCACGCATCGGCTCACGTTGGGGCTGGGTGGCGCGTTGCTGCTCAGCACGTCTCCATGCCTCTTGCAGCGCCTTCTGCTCCTTGTAGATAATGAAACCCTTGCACAGTCCTACGAATATCAGCGCCAAACCTATCGGAGTGAAGGGATTTGAACCATCGATGGCAATACCGCAGAACAGTGATGCTGCACCCCACCCCAACCATGTGATGGCAGGTCTCATAGCACGCCAGTTGACCATGTCGGTCATGATGATGGGCTGCTGGGGCGTCATGCCCTCAAGAGGCGTACCCACGGGCACCTGGCCGGGCTGCACAGGAGGAGCAGCGGTAACGACAGGCTGCTGCACATAGATGGCGCTGCGCTTGACGTCGGTCAGCGAGAGTTCATTGAGCGGATAGTTGTTCTCGATGGCCTTCTCGATGACACGGTACTTGTTGCGGCGGTTCAAGAAGCGGAAGAACAGTACCAGGGCTACCAGTCCAAGCAAACAGAAAGAGCCGCTGATGGCCCATTGTTTGGCCACACTAGCCCACTGGTTGCTGATCTCCTTGATGTCCTCGGGAGCAAGTTCACCCTTGTGGCCATCGATTTCCACGGTGGTGCCGCCCGATGTCAGGGTATCGTCCAGGGCCTCGTTGATTTTCTCATTCACCTTCTGCAGGTCCAAGCCGCTCACGGTAACCGACTTGTCGCCGTCGGTCACGACTACCGAGTCGCCTTTCATGGCTACATGAGCCTTGCTGACGGGTGTCGCCTTGATGGTCGGTGCCGCCGTGGCGGCGAGTGCCATCATCAGCATCATTGCGAGTGTCAGAATCGTCTTTCTCATTGTCTTATTTCTTTTAAGTCGTTGTTAATTGTTTTGTAGCTTTAAGCCGTTTTCATGCATTAGACGTTACACTACTTCAAAAAAGTTGCACAAAGATGAAAAAAAATCTGGAATTATTCTCTAACTTTGTGCGTGATAAGCAAAAAAATAATTTCCAACCTCTAAAAAACATCGCAATAATGAAACGAATCATCATGTTACTCGTCGCCATTGCTGTGGCAGCAGGTGTGTGTGCCAATGCCGACGAGGCACGCAAGCGCGAGATGCGTGCCGCATGGGTCGCCACCGTCTATCGCATTGACTGGCCCACGTCGGTGAACAATCCCACCGCCCAAAAGAACGAGCTTAATGCCTATTTGGACAATTTCCAGGCCCAGAACATTAACGCCATCTACCTGCAGGTGCGCCCGATGTGTGACGCCCTGTACCAGTCCAGTTACGAGCCCTGGTCGAGTTACCTGACGGGCACCCGCGGCAAGAATCCCGGTTATGACCCGCTAGAGTATGCCGTCGAGCAATGCCACGCCCGCGGCATCGAGTGTCATGCCTGGATCAATCCCTACCGTTGGAGCACGGGCACCGACTGGAACACGCCCCAGGACCAAGCACTGAAAGCCTCGGGCATGCTGCTCTCCTACACCAACGGGAGCACGACAACGACCATCCTCAACCCCGGCCTGCCTGAGACCCGCCAACGCATCTGTGACATCATCGAGGAGATCATCACCAACTATGATGTGGACGGCATCGTCTTCGACGACTACTTCTATCCCAACGGCATTCCCACCACCAACAAGGCCGAGGACTACAACCTGTGGAACAACTCGAACGTGGACATGACGTTTGCCGATTGGCGCCGCAACAACGTCAACATGATGGTCAGGGATGTCTATAACATGATTCAGGAGACCAAGCCCGAGGTGCGCTTCGGTATCAGTCCTGCCGGTGTGGCAGGCACGGCCAGCACATCGGCCTATCAGCATGGCGTCACGCCGTGTCCCACGGGCAGTGACTGGCAGTACAACGGCATCTTCAGCGACCCGCTGGCCTGGCTGGAACAGGGCACCATCGACTACATCTCGCCGCAACTCTACTGGAAGACCACCCACTCGACCAACCCGTTCGGCCCGCTGACGCAGTGGTGGAGTTACATCGCCAAGCACTACGGCCGCCACCATTATGCCAGCCACAGCATCTCGTTCCTGGCCGAGGGCAGCAACACGTCCAGCAGTTGGGCCGAGATTGTCAAGCAGATCAACTATTCCCGCCAATACACCGAGGACAACGCACCGGGTGTCGTGCTCTATAGCGCCAAGAACATCAACGGCAACAATGGCGGCGTGGGCGGACTGGGCAACTACTTGCTCACCAATGCTTTCCAGCATCCTGCGATGGTTCCTGCCGTGACCTGGAAGACTGCTCCTGGCTATGGTGCTCCCGCTAATCTGGCCCAGGACGGCGCCACCCTGACCTGGTCGCTCCAGAATGGCACATTGGTCAAGTACTCGGTCTATGCCGTTCCTGCCGACATCACTGTTGAGCAGGCCATGAGCACTGCCTATGACGGCATCAAGAGCGACTACCTGCTCGGCGTGACCTACAAGCCCGAGTACTTCCTGCCCAGTGCCTACCAGAGCGGCTACTGGTATGCCGTGTGCGTCATCGACGGCTACGGCAACGAGAGCGAACCCGCTTACCTGGGCATTGACGACAACCCCGAGCAGCCCACGCCCGTGACCTACAACCTCGAGAAGGTGTGGGAAATCAGCAACCTCGGTTTCCTCACCACGACCGACGCACGTCAGGGCTTCGGCATGGACGGCAAATTCTATATCAATGACAAGGGCACCAGCACCATCCTCGTTGTGGATGAGAACGGATTGACGGGCGAGACCTTCGAGGGCGGCGCCAACGTGGGCTGCACCCGCGATGAGGCCGGCAACATCGTGGTGAGCAACGCCATCTTCCCCGACCCCTGGTCACGACGCGAAATCAAGGTCATCAACCCCACCACGGGCGACATGGCCACCTATACGCTACCCGCCGACGTCACCAGTTTCGGGCGCTGCGACCTCTTGGGCTTTGCACGGGGCAACCTGCTGGAGGACGGTGAGTTCTTCATCGTGGGCGGCACCAGCGGCTCCTCCATCAGCCGCATCACCATCACCGGCGGTGAACTGGACACCGACAACACCTATCTGGCCAACTGCGACGGTGTGACGGCCACTTCAGGCACCGTGCTCAATGCCTACACCGATGCTGCCGGCAACGAGGCAGTGCTGTTTGTGAATCGCTCCAGCGGGTCGGTTGTCAAGATGCTGCCTGACGGTGACAACTTCACCGGAACGAGTTTCTCGCTGCCCAACAAGGGCAATTGCAACGGAGCATTCCCGTTTGTGTGGGGAGGCAAGGACTATGTGGTCTATCCCACTACGAACAACTATCGTGACGGATTTGCCGTGGCCGAGCCCAATGCGGCTGAACCCATCGCCTACGTTCAGCAGACGGCCACCGCCGACATGAACACCTACCAGGCCAACTGGCTCAACGCCGAGGTCATCGACAAGCGTAACGTAGTCATTTACCAGTACTATCCCGGCGGCCACCTCACCGTGTGGCGTCTGACCAAGCAGGGCGGCCTCCTGCGCGGCGACGTCGATGAGGACGGCGAGGTAACCATCACCGATGCCTCGGCTCTGATTGACTACCTGTTGACCGGCGACACCGACGCTATCAATCTCGACAATGCCGACTGCGACCTGGACGGCGAAGTCGCCATCGCCGACGTCACCTGCCTCATCGACTACCTGCTGAGCGGCACCTGGCCCGAGTAACCCCGATTGTGGCACAAACGTATCGCCGCCCGAAGAACGTGTTTGTTCCTCGGGCGGCAATTCTTCTATGTCAACAGGTCACTTGGTATCTTCCAGGTCCTCGATTTGCTCAATGATGTCGCGGTAGCAACGCTGGGTTTTGAGGTGCACTTTCAAGCCAACTAATGCGCCGATGATGACACCCACAATGCAACAAGGTACTAAATACTCGCTCTCACCTGTCTTCTGTGCCATCTCATAGACAGCCCATGAGGCCCATAGGATAGCCATGGGGATGCCAAACCACAGCCAGTTGGCATCACGCTTCTTGGCAAGCGCCACTTTGCGCTTCACCTCCAACAGGTTGCCACCCATCAAGTTGTTGTCGCGCAGGTCACGGCTGTTATAGTACATGAACCCCACTACTATGAGCATCAGAGCACACATGGCGAGCCACAAGCCCACAGAGAGCCCATTCAGCATCACAAAGGCCCAGTAGCCATAAGGTATCATCACCAGGGCAATAATCCCCAAAACAAGATAGCGCTTATTGATGGTGCTCACGCCCTGCTTGATGGAACGGCGGATGAAGCGGTCGTTCACAATCGTCTGTTCCTCGAGTTTATCTTTCAATATCGCCATCTGCTGGCGCATTTCATCAAGTTCGTAGTCCATAATCTTAAAACTGTTTTTTTAATCGTTCATTTTTTTGAGTTGTTCTTTGATACGGAAAAGGCGGGTAGCCACTGCGGTCGTCGATATGCCGACCACTTGCCCGATTTCCTCGTAGGGCATGTTTTCCAGCCACAACAGCACGATGGCCCGGTCAAAGGGTTGCAAGCGGCTGATGCGCTTGTGGAGCATGTCCACCTGGCGGGTGTCCTCGTCGTTGTCCTCAAACAGGTTGATGTTCATCGACAGCGGCTCGGTGCTCGTGCGGCGCTTCTTGCGCTCCTGCGAGATGCAGGTGTTCAGCGCCACGCGGTAGATCCACGTTTTCACATTGCTGCGGTTCTCGAATCCCTCAAAGCCCCGCCACAGGTTGATGACCGCCTCTTGAAAGAGGTCGTTCACCTCATCGGCATCTTTCGAGAACATGTAGCACACGGTGTAGATGGTGCTCTTGTTCTGCTTGATGGTCTGTGCAAATTTGCTTTCCAGTTCGTTCATTTTTCTAGCGTTTTAAAACTTTCATTTGCCCGTTAGACGCACTTAACTCAAAAAAATCACGCAAAAATAAAAAAACTTTTCGGAAAAACGATTGACTTGGGCTGACTGTCGGAATCATATCGAAAATGAAAAAGTTGGCACGCAATTTGCCAATGTGGGTGAAGAGTACTAATTTTGCAGTTTGAATTCACATCTTATATTAGAACAAGAATGATTATCATCAACAAGGTCAATGAGTTGCGCGAGGCCGTAGAGGCCTTTCGTCAGGCAGGTAAGTCGGTAGGTCTGGTGCCCACTATGGGTGCTTTGCACGAAGGGCACAAATCGCTCGTGGAGCGCGCCCGCAAGGAAAACGACGCCGTTGTGGTCAGTTGCTTCCTCAACCCGACACAGTTTAACAACAAGGAGGACCTGCGCACCTACCCCCGCACCGCCGAGCGCGACGCCGCCCTGCTCGAGGGCTGTGGTGTGGACGTGGCATTCATGCCCACCGTCGAGGAGATTTATCCCGAGCCCGACACCCGCGTGTTTGACCTCGGCCCCGTGCAGCAGGTGATGGAAGGCGCCATGCGCCCGGGTCACTTCAACGGCGTGTGCCAGATCGTGAGCAAACTCTTCTCGTGGGTGATGCCCGACCGTGCCTACTTCGGCGAGAAAGACTTCCAGCAGATTGCCGTCATCCGCGCGATGATCAAGCAGCTGGGCTTTGACATCAACATCGTGCAGTGCCCGTGTATCCGTGAGGACGACGGCCTGGCCAAGAGCAGCCGCAACGTGCGCCTCACCCCCGAGGTGCGCAAGGTGGCCCCGCAAATCTACGCCACGCTCCAGCGCAGCCTGGAGTTTGCCAAGGACCACACCGTGGAGCAGACACACGACTGGGTAGTTGCCACCATCAACGCCTGGCCCGAGATGGATACCGAGTATTTCTCGATCTGCGACGGCATCACGCTGCAGCCCGTAACCGACTGGAACGAGAGCGACTACATCGTGGGGTGCATCACCGTCTACTGCGGCGACGTGCGCGAGATTGACAATATCACCTATAAGAGGCTTTAGGCGTTAGGCGTTAGGCTTTAGGCGTTAGGCGTTAGGCGATAGTAATCGCACTTAAAACTTACAACTTAAAACTTACAACTAAGAAGAGATATGTACATCCAGGTCATGAAATCCAAGATCCACCGCGTGACGGTCACCGATGCTAACCTCAACTACATCGGCAGCATCACTATCGACCAGGACCTGATGGATGCCGCCGGCATCATCGAGGGCGAGCGCGTGTATATCGTTGACGTGAACAACGGCGAGCGTCTGGACACTTATACCATCGCCGGTGAGCGTGGCAGCGGCACCATCTGCCTGAACGGCGCCGCCGCGCGCAAGGTGGAAGTGGGCGACATCGTCATCATCATGGCTTATGCCATCGTCACCCCCGAGGAAGGCCGCGAGTTCAAGCCGCAGATTGTCTTCCCCGACACGGCAACCAACCGCCTTATCAAGAAGAAATAACATAACAATAGAGATAAAAATATATATACTTAGCGCCCTTGCGGCTTAGCGTGAGGCTTCCCGCACCGGCAATCTGAGCTGTAAAAAAAACCGCCAAAATAATGTTTGAAAATTTATCAGAGAAACTCGAACGGTCATTCAAGGTCCTGAAAGGACAAGGCCGCATTACCGAAATCAATGTAGCATCCACCCTTAAGGAGGTGCGCCGCGCCCTCGTTGACGCCGACGTGAGCTATCCCGTCGCCAAGAAGTTCGTTGATGACGTCAAGGCCAAAGCCATGGGCCAGAACGTGATCAATGCCGTCAACCCCAGCCAGTTGATGGTGAAAATCGTGCACGACGAGCTGGCTGAACTGATGGGTGGTGAGGAATCCACCTTCAGCATCGAGGGCAACCCGGCCGTCATCCTGATGTCCGGTCTGCAGGGTTCCGGTAAGACCACCTTCAGTGGCAAACTCGCCAACCGCCTGAAGAGCGGCAAGGAGAAGCGCAAACCGCTGCTGGTAGCCTGCGACGTCTATCGTCCCGCCGCCATCGAGCAGTTGAAGACCATCGCCGCACAGATCGACGTGCCCGTCTATAGCGAGCCCGAGAGCAAAGACCCCGTGCGCATCGCCCTCAACGCCATCGAGCATGCCAAGAGCCAGGGCTATGACCTGGTGATTGTCGATACCGCCGGCCGTCTGGCCGTCGACGAGGCGATGATGACCGAGATCAAGGCCATCAAGGATGCCATCCACCCCAACGAGACTTTGTTCGTCGTTGACTCGATGACCGGTCAGGACGCCGTGAACACGGCCAAGGCCTTCAACGAGCGCCTCGACTTTGACGGCGTCGTTCTCACCAAGCTCGACGGTGACACCCGTGGCGGTGCCGCCCTGTCGATCCGTGCCGTGGTGGACAAGCCCATCAAGTTTGTCGGTATCGGTGAGAAAATGGAGGACCTGGACCCCTTCCGTCCCTCGGGTATGGCCGACCGCATCCTGGGCATGGGCGACATCGTGTCGTTCGTGGACCGCATGCAGCAGCAGTATGACGAGGCCGAGGCCGAGAAACTGGAGAAGAAAATCAAGCAGAACAAGTTTGACTTCGACGACTTCATCAAGCAGATCAAGCAAATCAAGAAGATGGGTAACCTCAAGAGCCTGGCATCGATGATTCCCGGCGTGGGCAAAGCCATCAAGGACATTGATATCCCCGACGACGCTTTCAAGGGCGTGGAGGCCATCATCGGCTCGATGACTCCCAAGGAGCGTGCCAACCCCGACATCATCGACGCCAGCCGCCGCAAGCGCATTGCTGCCGGTAGTGGCACCAGTGTCGAGGAAGTGAACCGCCTGATGAAGCAGTTCCTGTCGATGCGCAAGGTCATGCACCAGGTATCAACCAATCCCATGCAGATGATGCGCAGCGCCAAGGCCCAAGCCAAGGCTGCCAAGCGCGGACGTTAATCCATTAGGCTTTAGGTCTTAGGCTTTAGCAGTTTGTCCAAAAGCCAAAAACCTAAAACCTAAAGCCTACAACCTAAAGCCTACAATGAAACTGCTCTCCATATTACTGCTGTCGGTCGTGTCGCTGCTTCAGAGCAACAACACGGTGAACCTGACGTTTGTGGGCGATGCCATGCAGCACGCGCCGCAGATCACCGCCGCCCAGCAAGCCGACGGCACCTACGACTACAGCCCGTGTTTCCAGTACCTCGAGGACGACATCAAGTGGGCCGACCTGGCTGTGGTCAACCTGGAGTGCCCGCTGGGAGGCAGGCCCTACACGGGATATCCGTGCTTCAGTGCGCCCGACAGTTATGCCCAGCAACTCAAGGACGTGGGCTTTGACCTGTTCCTCACGGCCAACAACCACTGTCTGGACCGCCGCGACAAGGGCCTGGTGCGCACTTGCCACATGCTCGACTCACTGGCCATCCCGCACATCGGCACCTACCGCGACCAGCAGGAGCGCGACCAGCACATTCCCTATATCGTCAATGTCAAGGGCATGAAAATTGCCTTCCTGGACTACACCTACGGCACCAACGGCATCCCCATCCAGGGTAACGTCATCGTCGATTTCATCGACCAGCAACTCATCGCCGATGACATCGCGCTGGCCCGTGAACGCGGTGCACACGCCATCTGCGTGAACCTGCACTGGGGCATCGAGTACCAACTCAAGCCCGTAGCCTCGCAGCGCACCCTCGCCGACTGGCTCGTCGCCCAGGGTGTGGACCTCATCATCGGCGGTCACCCCCATGTGGTGGAGCCGATGGAGGTGCGCTACAGCCAGGAGCACGACAAGAACGTGCTGCTGGTCTATAGCATGGGCAACTTCATCAGCAACCAGAGCGACATCGACTGCCGCGGCGGCGCCATGGTCAAGGTATCGCTCAGGATGGACAACGGGCGTGCCGTCATCGTCGAGCCGCGCTATAAACTGTTCTTCGTCCAGAAACCCGTCAGCCACGGGCAAAACTACGTCCTCATCCCCGAGGGCCGTCCCGACCTGCTGCGTGCCGACAGCCAGGGCGAGTTCAACCGCTTCATGCAGCGCACCCACGACCTGGTGATGTCGCACAACGTCGATGTCCCCAACGAGCAGTAACCGTTCATTCCCCCATCAACGAAAAAGGCAGCTACCCATTGGTAACCGCCCTTTTTCGTTTTTCGGGATGCCGTCACCGATTACCACTCATTGCTCAGCAGGTAGTCAATCAGCTTCGAAACATCGGCAATAGAGATGTCTTCGCTCAGGTCACAGTCGGCTGCTACGGCGTCAAACGGTTCAGCCTCGCCACTCAGCAGGTAGTCGATGAGCGTGGTGGCATCGGCGATGCTCACTTCACCATCCATGTTCACGTCGCCCCGCATTCCGGCCGAGCTGCCGTCGCTGTAGGTGTACTCGATGCGGGTAACGGGCAGTTCCACATTGGTGCCGCAACCCAGCATAGCGGTAGCGTCGGGGAAGTCCTCGCCCAGGGCATAGTCCACAAAGCTGGTCCAGTTGTCGGTATAGAGCATAGCCTTGCCGCGGCCCTTGCCCGAGGTATAGAACGGCGCATAGGCGCTGCCGATGGTGCAGTTGTCATCGTCCTCGGCGTCAAAGACCATCGTCAGCAGCAGGCTCTTGCCAGGCGTGAAGGCTACGGGGGAATCCTTCAGCGAGAACGGCATCTCGGCATCATCGCCAAAGCAGGACAGCATCTCGATGTACACCTGCTCCTCGAGCGCCAGGCCGTCGAAATTGAAGAACTGCTTGATGCCCTTGATGACCGCAAACTCGGTTTCGTCAATCTCCTGGATATATATCTTCACGTTGCGGGTGATTTCTTCCCATGCTCCGGCGTTGTTGAACTTGAAGTTCAAACCCGTAATCTTCACGTCGGTCTTGCCCTCCAGATCGGCCAGCACCTCGGGCGTGAAAATCATCTGTACACCGGTGTGAGCCAGATAGAAATTGGTGGGAGCCATGTCAAAATAGGAGCCATCATAGACCTCGGTGGCGTTGTCAAAATCGCCCACCTCGATAACACCCGTGTTCTGCCCCTGTGCCAATGCACCAAGGCTGATTGCGGCGACTGCCGCAAGTAAAAGAGTCAGTTTCTTCATCATTGTTTTTCCTTTTTAAAAATTCAATAAATTCCATTAAATCTGTTGCAAAAATACAAAAAACGCTCAACAATCACAAGCAATCCACAAAAAAGGCATGACGCCGATAGAGCATCATGCCTCCTTAGTTTACCGTCGGGATTTAATTGGAACCGTTCAGCAGGCTATCGATAAGCACCGACACGTCAGCGATACCGATTTCACCGTCATGATCGCAGTCGGCATTGTCAAGGATGACGCCGTCAGCATTGCCGTTCAACAGGAAATCGACGAGCACAGCGACGTCAGAGATGGAAACCACGTCGTCCCCGTCAACATCACCGCTCACGTTAGATGTACCGCCCTCGGTGTAGCAGTACCAAATGCGCGTCCAGGGCAGGTCCAAATCTGTGCCGCAGCCATGCATAGCGGTAGCATTGGGGAAGTCACTGCTCTTGGCATAGTCCACAAAACTCGTCCAGTTGTCGGTATAAGTCATTGCCTTGCCGCTGCCCATGCATGATTTATAGAACGTGACATCATAACTATTGGGCACCGTGTTGCCGTCATCCAGGGCGTCAAACACAATCGTCACAAGAAGGCTTTTGCCGGGAGTGAAGTAAAATGGGCCATTCATCGACACGGTGAAATTCATATCTAAATCCTGGCTGTAGCAATCCGACAAATCGACATGATACAGGTCGGCCATTGCAACATGGTCAAAGTCGAAGAACTGCTTGACTCCGGCTTCATTTTCCGCAAATTCTGTAGCATCGACTTCCTGAAGATAAATCATCACGACTCGGTTGATGGCATCAAAGGCCTTATTATGCAACCTGAAACCTATCTCTGTAATCTCCACGTTGTGCTTGCCATTCATGTCCGAGAGCAAGTCAGGCGTGTAAAGCAACTGAGCCCCTGTGTGGGCCACATAGAAATTGGTTGGAGGCATTTCGAAATAAGAGTCATAGTAGAACTGATAATTGATATGGTCCCACACCTCGATAAATCCATCCTTCACTACCAATACATCTTGCGCCTTGGCAATGAATCCCATCGCCAAAACTGCAGCAATAAAAAAGGTCACTTTTCTCATCATCGTTTTTTGTATTAAAGAGGTTAATAAATTCCATCAAAGCTGTTGCAAAAATACAAAAAACACTCAACAATCACAAGCAATCCACAAAAAAGGCATGATGCTCTATCAGCATCATGCCTCTTGATGTGCAATGCGATAACAGCCGTTTTAACGGCTCAGGTACTGCTTCACGTCGATGGCTGCGCGGCAGCCGGCAGCGGCAGCGGCAATGGCCTGGCGGTAGTGCGGGTCGGCAACGTCACCGGCGGCAAACACACCCTCGACATTGGTCGCGGTGTTGTGGCCTGTGAGCTTGATGTAGCCCTGCTCGTCGAGTTCAACCTGGCCGCCCAGGAACTCGGTGTTGGGACGGTGGCCGATGGCGAGGAAGAAGCCGTCGATAGCAATGTCGAACAATTCCTCCTTGTCAGTGCCCTTGAAGCGCACCAGATGGGCGCCTTCCACACCGCCCTCGCCGAAGAGGCCCACGGTGTTGGTGTTGAACAGGATTTCAATCTTCTCGTTCTCCATGACGCGGCGCTGCATGGCCTCGCTGGCACGCAGGTAGTCCTTGCGCACGATGAGATAGACCTTGCGGGCCAGGTGGCTCAGGTAGTCGGCCTCCTCACAGGCGGTGTCGCCGCCGCCCACAACAGCCACGACGCGCTTGCGGTAGAAGAAGCCGTCGCAGGTGGCACACGCCGACACACCCTGGCCGGCATATTTCGTCTCGTCGGGCAGGCCCAGGTACTTGGCGGTGGCACCGGTAGCAACAATCACCGTGTCGGCAGTCAAGGTCTCGCCGTTGTCAAGGGTGACGACAAAGGGGCGCTGTGCCATGTCCACAGCCGTCACCATGCCCTGCTGCATCTTAGCGCCCAGGTTCAGCGCCTGCTGGCGCATGTTGTCCATCAACTGGGTGCCGTCGATGCCGTCGGGGAAACCCGGGAAATTCTCAATCGTGGTCGTCTGCGTCAACTGGCCACCCACCTGCAGGCCCTCGATGAGCAGGCAGTCGATTGCTGAACGCACCAGATATATCGCAGCAGTGTAACCTGCAGGGCCGGAGCCGATAATCAAACACTTGGTATGTTCCATAATAGTTAGGAGTTAGGGGTTATTTTATTACTTCGTCTAGGTAGTCGTAGAAGGCAGGATCCTCGCCCACGATGATCTTGGCCACCTTGCCTTCGGGGTCAATGACGACCTTAGTGGGAAATCCGCGCACGGCGTATAGCTCAACGGGATTGTCGCCCTTCTCCTTGTCCCAATAGACATGCAGCCAGGGTATCTCGTGCTTGACAACAGCGTTTTTCCACTTCTCGACCGTGTCGTTGCAGTCCACGCCCAGGATTTCGAGTTTGCCGGCATACTTGGCGTAGTATTCCTTCATCTTGGGCATGCCCTTGATGCACCAACTGCACCATGAGCCCCAGAAGTCCAGAATCAGCCACTTGCCACGCAGCGAACTCAGCGCCAGCGGCTTGCCGTTGATGTCGTTGAGTGTGAAGTCGGGGGCCAGATTACCCTCTAGTCCCTCCTGGAGTGCCTGATTGGCTTTTTCCTTCTCGATGGAAGCAAGAACGCCCTTGTACATGTTGGCGGCAAGGCTGCCACGGGCACGCTCGGTCAGCAAGGCTGCACCCTCCTTGATGTGCTCGGCATCACTGCCCAACTCGGAGAGCAGCATCGCCGATGCGTCAGCATCGGGATGAGCCTTGACATAGCCCAGCACAGCATCGGCAACAGCCTGTTCCACAGCGGGATATTTCTCCTCATACTCGCGGTCTATCTCCTCCTCGGGGACACCTGCCAAGTACTTGCTCTGGCACTCATTCACGAAGGCACGAGCCGCTTCTTGAGGGGCCTTGATCAGATTGGAGGCTTCCTCATAGTCGCGATAGAACTGTGAGCCGCCCATGGTGTAATCGTCACCTGCGCCCTCGATGACCGCATGCTCACCAGGCAAAGCAGGAATGGCAAACCCATTGTCAGCACTCAACTGGCCATCTTTCAGGCCAAACACATAGAGCATCGCTGCATCATCCAGGTCAAACGTCATGTCAAGCTTGTCACCAGCGATGGCACGAGTCTCCTGAAGCAGCATTTCACCGCTGCCACCAACGAGAAAGATGCGCACCGAGTCACCCAGCCCCTTATAGGAGCCACTGACCGTTAATTTGCCGCCCTGGGCCATCATGCCCAACGCCATCATGCCCGCAAGCATGGAAAGAATCACTTTTCTCATATTTCTTAATTCATTACTGTCCCGTTAAAGTGGACAAAGCGTTCTTTGAAATAATTGAAATTCAGTCTACTACAGTCCTTTTTAAGGGTGCGACGATTTGAAATTGTA
>CADBBK010000018.1 GCA_902792895.1 uncultured Bacteroidales bacterium | reverse complement strand
GGGACAGATTTGGAAAATCCAATACAGTGCAGGTGCCAATTTTCAGTTGAATAGGATTTGGTATGAGACCTTGGATGACGGCGAAACATCTACAGACACCCAATGGGGCATCAACCCCACTGTGCAGTTAATGATGCCATTAGGGAGCAATGAGAAGCACGCTCTGATGCTTAACTACAAGCGGATTCTTAAGAACATACCATATTCCGCAATCTCTTCCACCATTCGTTGGTCTGATCCATATAACTATACTGTCGGTAATCCCGACTTGAAGGCTACTACAGGATTTATGGTCATGGCTGGCGTGTCGATTGGAGCAGGAGTTGAGGTGAATTGGAGTCCGGTAAAGCCATGGACGATGAATTTGTCAGGACGCTATGAGATTTGCCCTGAAGATCTAACCTTAGGTGGTGTTTACTATGGCAAGACAAGGTTCCGCCAGTACTATCACATGTATAACACCTTCAGTTTTGATCACGGTTGGGGCGGCATGCTAAACATCAATTATGATCCGACATATAAAAACTACGACCGCACTTATTACACCGTCTGGGATGTCAGCGGACAAATATATAAGTCCATGTGCAAGGACAAGTTGCAGTTGAGAATTTCTTTCACTGCGCTTGGCGACCGTCGCAAGTATGACAGGCAGGCCAATGGCCGCACGATCACGTACGACTATACCACGCCAGTCCAGAGCATCGGAATCTCGCTGCATTGGAAATTCTCAGGCGGCAAGAACCAAAAGTATAATGTAGTAAATAGCGGCTCACAAAACTACGAAGAAATTAAAGACATTCATTAGCCAACCGATACTACAAAGACGGATCTGCTGGCCAAGACGAGCGAAACCGCCTGTAAAAACTAACGAACAGAAACAGCCTCATTACCGAGTTAAGCCGAGGGTTCGTTATGTTGCCCTCGGCTGAGTTCGGTTTTGAGAACTGTTCTATAAAAAGCAAAAAAGAAATTTAATAATCCATATGATTTGTTGCCGTATTATTAATTTTGCTATCTTTGCACTTGAAAAATTGTCAAAATTTCAAAGGTGATATGAGTAACGGTAATTCCAAAATAGATACAGATACCCTTAGGAGCCGCATTGAGGCGATGCCTGAGGATAGCGTATTGTTCCGTTCCGACTTTCCAGAATACCATTCTGAATTTGTAGGCGGAACTTTGGCTGAGTTAACAAGTGAGGGCTTATTAGTAAAGCTCGCACAGGGCATTTACGCCAAGCCAAGAAAAAGCCGATTCGGAGTTGTATTCCCCTCCGTTGAGAAAATTGTACAAGCCATCGCTACTCGTGATAATGCGGAAATCTTACCCTCTGGTATGACAGCATTGAATGCTTTAGGGCTTTCCACTCAGGTACCGATGAACTATACCTATCTGACAACAGGTAGTGAACGGACGGTTAAACTGGCAAATCAACAAGTGGTGCTGAAACGTGGAGTGCCAAAGAATTTCTGTTATGAGACACGCCTTATTGCATTGTTGGTGCAAGCCCTTAGAGCGTTGAAGAAAGAAAATGTGGGACAAGAAGAGTTGCAGACAATACGCACACTGATAACCAAAGAGCCAGATAAAAAGGCCCTGGCAAAAGATGTGGATATGATGCCTGCTTGGATGAAACGAATTGTAAAACCAATGCTGAAATCAAATGAAGATGATGGAGAAACTATGGATAAATAATGAATTGGTTGACCGTCTGGCAATGTTACAACAGACGGAAATCAACCATCCTGGCATCAATCAACTCGCAATAGAAAAGGACTGGTGGGTGACAGTGACTTTAAAGGCGTTGTTCCAAACGGATTGTCATGAGTCTTTAATATTCAAGGGTGGCACATCACTCTCAAAAGGGTTCAACATCATTGAACGCTTTTCTGAAGACATAGACTTAGCTATCAGCCACTCTTTCTTCGGCATAGAAAAGACGACTAAAAGCCAGCGCGACAAGTTGCGCAAGACTGCCCGAAAGTATATCCATGAGACCCTCTCAACTCAACTGGATACCCGATTAAAAGATATGGGAATCACTGGATTCAGTATTGAGAACGTGACCCAAGTACAAGATAATAATGGCGAATGTCACCAAATAGACTCAGATAAAGATCCAACCGTCATCTTACTGCATTACCCTTCGATAATTGAAGATACCGCCAGTTATATTCCTCCACGTGTAAAGATAGAGATTAGTTGTCTCTCAATGGATGAGCCGACCCAAGAGTGTGAGATACATTCAATGATAGGAGATAGTTTTGAAGGTGAGGATTCCAATGCCAATAGCAAGATAAGAACAGTCGTGCCCACTCGCACGTTCTTGGAAAAACTGTTCCTGCTCGCCGAGGAGTTCCAAAAAGACAATCCAAGAAGTCTGCGAATGTCTCGCCATCTATATGACTTGGAGAAACTAATGGACACCCAATATGGAAGCGAAGCATTGGCAAACCGCTCACTCTATGATGCTATTGTTGAGCATCGCAGGACGTACTATGCTTTGAAGTATGTTAATTATGACCTACATGCCCCGGCAACCATTGACTTCATGATTCCAGAACGAGCAATGGAGGCATGGAGGGCTGATTATGCTGAGATGAGGCGATTCTTCATCTATGGCCAGTCTCTGGAATTCGATGCGCTGATGGAGAGGATAAAAGAATTGCAGGACAGAGTACGAAATAATGTTCCATCCGACACACAAAGTGTCTGAGACAATGATGCTTAAAGTTATAGAAGCTCATTGTGACGCTTGATATCGACATTTCTACAAATAAGATTGGATAAGTTAGCATTGATGCTAATTCAAGTGACCTTTTGTGAGGCTTCACTCACATGCTATTATAACTACCGTCAACTGAACTATCTTGCACATTAGTCTTACATCATACTAAATGTTCACCCGTTCGGGGGTTGTGGGTGTGGGTTTTGATGGGTAATTTTGTCGCGTGATCAAAAAAAGTTGCGGAAAAGGGTTTAGTAAATCGACCTGAGTGTGTATATAGAGTGTATGACAGACAGGAAACAACAAATCGAACGGCTGTTCAAGCAGCATTACCGGGCCATGTACAGGCTGGCCAGCATCCTCTTGCATGACGATGAGGAGAGCATGGACATCGTGCATGAAGTCTTTGCCAGGCTGCTTGCCGACCGCCGTCCGCTGCAAGAGGCGACTGCCGAAGCGTTCCTGCTGTCATGCGTGCGCAACCAGTGCTTGAATGTGATGCGTGACCGCAAGATCGATGAACGGGCCCGACAACTCCTGATGCTGGAGAGTGAGGTTTCCGGCCGTGAAGCCGAGGACATCGAGGCCGAGATCAGCGCGTTGCATCAAGGTGTCGCCGACCTGGAGCCGCCTGTGTGCCGCGAGGTCATCGTGCTGCATTACCGTTACGGGCTCACCTTCCGCGAGATTGCCGAACGGTTGAGCGTGAGCGAGACCACTGTTTACAAGCATCTGCGCAGCGCACTCGACCAACTTCGTTTAACATTAACACCACCAGAGCGATGAACAAGACCGAACAACTGTTGAAGATGCTTGAGCATCCCGAGCAATACACCGAGCAGCAGTGGCAGGACATCCTTGCCGATGATGAGTGCCGCGAACTCTACTCGTTGATAGCCAAGACCCGCAGCGCCCTTGCCAGCGAGCAAGCCGCCGAGCGGCTGAGCGACGAGATGATTGACGCGCAGTGGCAACGCTTGGCTGGGGAGCAGCATGAGCGAGCCATCATCGTGCCTCTGTGGCGCAAGATCGTCGCCGCAGCCGTTGTGGTAATGGCTTGTGTGGGCATCGCCATTGCAGCGGTGCATACAGGCTTTTTCGGCCTTAAGCACAGCGAAAACCAACCCGAGAAGGTCGTCCAGCAAGGCAATAACCCAGAGAATACCGCCACCGATGAAGCGCTGGCACCCACGCCCGACACCATGTCGATGGCTGCCGGTCCCCGCCTGTTTGAGGAAGTTCCGCTGGAGCAGATGCTCGCCGAACTCGCTGCCCACTATGGCGTGGAGGTGGAATACCGCTCGGACGACGTGCGGTCGCTGCGCCTGTTCTATCAATGGGAACCGGAATATTCGCTGGACAAGGTGGTCGAGATGCTCAACAACTTCGAGGCCATCTCCATCCGGCACGAGGGTAACCAGCTGATTGTGGAATCGAAAGACCCGAAGTAACCCTACCCATGAAGCGAACCATCACATTGCTCATGTGCATGGCGTTTGCCCTGCTGCTCACGGCCGTTGCACAAAGTATCACGCACACCTTCAGTGACGTGTCGATGAGCGATGCCCTCAAGTACCTGCAGCAACACACCAGCCGCTACAAGATCGTCTTCATCTATGACGACCTGGAGGACTACAAGGTGACGACCACGGTCAAGAACAAGTCCGTGCCCGACGCCATCCGCCAGATGATCGGTTTCTATCCCATCAAGATGACCAAGAAGGAAAACCGCGAAATCTACGTCGAAGCCATCCTTAAGACCGAACGCCGCCTCAAGGGCGTGGTGGTCGATGAGCACCACTTGCCGATGCCCTATGCCAACGTCACCCTGCTCAACCCTGCCGACTCGACGATGGTTGGCGGCGGTGTGACCAACGAGAGCGGCCGCTTCGTCATTCCCATCGAGCACGGCAAGGTCATCGCCCGTGTCTCCTACGTGGGCTACAAACCCGCCTATCGCCTGTGCAGCCGCGACAACGTGGGCACCATCAAGATGCACCCCGACATTACCGCCCTCAAGGAAACCGTGGTGACCGCTGCCAAGATGCAGATTGAACGCGACGGCGCCAATTACACCCTGCGCAACCTGGGCGGCACCATCATGGGCAACGCCGGCAACGCACTCGATCTGCTACGCTGGACGCCCGGTGTTATCGTAGGCATGAACGAGGACATCTCCCTCATCGGCCGCGACGGCAAGACCGAGGTCTATATCAATGACCGCCGCATCACCAACAACGCAGAACTGAAAGCCGTCACCTCGCAAAATATCAAGCGCGTGGAGATCATCCGCGAGCCCGATGCGCAATATGCCTCCAATGTGTCGGCCGTCGTCAAGTTGTACACCCACAGCCCTTACAAAGACAACCTGGGCGCCAGCCTGATGAATGTGCTCGACATCAAACACAAGAAATCCAATACCACTACCGTCACCATCGATGGCAAGCGCGATAAGTTGTCGGGCAATGCCTCTTTTTCCTATGGCCATTTAAACACGGTGGCTTTTACTCAAGGGTTGACCGAAATCGCAGGAAATGGTGCGGAAACGTGGAGTTATTCAAAAACCGACACGACATCTTACCAAAGCAGCGGGGATGATTTCCGGTTCTTTGCTGGTTTGAATTACGCCTTCACACCCAGGAGCGTCTTCGGCTTGCAGTTCAATGGCAATTACCGCAAATTGAACATCGACCAATTCTCAAGGCTGAAGACCGCCCAATACCTTCACGGATTCGCTATTACTGAAGACATCATCAAGCGTAACAGCACATCGGCCAGTTACCTGTGGCAACGAAATGACCACTCACAACTGCTGCTGATAGCCGACTATGCGACATCACGACAGCGAGACGACCAGAATCTCTATGAGTATATTAAGCCTACTCTTAACCCCGGCGGCGAGTCCTCCACAATCATTAAACAATATTTTATAGCCGACACCAATGATTATAATATCGTGACGGCTTCGGCCAAATATGACTTTGTCTCTGACGGGTGGAAAAACCACGCGGGCCTCGAATGGGGTTATACTGCGAGCAATGCGGTAATTCATCAGAACGACCTCACGCAGACCAGCAAACGTGACAATGACTGGCTGGGCGTCTATTACACCCTGGCTAAAACTTGGGGCAGGTGGCGCCTGAATGCGGGACTGCGCTATGAGTATGACCACACCCGCACCGATAGCAAGGGCTTTGTCCTCAACAAGACATATCACAACGTGCTGCCCAGTACGAGCGTGGGATTCAAGCCGTCGCATGATGTTGACCTGGTGCTGTACTACGGCCGCATATTGAGGCGACCCACCTACAACGAACTGCGCCCCACGTCCTATTACATCAACACCTATCAGGAAACGACAGGCAACCCCTTGTTGCAGCCGTCGGTGACTCATCGGTTGGCCCTGAATGCCAACTACAAGGGCTTCACCTCCTCGCTGAGCTATCGGCTCATGGACAATGCCATCCAGCGCATTGTGGAGTATATGCCATCGGGCATCATCAGTGAGCATCCCATCAACATCAAGCATTCACATGCCTGGTCGCTGGACTTGGGCTACAACTACAGCAATTCATGGGTGAACCTGGGCGTGCAGTCGAGTATGACACTGCCCCATGTCGCCTATCCCTATCTGGATGGCACGAGAATCGAGGACAGGCCCTTTGCCGTTCTTTCGCTCAATGCCCAGTTCACCGTGGCGCGTAAGTTCCTGCTGGGATGCAATGCCCTCTACAACACGCCGTGGACCAGCGGCCTCACGAGAAACGGCTCAACCTTTGGCGTGAACCTGAGCGCGATGACGACCTTGTTCAAGGACCGCCTGCTGCTGGGTGTGACCGCTTGTGACATCTTCCACCGCAGCACGCCATCCTGGAGTGAAACACGCTACAGGAACGCGTATAATCAGACCTATAGTTATCACTACACACGGGGCCTCTCGCTGACGGTGCGTTGGACGTTCAATTCCATCAGCAACCCGTTCAAGAAGCGCAGCGGCAACGAAGCACCCCTGCGCCGTACCCAAGACAACTAATCATCACAATCAATAACACAACTATCATGAAGAATTATTTATTATTCCTTATCGGATTGCTGGCACTGGTATCCTGCACCAACGAAGGTGACGAACCCAGGCCCAATCCCGCCGGAGGCGAGGACCTCTATTTCGCCACGCCAGGGTTTCCAGGCTATCCTGAAATGATCTATAACCTAGATGGTGATACGATTTATCAATGTGCCGAGGGTTATCACATTTTTGAGTTGCTGAGCGAAGGGAGTGATTGGTATGCATCACTCAGAACTGAAGACGGTATTCACAGTGTGGTCAAAGACAGCACGACTATATACACAACCGAGGAAACCATCTGGTGCATGGCCGTTGAAAACGGTATAGTTTATACTGTACAAGAAAACAGGTCTGACCGCACCGTGTGGGTCTATAAGGATTTTGAACGGATATATGAATTAGACAGGAATGTGAACTTCAACACAATCTGTGTCAGCAACGACATTGTCTCTTTCACAGTCTTTGCCAGCAAGCCTTATACCTGGATCAACGGAAGGACAGTTGGTTATGGTGGCCCAGACTCAGGACTAGAGGAGGGATTCGGATACACCTTTGGCTATGATCGCAGCGGTTATGATGTCCTGATTGCTTACGAGGGTGCTCTAAGTGATAGGACATACATGTACTGGTGGAACGGGAAGAATTACGACATGCCTGAAATGTTTTTCCCTTCGACATCACGCCTTATTAATGGACATGCCTTCATCTTGGGTGCGATAAAGAGGACGTCGAACCCTGGTGGTGCTCATTACGCCCCCGCAGTGATTATCGATGGAATGGTAACCATATTGAATGATGAAGACGATTTTGCAGCAAAACAAGTTGTTGCCGACGGCATGGATACTTATATTCTTGTGAGCGATGTCAGTGGGCGCTCTAATTGGTCGCTGATTTACAAGAATTTGCAGTGCATGGATCTGCCCAATAACATTGTCGTTCCCGAAAATTTGAGGAAATACTATGCCCAAAGCCTTGATGACGATGGCGCTACCACCACATTGGTTAATCTGGGCATCACCGCCATTGCAGTGGTGAAAAATGGCCGATAAGCATCAATTTCGACTTAATCATAAAATTAACCTAATCATTTTACAACATCATGAAGAAGATATCATTGTATTTATTGATGATCCTCGCTACCGGTATGCTTACCTCGTGTGGCGATGATGAACCTGAAATCACGCGTGTTCAAGACGGCAATGGCAAGGTGTTTCTCGAGACAGGAACACTCGTTGATGCCAACCTCAATTTCTCTGAGGCAGAATTAGAGCAAGCTCTGAATACTTACAAATGGGAACGGGAATACAGTTTCTACTATGACAATCAAACGATATCAAACAGGTATGAAGTCAAAGGTTTGCCCACTGTCATGCATCCTGATGGAACCATTGTATTTGATGATGAGAGTACCGCAAAGTACACCGTGTTAGACAAGCATATACTTATCACCAATGAGGTGCAAGTGGGGGTGAACAATTATTCCTACTACGATAAGCTGGATGTCGTATCGCTTGATTTGACCGAGGGTGCCGGCAGAATGATCATTGACCGCATCGTCCCCAATGGATATGGTAAAAGCGACTACGTTAACACGACCTATACCCGAATGGTTTGGCGAGCAGTCTTGCAGTAACAGATAAGAAAAAGAAAGGAGAACAATCATGAAGAAGATATCATTTTATTTGGTTATGCTATTTGTTGCTGGCTTGCTCACTGGTTGCAAGGAAGAGGTGACAACAGGGCCAGAGTCCCTGCAAGAGTGCCGCACCAAGGGCATTTACGAGGCAACCATCGTCGAAGTCCCTCTAAAGACCGATGCGGTCGTGGAATGGTATGACCCTGATATGTGGGTGTGGTGTGAAATCACCAAAGCCCCTGAGGATGCCAAGGCCAAAGGGGCGCCCCTCAGCGGGAATTATCTATACTTTCAACGCAACGACTTCCCTGGGCAGGTTCTAAAACCCGGCATGACCGTGAAATTCCGCATCTATTGTTTGGCGCTCATCCTGCAGGACAAGAACGAGTACCCCTTCGCATTCTCCCCCGATCGTCAATACTATTATGGCTTTGTCATGCATGAGTAAGCGAAGGTGAAAGGTTTAGGTAACGATATCATGATGAAGAGTAAAACTTATCTCTTGCTATTTCTCTTGGTAATGCTGGTAAACTTGGTTGCAACCGCTCAAGACACGATTGCCACGATACCTGCCGAACGCACGTTGTCACTTGAGTTGGGTGGTGCCCACAACCTTGTGGGTGTCAACTATGACAGCCGTTTCAAGGGGAATCACGGCTTGGGCTACCGCGTGGGTATCGGCTACGGTTATGGGCGCAACGACTTTTCATTCTTTGTGGATATGAAAGACCGGATTCATGGTGTAGCCGTGCCACTGGAAATCAACTATTTGCTGGGCAAACACAACAGCAAACTTGAATTGGGCGTCGGTATCAGTTTGGGTTACTATCGCGAACAGGTTGACGTGGCCTATCCTGATGGCTCAAGTGGCACCACTCACCTGCGCGAAGTGGTGAAACAGTTCGGGTACTTTACTTTCGGAAACATTGGTTACCGCCTGCAGACCAAGCGCGGCTTCATGTTCAGGGTGGGTTGGGCTCCGTCCATCAATTTTAATGACAAGCACTGCCTGCAACGCACCCTTTCGGTCTCCTACATCAGCTTCGGCTGGCGATTATAGGGGCAGGCCCAGGCTCTATGACGGAATAACGGGCAAACGCCTAACCCAAGTAGCGTATAAGAGCCAAGCCTCCTTCGGCCGC
Organism: uncultured Bacteroidales bacterium; assembly: GCA_902792895.1. GTDB lineage: Bacteria > Bacteroidota > Bacteroidia > Bacteroidales > Muribaculaceae > Sodaliphilus. Next base: position 40,773 of record CADBBK010000018.1, on the reverse strand, counting down.
AACACGGTCTATCCCGTCATCACCATCCGCCTTGCAGGCCGCATCTTGTGATACTAGCCCAAGAAGTGTTAACGAAATGTTAAAATGGGGGGGGTAAAAGTTTTCCGAAAATATTATGTATCTTTGCAAATCAGAACACGACTATAACCTAATTAATCAATTACAGATATGAAAAAGACATTACTTATTTCGATTTTGGCCCTGCTGGGCATGACCCAGGCAGCGGCGCAGGAATATGAGTACGTCCCCTTTGTGCGTGAGGGCGTCAAGTGGACCTACAGCATCCAGGATTATCATTATGAGACGGATTATGAGACCAATCCAGCCCGTGGAGACAACAAGGTATACCGCACACTTGAATTCAAGGGTGACACCGTCATCAACGGCAAGACCTATAAGGCTATGCACATGTGCGTTGATGATCAGTATAGTGAGCCAAAGGATGTCGTTCCCGTTTACTTGCGAGAGGAAAACAAAAAAGTGTATGGCATTGTTCCAGTAAGCATTTTCTTTGACGATGCCATTATTTGCCTTACTCCTTATGGTTTCGCACCAGATGATGAAATTCTTGCGGGTGAGGAATTTCTGCTCTATGATTTCCAGGATCCAGTCACCTACTGGGAGAATCTAATCAATGACGATTGGTTCAACCTTCAACTTAAACAAGACACCGTTGAAGTGGGCGGACATTATGCCAAGCGTTTATTTGATAGTCGCCAAGAGGGAGATTTTTTCCAGGTCATTGAAGGCATTGGCGCAATGGGCATGAACAGTTATCCCTTGGCCTTTTTCATGCCGGTAACTACAGGCGTCCACACCACTGCATACTACAATCTAGAAAAGGTTGTCGAGAATGGGGAGGTCATCTATCCCCAGAATTATGTGGAAGACAGGTATCTGCCCGTGATTCGTGAGGGGGTGAAGTGGGTCAACGAATATGTAGAAATCACTGACGAGGGCACGACCAGCCATTATTATTCCTATGAGTTCAAGGGCAATCACCCTGAACTGGATGCCTATAATCGAGTGTTCAAAGCCGTGTATTCCAAGAATTATGATGCAAACGGTGTCGCCTATGGCGAAGAAAGTCTAGTTGCGGGATTACGGGAAGACGAAGCCTGCATTCTCAGTTTCAGGAACGAACCGCTGGATTGGATGACTAATTTCATCAATTTCTATACCTACCAGGGCAACGATGACGTGCGTTTGCTGCATGAGAATTTGGAAGGGATGTGGGATATTGACTACTACATCAATAACCAATCCTACCCACACATGAATCTCCTGAACACTGATAATTTTATCGAGGCTGACCCGATTGAGATTGACGGGGTCCTTTGCAGCCGTATCGCTTATATCGGTGAACAAGGCGATACCTTGGCTTATCTGGTCGAGGGTATCGGCTTTGACAGCCGCGAGTGGGGCGATCTGCTGACACCGTTCACGCAATATCCCGATGCAGACTGCGGCGAATGTTATAAAGAATTGTGCGGATTGAGCCATGTGGTCAAAGACGGCAAGATCATCTACAAGGGCATGCGTTACCGCGAAGACGTTCTTTCTGGCATCGACGAAGTGGCCAACGACCAGGCGCGTCGCCCGATGGATGAGAACTACTACAACCTGATGGGCCAACCCGTGGGCAAGGACGTTCCCACCGCCCCCGGCATCTACATCCACCAGGGCAAGAAGATTGTGGTGCGCTAACAAACATCAAATCATTAAACAATATTAATCGCATCACCTTGATTGCGGTTTTATAAAACAGGGGGTGCACTCGGCTTTGCCTCGGTGCACCCCTGCCTATGCCCTGACCGCTCCTGACGGAGCTTTTGCCGGGCACTGATGACATGAAGCACATGGTCGGGTGTCGATACGGTGCGTTTTCACATCTTTTAGGATGGAATGGTTGCGGGGGTCGCAGATTGTGTGTAACTTTGGCTTTCTTTTCATGACATAAACTCAAACACGAAGATGACTGACAAAATCACCAATAAAATCACCAAGATTGTGTTGACCGGTGGCCCCTGCGCCGGCAAAACCACTGCGATGGCCAGGATCATTGAGCACTTCAGCGGCCTGGGCTTCCAGGTGTTTGCCATCCCCGAGGTGCCCACGATGTTCAGCAGCGCGGGCATCAACTACCTGACGAAGAACAAGGCCCTGTTCTTTGAGGCCGAGAAATCGACGCTCAACATCCAGCTGGCTCTGGAGGACCACTTTGCCAAGATGGCAGCCCAGTGCAGCAAGCCGGTGCTCATCGTGTGCGACCGCGGCACGATGGACATCAGTGCCTACGTCTCCCCCGAGCTGTGGGAGGCGTTGACCGAGGAGATGGGCACCAACACCGTGAAACTGCGCGACGCGCGCTACGAGGCCATCCTGCACATGGTGACCGCCGCTGCCGGTGCCGAGCAGTTCTATACCAACGAGAACAACAAGTTCCGCAGCGAGGACGTGGAGCTGGCACGTGCGCTCGACCGCAAGGTGCTCAGCGCCTGGACAGGTCATCCCCACCTGCGCGTGATCGGCAACCACATGGACTTTGACGACAAGCTGCGCCAGGTGCTCAACGAGATTTCGACCGTGCTGGGCGTCCCCTGCCCCATCGAGCAGGAGCGCAAGTACATCGTCAAGGTCATCGACGACATCCCCGACTATACCGAGAGCGAAATCACGCAGACCTACCTGCTGAGCGAGCCGGGCACTGAGATGCGCGTGCGCAAACGCGGCTGGCAGGGCAGCTACGTTTATTTCCAGACCATCAAGAAGACCGTGAGCAGCAACAAGCAGATCGAGACCGAGCGCCGCATCACGGCCCAGCAGTATGTGGACCTGCTGCAGATCGCCGACCCCAACCGCAACCCCATCAGCAAGATGCGCAAGTGCTTCGTGTGGAAGAACCGCTACTTCGAGCTGGACACCTACATCGAGCCGAAGCTGGGCATGCAGATCCTGGAGCTCGAGGGCATCAAGGAGGGCGACGAGGTGGAGATGCCGCCGTTCATCCAGGTGGTCGAGGACATCACCGGCAACGAGAAGTACTACAACTACCAGTTGTCGCTCAGGCAGCCCTAACGTGCTTGACACCACGCCTCACCACTTACAAAAAACAATCCCCTCGGGCCGATGGGCCTGAGGGGATTTCTCTTATCTGCTTGATGTGTCCTGCCGCCTGACGCGGCCGACAATCAGTTGGTCTTGTACTTGTAGATGTCCACCAGCTTGATGTTGAACACGAGCGTGCTGAAGGGCAGCAGTTCGTCGGACCTCTTGACCGAGCCGTAACCCTGCTGGTAAGGAATGAGCACCGTGCAACTGTCGCCCACGTGCATATTGATCAAGGCGAGCATCCATCCCTCGACATTGTCGCTGACCTTGGCACGGTAGATGCTGTCGGCGGGCGAGGTCATGTAGTAGGACGAGTCGATGGGAGTGTCATCCATCAGGCTCAAGTGATACTTCACATCGACGGTCGAGGTGAGCAGCGGCTTGAGGTTGTAACGCGTCTGCATGGTGTCATTGTGCCAACGGATGAGCGTGCTGGCCGAGGGGTCCCACGGAGCAATCAGCTCGGTGTAACTGCCTGAGTTGGCCTGATTCTGATACCAGGTCTCGTTGGTCTTGCGCCAGTCCTTGTACTCGTCCTCGATGCTCTTGCCCAGGCAGGAGTTCAGCATCGTGACGGCAACGATGGCCATGATGACGGTATAGAGAAACTTCTTCATAATTCTTACGCTTTAGGTGTTAGGCGTTAGGTGTTAGGCTTTAGGTGTTAGGCTTTAGGTGTTAGGTTTTAGGTTTCATGTGTCAACCATAACCTGGGAGCCAAGGGGGGCCTAAAGCCTTATACAATTTACATCAGCTTGCGCAGGACGTTGTTCAGGCTGCACTCACGGGCGAGGATGGCGGGCAGGTCGGCGATAGCGACGCGCTCCTGCTGCATGGTGTCACGGTCACGCAGGGTGACGGTGTTGTCCTCGAGCGTCTGGCCGTCGACGGTGATGCAATAGGGGGTGCCGATGGCATCCTGGCGGCGGTAGCGTTTGCCCACGGTGTCCTTGTCCTCGTAGTGGCAGGCGAAGTCAAACTTGAGCATGTTCATGATCTCGTGGGCCTTCTCGGGCATGCCGTCCTTGCGGACGAGCGGCAGGATGGCACACTTGATGGGAGCCAGGGCCTTGGGCAGGTGGAGCACCACGCGGGTATCGCCGCCCTCAAGCTGCTGCTCCTCGTAGCTGGAGCACATCACCGACAGGAACATGCGGTCCACGCCGATCGAGGTCTCGATGACGTAGGGGGTGTAGCTCTCGTTCAGCTCGGCGTCAAAGTACTGGATCTTCTTGCCCGAGTACTTGGCGTGCTGGCTCAGGTCAAAGTCGGTGCGGCTGTGGATGCCCTCTACCTCCTTGAAGCCGAATGGCATCTTGAACTCGATGTCGGTGGCAGCGTTGGCATAGTGGGCCAGCTTCTCGTGGTCGTGGAAGCGGTACTTCTCGTCACCCAGGCCCAGAGCCTTGTGCCAGCGCAGACGCGTCTCGCGCCAGAAGTCGAACCACTTCAGCTCCTCACCGGGACGTACAAAGAATTGCATCTCCATCTGCTCAAACTCACGCATACGGAAGATGAACTGGCGAGCCACAATCTCGTTGCGGAAGGCCTTGCCGATCTGTGCGATGCCGAAGGGGATGCGCATGCGGCCGGTCTTCTGCACATTCAGGAAGTTCACAAAGATGCCCTGTGCCGTCTCGGGACGCAGATACACGTCCATCGTCGAGTCGGCGCTGCTGCCCATCTGCGTCTTGAACATGAGGTTGAACTGACGCACGTCGGTCCAGTTGCGGGTGCCGCTCACGGGGTCCACAATCTCATAGTCCTCGATGATCTGCTTGAGCTCGACCAGGTCATTGTCGTTCATGGCCTTCTCGTAGCGGGCATGCAGCTCGTCGCGCTTGCGCTGGTTCTCGAGCACGCGGGGATTGGTCTGGCGGAACATCGCCTCGTCAAACTTGTCGCCGAAGCGCTTGGCGGCCTTCTCGCACTCCTTGTTGATCTTCTCCTCAATCTTGGCGATCTCGTCCTCGATGAGCACGTCGGCGCGGTAGCGCTTCTTGCTGTCGCGGTTGTCAATCAGGGGATCGTTGAACGCGTCCACGTGTCCCGAAGCCTTCCAGATGGTGGGGTGCATGAAGATGGCGCTGTCGATGCCCACGATGTTCTCGTGCAGCAGCGTCATGGCCTCCCACCAGTAGCGCTTGATATTGTTCTTCAGCTCTACGCCGTTCTGTGCATAGTCATACACGGCGCCCAAGCCGTCATAGATTTCACTCGAGGGGAACACAAAGCCATATTCCTTGGCGTGCGACACGATTTTCTTGAAAACGTCTTCCTGTTTTGCCATTGTAGTCTGTCTGTTATATCGTTATTTTTTATTCTCAGCGGTAAATAAGTTGACCTTGAAAGTTTTTTAATGCTAATTTCGCTAATGAAACTAATTCAACGAAATAATTCGTTCGCAATTTGATAAATTCGTGAAATTAGCATTAGCCCCGCAGGGTCTTGAGCCAACTGTTATATCGTTATTTTTTATTTCAAGCTGCAAAATTAGCATTTTTCCCGCAATGCCACAATGCTTTGAAAGATATTAGAGTTATTTAACGGGCCTAGATTGCCACAACCACCCAACAGCACTGACACTGCTAACAAAACATGTCAACTTTAAAATAATAGATTATAAAGCCGGCCTCCAAGCTTGTATGGCACTATAACATATTCCATCAATAATACGAGAACAGCAATGAAATATGCTATAAATAATAACAAAGCCGGTATGGTAAGCCAATAGATGGATATTTTATTATAACTCTTATATTGCTTGGGTGGTCTATATGTTTGCATTCTCTTTTCAAATCGATTAGTCAAATAAAAGCTCAATATAAAAAAGAGGATGAATACGAGCAACATTGGGAGATGATTACTGCTGTTATACATAAGAGCAATAAACAGCAGCGTAAATGGCCAAAGCATCATGAAATAGGCCAAATTTACAAAACGGGATGCATCATATGTACTGATATTGATCCGTTTTCCTTTTTCATGATGTTTACACAAGCGGTAATAGATATATTTTATCATGGCTATGTACAGTTTTTTCCATTAGAACTGGGAGTAGAGGAAGGGCTGGACGGTGGCGCTGGCAAACTGGAGCACCAGCTGGATGAGGAGAATGAAGATGAGCAGTTTCACGGCCCAGTGGGTAGCGACGAAACGCTCACGCAGCTTGTCCCACAGGCGACGGGGCACAAAATGCAGGGCGTAGATGATGGCCAGCATGATGCACCAGGTGCTGCGGCGCGCCAGGAACACGTGCAGATAAGCCCACTCAAAGTCGGTGAAGATGCCGCTGATGACCTGTCCCGCGGCATGGAACGAGTTGGCGCGGAAGAAAATCCACAGGAAGGCCACAAAGCTAAAGGTCAGCAGCCACGACACACAGCGCGTGAAACGCGTGCTGGCGATGCTGTCGAGCCAGGGCTTGCACAGCTTGTGCACACACAGGGCGATGCCATGCCCCGCACCCCAGACAACAAAGGTCCACGCCGCACCGTGCCACAGTCCGCCCAGCAGCATGGTGACCATGAGATTGAAGTGCTGGCGCAGCTTGCCCTTGCGGTTGCCGCCCAGCGGGATATAGACGTAGTCGCGCAGCCACGTGGACAGCGTGATGTGCCAGCGGTGCCAGAATTCGGTGACATTCAACGAGCGGTAGGGATAGTCGAAGTTGATGCCCAGGTTAAAGCCCATGATACTGCCCAGGCCGATGGCCATGTCGCTGTAGCCCGAGAAGTCGCAGTAGATCTGCATCGTGAAGCCCAGCACCGCCATCAACAGTTCAAAACCCGTGTAGCCCCCAGGATTGCCGAACACGATGTTGTTGTACTGTGCGATGTAGTCGGCAAACAGGGCCTTCTTCATGATGCCGAGCATGACCAGGAACAGGCCGCCGTAAATCATCTCGCGCGTGGCGGGCTTGTTCTCCTGCAGCTGCGGCATGAAGTCCCGCGCCCGCACGATGGGGCCCGCTACCAGGCAGGGGAAATAAGACAGGAAGAAGAGGTACTCGACATAGTCATCGACGGGCTGGATTTTGCCCTTATACACGTCCACCACATAGCTGATGGTGCGGAAGGTGTAGAACGAGATGCCCACGGGCAGAATCAGGTCCAGCGGCTGGAAATTGCCGCCGATGAGCGCCTCGAGGTTGGACATCACGAAGTTGCTGTACTTGAAGAACAGCAGGATGCTCAACGAGAATACCAGCGAGACGGACAAGGCGATGCGCCGCTCGGTGCGGTTCTTGCTCGACTCGATGAACTGCGCCACCCACCAGTCAAACACCGACGTGCCCACCAGCAGCAGGAAGAACAGCCCGCTGCACTTGTAGAAGAAGAACAGGCTGAAGGCGATGACAAACACCATCATCTGCTTGCGACGCGACTTGAGCAACGCATACAACGGCAAGAAGACGAGGAACAGCACCCAGAACAGCCCGCTGGTGAACAGCAAGGGCTCGTCGCGGTTGAAGGTGAACAGCGACAGCAGTTGGGATATGTCGATGGTGTTGAGCAGCATGGTATCAGGCAGGGGGTTGATAAACGACGATGCGGGAGGCACGGCCCACGGTGTCGCCCGGGTGGTTGAAACGCAAGGGATAGGCAGCATTGCCGTCCATCCACTTGATGACGCGGTCCATCCACAGCGCCGCCGACGCCCGCGTGGGGTGGGCGCCGTCACGGCTGCGCTCAAACTTGTCCTTGGCGCTCACGTAGAAGCAGCCCTCGTCCAGGTTGTCGGCCAGCAGGTCGTTGATACCCGTGTCGGTGTCCCAGTTGGGCGGCCCGATCCACAGGTAAGGCAGGTTGCCGATTTCGGCAAGTATCTTCTTGACAAAGGGCTTGCGGACTTTCCTGATGTCGGGGACATAGAGTTCGTTGGCCCCCAGGCACACCATGACGTAGGTGGGATGGAACTTGTTGATGAGTTCGGTCAAGCGCCCCGACTGGGCCCAGTACAGCGTGGAACTGCTGTACCAGATGACCTCGATGAGCGTGTCGCCGCTCACGTCACAATAGGCAGCCAAGCGCGGGCCCAGGCCCTCGAGCATCGAGTCGCCGATGAAGAGGATGGTCTGGGCCGTAGTATCTACCGGGGCGCGCCACCCCTTGGGATGACGGCCATTGGGCAGGCGTCCGTTGGCATCCAGGCTGTCAATAGCCGTGGAGTCACCGCCGGTGAAGATGCTCTTCATCGACTGAGCAAACGAGGAGGTCTTGATTTCAAAACCTCCAAGTTTGATGCCATCGGTCTTCAGCGACAGCACTGTAAAGAAAACCAGCGCTGTCAGCAGCAGGGCCCAAAGACCCCGGTAGGGTTTGTTCATATTTCTTCTTTAACTGTTAGTTATCAGTTGCTAACGCCTAAAACCTAAAACCTAACGCCTAAAACCTAAAACCTAAAACCTAACGCCTAAAACCTAAAACCTAAAGCCTAAAACCTAAAGCCTAAAACCTAACGCCTAAAACCTAACGCCTAGTTACTTGAGCAGCTCGATGCCCAGGCCGGGACGGTCATGCAGGGTAATCTTGCCGTTCTCGACGGTCATGCCGGTGAAGCGGTCGTTGGCGATGAGCAGGTTGCCGTCCAGGTCGGCATAGTCCACGACGGGCGACAGGTTGGCGGCAGCGGTCACGGCACACGAGGTCTCGGTCATGCAGCCGATCATCACCTTCATGTCGAGGGCACGCGCCAGGGTCACCATCTTGTGGGCCTCGTACAGGCCGGTGCTCTTCATCAGCTTGATGTTGATGCCGTCATACACACCCTTGAACCTCACGATGTCGGGCAGGCGCTGGAAGGCCTCGTCGGCGATGATGGGCAGCGGCGAGCGCTCACGCAGCCAGGCCGTCTCGTCGATCCACGTCTTGTCGAACGGCTGCTCGACGAAGATGCAGTTGTGCTCCTTGAGCCAGTGGCACATCTCCAGGGCATACTCTTTGTTGTTCCAGCCCTGATTGCAATCCACGCAGATGGGCACGTCGGGCATCATCTCGTTGATGATGTTGATGGTCGCCTGGTCTTGGTCCAGACCCATCTTGGCCTTGATGAGCTTGTAGGGACGGGCCTCTTCCACCTTCTGGCGCACCACCTCGGGGGTGTCGATGCCGATGGTGAAGCTGGTCACGGGCGTCTTGTCGGGGTTGTAGCCCCAGATTTTGTACCACGGCTGGCCCATGATTTTGCCCAGCAGGTCATGCAGGGCGATATCGATACTGGCCTTGGCGGCACGGTTGTTCTCTTCAACGCTGTCGACGTAGCTCAGGATATCCTCGATGCAGAAGGGATTTTTGAACTGCTCCAGATCGAGTTTGTTCAGGAACTTGGTCACGCTCTCGACGCTCTCGCCCAGGTAGGGCGGCATCGATGCCTCGCCGTAGCCCTTGATGCCCTCATACTCCAGCGTCACCTGCACGTCGGGGGTGGTGGTGCGGCTGTAACGCGCCAGGTTGAAGGCGTGGCGCAGCTTCAACTCATAGGGGAAAAACGAGAGTTTCAGTTTGCCGGTTTTGGGCACCTGATTGACACGGGGCACGCGGTTGCGGCGACCTTTACGGGTCACGCGTTCAACGGCGTCGATCGACACGGGCGAAGCGGCTGCGATAGCCGTCAAGCCCATTCCTGTTAAAAATTTTCTTCTATCCATAATCTACTGAATTTTAAGTTATTTATCTTGTCAAAGGCTGGACATACTGGATTGATTGGATGCACTGGATGGATTGAATGGATGGACTGGACTGGATGGATGTCACTCCTAACTCCTAACTCCTAACTTCTCACTCCTAACTTCTCACTCCTCACTCCTAACTCCTAACTCCTAACTCATCAACTATTAAAAGTACCACGGGTGGTTCTTGAGGGCGACGATGCCCTTGGTGCCCACCATACCCTTGATGCGGCTGGCGCTCAAGGGAGAGTATAGGTAAGGATAATCGCTGGCAGTGGGTATCAGGCTGTTGATTTTCACCTGACCCGAGCAGTGGATGTACTTGCCGTCGCGCAGGTACAGACCCACATGCGTCACGCGGCCCGTCTTCTCGTTGCCGAAGAACAGCAGGTCGCCCGTCTCATACTGGCGCCAGTCGGTACCCTTCTTCATGATTTTGCCCGTGAGGGCCTGCTGCGAGGCGTCGCGCTGCAGAATGATGCCGTTGCTCAGGTAGCACACCTTGGTCAGTCCCGAGCAGTCGGTCACCTTGGTCGAGGTGCCGCCCCACAGGTAGCTGGAGCCCATCATGCGGCGCGCGGTCTTCTCGAGTTGGGCAGCGCTGAACCCTTGCTGGCTCCACTGCGAGAGCTCGGCAATGTCGGCGCCGTCCACCCAGCCCGTGCGGCCGTCGGGAGTCGCCAGCTTGTACCAGTTGCCCTGTGCGGCCTTCAGCTCCAGGATGTTGCCCATGACCAGGTCGCTCACGGTCTCGTCGCCATGAGCCTCGGTCACCAGCCGCGAGTCATAGGCCGTGACGATGTAGCGCTTGGCCTTGCGCCAGGTCTTCATCTGTGCCTCGGTCTTGAACGACAGCGAACTCTCGGGGACGTAGGCGATATAGTCGTCGGCCATCTGCACGCGGTACCAGTCGTCGCACTTCTGCAGCACCTTGACCGGTGCGCCCATGATGCCCTGCGTGGCGATCTCAGCACTGTGCTTGGGCTCGGTGCGCAGCGTGGCGATGCTCAGTTTGACCAGCGCCCACTTGCGGGCTGCGGGAATGCCGTCCTCGAGCACGGTCACCTTGTCGGTGTACCTGGTTCCCGTCTTGAGCATAGCGGCCTGGATGGCCTTTTTCTGGGCCTGGGTGCCTACGGTTCCCGTCACCACCCACGTGCCGTTCTGCTGCTTGGCGGTGACATCCCACACGGCGGTGCGCTTGTCGGGGGCAATGCGTTGCTTGAGGTCATTCAGTGCCTCGACGGGGGTAATGGCCATGGCGACGAAGCAAGTCAGCGCCATCACCAGAGTAATCATTAACGATTTGATATTCATTTCTTTATAATTATCAGATAACTATCTAAAATGCTAATAGCTAACAGCTAAAAGCTAATCGCTTTAATCTCATTCACCTTCAGGTGGCTGTCCCACTTGTCATAGAACAGGTTGCCCTTGCGCCACTCGACCTCACCAGGCTGGAAATCGACCGTCTCGCTGCGGATGTAGGTCTTGGGCGGACTCAGCACGTCGCCCACGCCCTCGTTGCTGGCCATGCGGTACAAGTCAATGCCAGTAGCATAGTAGTCGTTGAGCGCGGTGCCCACGGCGCTGCGGCCGAATGAGGGATCGGTGGGTACCCAGCCGATGCCCTCAAAGTAGGTCTCGGCCCAGTCGTGCCAGTTGATTTCGTCGGGATGGAGCATCCAGCCGCTCTCCCAGCGGGCAGGGATGCCCAGCGAGCGCACGAGCGTGATGTAGAGCAGCGCCACCTGTCCGCAGTCGCCATGGTTGTTCTCGAGGACATACTGCGGGATATTGGCCAGCGTGCTGTATTCACGCGCACCGGCCCAGGGCAGATTGTGCCCGATCCACTCGTAGATTTTGGCGGCCTGGAGCACGGGGTTGGTCTCATTGCCCACAATCCTGCGGGCCAGGGCGCGCATCTCGTCGGTGATGATGACATGGCGCGGCTCGTCGCCGGTGTACTTGATATATTCGGGGTTGGTCTTGTCGTAGGGCTCCAGCATGGCGATGAGGTCCTGCTGGCTGATGTGGCGCTCACCCACGTCGTAGGAGAAGGTGTACTCAAAGTGCGTGGGCTGCCCCTTGACGGCCACGGCCTCCATATACACCGTGTGGTGCTTGCTGCCCTGGCTATAGGTCACCGGGCGGTTGCTGCTCTCGAGGCGGATGTTGCGCTGGCGCAGGTTCTCGTAGGGTAACGGCATCCACACACGCAGCGTCTCGCCGGCGGGCACGGCATCGGCATCGACGTCGAGGGTGAACGTGATGTTCACGTGTCGCCAGTCACGCACGTTGTTCTTGTCGGCAGGCGTGCGCATCGCTTCGAGATAGTACTTGCGGCGGGTAAGGAAACTCTCGTGGTTGTCGGCGGCATTCTGCGCGGCAAACTCCTTGCCCAGCAGCCACAGGTTGCCCACACTCTTGCGGAACCACATCTCCTTGCCGTCGATGTTCATCACCTCGAGGGCACGGGTGCGTTTCCAGTTCTCGATTTGGGCATCGGTGGCCTCGGGCATCTTCTCGCGGATTCTTTTCACGCCCTCCTCAGGGGTGATGCGGAAATCGGAGCGGATGCGCTGCATGATGGTGCGCAGCGAGTCGATGCGCACGGCATCGGCCTTGCGCACCTGTTTGGGCAGCGACTTCATCAACTTCTCGGCACGGGCAAACTCGCCCTGTGCGATATACTGGTCCACCTGGGCCTGCCAGTCAGGGTTGGCAGCCACAGCCGTGAGCGACAACACGCTGACGGCCAACGCCAACAATTGCTTTTTACCTCTCATTATACCTATGCTTTTGGTTTTAACGAGCAAATTTACACCTATTATCTGAAATCCCCATCACACATCACCAAATAATTATTAACAAAATGCCTTATCGGCACGACGCAAACGTCACCGATAAAGCATCATTGATGATATTGCCAGAAAAATTAGGCGGGAAACTCGAGCAGGAAGGTGGTGTGGAAACCGGCACGGGGATGGTCGAGCAGCGACATCATGCCGCCCTGCAGCGTGAGCAGGCGACGGCTCAGCGACAGGCCGATGCCGTTGCCCTTGCGCTTGGTGGTGAAGAAGGGGATGAAAATCGACGAACGGGCCTCGGCAGGGATGAGCGCACCGTCGTTGCTGACACTCAGCAGCACCTTGCCCTCGTTGCCCCGCTCACAATCGACGCCTATCGTGCGAGCACCGGCCTCGATGGCGTTCTTGATGAGGTTGATGAGTATCTGCCGCAGCAAGTTGGGGTCGGTCTTGATGATGATGTCGCTGGTGAGATTGTTCTTCCAGGTCACCTCACTGAACAGCTGCGACACGTCACCCACAATCTCGCCCAGGTTGACCATCTTGGGCAGCGGTTTCTGCAAGGCGGAGTACTTGCGGTAGCCGTCGACAAACGAGTTGAGGTGCACCACCGTGTTGTGGATGGCATTGATGCCCTCCTCTAGATCGGTACCCTGGACGGCGGGGTGATGCAGCATCGACTGGCTGATGCTGGCGATGGGCGCCGTGGCATTCATGATCTCGTGGGTGAGCACGCGGGTGAGTTTCTCCCACGACTCCACCTCGCCCAGGTTAACCTGCTCGCGGATGTGCTCTCCCAACTGGTTGAGCGTCTCCTGCAGCGCCCGCTCGCCGCTGAACATGTGGCGCGTGGGCAACTGGAAGGTAAGGTCGTGGTTGCGGATGGCTTCCTGCATGATGGCTGCACGCTTGACCAGCGCACGCTGATGCCGCCAGAACCACAGCACCAGCAAGGCCACCACAGCGGCACACAGCACAATGACGGTGGTAGTGCTCATTGCAGTTTCTTCATTTTGTTATATAACGTCTGGCGGGTGATGCCCAGCAGCTCGGCAGCCTTCGACAGGTTGCCGTGGGCACGGTCGATGGCGCGGCGGATGTGTTCGGCCTCAACCTCGTCGAGCGTCGCCACCTCGTTGCTGGCGTCGAGCACGTCCTTGAGTTTGCGCAGCAGTTCATCGTTGTCCCAGGGCTTGGTGATGAAGTCGGCGGCCCCGCGCTTGAGGCCGCGCACAGCGAGCTGGACGTCGGCATAGGCCGTAATCAGCACCACGGGAATCTCGGGGTGATGCTTACGGATGGCCTGGAGCCACACCAGCCCGTCCTGACCGTTGTTCACGCCGAGGGTGAAGTTCATGTCCAGCAGGATGATGTCCACTTCCTCCTGACCCAGCAGCGTAATAATCGACTCTGGTGATGTCAAGGTCATCACCTTTTCAAACGTATCCTTCAGGCAAAACCTCAACGCGGTGAGGATGGCCTCATTGTCGTCAATGACTAATATTGTACCGTACTTCTGCATATCAGCAGCGAAGATACAACCAAATCCTGAAAAACTGGCCATGACCGGGGCACGAAAAGCCGTTTTTTTCATCTCTGGGGCCAAAAGTGTCTAAAATTTAGACACAATCGTGTATGAAATTTTGACAATCTGCAATTTTGGGCACAAAAACTCTTGACAACCCCGCGGGCCTCATTATACATTTGCAACATCAAAACCAAAACGAGTCAACAAACGTTTATTAATTACTATAAAATTCTAACATTATGAAGACGAAAAAATTATTGGCTGCATTGCTGCTCATGATGGCAGTATTCAGCGTGAGCATTCAGGCTCAGCAGATGCCTTCCATCCCCGTGGACGAGGCCGTGAGAATCGGTAAGCTGGACAACGGATTGACCTACTACATCCGCCACAACGACTACCCCGAGCACCGCGTGAACTTCTACATCGCCCAGCGCGTGGGCGCCATGCAGGAGGACGACAACCAGCAGGGTCTGGCCCACTTCCTGGAGCACATGGCCTTCAACGGCAGTGAGCACTTCCCCGGTCTGGGCATCCTCGATTTCACCCGTTCGCTGGGTCTGAACTTCGGCGGTGACCTGAACGCCGGAACCAGTTTCACCCGCACCGTATATAATGTCAGCAACGTGCCCAGCACGCGCCAGAGCGCACTCGACTCCTGCCTGCTCATCCTCAAGGACTGGAGTCACGGCCTGCTGCTCGAGGACAAGGACATCGACGAGGAGCGCGGCGTCATCCACCAGGAGTGGCGCCAGACCACCGACGCCAAGGAGCGCATGGACACCCGTCAGTTGAAGAACATCTTCCCCGGCTCGAAGTACGGCGAGCGCATGATCATCGGCAAGATGGAAATCGTGGACAACTTCCCCTACCAGGTGCTGCGCGACTACTACCACAAGTGGTACCGTCCCGACAACCAGGCCCTGGTCATCGTGGGTGACGTGGACGTGGATTACATCGAAGGCAAAATCAAGGAGATGTTCAAGGACATCCCCGCCCCTGCCGCCGATGCCGCCAAGGTCGAGGACTACCCAGTGCCCGACAACGAGCAGCCCATCTTTGTCGTCGACAAGGACAAGGAGCAGAGCACCGACATGATTCTTGCCATGTACAAGCATGACCACACGCCCCGCGAGGCCAAGGGTGGCATCGATTACCTAATCATGGATTATGCCGGCGACATCGCCAGCGAGATGATGACGCAGCGCTTTCAGGAGCTGGCCCAGGACCCCGAGTGCCCCTTTGTGGACGCCGGCTGCATCAACAGCACCTTCCTGTGGACCAACACCAAGGACGCCTTCACCATGATTGCCATGCCCAAAGAAGGCCAGGCCGAAGCCACCATGCAACTGCTGGAAACCGAGTGCCGCCGCGCCGTGGAGCACGGTTTCACCGAGACTGAATATGCCCGCGCCCAGGAGAATTACATGAGTAGTCTGGAGAGCGAGTACAACGAGCGCAACAAGATCAGCAACCATCACTATGCTACACAATACTACAACAACTTCCTCGAGAACGAGCCCATCCCCTCGGTAGAGCAGAAGTACCAGATCATGAGCATGCTGCTTCCCAACCTCCCCGTTGAGGTCATCAACGGTTACTTCGAGGAAGTCGTTGACCCGTCGGGCCGCAATCTGGTGGTAACCTGCTACAGCACCGAGAAAGACGGCGCCGTCTATCCCACCCAGGAGTCACTCAAGTCCGCCTTTGACAAGGCCCTGGCTGCCCCCGTCGAGGCCTATGTCGACAACGTGAAGCAGGAGCCCCTGATGGCCCAGCTGCCCAAGGCCGGCAAGATTGTCAAGGAGACCGAGAACACCACGTTTGGCTTCAAGGAACTGGAACTGAGCAATGGCGTGCGCGTCATCCTCAAGAAGACCGACTTCAAGGAAGACGAAATCTTCATGCAGGCCGTTCAGCGCGGCGGTGAGTCGCTCTACAGCGAGAAAGACTGGGCCAACCTGAAGTTGTATGACGGCGTGATGAGCATGTGCGGTCTAGGCGAATTCTCTCGCAACGAACTCAACAAGGCCCTCGCCGGCAAGCAGGTGGATGTCAGCGCCAGCATCGAGACCTACAACGACCTCGTCTCGGGCGAGTCCACCATCAAGGACCTGGAGACCATGTTCCAACTGACCTACCTCACCTTCACCGATGCCCGCAAGGACGAGAAAGCCTACGGCCAGCTGAAGAACATGATGGAAGCACAGCTCAAGAGCAAGGATCAGGTGCCTGAGGCGACCATGAGCGACTCGTTGACCTACGTGCTGACCAACCGTGACTGGCGCGGCAAGCCCTTCAACGTCGAGAACCTGCAGGAGGTGGACCTGGACCGCGTCATGCAGATTGCCAAGGAGCGCACCGCCAATGCCGCCGGCTACACCTTCTACTTCATCGGTTCGTTTGACGATGCCACCATCCGCCCGCTCATCGAGCAGTACATCGCCAGCCTGCCCGCCAAGAAGGGTGCCAAGAGCAATTGGGTGAATGTGGAGACGCATCCCCAGGGCGACAATGTCATCCGCTTCGAGCGCCAGATGGAAACGCCCAAGACCACGATTCAGTCCATCTGGTACGACGACAAGACGCCTTATAGCCTCGAGCACGGCCTCCGCGCCCAGATACTGGGCAAGGTGCTGGACAAGGTCTACACCCAGCTGATTCGCGAGGACGCCGGAGCAGCCTATAGCCTCATGACCATGGGCAATGCCACACTCGAAGGCGACCGTCCCTTCGCCCTGCTGTTGGCCTACTGCCCCATCAAGCCCGAGTTCACCGAGCAGACCATCGAGATCCTTGACAACCAGTTGATTGCTGCCGGCAAGACCATCGATGCCACGACGCTCAACGAGGTCAAGAACGAACTCATCAAGGACCACGAGTCCTCACTGAAGGAGAACGGCTACTGGATGAGACAACTGATCAACTACGTGGAGCGCGGCATTGACAACGTCACCGGCTATGAGCAGATTGTGAAGGCCCAGACGCCCGAAACCGTCGCCGCCTATGCCCGCCACCTGAAAGAGGCAGGCAGCAAGGTCGAGGTCATCATGACTCCCAAGCAGTAACCCGCCACACCGGCATTGCCGTGATGCACCATCCAGCGCATCACGGCAATGCCTGTTTCACACGACACAGGCAGGGACTTCCCCTGGTTTGACAACCCTCTCTACCGAGCAATGACGAAATGACTATCTTCAAAAACATACTGTACATGGCCCGCAGGTTCAAATGGGCGACAGCGTTGAACCTCGTCGGGCTCATTGTGGCCTTTGCCGCGTTCTATGTGCTGATGACACAGGTCATCTACCAGGTCACCTACAACAAGGGGGTGGACGACTATGAGCGCATCTACCGCCTGGAGTCCGACTTTGTGTACAACGAGTGGCAGTGGAGCGATGCGATGTGCCGCCCCATAGCCGATGACCTGGCGCGCCTGCCACAGGTCGAGGCCGTGTCGCTGATGTCCAACAAGACGGGCATCAGCGGTAACGTGACGTGCGTCAAGGATGATGTCACATTTGAGTTCCCGTTCATCATGGGCAACAACGATGCCGTGAGCGCCCTCACGCGCCGTGTGGTGGACGGCAACATCCAGTGGACCGACAGCGACCGCACGGGCATCATCATCCCGGCAAGCATCGCGAGGGAGTACTTCGGCACAACCAGTGCTGCAGGCAAGGAGATGATCTATGAGGGCGGCGTGCCCATCAAGGTGCGCGGCGTGTATGAGGACTTCCCTGAGAACTGCGTGGCGCCCAATGCCATCGTGACCAACCTGGGCGACATCGGACTGGGGGACTACAACTTTGCCTTCACCTGCCTGGTCAAGGTGCGCGAGGGCGTCCACAACGTGGACAGCCTCATCCAGCCCCTCAAGCAGTCCATCGTCTCCACCATGCTCCAGTCGCTGCCGCCCGAACTCATCGGCACCAAGGCCAAGCAACTCGAGAACACCAACTTCCAGTTCACGCCGCTGCGCGACACCTACTTTGCCCACTCCACCTACTCGTTTGCCGACAGCGGCTACCGCAGCATGCTGCTCATCCTGGAGGTGGCCAGCCTGCTCATCCTCATCGTGGCGGCCATCAACTTCCTGAACTTCACGCTCGCCGAGAGCCCCATGCGGGTGCGCAGCCTGAACACGCGTCTCGTGATGGGGGCATCGCGGCGCTCGCTACGGCTGGGCATCGTGGCCGAGTGCGTCATCACCGCCCTGGTAGCCGCCGTGCTGGCGATGGGCCTGTGCCATCTGCTGGCAGGACTATCGGCCGGCAGTGATCTGATTGCCGGCGACATCGCTCTGGGCAAGCACCTCGTGCTGGTCGCTGCCATCATCGTGCTGGCCATTGTCATCGGCATCGTGGCGGGCACCTACCCGGCCATCTTTGCCACCTCCTACCCCACCGCGATGGCCCTGAAAACGTCGCTGGGCCTCACGCCCCAGGGCCGCAGGCTGCGCCAGACGCTGGTGTGCCTGCAACTGGTGGTGTCGGTATTCATGATTACCTACATCGGCATCCTGTTGATGCAGAGCCACTACATCTTTGAGTCGGATTACGGCTACGACAAGGACCAGGTGCTGTACACCGCCCTCGAGCCCGGCGAGAACGCCTATTTCCCCGCCCTGCGCGAGACGCTCATGCAGGTGCCCGGGGTGGAACGCGTGGGCTACTCGGCCGCGACAATGGGCGCCAACGACTCCTACAGCACGCTGTGCCTCGAGGACTCGGCCCACTTCATCAGGTTCATGCTGCTGCCGGTGGACTATGACTACCTGCGCACCATGGGCATCAAGATCGTCGAGGGACGCGACTTTGACAAGAGCGACCCCTCGGGCGACTGCTGCATCATCAACGAGGCCGCGCGCAAGAAGTGGGACTGGATGGAGATGAACAAGCCGCTGGGCATCCTCGACAGTTCGATGGTGGTGGGCGTGTGCGAGAACATCCGCTACGGCACCACACGCATCGGCAACAACCAGCCCGTGATGTTTGTCAACACCAGCAAGCAGGGCAACTGGCTGCTCAACGTGCGCATCGCACCCGATGCCGACCGCAGCCACATCGAGCAGCAGATTGCTGCCGCCGTGCTGCACTGCAGCAACCACGAGGCCGGCGAGGTGCACCACCTCGACCAGATGTTCGACCTGACCTACCACAACGAGTTCCGCTACTTCAAGCAGGTGCTCATCATCACCCTCATCTGCCTGATTATCACCCTCATCGGGGTATTCTGCCTGACGCTGTTCGAGACCGAGTACCGCCGCAAAGAAATCAGCATCCGCAAGGTATCGGGCGCCAATTCGGGCGAAATCATCGTGATGTTCTGCCGCCACTATGCGCGGCTGCTGCTCATCAGCTGGCTCATCGGAGCACCGCTGGCCTATTTCGTCGGCAAACTCACGCTGGCCTACTTTGCCGAGCGCACGACCATCCACTGGTGGATATTCCCGCTCAGCCTGCTGCTTGTGGGCCTGGTCACCCTGGGCACCGTGGTCATCCAGAGCTGGCGCACCGCCCACGAGAATCCCGCCACGAGCATCAAGGCCGAGTGACGGCATCCTCCACACATTAACCAGTAAAAGCAAACTGAAACAATGATACAAATAAGCAATCTGAAGAAAGTGTACCGCCAGAGCGATGTCTATACCGTGGCACTGGGCGGCATCAACATGGAAGTGGAAGACGGGGAGTTTGTCGCCATCATGGGACCGTCGGGCTGCGGCAAGACCACGCTGCTCAACATCCTGGGACTGCTCGACAACCCCAGCGAGGGCAACTACCTGCTCGACGGCGTCGAGGTGGGGCAACTCAAGGAGAGCCAGCGCACCGAGATGCGCAAGGGGAAAATCGGCTTTGTCTTCCAGGGCTTCAACCTCATCGACGAACTCAACGTCGAGCAGAACGTGGAACTGCCCCTCAAGTATATGGGCGTGCCTGCAGCCGAGCGCAAGGCCAAGGTGACCGAGGTGCTGCGGTACCTCAACATCTCGCACCGCGCCACCCACTACCCCAACCAGCTCTCGGGCGGCCAGCAGCAGCGTGTGGCCATCGCGCGTGCCGTGGTGAGCAACCCGCGGCTGATTCTCGCCGATGAACCCACAGGCAACCTCGACACCCGCAACGGCAAGGAGGTGATGGAACTGCTCGCCAGCCTCAACGAGGAGGGCACCACCATCGTCATGGTAACGCACTCGCAGCGCGACGCCTCCTACGCCCACCGCGTCATCGACATGCTCGACGGCTTCCTCGTCGAGAGAACGGAACTGTAGGTAGGCGTTAGGTTTTAGGTTTTAGGTGTTAGGCGTTAGGAGTTAGGAGTTAGGGGGGCGTTGTGTCATCATTCAAAGCCTGAGGCGAATTAGAACACAGCCGCCATGCTTTGGCAAACAATTCCGCTGTTTGCTACCAGAACAATGTAGAGACGCAAAATTTTGCGTCTCCAACCGTTAGGCTTTTCCCAAATACAGCACTAGAGACGCAAAATTTTGCGTCTCTAGCGAGCAGACAAATTGATTATCAGTGCTTTTATTTTCGCAGCAGGCCAGCGACACGACTGCATCGTTCCCACAGTCCCTGTGCGGGGCGTTGCCCTTACTTCTTCTCGAGCAGGGTGACGTTCTCGACGTGATGGGTGTGGGGGAACATGTCCACGGGCTGGATCTCCACCACACGGTATTTCTCGTCGAGCAGGGCGACGTCGCGCGCCTGGGTCGCGGGGTTGCAGCTCACATACACCAGGCGCTGGGGCTCGGCGTTGAGGATGACCTTCACCACGTCCTCGTGCATGCCGGCGCGGGGCGGGTCGATGATCATGACCTCGGGACGGCCATGCTCGGCGATGAAGTCGTCGGTGAGCACATCTTTCATGTCACCGGCATAGAACAGCGTGTTCTCGATGCCGTTGACGCGGGAGTTCAGTTTAGCGTCCTCGATGGCCTCGGGCACATACTCGATGCCGATGACCTGACGTGCCTGGCGGGCAACGAAGTTGGCGATGGTGCCCGTGCCGGTGTACAGGTCATAGACGAGTTCATCGCCCGTGAGGGCTGCCATGCGGCGCGCCACCTTGTAGAGTTCATAGGCCTGGCGCGAGTTGGTCTGGTAGAAGGACTTGGGGCCCACTCGGAACCGCAGACCTTCCATCTCCTCCTCGATGTAGTCACGGCCGCTGTAGGTGATGAACTCTTGGTCGGCGAGCGAGTCGTTGACCTTGAGGTTGACGACATAGAGCAGCGAGGTAATCTGCGGGAAACGCTCGTGCACGGCGCTCATCACATCCTCGATGGCTTGCCTGTTGTCCTCGCCGAACACAATCACCTCCATCACCTCGCCCGTGCTGGCCGTGCGCGTCATCGTCATGCGGATGAAGCCCTGCTGCCCGCGGATGTCATAGAACGAGTAACCCCGCTCCACGCAGTGGTTGCGGATGAATAGGCGCATCTCGTTGCTGATGTCGTCCTGCAGCCAGCACCGCTTGATGTCCAGCACCTTGTCAAAGGCCCCGGGGATGTGGAATCCCGCCGCATTGCGGTCGGGGAACTCGGCGCCGCTCTCCAGCTGCTCACGCGTGAGCCAGCATTTGTTCGAGAACGTGAATTCCAGTTTGTTGCGGTAATGCGTTGTCGCTGCCGACCCCAGGATGGGGTTGATGGCCGGAATCGGCACCTTGGCGATGCGTTCCATCGCATCCACCACCTGCTGCTGCTTGCACTGCAGCTGGTACTCATAGGGCAGATGCTGCCACTTGCAGCCGCCGCACACGCCGAAGTGCTCACACATCGGCTCCACGCGCAACTCACTCGGCTTCACCAGCCGCTCGATATGTCCCTCGGCAAAGCTGTGCTTCTTGCGGTCGATTTTCAGGTCTATCACATCGCCCGGCGCCCCATAGGGCACAAACACCACCAGGTCGTTCCAGCGACCCAGGCTCTTACCCTCGGCCGCCACGCCCGTTATCTCAAATCCCTCAATTACCGGAATATCTTTCTTCTTTCTCATCGTGCCTAATAATCATCAAAAAAAACACACTTATTATAATCTGTCGGCAATCACCATGATGCCGCAGGCGACGGCAATGGCGATGCTCACCAGGGTGCCGGCCAGGACGTACTCGGATTTCTCGCTTTCCTTGGTCTCGCTGAAGCGCAGGATGGACTTGGCTGCGACAAGGAAGCCATAGCTTCTTGCTAGATGGCCATGGAGGACACGATGAGCCACCGCTTGATGGCTATCCATATCTTAATCTTATAATGAGTACATACGCGTTAAGGGCTACGGCTTACTTCAAGCAAAAGTAAGCTTAAGAACTTACTTCTGGCAAAAGTAAGCGCAAGGGCTTACCTTTTAGCGCAGTACAAAGGTAGCCATTTGTGGCCACCTGTGCAAGTTTTTCGGTTTTTTTCTACCGAGTGGCCGGGGTTTGAGGCTCGGGGTTATTCGTTGAGGGATTGGTTGATGTAGTCGCGGGTGAGGCCCAGGGAGACGGCGGTGTCGATGTCGCGCTGCATGTCGTCGCGCTGGAAACGCAGTTTGTTCAGCTTGGCGCGCAACAGGTACAGGTAGGGGTCGTCGGGGGCCATCTCGAGGGCGGTGCGGATGTCAGCCTCGGCATCGTTGAGGCGCTTCATGGCAAGATAGCAGTCGGCACGGTGCCCCAGCAGTTGGGCGCTGGGCTGCACCTTGATGACCTGGGTGAAGAGTTCGGCGGCGCGGCCGTGGTTGCCGTTGCGCTTGTGCAGCAGGCCCATGCCCTCGTGGTAGAGGCCTGAGTTGGGGTTGATGCGCTTGATCTCGTTGAACAGGTCCTCGGCACGGCGGGTGTCGCCCTGCTCCATCGCCAGCACGCCCAGCGAGTAGCGTGACTCGGTGTCGTACATATCGAGTTCGCACACGCGCTCATAGTCATCGATGGCGCGCTGCACGCTGTCCATCTCGACATAGAGGGCGGCACGGTTGAGCAGCAGCGTCACGGCATGGGGCGTCATGTCGAGGGCGAGGGAGTAGTTTTTCACAGCATCAGCCAGTTTGCCCTGATAGCGTTGCAGCGTGGCGATGTTGCTCAGCACCATCGAGTTAGATGGGTTGTCGGGGTCTGCCTTGAAGGCCTTGAGCAGCCACTGCTCGGCGATGGGCCAGTCATGGCTATAGATATAGGTCTGGGCCGAGTCGATGCACTGAAAATAGGGCGTCTCGGTGTCCAGGTCAGCGATATAGGGGTTGTCGGTCTTCTTCGGCTGGGGTTTGAGCCCCTGCTCCACCTTCATGTTCTCGTCGCCGATGGAGTTGATGACCTGTGCCCCACCCTGCAGCCACGCCACCAGCACAGCCACAACCACCAATAACCGTGATAACTGATTCTTCATTCTTGCCAATGGATAAAACGGATTGAACGGAAATAACGGAACTCCTAACTGATTAACTGTTGACGTGGACGTCCATCTGCGGGAACGGGAAGTGGATGCCGTGCTGCGGGAACTGCTTGTAAATCTGCTCGTTCACCTCGTAGAGCACCCCCCAGTAGTTGGCAATCTCGGTCCAGGCCCTCACGATGAGCGTCACCTGGCTGTCGTCCAGGCTCTCGACATTCACGCTAGGGGTGTAATTGGGCTTGGGAATCAGGGCAGCGAGCCTTGCCTCATGCTCCTCGCGGAGTTCCTCGGCATGGCGACGGTGCCAGTGGAACAGGCGTTTCCACCAAGGCATGGGCTTCTCCTGCTGGTCCTCGTGGGGCTGCTCGACGGGCTGTTCGTCTTCCTTGACGTCGGCATCGGTGTGGACAATGCGCGGGTCGGCAGCGAGGATGTCGAGGGCGACTTTCCGGGCCACCTCCACATCGTCGCCGTAGCTGATGCCCACACGCCACTCCACGCGGTGGTAAGGCTCGGCGCTGAAGTTCTTGAGCGAACTGGTGGCGAGACCGCCGTTGGGGATGACGATGCGGTCGTTGTTATAGGTGTTGATAACCGTGTTGAAGATCTGGATTTCGCGCACCGTGCCCTTCAGGTCCCCGAACTCGATGTAGTCACCCACCTTGTAAGGCTTGAGCAGCAGGATGAGCACACCGCCGGCAAAGTTCTGCAACGTGCCGCTCAGGGCCATACCGATGGCGACACCGGCACTGGCAAAGATGGCGATGAACGAGCTGGTCTCGATGCCCAGCACCCCGATGACGGTGATGATGAGCAGGAACAGCAGGGTGATTCTGATGAACGACAGCAGGAACGAAATCAACGAGCGGTCAAAGTCCTTGCGCACCATCAGGGCACGCACCACGCTGTATATCTTGTTGATGATGAACTTGCCGATGTAGAAAATCACGATGGCGGCAAGAATGCGCAGTCCCAGCGAAACCAGCTGGCTCGACAGCGAGGTCACCAGGCTGCCCAGGTCCAAGTACTTGAAGCGGTCTACAATCTTGTCAGGCGTCATCGCCGCAATCGAGTCGGGATGCAGCTGCTGGGCCAGTGAGTCGACATGCGAGGTGACGGTGTTGGTCATCGACTGTATCTTGTTGGCAGCCACCGTGTCGGGAGTGGCCACCGGAATCTGCATCATTATCTTGTTCAATAACATAACGTTGATGATTGGTTTTGTGGCGGCAAAGGTAACACCAATACCTCAAAAAAAACCTTAAATCCCCACTAAATAACGTCAACGCCTGCAAAAAACGCCCCACTGCCCCACAGCAACAGGCGCTGATACTCAATCGGTCCGCATTGCTGAAACGCAACATTTTGCGTCTCAAGGGCAGCATTTGGACAAGCCTCATAAACGGAGACGCAACATTTTGTTCTGTGCTCGGCTTTCACTACGTTGAGAGCTGCTGCTCTCGAAGGTAGGAGGCGCCTCGACATAAAAAAAGAATAAATTCTTTTTGCCTAAATTTTGCTGCGCCTCAGCCATGAAAGTGAACTTTCATGACTTTCGGCTTGAAAAAATTTTGTTCTGTGCTCGGCTTTCACTACCTTTGCACCCAAATTTGAGAAAGTACATTATTTAAAATGAAAAAATTCAACGAGTATAACGGGTTTAACCTGTCAGATATCAACAAGGAAGTCCTGCAGGTGTGGGACAAAGAAGATGTGTTCGGCCGCAGCATCAGCGAGCGTGAGGGTGCTCAATCCTATGTATTCTTTGAGGGTCCTCCCAGTGCCAACGGCATGCCGGGTATCCACCACGTGATGGCCAGGACCATCAAGGACATCTTCTGCCGCTACAAGACGATGCGGGGCTTCCAGGTGCTGCGCAAGGCCGGTTGGGACACCCACGGCCTGCCCGTGGAGCTGGGCGTGGAAAAAGCGCTGGGCATCACCAAGGAGGATATCGGCAAGAAAATCTCGGTCGATGAGTACAACGCCACCTGCCGCAAGGAGGTGATGAAATACACCCGCGAATGGGAAGACCTGACGCACCGCATGGGTTACTGGGTGGACATGAAACACCCCTACATCACCTACAAGAACAGCTACATCGAGAGCCTGTGGTGGCTGCTCAAGCAGCTCTATAACAAGGGCCTGCTGTACAAGGGCTACACCATCCAGCCCTACTCGCCCGCTGCCGGCACCGGCTTGAGTTCGCACGAGCTGAACCTGCCGGGCTGCTACCGCGACGTGAAGGACCAGACGGTGACGGCCCAGTTCACCGTGCTGAGCGGTGACGAGCACCCCGTGATCAAGCAGATCCATGAGGCCGCCGATGAGGGCTTCAACGATGCCTATGTGCTGGCCTGGACGACCACTCCGTGGACCCTGCCGAGCAACACCGCCCTGTGTGTGGGCAACAAGATTGACTATGTCGCTGTCGAGAGCTTCAACCCCTATACCGGCAAGCCCGCCATCTACCTGCTGGCTGAGGCCCGCGTCGATGCCTACTTCAAGGCCGACGGCAAGGACCAGCCGCTGGAGTTCACCGCCGGCGCCAAGGTGGTGCCCTGGAAGGTGATTGCCTCGTTCAAGGGCCAGGACCTGCTCGAGATGCGCTACGCCCAACTGTTCCCGTGGGTAAAGCCCGTGGACAAGGTGGACGGCAAGGTCGTGGGCAACGACAACGGTTTCCGCGTCATCCCCGGTGACTATGTGACGACCGAGGACGGTACCGGTATCGTGCACATCGCGCCGACCTTCGGTGCCGACGATGCCCGCGTGGCCAAGGCTGCCGGCATCCCCGCCCTGTACATGATCAACAAGAAGCTGGAGACGCGTCCCATGGTGGACCTCACCGGTAAGTACTACCTCATCGAGGACCTGGACGAGGACTTCGTCAGGGACTTCGTCAACGTGGAGCTCTACAAGGAGTATGCAGGCCGCTGGGTGAAGAACGCCTACGACCCGCAGTACACCGTGGGCGGCAAGTTTGACGAGGAGGCTGCCGCCAAGGCCGAGGACCTGAACATCTACATCTGCATCCGCATGAAGCAGGACGGCACCGCCTTCAAGATGGAGAAGCACGTCCACAACTATCCCCACTGCTGGCGCACCGACAAGCCCGTGCTCTACTACCCGCTGGACAGCTGGTTCATCCGCGACACGGCATGCCGCGACCGCATGATTGAGCTCAACCACACCATCAACTGGAAACCCGAGCACACGGGTACAGGCCGATTTGGCAAGTGGCTGGAGAACCTCAACGACTGGAACCTGAGCCGCAGCCGCTACTGGGGCACCCCGCTGCCCATCTGGCGCAACGAGGACGGCGAGGAGAAGTGCATCGGCAGCATCGAGGAACTCTATAACGAGATCGAGAAGGCCGTCGCCGCCGGCGTGATGACGAGCAACCCCTACAAGGACAAGGGCTTCGTTCCCGGCGACTACAGCGAGGAGAACTACGACAAAATTGATATCCACCGCCCCTACGTTGACGACATCGTCCTGGTGAGCGACACGGGCAAGCCCATGAAGCGCGAACTGGACCTGATCGACGTGTGGTTTGACAGCGGTGCCATGCCCTACGCCCAGGCACACTACCCCTTCGAGAACAAGGAGGCCGTCGACAACCGTGTTGTCTTCCCTGCCGACTTCATCGCCGAGGGTGTGGACCAGACGCGCGGCTGGTTCTTCACGCTGCACGCCATCGCCACGATGGTGTTCGACAGTGTGGCCTACAAGAACGTCATCAGCAACGGTCTGGTGCTCGACAAGGTGGGAGCCAAGATGAGCAAGCGCCTGGGCAACGCCGTTGACCCGTTCGGCGCCATCGAGACCTACGGCAGCGACCCCCTGCGCTGGTACATGATCAGCAACTCGTCGCCCTGGGACAACCTCAAGTTTGACGAGGCCGGCGTGATCGAGGTGGCCCGCAAGTTCTTCGGCACCCTGTTCAACACCTACTCGTTCTTCGCCCTGTATGCCAACGTGGACGGCTTCGACCCCGAGGCTCAGCAGGTGCCCCTGAACGAGCGCCCCGAGATTGACCGCTGGATCATCTCGCTGCTCAACTCGCTCATCGCACAGGTGGAGGCCGACCTGGAGGACTACGAGCCCACCAAGGCCACCCGCGCCATCAGCACCTTTGTCAACGACCACCTGAGCAACTGGTACGTGCGCCTGAACCGCGCCCGCTTCAGGGAGGGCAAGGAACTCACCCGCGACAAGCTGGCCGCCTACCAGACGCTGCATCAGTGCCTCACCACCGTGGCCCTGCTCATGGCTCCCGTAGCCCCGTTCTACAGCGACCGCCTGTACCGCGACCTGACGCACAGCGCCGACTCGGTACACCTCGCCGCCTTCCCCAAGTGTGACGAGGCCGTCATCGACAAGCAGCTCGAGAAGCGCATGCAGGCCGCCCAGGATACCACCTCGATGGTGCATTCGCTGCGCCGCAAGCAGAACCTCAAGGTGCGCCAGCCGCTGCAGGCCATCATGGTGCCCGTGCTCGACGAGGCCCAGCGCGAGGACATCGAGGCCGTGGCCGACCTCATCCGCAGCGAGGTCAACGTGAAGGAGATCAAGCTGGTGGGCAACGACGCCGGCATCCTTGTCAAGCGCGTGAAGCCCGACTTCAAGAAACTCGGCCCGAAGTACGGCAAAATCATGAAGGCGCTCGCCGCCAAGATCACCGGCCTGTCGCAGCCCGAGATTGCCCAGTTTGAGAAAGACGGCAAGCTCGACATCGACGTTGACGGACAGACGGCAACCGTGGAAATCGCCGACGTGGAAATCATCAGCGAGGACATCCCCGGCTGGCTCGTCGCCAACGACGGCAACCTCACCGTGGCCCTCGACATCACCGTGACCGAGGAGCTGCTGCAGGAGGGTATCGCCCGCGAACTGGTGAACCGCATCCAGAACCTGCGCAAGAGCATGAAGTTTGACATCACCGACCGCATCAACGTCGTCATCGCTTCCGACGACCGCACCGACGCTGCCGTGAACGCCTTCGGCGACTACATCGCCCGCCAGGTGCTCGCCACCAGCATCACCGTGGCTCCCGTGCCCGCCGACAAGGCCGACATGCTGGAGATGGAGGGCTGGACGCTGCCCGTGTGCATCGAGAAGGTGTGAGCAACCTGACTGCACTTCCCCATTGATTATCAACAAATAGCAAAATATTCACCGTCATGGAAAAGAAAGAGAAAGTAAGATACACCGATGAGGAACTCCAGGAGTTCAAGGAACTCATCTTGAGCAAAATCGAGCAGGCGCAGGAGAACTGCAACCGCCTGAAGGAAATCCTCATGGTCGACGAGTCCGACACCACCTTCAATATGATGGAAGAGGGCGCCTCGACGCAGCAGAAGGAGATTGCCAGCCAGCAGCTCCAGCAGCAGATGGACTTCATCCGTAAGCTGCAGGGCGCGCTCATGCGCATCGAGAACAAGACCTACGGCGTGTGCCGCATCACCGGCAAGCTCATTCCCAAGGCACGCCTGTTGGCTGTACCTCACGCCACGCTGTCAATCGAGGGCAAGGAAATCGAGGCCGAGCGCAAGAAGAAACATTGACGTCTATAGAGCGTCCCGTAAATGAGAATATCTAACGGAAAACTGTCAGCGCTGATCATCGCGCTGGTTATCGTTATCGACCAAGCCCTGAAGATTTGGGTGAAAACCCACTTCTACTACGGCGAGGAGGTGCAGATTACCTCGTGGTTCAGGCTCCTGTTCATCGAGAACAACGGCATGGCCTTCGGCATGGAGTTGGGCAGCAAACTGATGCTCACCCTGTTCCGCATCGTCGCCGCAGGTGCGTTCATTTACTACCTGTGGCGCATGCGCCGCAACACCAGCGTGCCTCGGGGCTACATCGCCTGCATCGCCCTGATAACGGCCGGTGCCCTGGGCAACGTGATTGACTGCATCGCCTATGGCATGATCTTCAACAGCCCGATGCCGCCCCAGGTGGCACAGCTGTTCCCGCCCGACGGCGGCTACGCCACGCTGTTCAACGGCCGCGTGGTGGACATGCTCTACTTCCCGCTGTGCGAGTGGAACTGGCCCACATGGCTGCCCTGGATAGGGGGCGAGCACTTCGTGTTCTTCCAGCCCATCTTCAACATCGCCGACGCCTCGCTGAGCGTGAGCGTGTTTGTACTCATCGTGTTCTATGCCCGCCATCTGGCCACCGCCATGGGCCACGAGGACGAGAGCGAGGGCAAGGAAGCCACCGACGACGACACTGCCGCCATCGAGGCTCCCGAGTCCCAGCAAGAAGACGCCACAACCGACCAACAATAGTCCCCACTCCCCCACTTGCCCATGCACCGCTCATCATCCATCCTGCTGCTACTGGTCCTGCTGGTCTTGTCGTTCACGTCATGCGACAGGACCCCTCGCGGCGTGGTGGGCGTCAGCGACATGGGTGACCTCATCGCCGACCTGATGCTGGCCGATGCCTACATCGACAGCCACCGCGATGAGTTTCCCACCGACTCGGCCCGCATGGTGATGAAGCAGTCGGTGTTCAAGAAACACGGCATCACGCAGCAGGACTACGACACGGCGCTGGTGTGGTATGCCCACAACATGGAGGACTACATCAAGGCCTATGACAAGGCCATCGCCAAGCTGCAGACGCGCAGCGACAAGCTGGTCAAGAGCCGCACCGACGAGGCCCTCAACGGTGAGATGCCAGGCCTGCAGGCCGGCCCCACCCACGGCACCCACCCCCGTCCCCAGGGCAAGAGGATTCCGCACCAGCTGAGCACCGACAGCAAGAGCGACAGCATCGACATGTGGCGGGGCGTGCGCCGCTATATGCTCACCCAGGGCTCACGCCGCGGGTTCATCACCTTCGACCTGGAGCCCGATGCCGGCAAGCAGCCCGGCGACCGCTACCAGCTGGCCTACCTGCTCACCCGCGGCGGCAACGAGTTCAAGGTGAGCCTGAGCATCGACTACACCGACGGCTCCACCTCGCAGATTGCCCGCAGCACCAACAGCGACGGTTGGGTGAACATCGACGTGCAGAGCGACACGGCGCGCCAGGTGCGCCGCATCTACGGCTATGTGAGCTACGATATCAAGCGCGGCCATGTGGGCTATGTGGACAGCCTGATGCTCATGCGCACCCACCTGAGCAAGAGCAACTACGGTTTCTTCAACGCCCAGCGCATGCTGAAGCGCAAGAGTGACTAAGATAACGCGTGGGCCCGATGAAATCCAGATTTCAACGATTCGCCCATGTAGAGACGCCATTATTGTCGGGCGCACGTTTGTTAGGAGTTATTCATAGTTAGGAGTTAGGAATTAGGAGTTAGGGGTTATCAGATGAACCTGTATCTGCAACTGTTTCTCACCTTTGCCAAGATTGGAGCATTCACCTTCGGCGGCGGCTGGGCGATGATTAGCATCATCCAGCGCGAGATTGTCGACAAGCACAAGTGGATAGCCCTCGACGACTTCCTCGACCTGCTGGCCGTGGCACAGTCCATGCCCGGCATCCTGGCGGTGAACATCAGCGTCGTCATCGGCGACCACCTCAAGGGCCTCAAGGGCAGCATCTGCGCCGCCATCGGCACCATCCTGCCGTCGTTCCTGATGATACTGGCCATCGCCATCTTCCTCACCCCCGAGACCATCAAGAACAATGCCGTGGTGAGCCGCATCTTCAAGGGCATCCGCCCCGCAGTGGTCGCCCTCATCATCGCCCCGGTGCTCACCACCGCCCGCACCGCCGGCATCAACTGGAAGACCGTCATCATCCCCGTGGCCGTCGCCCTGCTCATCTACAGCAAGATTCCCTACATCTCCAACCCCATCATCTACATCGTGCTCGGCGCCATCGGCGGCTACATCTACTACCTGCACACGCTCATGTCGCGCGCCAACACCGATAACCCGAAAGGAGGACAGCCATGATCGAAGATTATCTGAAACTCATCTGGGCCTACCTGAAAATCGGGCTGTTCGGCTTCGGCGGCGGCTATGCCATGCTGTCGCTCATCCAGCGCGAGGTCGTCGACTCGGGCTGGATTACCAGCCAGATGTTCACCGACATCGTCGCCATCTCGCAGATGACACCCGGCCCCATCGGCATCAACAGCGCCACCTACATCGGCTATGTCGTCACGGGCAGCGTGCTCGGCTCGTTGGTGACCACGCTCACCGTCGTGCTGCCGCCCTTCATCCTCACCCTCATCGCCAGCCACTACATCGAGCGCCACCGTCAGAGCCCCTTCATCAAGGGCGCCTTCATGGGCCTGCGGCCCGTCGTGGTGGGCCTCATCGCCTCGGCCGCCCTGCTGCTCATGAACAGCGAGAACTTCGGCTACGTCACCGAGGAGCGCCTCATCACCATCGCCATCTGTGCCGCCTCGTTCTGCCTCGTCTATTTCACCCGCGTCCACCCCATCCTCGTCATCATCCTCGCCGGCCTCACCGGCCTGTTCGTCTTCTAGCGACAGCCGATTCCCCCCAAAGTAGAGACGCATTGATTAGATAAATTCGTGTAATTCGCATTAGCCCCGCAGGGTAGCGCGCCAGCCCGCAGGGCCGACAAGGAGCCCGCCAGCCGATTAGATAAATTCGCAAAGTTCGCATTTGCCCCGCAGGGTAGCGCGCCAGCCCGCAAGGTCGACGAGGAGCGCGCCAGCCAATTAGATAAATTCGTGAAATTCGCATTAGCCCCGCAGGGTAGCGCTTCAGCCCGCAGGGCCGACGAGGAGCGCGCAAGCCCGCAGGGCGCGGGGCAAAAAAAGTCGCTAGCCGGGTGCGGATGCCCGGCTAGCGACCTATGTATTGTGTCTGAAAAATCCTTAGAAGTGGAGCAGGATGTCGACCACCGTCGAGATGTCGCTGATGCCCACCACACCGTCGCCATCGGCGTCGGCGCCCAGCAGATTGAATCCGCCGTCCGAATCCTTGCTCTCAAAGCCCAGCAGATAGTCCACCAGGGTGCTCAAGTCGTTCACCGATACTATACCGTCACCATCGGCGTCGCCATAGATCACGACGGGCTCAGGCTCCTGGGGCACGGTCAGATAGACGGCAGTCACGTCGGCCAGGTCCTTGCCAGCGATGTTCAGCCAAGCGCTGTTGGCGGGCATATAGGTGCCCTCGGCCTGCGGGAAGAAGCCCAGCTTGCCGTCGGCATCTATGCCCAGAGCCAGGTTGTCGGCGCTGGCACGCGTGGACTGTGTCGGCACATAAACGGCCGTCACCGTGGGGTCGCTCAGGCTGGCGTAGTTGGTGAAGTTGCTGAAGTAGTTGCCCTGCAGCATCTCGTTCACCAGCGGGAACGTCGTGTTGTTGGCCACCTCACCCGTGGGGATGAGCTTGTTGCCGCTGGCATAGGGAGAGCTGCAACGCAGCAGCACCGGAGTGGCAGCAGGGATGATTTCGCCCTGGCCCCACAGCTTGACGGGAGTGGCATAGCACACGCCGCCGTCTACCGTCACCTCAGGCACCGTGTAAGCGCCCTCAACGCCGCCCTCGGCCGGGATTATCACGGGGAAGTCGCAGCACAGCGTCGTCCAGTACCAGCCCTCGGCATCCACCATGGCCTCGCTGGCGGGCTTCACGGCAAAGTAGGTCGTCTCCAGCGACTCCTCGTTGACAGGCTCAATCCACCAGCGCGACTCGGTCTTCTCCTTAGTGCCGGCGGTAAAGCCGTTGCCGCGGTCGCGGAAGATGCAGTGGATGTACACACCGGCATCCTCCTTGTAGTACTCCGTCGTCGCGATGTAGCTCGGCTTGCCCTCTTCACGCACCTGCGCCGTGTCCACGCACAGCATCAGCCCCGTCATCGAGTAGGTGCTCACGCCCTGGCCGCACAGGCTCGTCTCGCCCATGCTCGGGATGTAGATAATCGAACCCGGGTCAGTCACTTGAGCCGAGTCCTTCAGCATCAGCACGCAGGGCCAGAAGGCATCGGGCTGCATCGTCGGGTGGAACTTGGTGCCCCTGATACCCATGTAGGAATGGGTGCCAGCGTTCTGCACACGATAGAAACCAGGGCCACTGAACTGCGCCACGGCAGCCACAGCGACCATTA
Source organism: uncultured Bacteroidales bacterium (assembly GCA_902792895.1). Lineage (GTDB taxonomy): Bacteria > Bacteroidota > Bacteroidia > Bacteroidales > Muribaculaceae > Sodaliphilus. Next base: position 7,225 of record CADBBK010000018.1, on the reverse strand, counting down.
CACTCAGCAGCGTAAAGATCTTTCTCATAATAACATTACTATTTTTTAAGGTCAACATGAATCGACAATAAAACGTGGCCACTTCTCAGATGTGTCCACAGGCGCTTAGTTAAGTATAAAAATCAGTTAACCGACCAGACCGATAGGTAAGCCCAACCCACCGACGGAGCGGCACTAACTTCAACCTTGAGCGGCAAAGGTATAGACAAAAATACTTTCCTGCAATAGTTGAGCGGAAAATTGTGGAAATTTTTATTTAAATCCGTCAAAAAACACCACCATACGCCCCCAAAAACCGAAAACGGCCACCCGGCCGTCCACCACATCCACGCGCCCAACCAACCCGCACCCAATCAGTTATAAAACCATTGTTCAAGCAATCCTTAACCACCCCACCCCGATTTTTTCAAACAACATGAACAACATGGAACAACTAAACAACTTTTCTTTTTTGGCTTACGCACCCAAGCCCCACGCTACGTTTTTTTCAAACAACCTGAACAACATGGAACAACTAAACAACTTTTCTTTTTGGCTTACGCACACCCATGTCCCACGCTACGATTTTTTCAAACAACATGAACAACATGGAACTACTAAACAACTATACTTTTTAGCATCCGCCAGCAACCATGGGGGCGGATGCTAAAAAATGAAGGTTGTTTGGGTTGTTCACAGTTGTGAGTGTTGTTTGACCAGGGGGGGCGGATGCAGCCTAACACCTAACACCTAAAGCCTAAAGCCTAACACCTAAAGCCTAACGCCTAAAGCCTAAAACCTAAAACCTAAAACCTAAAGCCTAAAGCCTAAAGCCTAAAACCTAACGCCTAGAAAGGGAAGACGACGGTGGTGCGGAGGCGGCCGCCGGCGGTGTGCTGGGCGCCGAGGCGGTCGATGGTGATGAGGCGGGCACCAAAGTCGAGCGTCATCTTGTTGATGCGGTAGTCGGGGTCGCTCTCACAGGCCTTGACGTTGACGTCGTTCTTGACGGGGTAGGCCTTGGTGCTCTCCTGGGCATGGCTGAGCAGGTCGTCGTCGGTGCTGGCGGTGACGGTCCAGTCGGCAGCGGTGACGTGTATCATCAGCTGGTCGCTGTAGGGCTCGGGCAGCGGGGTGCAGATGTCGCAATGGCGGTGCCCGCCGAGGTAGAACAGGAAATGGCAGGGCGTGTGGCCCTCGAAGTCGGCAACGACGGGAATCAGGGTATGCGCGGCGTTGAGGTTCTGGTAATAGACGGTGCCGCCGGCGCTGTCGGTGAGGTTGTAGCCATGCAGGTAGGCGTCCATGATGCGGGGCAGCAGGTTGATGCTGACGGCGCTGGTGTCGCCCCGATAGTTGAAGGTGGTGAGGCGCTCCGACACGAAGAGGCGCTCGGGCTCGTCGAGGTAGTGGGTGGAGTCCTCGCTGAGGGTGGGTTTCAGGCCCGCGATGGCGCTGTCGTCCTGATAAGCGGGCTCGTGCAGGGCAATGATGAGGTAGTCGTCGGGGGACAGTTCCCGCAAGCGCTGCACCAGCCAGTCGACCTGGGCCTGGGAGTAGATGGGGCGATAGGTGAACTTCTTGGAGGGCTTGCCGACGGCGGTGGTCTCGTACTGGTCGAGCGCGACGATGCGCAGCCGGTGGCCGTCGGCCAGGGGGTAGTCCTTGTGCCAGTATGACGCCACGCCCGTGGTGTCACCCCAAGTGACGACGCCCTCGGTCATCCAGCCCTTAATCATGTCGGTGGCGCGCTGCTGGCTGCCGTTGCAGGTGAGGCTGGGGTTGTTGTCATAGGAGTCGTGGTTACCCGTGAGCATGAGGAGTTTGTCGCCATGGCTGCGCTTGATGGCGTTGAAGGCGCTGTCCACCTCGGGGGTGGTGACGGCATAGCAGCGCTGCTTCACGGTGTTGTTGTAGATGGCATGGCCCGTCCAGTCGCCCGTGAACAGCATCGCGTCGATGGCCGAGTCGCCGTCCAGCTCCACCAGGGCCTGCTCCAGCCCCGCGGCAAAGCCATGGCTGTCGCTCAGATGCAGCAGGGTGAGCACCTGGTGCTCCTCGGGGGTGACGGGCCACTCGTCGTGGAGCAGGAAGTCGATGAGATCGGCGAGGTCCTGCATGGTAATCACGCCGTCGAGGTCGGTGTCGGCATTGCGCTGGCAAGCCTGGGCATTGGGCTCAATGGCGGCGCTGTCACAGGGCTCGTCCCCGACCAGGTCAACCGTCCACTGGCCGTTGAGGTAATACTCTATCAGGGCCATCATGTCGGACGCCTCTACCCTGCCGTCGAGGTCGACATCACCCCGCAGGTAGGCGTCCTCAGCGGCCCGCACGGGGCACGCGACGGCCAGCAAGGCCACCGCCAGCATCAGCCAAATCCCATATTTGCGCACTGCAGCCATCATCTCTCTAAGTACCCGCAAAATTAAAGAAAAATTCCTAATCCAGCCCGCACCGCCCCGTCAAACAACTTTTCTTTTTGGCATCCGCGCACCCATGCCTCACGCTACGTTTTTTTCAAACAACATGAACAACATGGAACAACTACATTAAACATTAAACATTATCCTTTATCCACCGAGCAAAGCGAGGTTTTGAAAACAATAAATACAATAAATACAATGTTTTCTTTATCAATACAATAGATATTGTCCTTATTTGTCTTTCTTGTCTTCAAATCCAAAATCTTAGCGGCTTGGCGTGAGGACTAATGAGTGGCACGGCCACGCCAAGGCGAGGCCCTACTGTGCGGATGCAAAAAATGAAGGTTGTTTGGGTTGTTCATAGTTGTATGTGTTGTTTGACCAGGTCGGCGGATGCAAAAAATGAAGGTTGTTTGGGTTGTTCACAGTTGTATGTGTTGTTTGACCAGATGGGCGGATGCCCGCTAAAACCAAAACTTTTTGTAACTTTGTGGCGGGTGGCGATGGTGCTGCCCTTGACCCGAGAAACCTGTGAATGATGAACCGACGACTGACTATACTCATCCTGCTCGCTCTGGTGGCCATGGCGGCCCGTGCCGGGAGCTGGATACGCATCAACCAACTGGGCTACCTGCCCGATGCCATCAAGGTGGCTGTCCTCATGAGCGAGGACAAGGTGGCCGTGACCGAGTTCCAACTGGTGGACGCCTACACCGGCAAGACCGTTTACCGCACTCGTGCGGTGCGCGAGATGGGACCGCTGGGGCAGATGCAGGCGACCTGGCGGCTGGATTTCAGCGCCTTCAACGTCGAGGGGGCCTACCGCATCGTGGCCGCGGGCGCGGAGTCGCCGGTGTTCCCCATCAACAACCGTGTGTGGGACGGCACGGCCGACTTTGTGCTCAACTACATGCGGCAGCAGCGGTGCGGCTACAACCCGTTCCAGCGCGACAGCTGCCACGTCAAGGATGCCTATGTGCGCTACCACCCCGACAAGGAGGGGCAATGGATTGACGTGCGCGGCGGGTGGCATGATGCTGCCGACCTGCTGCAGTACACCTCGACGAGCGCCAACGCCATCTACCAGATGATGCTGGCATGGCAGCAATGCCCGGGGGCCTTCGGCGACCACTACCAGGCCAACGGCCTGAAAGGCGCCAACGGCATCCCCGACATCATCGACGAGATCTACTGGGGCCTGACGTGGCTCGACAAGATGAACCCCAGCAAGGGCGAACTCTACAACCAGATTGCCGACGACCGCGACCACATCGGCATGAAGCTGCCCAAGGACGACCCGGCAGACTACGGCTGGGGCCCGAACAACGGGCGGCCCGTCTATTACATCGACGGCAAGCCGCAGCAGCGCGGCAAGTTCATGAACGCCACCATGGGCGCCGCCAGCACGGCGGGCAAGTTTGCCAGCGACTTTGCCCTGGGCGCCGCGGTGCTGGAGCCCTACTACCCCGAGTTTGCCGCCCGCATCCGCGCCAAGGCCGCCGACGCCTATCAGGTGGGCCTCGACAAGCCCGGCAACACCCAGACGGTGAGCGTGGTCTCGCCCTACATCTACGAGGAGGACAACTGGGTGGATGACATGGAGCTGGGCGCCATCGAGCTCTACGCCATGACCGGCGACGCGCAGTACCTGACGCAGGCGGTGGAATACGGGCGCCGCGAACCCGTCACCCCGTGGATGGGCGCCGACAGCGCGCGGCACTACCAGTGGTACCCCTTCATGAACATGGGGCACATCCGCGTGGCGCAGCAAGCCCGCGGCAACCAGCGGCTGCGTGACGAGTTCATCCGCAACATCAAGGCGGGCCTCGAGCGCGTCAAGGCACGTGCCCAGGCTACGCAGCACCCCTTCCTGTGGGGCGTGCCCGGCATCTGGTGCAGCAACAACCTGACCACGGCGCTGCTCACCCAGTGCATCCTGTACCGCCAGCTCACCGGCGACCGCCAGTACATGGACATGGAGGCGGCGCTGCGCGACTGGCTGCTGGGCTGCAACCCGTGGGGCACGAGCATGATTGTGGAGCTGCCCCGCGGCGGCACCTATCCGCATGCCACCCACAGCAACTATGTGATGGAACGCGTCGGCATGCCCACGGGCGGCCTGGTGGACGGCCCCGTGTATGCCACCATCTTCAACAGCCTCAAGGGGGTGAACCTCTCGGACGACATGCTCAACATCGAGGGCAACACCTACGACCTGTTCCAGCCCGGCGACGTCGTCTATCACGACAACACCCACGACTACAGCACCAACGAGCCCACCATGGACGGCACCGCCTCGCTGACCTTCCCGTTCTCCTACTATGAGACCGAGGGCAAGAGCGCCAGCGGCCAGTTCACGTGGGACCAGGGAGCCATCGTGCGCGGCGACGCGGGCAAGAAGCAGCTGTGCCTCGTGTTCACCGCCGATGACCGTGCCGACGGCGCCGACCGCATCATCTCCACCCTGGACAAGCAGGGCATCAAGGGGGCCTTCTTCTTCACCGGCCGTTTTCTGGAGCTCTACCCCGACGTGGTGCAGCGCCTGGTCGACGGCGGGCACTACGTGGGCACCCACAGCGACGGGCACCTGCTGTACTGCTCGTGGGAGAAGCGCGACTCGCTGCTGGTGACGCGTGAGCAGTTCCGCGACGACATCGTCAAGGCCTATCAGCGGCTGGCGCACTACGGCATCACGCCCCAGCAGGCACCCTACTTCATCCCGCCCTACGAGTGGCACAACGCCACCGTTGCCGCCTGGGCGCGCGAGATGGGCCTGCAGCTCGTCAACTTCACGCCCGGCACCTCGAGCAGCATGGACTACACCTACCCCGGCATCACCGGCGGCAACCCCTACCGCGACAACCGCTGGCTGTGGGACCGCATCATGCGCTGTGAGCGCGAGCACACCCTCAACGGCCACCTGCTGATGATCCACCTGGGGACCGACGAACGCCGGCCCGAGAAATTCTACGACCGCCTGCCCGCGTTGCTGAAGACGCTGCGCAGCCGAGGCTATACCATCGTGCCCCTGACCACACTCCTTGCCGACAAATAACCCCCCAGTGATGCCCATGAAACGCAACAACACCACCCTGTCGATCTGCAAGGCCGTAGCCATCATCCTGATGTGCGCCGGCCATGCCGAGGGTCCCACCCTGCTGGTGACCTTCATCTACCTGTTCCACATGCCCGTGTTCTTCATCGCTGCGGGCTACTTCTTTGACAAGAAGTACCTGCAGGACCCGTGGAGCTTCTGCAAAAAGCGGTTCCAGGGCCTGTATGTGCCCTTTGTCAAGTGGAGCGTGTTCTTCCTGGTGCTGCACAACCTGTTTTTCAAAATCGGGCTGATGAACGAGCACTACGGCAACTGGGCCGGCGGTGTCACCCACCCCTACAACTGGCACCAGTTCTGGCAGCGGCTGGTGCACATCATCTGCTCGATGGGCGGCTACGACGAGTTCCTGGCCGGTGCGTTCTGGTTCTTCAGGGCCCTGCTGGTGGCCAGCATCGTGTTCCTGGTGCTGTACCTGCTGCTCTATAACCGTCACCGCTGGCTCAACCACGACACGGTGCCCATCGTGATTGCGCTGCTCGCCTTCGGGTTCTCGTGGTTCAAGGTCGCCGAGCACCTGACCATCGCCACCCTCGTGCAGGGCGGCATCCGCGACTGCTGGGGCGTGCTGTTCTTCAGCCTGGGCGTGATTTACCGCCGCCACGAGAGCCGCATCCGTGAGCACTGGGCGCTCACGCTGCTCTATGCCGCATTTCTGGTCTTCGGGGCCTATCAGGGCTGGCAGGGCATGGCGCTCAAGACCGAGCTGCGCACGGTGTTCACGCTGCCCGTGACGGGAGCCATCGGTTTCCTCATGGTCCACCACCTCGCCTCCTGGCTCGACCGCCACGACGGCGTGGTGAAGCGCTTCATGGTCTATTGCGGCAACAACACGCTGTACATCTACGTGTTCCACATCATCTCGTTCAAGCTGGTATCGGCGCTCAAGATCTGGTACTACGGCCTCGACTGGGGCCAGATTGGCTGCCACATGGTCATCCATGAGCACAGCACGACAGACCTGTTCTGGGTGCTGTACACCATCGTCGGCACCGCCGTGCCCCTGCTGGGCATCACCCTCTACCGCCGCCTCACGCACTCTCACGCTAAGACGCCAAGCCGCTAAGTTTTTTATGGCCGGCGGATTAGACGGATTGGATGGATGGCATCCGCACTCTTTTGTTGTCTACGAATTAATCGAATTTATCGAATTGGCATCCGCGCTGTAGGGCCTCGCCTTGGCGTGGCCGTACAATTTTGCCTCACGTTTATCAAACAACACGGACAACGTGGAACAACATAAACAACAACTTTTTTGCCTCACGCCAAGCCGCCAAGATTTTGGATTTGAAGACAAGAAAGACAAAAAGGACAATAATTTATATGGCATCCGCACTGTAGAGACGCAAAATTTGAGCAAACCGAACACCATGATGCTTGCATCGATGGTTGAGGTGCCGCCAAATTTATCCAAAATTTTGCGTCTCTACATAGTACACGGGACAAAGGCATCCGCACCCCGGGTGGAGTGCGGATGCCATATAAAAAGATTGTATTTATTGTATTTCTTGTTTTCTAAGACCTAAAGCCTAAAGCCTAAAACCTAAAGCCTAAAGCCTAAAACCTAAAGCCTAAAGCCTAAAACCTAACACCTAAAACCTAAAGCCTAAAGCCTAACACCTAAAGCCTAAAGCGGTTTACCAGTTGCCGGAGAGCAGGTAGTCGATGATCGCGCTCACGTCGGCGATGGCCACCTCGCCGTCCTGGTCGG
>CADBBK010000017.1 GCA_902792895.1 uncultured Bacteroidales bacterium | reverse complement strand
TTGGGGTAACAGCATCACAATACTTCCTGTTTCAACCCGTTACGGGAGCACTATCCCAATACGAGACCTTGGCTCAACTGCGGCAGGGCTGCAATCTTGGGACTGCCCCTTTCAAGACCGTAATCGACCACTACTGGCAACATCGCCGCTGGACAGACATCCTCTCGTCCCTCGCCTGCCTCATAATTGCCCTAACCTGCGCTTACTTCATCCCCTCCAAGAGAGCCTCTAACTGAGTTGCTCATTCATGAGATATTTGACAAAATCCAAGGGAAAAATGTTAGGTCAGGTGTCAGATCAGGCAGTTTTACGGGTATAGAGTCCTATCTTCCATAATAAGAATAGGGTCGAGGCCATCAATGTGAAACGGGTAACTAAAAAAAGTTGATGAAAAACCCGCAGATTTTATTCCATTCAAACCATTCTTTCAGATTCTTCGGTTATAGCAATTGATAGTGAGGGTGTCATCAGCAAAAACACTTTTTATGTGCTGTTGTGGCAGACTTGAACTTTTTTGCTTAATTTCTCGGCCATCAGGCCGATTCAAAGCCAGATACAGAATTATGGCACTCCCTCATTTCCATCATTCGCTGTAGTTGTGGTCAATGACGATGGTGAGGCGGTCGTCGGGGACGAGGGGCTGGAGTTCGGACTTCAATTCCTGGATGAAAGCGGCATCGTCATGGATGGTAATGTCGGGCACCACATCGATGGAAACGCGATGCTCATCCTCGAAGTAGTAGAAGCCATGGACCTGCTCGACGTGCTCATGGGCGGCAGCGGCCTGCATAAGGGTATGCTGCAACTCGGTGCGCTTGTTATCGCCTGTAGCGACGGCATATACCCCGACTGTCATGATAATGCCGTGCCGGTCAAACATCTCCTCGCTGATGCGGCGTGTGAGGCCGTGAATCTGATGGGCATTCATCGTGTCCATGACATTGATGTGCAGGGAACCGATTTGCACGTCGGGACCGTAGTTGTGAACGATGATATCAAACACGCCATGTACACCGTCGAAATCGTTGACCTCTTTCTTGATTTGCGAGAGCAATTCGGGCGAAATCTTGGCACCGAGCAGTTCGTTGATGGGCGAAGCGAGCATCTCGATACCGGCCTTGATGATAACCAGCGAGATGAGGGCACCCAGGATGCCGTCGAGCGAAAAATGCCACAGCAGCATCACACCTGCCGAGATGAGCGTCGCCAGCGTGATAATGGCATCAAACAAGGCATCTGAACCCGAGGCTATAAGTGCGTCACTCTTGAGTTTCTCGCCCTGTGACTTGACATATCGGCCGAGCACCAGTTTCACCACGATGGCCACGATGATGATGATGAGCGTGACAGTGGTATAAGTGGGTGTTGTCGGCTCAATGATCTTTTTGATGGATTCGATAAGCGAGGTCACGCCGGCCGTGAGCACAATCACCGCGATGATGATGGCGCTGAAGTACTCGATGCGCCCGAACCCGAAGGGGTGTTTCCTGTCAGCGGGCCGCTGCGAGAGCTTGGTGCCCACGATGGTGATGACGCTCGAAAGCGCGTCGCTCAAGTTGTTCACGGCATCCATGACGATGGCTACCGAACTTGCCAACAGGCCGACAACGGCCTTGAATGCGGCTAACAACACATTGGCGATAATGCCAATCCAACTGGTCCTGATAATCTGTGAAGAACGATCCATGATATCGGTTAGTATTTAGATGCTATGCGAAACCTTTTGTAATTGGTAATTAATTGATTTATAGTAATTTATCGAGAAGTAAACGAATTCATTGTGATGCATTTCCCAATCGCCCGAACTGATATCACGCTAAGGCGATACTTGTTGGGGCTGAGTAGAGAGTTATGATTTCCCTTTTGGTTGCCAGAGGAAAAGGCCTGCGGCGGCGGCAAGTTGCCGGACAAGTTGCAGCAGATCGGGAGAGGGATTGTAAAGCGTCATGCAGATATTGCCACTGCTGGCGGTAATCAGTGACGCGCCATCGTCAATCAGCGCACACAGGTGGCCACGCCGCAGGGCAACTGTCAGCCACTCGACCAACATCGCAGGCCCGGGGTTACTGAACCACGCATCATCATGGCTGACCATCAGGTCATGGTAGCAGTTCAATTTCAGCAACACGTCGGCAAATCGGCAACACATGCGCTCGTGCTGCGGGGCTTCAAGGTAGTACCGCTCCACTGTAAAGAACTGTCCCGCACTACCCTGCGGCACCTGCATCGGCAGCATGTCAATCACCCAATAAGGGGCCTCCAAAAGCCGTTCCGCTATTTTGTCAAAGTCTTTTTCCATTCACCCGCAAAGTTAGCAAATTTTTTCAAATTATCAGACCCGATCTAAGTTTTGGGTCTTCTTTTGGGATAGCAGCCCAGTTGCTTGTACTTCTCGTCCTGTTCCTAGCCAGTCAGGTTGCTGAGCTACTATGCAGGGGAGAGCATTTAATGCTTCTTGAACGAGGTTATCAAGAACGGGGTCTTGTCCTCTACTACTTTGTATCCATTCTTCGTAAAGAGTTCTTCGGTCTTCTTCATTATCGAGAGTGCTGAAGAACGGGGCTGTGTCGATTCTTTGTTTTCTTTATTCATCTCTTTTCTTTTTTTTCTAATGTTATGTTTCGGGGGCATTTTCGGCCTGGTTCCTGGTTATGATTCCGGGAGCCTGAAGAACCCTTCGCTCATTGTCGGGAACAGGGCTGTACAGGGTTCCGTCATGCTGTTCCCTGGCGGCCTGGTCTAGGTCTGGGGGCTCGCCGCTAGTGTTTGCTTCAATTACAGCTAAAAGGGTTTGCTCAATCTTTGGCATAATTTACAGCATTAACAGGATTAAACAGACGTCGAAGGCCATAATAGCGGCAAACAGGAGTATGTAGATGACCAGGTTGACCACGGGATAGGTGGTGTGCCACTGTTTGGCAAGAACAATGAGTTCGGCCATGCAGAGTTCAAAGATTTCATTGATGGTGCCGGGGTAGTAGTGGCGCACCACAATCCAGTAGCCGAAAGCATTGAGCGCTGCATAAATTGCGCAGACTGTGATCCACAACGGATTGGTGGTTGTGACTGCACAAGCAAGCATCACCAGGGACATGGCGACACAGAGCAGTGGCCATAAGTGGATGCAGACATATACGCTGGTCTTCTGATAGTCCCAGCCAAAAGGCTTGCCCACCAGGTTGAGGCAGGCACACAAGGCAGCAAAGATAATGTTCATAAATGACGGAAAAAGTTGAAAATTTGTCTACAAATATAGCACAAAAAAATGACATAAACAAATGCATTGTAAATCAACAAGTTAGTGATGACGAGATTAAATCTAAATCACCGTGTGTAAACTTGCAGGCTAATATCTCAAGCTCTTGAAATATCCGATTAGCGAATCTACATTTTCACAAAATCGAATTAATAATTGGCAATGATATAGCAGTTGTCCCAAACCCTGCGGGGCTAATGCGAATTTCACTAATTTATCTAATATACTACGAATACACTTCGTGTAATTGGATTCACTGAGTTTAAAAAATGCTCAGGGCTAACTGCTACATCGTTCCCAAATCAAATTAAAAATTTGCTTTTGTGTTCGACTTGCACTGCTGTTGACAGCTGACGCTGTCGAAATTAGGCTGCGTCTCAACAAAATCAAATTAAAAATTTGCTTTTGTGTTCGACTTGCACTGCTGTTGACAGCTGGCGCTGTCGAAATTAGGCTGCGTCTCAACAAAATCAAATTAAAAATTTGCTTTTGTGTTCGACTTGCACTAATTTTGCAGATTGTAACTAAACTATAGAATTACCGTGAGCAATAATAACGACAACAATACGGGCGGGTTTGACCGCTTTCGTGACCGCCACCCCATCCTGGTGAATTCCGTCCTGATGGCGTTGGCACTGGTGGCGCTGGGCTACATCGCCCTGCTGTTTATCGACGTGTTTACCTCCCATGGCCAGCAGGTGCAGGTGCCTGACGTGCGCAACCTGCCGCTGGAGAAGGCTATCGAAATCCTCGATGATGCCGGTCTGCGTTGGGAAATCAGCGACTCGACCACCTTCTACGAGAACTACAAGCCGGGGACCGTTATCGACCAGGACCCCAAGGCAAAATCCTATATCAAGAAAATCCGTATCATCTATCTGAACGTGAATGCAAGCCATGCGCCCATTATCCCGTTGCCTAAGCTGGTTGACCTACCTGGACGACAAGGTGTTGCCATGCTCAAGGCCATGGGCTTCAAGCACGTGACGCTGGACAGCATTCCCAGCGAGATGGACGGCCTGATTCTGCAAGTGACCGTCAATGGCCACAATGTGGCACCGAGCACGCCCGTGAGCGTAAACAGCCAGATCAAGATCTCGGTGGGCGACGGTTCGATTGTGGACATCAACCCCGAACAAGTGCTTGACCCCGCTCTGATGGACTCCATCGATGAGGCCAACTATAAGGATGCTCAGGAAACCTATGAGCAAGAGCTGAAGGCTGCTCAGGAGCGCGCCGAGCAGGAGCGCAAACAACAAGCCGCCGAGGAGAAGAAAGAGCAAGAGAAGAAGTCGGACAAGAAGAAAGACCAAGACAAGAAGTCGGACAAGGACAAGAAGAAGAACTGATGTGCCATGGCAATGGACGACGAACTCCTTGACGAAGGTCTGGAAACAGGCGGACACGAGATCCAATATGACTATAGCGAGCCCGACTTTACCGAGGACGGGCGTGACTATTGGGAGCACTACCACTATGTGGTGGAGCCAGGGCAGGTGTTGCTGCGCATCGACAAATATCTGGTTGAGCGCATCAAGGGCACCAGCCGCAACCGCGTGCAGAACGCTGCCGAGGCGCAGTGTATCCGCGTAAACGGCCGCCCTGTCAAGAGCAACTACCGCGTGCATCCTGGCGACGTCATCAGCGTGGTGATGGACCGCCCCCGCTATGAGTGCGAAATCGTTGCCCAGGACATCCCGTTGAACATCGTCTATGAGGACGCGAGCCTGATGGTGGTCAACAAACCCGCCGGCATGGTGGTGCATCCGGGCCACGGCAACTTTGACGGCACGCTAGTCAACGCGCTGGCCTGGCACTTTAAGGACAACCCTGACTATGACGTGACCGATCCGCGCCTGGGACTTGTGCACCGCATCGACAAGGACACCAGCGGTCTGCTCGTCATCGCCAAGACTCCCAATGCCAAGACCTCGCTGGGTGCCCAGTTCTTCAAGAAGACCACCAAGCGGCAGTATATCGCCGTGGTGTGGGGTGAAATGAAAGAGCTGGACGGAACCGTGACGGGCAACATCGGGCGTGATCCACGCGACCGCGTGCTGATGAAGGTGTTCCCCGACGGCGACCAGGGCAAACATGCCGTTACCCACTGGCACACCCTTGAGAATCTGGCCCATGTGGCCGTTGTGCAATGCCAACTCGAGACAGGCCGTACCCACCAGATACGCGTCCACATGAAGCACATCGGGCATCCGCTGTTCAACGATGCCCGTTACGGCGGCGACCAGATTCTGCGCGGCAACCGCTCGTCGAGCTACGCCCAATTTATCCACAATTGCTTCGAGTTATGCCCTCGCCAGGCCCTGCACGCCAAGACGCTGGGTTTCGTACACCCTGAGACGGGTGAGCAGATGGACTTTGACAGCGACCTCCCCGCCGACATGGCCGCCCTCATCACCAAGTGGGAAGACTATGCCCGCAACCTCGCCTCGAAATAACCCTTAACGACTCTTTCCTCGTTTCAGGAAAGTCATCTATCACATTTGAGAGAAATACTAACTAAAATACATTTCTAGCATGAACATTTCAAGGAAACTGGCCGTGATGGCCGCACTGCTGGTGGCTATTGTCGGCACAGCACAGACCGATCCATTGTGGATGCGCTTCTGCGCCATCTCCCCCGACGGCAGCACCATTGCATTTTCTTATAAGGGCGACCTGTTCACGGTGCCGGTTCAGGGCGGTACAGCCCGTCAACTGACTTCCAATGCCGAATATGACGCCTACCCCGTGTGGAGTCCTGACGGCCAGCGTGTCGCTTTTGCCTCGGCAAGAGAAGGAAGCCTCGATGTGTATCTCATCGACAAGGACGGAGGGGCACCTAAACGCCTCACCACCGACAGCGGCAACGAGACGCCGCTGTGCTTCCTTGACAACGGTACAGTGCTCTTTGAGGCCACCAATATCCCCACGGCCAAGTCCATTCTGTTTGCCAGCCGCTCATTCCCACAGGTTTATCAAGTGAGCACCGAGGGTGGCCGGGCGCGCCTATTCTCGGAACTGCCGATGCAAGACCTCGACATCAACGGGAATGGTGACATCCTCTACCATGATATTAAGGGCTATGAGGATCCCTACCGCAAGCATCACACCAGTTCCATCACCCGTGACATCTGGCTGAATCAAAACGGCAAGTTTACCAAGATGACCACGTTCAACGGCGAGGACCGCACGCCTCGTTGGGCACCCGACGGCTCAACCTATTACTACTTGAGCGAGCAGGACGGAACGTTCAATGTCTATAAAAACAGTATCGGCGGACAACCCACTCAGCTCACCCGCCACACGAACCACCCCGTGAGGTTTCTGACGGTAGCCGACAACGGCATGCTGTGCTACGGCTATAATGGCGAGATTTATACCCTGCGTGAGGGCAGCCAGCCCCAGAAGGTTGACATCACCATCCATGCCGACCGCAGTGAGAAGGAACTGATTCGCCAGATTAAGCGCGACGGAGCAACGGCCATCAGCGTCTCACCCAGCGGCAAGGAAATCGCGTTTGTGATGCACGGCGACGTGTATGTCACCTCGGTGGAATACAACACCACCAAGCAGATTACCAACACTCCCGAGCAGGAGCGCACCATCGACTTCTCGCCCGACGGCCGAAGCATCGTCTATGACAGTGAACGCAACGGGATGTGGCAGATTTACCAGACGAGCATCAAGAACAAGGACGAGAAAGCGTTTACCTACGCCACCGATCTGGTCGAGGAACAACTCACCAACACGGGGCACACCTCCATCCAGCCCCAATACAGTCCCGACGGCAAGAGTGTCGCCTTTCTCGAGGACCGTGCGACCCTGCGTGCCGTAGATGTAAAGACCAAGGCCGTGCGCACCCTGATGGACGGCAAGTACATCTACTCTTACAGCGACGGTGACGTGTGGTTTGAATGGAGCCCCGACAGCCGCTGGCTCTTGTCCAGCTACATCGGCACCGGCGGTTGGAACAGCCAGGATGTGGCACTGGTCAACGCCTCGGGAAACGGCGAGGTACACAATCTGACCGAGAGCGGCTACAACGAGAGCAACGGCAAGTGGGTCCTCGGCGGCAAGGCAATGACCTTTGAGAGCGACCGTGCCGGTTACCGCAGCCATGGCAGCTGGGGTGCAGAGGGTGACATCTATATCATGTTCTTTGATCTGGACGCCTATGAACACTTCACCATGAACAAGGAGGAGAAGGTGCTGCTCGAGGAGGCCGAGAAAGAAAAGAAGAAAGAGCAGGACAAGGAGCAAACGGCCAGCAAAGACAAGAAAGGCAATAAGAAAAACAGCAAGAAAAAAGGCGCTGATGACGAAAAGCCTGCCGTTGCCCCTCTGCAATTTGACCTGGAGAACTGCCGCGACCGCATCGTGCGCCTGACGGTAAACTCGTCGCGCCTGGGCGACGCCGTGCTCAGCAATGGCGGCGACACCCTATACTATCAGGCCGCATTTGAGGGCGACATGGATCTGTGGATGCATGACCTGCGGGAGAACAAGACCGAAATTGTCATGAAAGGCGTGGGACATGGGCCCATGAAAGGCGACAAGGGCATGAAGAACCTGTTTGTCCTGACCTCTAAAGGCATCAAGAAGATTGACCTGGCCAAGGGCAAACCCGAGGCCGTCAACTTCGAGGCTTCGTTTAATTACCGTCCTTACCAAGAGAGGGAATATATCTTCAACCACATCTGGCAGCAGGTCAAGGACAAGTTCTATGTCGAGGACATCCACGGCGTGGACTGGGAAGGCTATCGCGAGAACTACAAGCGTTTCCTGCCCTATATCAACAACAACTACGACTTCCGTGACATGCTGAGCGAGATGCTGGGCGAGCTGAACGGGTCCCACACGGGCGCTCGTTACAACCCCGCAGGCCCCAGCCTCAAGACTGCTGCCCTGGGCCTATTCCTCGACGACAGTTACCAAGGCAACGGCTTGAAGGTTGATGAGGTCATCAAGCGCGGACCGTTTGACGTAAAGAAAACGGGCGTCACAGCCGGATGCATCATCGAGAAGATTGACGGCCACGACATTCTCGCTGGCGAGGACTACAACTGGATGCTCGACGGAAAGGCCGGAAAGCCTATCCGCGTCTCTATCTTCAATCCCAAGAGCGGCAAGCGCTTTGATGTCAACGTCAAGGCCATCAGCAAGGGCGAGCAACAGGAACTGCTCTACAAGCGCTGGGTGGACCGCAACCGTGCGCTGGTCGACAGCCTGTCAGGAGGGCAGTTGGCCTATGTCCACGTCAAGTCGATGGACAGCGAGAGCTTCCGTACCGTCTACCGCGAGCTGCTGAGCGACCGCAACCGCAATCGCAAGGCCGTCATCGTCGATGAGCGCCATAACGGCGGAGGCTGGCTGCACGACGACCTGTGCACCCTGCTCGACGGCAAGCAGTACCAGGAATTTGTGCCCCACGGAAAGGTGGTCGGCGCCGACCCGTTCAACAAGTGGACCAAACCCTCGTGTGTACTGGTGTGTGAGGACGACTACAGCAACGGCCACGGCTTCCCGTGGGTATATCGAGAATTGGGTATCGGCAAACTCATCGGCACGCCGGTGGCCGGCACGATGACCGCCGTGTGGTGGGAGACGCTGATCGACAGTTCGCTCATATTCGGCATTCCGCAAGTGGGTTGCCGTGACATGCGCGGCAATTACTGCGAGAATACACCGCTGGTGCCCGACATCGAAGTCTATAATACCCCCGAGGACTACCTCACGGGCCACGACCGCCAACTCGAGCGCGCCGTCCAGGAAATGTTGAAGTAACTCCATAAACACCGAGTCTAACAACAATACCACAAAGGTCAGGTTTCATTCTTGGAATCTGACCTTTCATTTTGCTCATAACTTGCAATGTCACAGGTGGAGAAGGCGTTTTTGAAAAAAAACAATGAGGATATAGCGTTTTTCACAGAAAATATTTATCTTTGTGGGTTGAGAAAGAATGAACAAAAACCGTGAGGGCCGCATGGCTACTCCCTAATACAAACCACTATGATAGAGAACGAAAACATACCCATTCCAGTGGAGTATCAGGACATCTGTCCGTTGCCTGACAAGGATTTCCAGACGGCGATGACGATTCTGGTGCAGGAGCCTGGTTTCCAACAGATCGTGGCCATGGCATTGCCCAACTACAAGTACACCGACCTGAAGAAAGTGCTGCTGAACATCCAAGGCAAGCACGAGTTCCAAGTGAAGGTGATGAAGCCCTTTATTGAAGGTTTGATGGCCAAAACCGCCACGACGCTGACCACAAGCGGCGCCGAGAACCTGGACAAGGAAGTGCCTTACACCTTTGTCACCAACCACCGCGACATCGTGCTGGACTCGGCCCAACTGAGCTATCTGCTCATCAAGGGCGGACGCGACGCATGTGAGATTGCCATCGGCAACAACCTGCTCATCTATGACTGGATTACCAAGCTGGTGCGGATGAACAAGAGTTTCATCGTCAAGCGCAACCTGGGCCGCATCCAGACGCTGACCGCCGCCGTGCAGTTGTCGGGTTACATGCACTTTGCCGTGCAGCAGAAACATTCCTCGCTGTGGATTGCCCAGCGTGAGGGCCGCTGCAAGGACAGCAACGACCGCACGCAGGAGAGCCTGATCAAGATGCTGGCCTATGGCAACCGCGACAAGTCCTTCATCGAGAGCCTCAAGGAACTGAACATTGCCCCCATCTCGATCAGCTATGAGTATGATCCCAACGACTACCTGAAGGCCAAGGAGTTCCTGTGCAAGAGCAAGAACCCCAACTGGCGCAAGGCTCCCGAGGACGACCTCATCAGCATGAAGACTGGCATCATCGGCCACAAGGGCGAGGTGCACTATGCCTTCACGCCCTGCATCAACGAGGAGCTGGACAAGATTCCTGAAGGTCTGGACAAATTCCTAGAGGTGGACCGCGTGTGCGCCATCATCGACCACGCTATCCATCAGAACTACAAGATCTACAAGAACAACTACATCGCCCACGACATCCTGTTTGACGACAAGCACTTCGCCGACCATTACACGCAGGAGGAGCGTGAGGAGTTTGAACAGTACCTGTCAAGCCAGATTGACAAGACCGAGGGCATGAAACTGAGCGAGGCCGACCGCTTCTACATGTACAACAAGATGTTGCAGATGTACAGCAACCCGCTTACCAACTACCTGGAGGCCACGAAGTAGCACATAGGCATTAGGCTTTAGGTATTAGGCTTTAAGGGGCATCCGCATCCGCGCTTGAGCCCTTAACACCTAACACCTAAAGCCTGATTCCTAATGCCTAACATCTAAAACCTAACGCCTAAAAAAGATGAAGGTTCACTGGTTAGGACTCATCGTCATGGTGGTGCTGTGCATCGCCATGGATGCATACATCTGTCGACGGCTGCGACGCAACGGCTACCGCTGGGTGATGGGCTTCAATGCCCTGCTGGCGTTGCTGGCGGCGGGACTGGTCATTGCCATCGGCGTGTTGCCCATGTCGAGTGCCACGATGCCTAACAGCACCTTTGTCACCTGTCAGTACATGCTATACACCTTCTTTGCCATCCTGGTGCCCAAGGCGCTGGGAATGGTTGTGTATGGCATCGGGCGCTGGCTCAAGGCGAGGTGGGCGGCAGCATGCTCCGGAGTTGTTGCGGCACTGGTGTTCGGCATGATGTGGTGGGGCGCCATCGTCACTCCCGGCAAAATCGAGGTGCGTGAGGTGACACTGGAATTTGAACGGTTGCCCGAGGCATTTGACGGCTACCGCATCGTGCAGTGGAGCGATGCCCACTTGGGCACCTATGACGGGCACACCGCCATCGTCGAGAAACAAGTCAACGCCATCAATGCATTGCATCCCGACATGATCTGCTTCACGGGCGACCTGGTGAGCCGCGAAACCTGTGAGGCCCTACCCTACCGCGACCTGCTATCCAGGCTACATGCCCCTGACGGAGTGTTCTCGGTGTTGGGTAACCATGACTACGACAATTATGTGACCTGGGAGGACGAACAGGCCAAGCTGGCCGACCGCAAGGCCCTGTGCGACCTGCAGCAGCAGGCGGGCTGGAGGCTGCTCAACGACGATTACGCCCTCATCAAGCGCGGTAATGAGCAGATTGTGCTCATCGGGACTGAGAACTTCGGTGACCGTCCCGGCGAGAAGCGTGGCAACCTTGTGCGCGCCTACAGCGGCCTTCGGGATGCCAACTTCAAAATACTGTTGCAACACAACCCCTATGCCTGGCGGGCCAATACCCTTACCAACAGCAATATCGACCTGATGCTGGCGGGCCACACCCACGCCTTCCAGATGATGCTCACATTGGGCAACTGGCGCTGGTCGCCGGCAAGTTTCCGCTATCCAGAGTGGGGCGGAGCCTACAACGAGGGCGGGCGCTGGCTCTATGTCAACATCGGCACGGGCATGGTGGGACCGCCCATGCGCATCGGCGCCACACCAGAAATTACCGTCATCACGTTGAAAAAGAAGCAGTAGCTGTTAGACGTTAGCTATTAGCTATTAGCTGTTAGCTTCATTTTTTAAAAACAAACAACCACGAAATATGGCAGACAAACTCTCAACCCTCATCTCCCAAGAGCTCAACATCCCCATCAACCAAGTGGCCGGCACCGTCCATCTGCTTGACGACGGTGCTACTATCCCGTTCATCAGCCGCTACCGCAAGGAAGTCACCGGCAACCTCGATGACTTTTCCATCCAGTCCATCGACCAGCGGTTGCGCTACTACCGCGAGCTGGAGAAGCGCCGTGCCACGATTCTCAAAACCATCGAGGCACAGGACAAGCTCACGCCCGAACTTGCCGACCGCATCAACAACTGCTGGGATGCCACGACACTCGAGGACATCTACCTGCCATACAAACCCAAACGCAAGACGCGCGCCGAGGCTGCACGCCAACTGGGTCTGGAACCGCTGGCCAAAATCATCATGTCGCAGCGTGGTGACAACATCGAGCAGCGTGCACGACAGTTTGTTGACGGTGACAATGTGCCCGATACCGATGCCGCCATCACCGGCGCCCAGGACATCATTGCCGAGTGGGTGAGCGAGAACGAGGCAGTGCGTAACGCCGTCAGGCGCGGCTTCAAGTATGACGCGCGGCTCGTGTCCCATTTTGTCAAGGGTAAGGAAATCGAGGGCCGCAACTACGAGAACTACTATGAATACTCGATGCCACTCAAACGCGTTTCATCGCACCAGCTGTTGGCTATCCGCCGCGGTGAGAAAGAAGGGTTCCTGAAGGTGGGCATCGAGATCAATGATGACCGCACGCTCGACAACATCGCACGCATCGTCGTTAAGGGTAACGGCGAAGCCTCTCAGTTGGTCGAGGAAGCCGCCGAGGACAGCTTCAAGCGACTCATCAAGCCATCTATCGAGACTGAGTTTGCCTCTGCCGCCAAAGAGAAAGCCGACGATGAAGCCATCGAAACCTTCGCCCAAAACGTGCGCCAATTGCTGTTTGCTCCACCGCTGGGTCGCAAGCGTGTGTTGGCCGTTGACCCGGGATTCCGCACGGGCTGCAAGGTCGTGTGCCTTGATGAACAGGGCAACCTGCTGCACAACGACGTCATCTACCCCACCGCTCCCCACAACGACATCGAGGGCGCAACTAAAAAAATCCACTCGCTCACCGAGGCTTACAAGATCGACGCCATCGCCTTGGGCAACGGCACTGCCAGCCGTGAGACCGAGCGATTCCTGAAGCGCATCCGCTACCGCCGCCCCATCGACGTGTTTGTCGTGAGCGAGAACGGTGCATCGATTTACAGTGCCAGCAAAATTGCCCGCGACGAGTTTCCCGACGAGGACGTGACCGTGCGCGGTGCCGTTTCCATCGGCCGCCGTCTGCTCGACCCGCTGGCCGAACTGGTCAAGATAGACCCCAAGTCCATCGGCGTGGGACAATACCAGCATGACGTAGACCAGACGAGGCTCAAGGAAGCGCTGGACTTTACCGTGCAGAGCTGTGTCAACAGCGTGGGCGTAAACGTCAATACTGCCTCCAAGGAACTGCTCACCTACATCGCCGGCCTGGGCCCCACCCTCGCCCAAAACATCGTGGACTACCGTGCCGCCAACGGTCATTTCACCTCGCGCCAACAGCTGCTCAAGGTGCCCAAGCTGGGACCTAAGACCTTTGAGCAAGCAGCTGGATTCCTGCGAGTACCCGAGAGCGACAATCCGCTGGACAACAGTGCCGTGCACCCCGAGCGCTATGCCCTGGTGCAGCAGATGGCACGTGACTGCGGGTGCAACATTGCCGACCTCATCAAGGACAAGGCACAGCGTGACAAGATTGACCTGCAACGCTACCTCTCGCAGGACGTGGGCGAGCCCACCCTGCGCGACATCATGAGCGAACTGGAGAAACCCGGCCGCGACCCGCGCTCGACGGTACAGGTGTGGGAATTTGACGACAGCGTCAACGATATCAAGGACCTGCGTGAAGGCATGGAATTGAACGGCATCGTTACCAACGTGACGCAGTTTGGCGCCTTCGTTGACCTGGGCATCCACAAGGATGGCCTCGTGCACGTTTCCCAGATGCCCAAGCGCGGCCTGCCTCCCGCCAAGCAGGTTCATGTCCACCAGCACGTGCGCGTCGTCGTCAGCGGCATCGACATGGAACGCGGCCGCATCGCCCTCTCGATGAAAGGCATAGAGCAACCCAAATCATAGTTATTCCACCAACTGTAATAGGAACATTTCTTATTTTCATTGAGTTTATCGAACGACAATAATTTGCTCGTTGTTTGGAGATTTGAAAATTTGTATCTAATTTTGCATTAAAATATGGAGTCATACTCCCGATTTTATAGAAAAATACGGAGTTGTATTCCAGTTTTTCATGATTTTTATAAAGATTATGATACAACGTTTTTTAAAGATTGAAGATGTAAAATATGGCAGTGTGTTCCTGTTTGGGGCGCGCCAAACCGGGAAAACGACATTGTTGCTGTCGCTTTTTCCTGGCAGCCATTTTTATGATATGCTTGAGTACGACACTTACGAGCGGTTACGACGCAACCCCTCATTGCTTAGGCAGGAGTTGCAGGATTGCGAGCCAGGCGAAGTAGTCATCATCGATGAAATTCAACTGATTCCTGAATTGCTCAATGAAGTTCATTGGCTAATCAGCCGAAAGGATATTCATTTTATCCTTAGTGGGTCAAGTGCACGCAAGTTGAAGCGCAAAGGCGTAAATACGCTCGGTGGACGTGCCGTGAGAAATGTGCTCTATCCTCTTGTCAGCGATGAGGTCCCAGATTTCGACTTGGTGAAAGCCGTAAATCGCGGTATGTTGCCAACACATTATCTAGCACCTGACGACCATCAACTCCATAAACGACTACAGGCCTATGTCTCGGTTTATCTAAAAGAAGAAATTGCGGCAGAGGCATTGGTACGCCGATTACCATCTTTCACTCGATTTATGGAAATTGCTGCGCTTACCAATGGTGAGATCGTGAATTACAGAAACGTGGCACAAGACTGCGGTATCGACGCCAAAACAGTCAAGGAGTATTTCAATATCTTAGAACAGACACTCATCGGTTACATCGTGCCGGCTTTTAGCCAAACCGTGAAACGAAAAGTCAATAAAGCTCCACGTTTTTACTACTTTGACGTGGGATTGCCCAATTACTTACTGCACCGCAGCAATCTATTGCCAGGCAGCGAGGATTTCGGCCACGCTTTTGAGCATTTGCTCATGCAAGAAATCATTGCCTATCTGGGTTATCATGACCTTGAAGACACTCTTTCCTACTGGCACACCTATACGGGGTATGAAGTTGATGCTGTACTAGGTGATGCTCAAGTTGCTATCGAATTCAAGTCATGCCAAGAAGTGAAATCCAAACACCTGCGCGGTCTTAAAGCATTCAAGGAAGAACACCACGCAGCACGTTTGATCATCGTTTCGATGGATGTGCTCCCCCGCACGTTCCACGATGTGGAGGTAATGCCAGCCAACTACTTCCTTCAACAGTTATGGCAAGGCAAAATCTACAACAGATAATAGTCAACAACATTAATCATTCTAACCAATAGACATACAGATTAAATATATGGAGATGAAAGAGAAAGAAACGCAGGAAATTAGCACGGGGATGAAGTTGTGCCGTGTGATTGGGATTCTGCTCGTTATTGCTGCCGTCGGCTACATTGTGTGGCCCGGAGACTTTGACAGCAAGGGAATCGTCGGTTATTTAGACGACTGCTTTGTCTTCATGGCAGCCTATATGTTTATGCGCGGCAGTTTCATGCGCCCTGAACGACGCTACATCCGCCGCCAGTTCTACATGTTCTCGTCGCTGTTTGCCTTGCTCGCCCTGTGCTGGGTCATCTTGTTGGCCTTTATGAAATAACGGCGTACAGGACGATCGTAGAAGCGCCAGCAGAGCCACGCCAGCAGGATGCAGGCCACCGGCAGAGCCACCGCAACGGGCCAGACATCATTCATCGTGGAGATGGGATCAAGATTGCCATCAAAACCGATGTGGGCATAGAAGAGATACATCAGCGGGTAGTGTACTGCATATAGGGGATAACTCAAGTCGCCCAAGAAACGGCTCAGGCGCCGGGTCATCGCACCCGGTGTCAGATGGGAAGCGGCCAGCCACACCAGGCTCGGGAACACCACGATGACACACAGGGCATCGTACAGGCCGTTCTGCCACGGCAACAAGTCGCCGAACATAAGCGGAAGACAACCTACCAGCAAAATGATGGTGCCACAAATCCAGAAGGCACCCGTTGCCTTGTTCAGTGGGCTGAATACCCTCGCCATGAGCATGCCCATCGTATAGGGAAACAGCATGCGCACCAGCCCTGTCCACAAGCCGCCCTCGGCCATGGTCCATCCTACTCCCAAATAACCGTCGCTCACAGCGATATGGGCAAGCACGCAACCCGACAGGCATGCAAGCACTGCCAGCCACCGAGTGGGCAGGCGACGCAGCAACAAGGCGTAGAGGATATTGCCGATGTACTCAAAAAACAAGGACCATGAGGGACCATTCAACGGGAACAGTTCACCATTTCCGCGCACATCGGCTGCAGCACCCGGATAGAGCGGCAGCATCAGCATGCCCAGTAGCATGGCCAGCATCACCCACCCCGTTGACACATGGGTACCATCCCAGGCCACACTTCCCTGCAGCAAGTAACTCACGGCACCGATGAGGGCACCTGCAACAACCATCGGATGCAGGCGGATGAGGCGACGCTTGAAAAAATTTCCTATTGTGAGTCCCTGTTGCCAACGGCTGTCATAGGCATAACCGATGACAAAACCAGAAAGGACAAAGAAGAAATCCACGGCAAGATAACCGTGCGGGACAGGCGTCCAGTCAAAGCACTCAAACACATGATACAATATCACCATCAAGGCCGCAACACCGCGCAGCCCGTCTAGGATATCATAGCGGGGTTTAGGTTGAAAAAACTGCATAAAACGATGACGTCGGTCACACGGGAACGACGAGCATGGGCGTGTCGGTCTGGAAGAGGACACGGTGAGCCAGGCTGGGATTGAACAGGCGTGAGAAGATGCTCGACTTCTTGTTGGGGACCGCGATGAGCTGGATGCCCTCGTCCTTGATGAACTGGGCTACGTTATCGATAAACGACTTGGTGGCGATGCGCTTGGTCTTGAACGTGCACTCGGGGTAATGCTCGCGGCAGTACTGTGCCAGCTGCTGGAGGGACTGATCCACCAGTCGACGTTCCTTCTTATCAACCACGGGGATGATGGTCACCTCGACGCCGCGCATGTTGAACAAGCGTGCGAAACGGTCAAACGAGATGATATCCTGCTGAATGAGGTTAGAGAAAAACGCCACATGGGTGATATCGGTCAAGCCGATGTCGGGCATGCCGATGGGCACGGTGAAAATGGGAAATTTGCAGGCGTCCATCACCTCGCCGGCAACGCTGCCGATGAGATTCTGACGGCGGCGGTTGGTGCCGCTGGTGCCCATGACAATGAGGGAAACGTCATTCTTTTGGGCATAGTGCAGAATCTGCTCCTCGGGGATTCCCTCGGTCACCCTGGTGTCGATTTTCACCTTGGGCAACTCTCCTGCAGCGATTTTTTCATTGAGCATCTTGGTAAACTCTTCCATGCGCTCACGCGCATTCTTCTTGATGCCCTTGATTTCGTCCTCAGGGCTGTCATAACGGTCGCTGCCGAAGGGCAACGACATCGTGTGACGCTCATTGATGTAGCTATGGAGCAACAGCACGCGGCCACGGCTGCGACGGGCATATTCCATGCCCAGCTTGACCGACTTGAGCGAGTACTTGCCAAAATCCACGGGCAGCAACACACAGCACTTGTCGCTCGTCGTGGTTTCGGGCGACTCGATGATCTGCAGCGCCTGCGGCAGGTCACGCTCACGGATGCGTACCCTCACTCCCGAGCTGAGGACTTTCTCGTCGAGGTTGACGTTGTGCAGTTTCACCTCGATGCCTTCTTCCTCGAGCGTGTTTTTGAGCTCCACCGCGCGGTCAAACGTGTGGATGGCGACGGTAATGAGCCTGTTGGGGTCGTTATTGTTCTTGCTGTCCATGAGATGCTACGGGTTAGGGGGTTAGGAATTCTCTAGAATCTCGAGTGCCATGTCCAGGATCTGGGGATCATCGAGCACGACAAGTCCACCGTCGGGACCCGGCTCCAGATGGAAACCCATATTGGTTCCCAACTCATAATTAGACCCGCCAAAATAGTTGCGCACCGACTGAACCGGCAGGTTGAGTTTGTCGGCGATCGTGTGGATGGAGCCTTCGGGCAGACGATTCTTGATGCGTCTCAGTTCGTTGAAAGTGATTGTCCTCGACATAGGCGATACTTGATTATAGTTCTTTTGTGTTATAGATTCAGTTCTAATTCATTCCATCAACTTGGCAGCACCTCCACACCGATGCAGGGGTCACGGATTCAGATGCGCACAAGTTTCTCCACAAAAATACGATGTTTTACCCAATTCACAAAATAAATCTTCAAGAAAAAAGGCTAATCGCGGCAAAAAATGCAAAATGCAAATGTCACAAGCACTGATACAGTGCAGCGATGAGCAGGACAATGATAGTGAGGCCAATAGCCGAGGCTATCACGGCAGCGTCGGTGCGGGTATAGCACCCTTCCGAGAGGCGGTAACGGCGCTGAATCCATCGCATGAAAAGCCACACGAGCCATCCCGATAAAAGCCCAATGATGATGCCCCCCAAGATGTCGCCGGGATAATGGACGCCTAAATACACACGACTGTAGCATTGCAGCAGCGTCCATGTGAACATGCTGACGACTACAGCGCGATGCCTCATCACAAGGGCTATAAGCGTAGAGGCCGCCACAAAATTGGAAGCATGGCTCGAGACGAAGCCATACATGCCTCCACGATAACCATTGATGACGTGGATTGCCGACTCCAGCGACGGGTCGTGGGTGGGGCGCAAGCGCTCCACAAGCTGCTTGATGAGTCCCGAAGCCACCTGATCGGCAAGGAGCACCGCCAGCGCAAGCATGGCCAACAGGAGCAATGCATGGCGACGGTTCTGACGCATCAAGACCCAAGCGATGGATAACATGAGCAGGAGCGATGACCACTTGGCGGTGACCATCCACCACAATGCGTCCTGGAACGCGTCGTGGAAACCGTTCACGGCCAGCAAAGCCTCGGTGTCTATGTCAATCAAGAAATCGAGCATTCTGCTTCAGTCGCTTGTCATTAGTCACTCATTAAATCACCTCGATGTCCTTGGCTTTGAGCCATGCCTTGTGACCTCCTGCGGTGGACACCTGCAACCACTTGCCGTGTGTCTTGTCGGCGATGGAATCGACAATCTCGACACGGGTGCCTTGCTGTAGCTCAAAGGCCTCTTCCTCCTTGTCACGAGGCTCACGCGGAGCCGTGCTCAGGGTGACACTCTCGGGCATGATGATGGCACCATTACCGCCCGTAGCCTTGTGATAGACATGGAAGGCGGCCAGATTAGCCAGGATGCTGGCAACAACCAGCACCGCACCCCCAAAGAATCCTATCTTGCGCATCAGCACATTGTCCATAAACATATAAATCGCTACACCAGCCAGGAACAGCAGGAAGGTGACGATGGCAATGATGGCCCAGGCATTGCTCGACAAGCGGCTCACCGTCTGGTCCACCCAGTTGCTGAACCACGAGTCGCCAGCATCGTCGGGCAACTGCATCTTGCCGCGCACAAACTCCAGGTTGAATCGCGCGTCACTGTTCGACGGGTCGAGCAGCAGGGCACGCTCATAGTAGAGGACAGCGTGGACGTTGTCCTTGAGGCGATAGTAGGTGTCGCCGATGTTGCAGTACAGCGCCGACGATACACCCTTCTTCTCGGCCTCCTGCAGGTAGAGGTTCAATGCCTCGTTATAGAGTTCCTGCTTATAGGCCTTGTTGGCACGGTCGATGTTGGCATTATCGGCCACCAGTGGCAACGCCAACACGGCTAATAGTATGGTGATGATGAACTGTTTCATGA
This sequence comes from uncultured Bacteroidales bacterium, assembly GCA_902792895.1. GTDB lineage: Bacteria > Bacteroidota > Bacteroidia > Bacteroidales > Muribaculaceae > Sodaliphilus. Next base: position 33,381 of record CADBBK010000017.1, on the reverse strand, counting down.
CTGTACAGTGGTTGTTTTCTTGCGTTTCACACTCTCCAGACGGTCGATGACACCCGCTGCCTCGTCGAGAACGGCATGCATGTCGCCAGAGGCTAATTCAGGCGCGTACTGGGCAAACTCGCACTTATCGATGAGTGCTATAGACTCCTGGCGCAACTGTTCATCGATGCCATACTGCTCCAGTTCGGCATTGATGTTGTCCTTGCTCAACTCGCTCACGGGGATGGACAGCTTGTCGCTCATGTAGCCCCAGAGGGCGTTCAGCATCTCGGCATAGAAACCGCTCCTGTCGCCACGCGAGGCAAAGCCACGGGCAGCCTTGAGGCGGCGCTGAGCCACCTTGCTGGCGCGCTTGGAGCGCATGCGGCGCACGTCGGCCCGCTCCTTCAACTGCTTGCGGTTATACAGCAGCAGAGCCACCAAGGCCAGCAGCGGCAAGAGGAACCACAGCCAGTAGGCCCAATTGTCCACGATGTAGCCGTGAGACTTCTTCAAGCCCAGGTCACCGCCCTTGATGGGACGGATGTCCATGTTCTTCATGCGGTAGTGGTTGCTGGGCTCTCCTTCACCCTTGGCGACCGAGAGATGCCTGGCCGGGACGGGGACCGTCACATACTTGCCGGCCTCAGGGTCAAAGTAGGAGAACTCCCCTGCGGGAATGTCAAACTCGCCCGCAAACTGCGGGATAAAGGTGTAGTCAATCACTACCCTACCGCTCATGTCGCCGGAACCGTCATTGACCTGGGCATCGGTCTTGGGATCATAGACGTCGAACTGGTCGGGGAATTTGACCTCAGGCGCCTTGATGTACTTGATGTTGCCCCTGCCGCTGATGGTGTAGCGGTAGGTGGCAGCGCTATAGGTCTTGAGGCCTGTGGCAGGCTTGACTTCGGTAGTGACATTGAACTTGCCTACAGCACCCGTGAACGAGGCGGGTTTGGGTTCAGGCAACGGCAGGATGTGGACAGTGGCCTTGTTGCTGGTCACCTTGAGATCCTTCTCGACGGGTTTGGAGATGGAGCCGAAGATGCTGCGGAACGTGTCGAACTGAATTACACTCACGTCATAGTTGCCCGATGTGATAGTGAGGTTGCCACTCTGCTGCGGATACAGGATGCACTGCTTGAGGATGGCCGTCATGTAGCGTTCCCCATTCAAGGTCTCGACCTTGTTCAATGCCGGCTGAACGGGAATCTCCTCAATCAAGAAGCCATCAAACGAGGGCTGGATGGTGGGCATGAACTGCGAAATCTGGTACTTGGTGTACAACTTGATGGTGCACACGACCGCCTGCTGTTCATAGACACGCGGCTTGGACATCTCGATGCGCACAAACAAGTCCTTGCCCGTTACCGTCTTGTCGGCGCTCTGCGTCATCGGATCGCTGTAAGGCGTGGGGGCGCCAGGTGTGGTCTGGTGCTGCGGCTGGGTGTTGGCATGGCTGCCCGATGGCAATACCTCGATGGTGAAGGCCTTGGTTGCCATGCGCTTGCCACCCACCACAATCGATGCGGCCCCGATGTGGCACTTGCCCGTAGCGGTCGCCTTATAGATCATGGTGTACTCCTCGCTCGAGCTGCTGCTCGACTTGCCGTTGACCCACGATGAACTGTAACTATGCGACACGCTGGGTCCGTAGATGAGTTTGGCTCCCGTTACCTCGGGAGGCGTGAAACTGCTACCCTCGCCGTTGTTGAGCACAAACGTGACGTTGAACTTGTTGCCCTCGACCACCTGGCGCGGTGCCTCGACAGTAAACGAGGCCGCCTGGGCCGCCATCACAGCGGTCAAGAGCAGTATTGCTATGTTGATGATTCGCTTCATTGACATCGTTGATGATCGAGGATGAATCAGGATTACCACTTGCGGTTGGTGCGCTGGCGCTCATGGCGCTGCTGCTGGGCCTGCTGTGCATTGATGCGCTGCTGGGTGGCACGCTCACGGTCCTGCATTGCCTTGAGCACCTGCTCGGCATTCTGCTGGCTCATGCCGCCCTGCTGTTGCTGTTGTTGCTGGTCCTGCTGATTCTGATTCTGCTTGTCTTGATTCTGCTTGTCTTGATTCTGTTTATCTTGGTCCTGCTTGTCCTTGTTTTGGTCTTGCTTGTCCTTGTTCTGGTCCTGATTCTTGTCCTTGTCTTGATCCTGATTCTTGTCCTTATTCTGATCTTTGTTTTTGTCTTGATTCTTATCCTGGTTCTTGTCCTGCTCCTGCTTCTTGAGCTGGGCCAGACGCAGGTTGTGGCGCGCCTGGTCGTCGTCGGGATTGCAGCGCAGGGCATGCTTGTAGAACTCGATGGCCTTACCATAATCCTGACGGCCATAGGCAATGTTGCCCAGGTCATAGCACGACTTGCCGCGCAGCTGCTTGTCCTGTGCGCCCTTGGCCAGATTGGTAAGAATGCCCTCGGCTTGCTTCATCGGGTTCTTCTCATCGTCCTGCTGTGCGGTGACACTGCCCTGGCGCATGAGTGCCGTGGCAAGGTTGAACTGAGCCTTCTCGCTAGCAGGATTGGCCTGCAAAGCCTTGCGGTACTCGACCTCGGCCTCGGCATAGCGTTTTTTCTCATACAATTTGTTGCCGTTGCGCAGGCACACACGTTCCTGCTTGGTCATCTTGGGACCTTTATCACCGGCCGAGGCAGGCATGGCAGCCACTGTCACCATCACTGCGACCATCACAGCGATGAGCAGGTTATTGCCGTTCCTGTTGTTCCTTATCTTGATTGTTGGCAGTTTCATTGCTTGTCGTATTCTCCTTCTTGTCCTTAGTAAAGAAATTATACTTCTTGAGCCACGGATTCTTGCGCTCAAGCAGCAGCAAGAGGCCCAGCAACAGCAGCAGGGCGATGGTGGCAAACACGGGGAATTGCTCGTCATGCTGCGTGTAGCTCACGGCAGCCAGGTCGCTCTTGGCAAGTTTGTCAAGTGTCTCCTGCAGGGTCGAGACAGCATCGGATGCAGTACCCGAGATGTAAACGCCCTTGCCGGTCTGGGCAATCTCCTGGGCCATCTTCTCGTTGAGGTAGGTGGTCACAGGATTGCCGCTGTCGTCGGTGAGGTATCCGCCATCCATGGGAATGGGAGCACCTTTAGTGGAGCCCACGCCGATGACATCGACCTGGACGCCCATCTTGGCGGCCTGCTTGGCTGCATCGACCGCATCGTCCTCAAAGTTCTCACCATCGGTAATGATGATGATCGCTTTTTGGGCTTTCTTGCTCTGTGAGAAGCCGTTGAGCGCCAAATTGATGGCTGCTCCGATGGCCGTGCCCTGGGTGGGGGCCATATTGGTGTTGATGCCGTTCAGGAACAGTTTTGCCGATGCAGCGTCGCTGGTCATGGGCATCTGCATATAGGCATTGCCGGCAAACACGATAAGTCCCACCTTGTTGTTCTCGAGGCGGTCAACGAGTTTCTGCAGAATCATCTTGGAACGCTGCAGGCGGCTCACGTCCTGGGGATTGTCGGTGCTGGAGGCATTCATCGAGTTGGACACGTCCACAGCGACCATCACCTCGATGCCATGCACGCGCGTTGTCGTCTTGCTAGAGCCTGCACGGGGACGTGCCAGAACCACGATGACCATCGTGAGCAACAGCAATTCGAGCGTGAGCCTAATCCACGGCTTGTAACGCGACACCTCGGGCATCAACGGCTCGATGGAGTCGCGTCGGCCGTATCGCTGCAGGCGCTGGCGGCGGTCACGGCGGTTCCACAGGAACAGCAGTACCAATGCCGGCAGCAACAGCAGCAGATAGAAATATTGCGGATGAGCGAAATTAATCATAGCTCTTAATTCTCTATACTTTAAACTCTAAACTGTGCGCAGCACATCAAGGAATGTGCCTCAATATCGTGTAATCCATCAGCAGACTCAACAGCAGCAGGCCCAGCAGCAACAGCGCCCAAGGCTCGTAGTGGTCCTCGGTGTGGGTGAAGCGCTGCACGTCCATGTGCGTCTTCTCCAGTTGGTCAATCTCCTTGAAGACATTGCTCAATACGCCGCCCGAAGTAGCACGGAAATACTTACCGCCCGTGGTGGAGGCGATTTTCTTCAACGTGGCCTCGTCGATGACCACGGGCATGCGCTGGTACTGGATGTTGCCTGCATAGTCGATGGCAACGGGATAGTCGGCAGTGCCGTTGCTGCCCACGCCGATGGTATAAATCTTGATGCCAAACTTGCGGGCTATGTCGGCCGCTGTGATGGGTGCTACGACACCGGTGTTGTTGGAGCCGTCGGTGAGCAGGATGATGCTCTTGCTCTTGGCCTTGCCGTCACGGATGCGGTTGATGGCAGTGGCGATGCCATCGCCGATGGCTGTACCATCCTCGAGCGCACCGATTTCAGTCTGCCCGATGGCGTTGACCAGTGTGGCGTTATCCATGGTCATGGGAACCTGGGTGAAACTCTCGCCGGCAAACAGCACCAGGCCGATGTTATCGTTGTTGCGGCCACTGACAAACTGGGTGGCCACGCGCTTGGCACTCTCGAAACGGTTGGGAGAGAAGTCCTTGGCGAGCATACTGGTGGATACGTCCATCGCGATAACGATGTCGGTACCCTCGACATCGCTGGTCGACCAGCTGTCCTTGGTCTGGGGGCGACACAAGATGATGACCAGGCACACCAGCGCGCCCATCTTGAGGGCAAACGACAGGTGCTTGAGCCATACTTTCCAACTCGTGCCTATGCCGTCGAACGCACGCGTTGACGACACGTTCATTTCGGGTTCATTCTTGTCCTGGCTGTAGATGTACCATGCGATGAGCGGAATCATCAGCACGGGCAAGAGCCATAGCCATCCGGGGTGAGCAAGATTCATCATTTCTTCACCTCCTCCTTAGTTTCGGGTTGTTCTACGGGACGCGTCTCCTCAACGAAGTTGACAGCGCGGCGATAGGCGACCTCGTTGTCGTCGGCCAGCGGGCGGGCATTGGCAAACTTCACGATATCGGCTACCTCCAGGATCATCTCCAACTGCTCGTTCACGGCACGGGTCTCGTCGTTGCGCTTGAGCGTCTCGATAATCTGTGACGAGGTCATCTCCACCGCATTGATGTGGAAGCGGCGGTCGATGTACACGCGCAGGATATCGGTCAGGCCCGTAAAGTACTCCTTCTCCTTGCCCTGCTGCCACAGTTGAGCGGCCTTGAGGTTCTGCAGGTTGATCATCGCCTCCTCGTAGGGCGGCAGACGCTTCTTGCCAGGCCTCAACGGGTTGATGCCCTTCTTGTAGTACTTGCGGTAAGCCCAGATGCCGCCAGCAATGAGCAGCAGGCCCAATAGCCAGGCCCACCAGTAATCAGGCAGCCAGTCCAGCAGATTAAAGGGAACATCCTCGACGGGCTTGATGTCGTGGATGTCCTTCATCTTGCTCACGTCAACAGGCAGCACCTTGAGGGTAAGCTGGTTGCAGTAGGCGGTGTCACCGTTTACCACATAGGGGATGGGCTTGATGATCCACATGCCCGAGTCAAAGCTCTGGATAATCAGGTCACGGTTGATCTGGATGCGGTTGTTGCCCAAGTCGGTCGTGTCGGCGGCAGGCCGGTCGGCAATCTCGACCATGGCACTGAGCGTGTCGGCCTGTTCGCCCGGGAAAAAGCCGCGTGCACCCTTGTCCTGGGTGATTTCCAGGTGCAGCGCCGTGGTCTTGCCCATGAGCAGAGTGGCGCTGTCGAGCCGTGCCTTGAAGGTGACGTTACCGCCCCATGCCATGGCTGCTGTAGCCAGCATCAGGACGGCTGTCATCACGATATGTCTCACGTTCTGTGACATTTCAGTGTCTAGTTTTTAGTTTTTCGGTTGGCCGCGACATGTCGCGGCACAGGTTAACCCCTAGAGGGGCTCAATCAACTATTCTCTATCTCGCTACACCGCGGTTCTTGAACAGGCCCATCAGGGCGGTGACATAGTCCTCGTCGGTCGCCACGCTGGCCACGTCCACGTTGCAGCGCTGCAACGTGCCGTTGAGGGCCTGCTGCTGGTTGTACCACCAGCGGCTGTAGGCATCGCGCACGCGCTTGCTGCTGGTGTTCACCCACTTGAGGGTGCCGCGCTCGGCATCACGCACGCGCATGAGCCCCACGTCGGGCAGCTGCGACTCGCGCTTGTCATAGACCTGCACGGCAATCACGTCGTGCTTGTGGTTGGCGATGGAAAGCGACTTGCTGTAGTCATGCTCATCGATGAAGTCACTCACCAGGAAGGTGGTGCAGCGCTTCTTCAACGCTCCAGTCATGTACTCCAGCACCATGTTGATGTCGGTACCGGTGTTTTCGGGCTGGAAGTCGAGCAACTCACGGATAACGAGCAGGATGTGCTTGCGGCCCTTCTTGGGAGGGATAAACTTCTCCACCTTGTCGCTGAAGAAGATGACCCCCACTTTATCATTGTTCTGGATTGCCGAGAAGGCGATAGTGGCACCAATCTCGGCCATCATCTCGCGCTTGGCGACACCCACGGCACCAAAGTCCTTGCTGCCGCTCACGTCAACGATCAGCATCACCGTGAGCTCGCGTTCCTCCTCATAGACCTTGACATAGGGGCGGTTGTAGCGGGCCGTGACGTTCCAGTCGATGTCGCGCACGTCGTCACCATACTGGTACTCGCGCACCTCGCTGAAGGTCATACCCCTGCCCTTGAAGGCCGAGTGGTACTCGCCGGCAAATATGTTCTGCGACAGGCCCTTGGTCTTGATTTCTATCTTGCGGACCTTGCGCAACAGTTCATTGGTATCCATTTCCAGTTTTAAGTTGTTCGTTTTAAGTTTCAGGTAGGATTACAATCGCCTGTAATCAACTCACACCCCTTAAGCCTAAAACCTAATACCTAAAGCCTAAAGCCCACTATCAGGGAACTGCAATCTTGTCCAGAATGTTGCTGATGATCTCGTCGGCGGTGATATTGTTGGCCTCGGCCTCGTAGGACAGGCCCAGTCGGTGACGCATCACGTCGTGGCACACGGCACGCACGTCCTCGGGGATGACATAGCCGCGGTTGCGCAGGAAGGCATAAGCCCTCGATGCCAGTGCCATGTTGATTGATGCGCGGGGCGATGCACCAAAGGAAATCATGCTCTTGAGGTCGTTCAGGCCGTAGTCGGCGGGGAAACGGGTGGCGAACACAATGTCCACGATATACTTCTGGATCTTCTCGTCGATATAGATCTGTTGCACGACCTTGCGGGTGTCCACGATGTCGGCAGGGGTAACCAGCGGACGCACCTCGACGGGGTCCGGAGCGATATTCATCCTGATGATGTCACTCTCCTCGCTCTTGCTGGGGTAGCCGATGAGCACCTTCATCAGGAAACGGTCCACCTGTGCCTCGGGCAGCGGGTAGGTACCCTCCTGCTCGATGGGGTTCTGGGTGGCCAGCACCAGGAAGGGATCGTCCAATTTGAACGTCTGTTCACCGATGGTCACCTGACGCTCCTGCATGGCCTCGAGCAGAGCGCTCTGCACCTTGGCCGGAGCGCGGTTAATCTCGTCGGCGAGGACAAAGTTGGCAAACACGGGGCCTTTCTTGACCTCGAACTGCTCCTTCTTGATACTGTAGATCATCGTACCCACCACGTCGGCGGGGAGCAGGTCGGGAGTGAATTGTATGCGCGAGAAGCGCGCGTCAATCAGCGATGCCAGCGTGCTGATGGCCTTGGTCTTAGCCAGGCCGGGCACACCCTCGAGCAGCACGTGCCCGTTGGCGAGCAACGCGATGAGCAACGAGTCCACGAGGTGTTTCTGTCCCACGATGGTCTGGTCCATGCCCTGACGAATCAAGTTCACGAAGTTGCTTTTGCTTGCAATCAGGTCATTTAACTCACGGATATTGACTGTTTCTGCCATAAGAATATTGTTTTTCTAATAATGTCTATCGTTTCTTTTTTAAACAACGTGCAAAAATACATCATTACCCAACACCCCCGCGTGAAAACTCCGTTAATTTAACAAATATATTGTTAAAAGGCAGCCACCCACACCAGACCTCACGATCAGATGCTATGTGTTGAAAACGATAAAGACAATAAAATTTTGGGCACCCAAGTATTGCCCAATGAGAGGGTATAAATAAAAAAAAATCCCCGACTCTCGCCGCGGATCATTTTGAAAAAAAATCTAATTAACCTCTAATACCATTAACATAAACCTTAAAACTAAATCTTAACCTTGTTTCAGACAATAACCTCATGCCTCACGGCATCGATTTTTTGTCCTGATGAAAAATCGAGTGCAAAGGTAATGCTTTATATGTTATAAAACATAATTCTTGAACAAGAAAATTAAATATTTAACTCTTGTTAACTGTTTTTTAGTGATATAAACCAGTATGTTTTGTTGGCTTTTATGCCCCATGAGTAGCGATAAGATGCTATAATATAGCACCTTACGATGCCATTACCCTCACTTTGGCACGGATCCAACACGAGGGGACGGTTTCTCATCACGGAAAACACAAATGGTTTTCATCATGACGAAGAACCGTCCCCCCGGTGTAGTTACTTGACTTGTCGTCGTTACTTGTTGTACAGCAGCAGGTACTGGTAGGGCTGCAGGGTGATCCAGCGGTCAAGCTCGACTGTTTCGCCCGTCATCAGGTTGCGGGCGGGTCGGCCGGCCCACATGCCAGGCACCTCAATGTTGTGAGCATCGCCGCGCACGTTGACCATCACCAGGACATTGTCGTTGTTGAGCACGCGCTCGAAGCACAGCACATTGTTCTGGTCGTCGTCAAAGGGGACAACCTTGCCGCTGCTGCGCAGTGAAGGATGCTCGTTGTAGATGGCGATGAGTTTCTTGTACTCGTTGCGCAGCGCCGGGTTGGCATTCCAGTTCACGGGCACATAGTGGAAGAAGTTGATGGGTTCGGGATACCCCACCTCCTGAGAGCCGTACACCAGCATACCGCCGTGCAACATGGTGGTAGCGACAAACGCAGCCATCGACGCACGTTCACCGCCATAGAGGGTAATCGGTGAAGCCTTGGTGGCCTCGTCATGGTTGGTGGTGAAACGCAGTTTGTACTTGCCCGGTCCCAGGTCCTTGTATTCGTGCTTATCGACCTCGACGAGTTTGCCTACCTTGGCCTCGTCCTTCATCACCTGTGCAATGGCTCCCATGAACTCCCATGCATAGTTCAGGTCAAAGCCAGCAGTGAAATTGTCAGGGTTGGCACCCTCGGCCAGCATGACGAGGTGACGGGGCTCAGCAGACTTGCGCAGGGTGGTGATGGCCTCTTTCCAGAAGTCCACCGGCACCTGGTCGGCCACGTCACAGCGGAAACCGTCCACGCCGACGCTGTCCACCCAATAGCGCATAGCATCAATCATGGCAGCACGCATGTCCTTGTTATCATAGTTGAGATCGGCGACATCGGTCCAGTCGGTGCCCGGCGGGAAGATGATGTTGCCCGTCGAGTCGTGGGTGTACCAGTCGGGATGCTGCTGAACCCACACGTTGTCCCAGGCAGTGTGGTTAGCCACCCAGTCGAGGATGACGCCGATGCCGTGCTCATGGCAGGTCTCAACCAGCTTGCGCAAGTCATCAACAGTGCCGTACTCCGGTGCCACAGCCTTGTAGTCGCGCACCGAATAGGGAGAGTTCTTACTCTTCTCCTCGCCGATGGGATAAATGGGCATAATCCATATCATGTTAATGCCCAGGTCGTGTATGGAGTCGATGCGGGCGGTGATGGCCTTGAACGAGTTGGACGGAGCGAACACGCGCGGATTGACCTGATACATCACCACGTCGGAGACCTCAGGGAGAACAAACTCATCGGCCACAGGCATAGCATGGTGGTCACGGTTGGGCTTGCAAGCCACAACCAGCACCAGCAGTGCCACTACTAAGGTAATAAACAGTTTTGTCTTCATCACATTAAATTTTATTATGGTTATGTTATTCTTGTCGAATGTTAGCGGGCGGGAATCACTGGCTGGCGTCAAGGCCCTGTTTGAATTCTTCAAATTGCTCGCCGCTCACCTCAATGATGTCGAGCGTGACATTGCCCTCGTCGTTCTTTCCGACAGCAAACACCAGCACATGGCCGTCAACGGAGTAGCCCGTCTCAACCTTCCCGGTGCTGCTGTTGACACGCCAGGGTACTGCCATGCGGGCATTGCTGCCCTTGAGGGCGTTCTTGATGGCGAGTTTGGCCATCTCCACATCCTTGACGGCTGTCGAGAACATGCTGCAGGTCGATGCACCGTCGCCATCGGTCTGTGTGAAGTCATACTTCTCACTCAGCCACAGGGACACGTCACTGCAGTGATAGCGGCTCTCGACGGGTTTGGGGGCAGCAGCCTGCTTTCGGGCCTGCTCACGCTCCAGGCGGGCCTGCTCGCGCTGGCGCTGCTCTTCCTCTTTCTTGAGCCGACGTTCCTCTTCACGTTTCTTCTTTTCCTCGGCTTTTTTCAGTTTCTCGGCCTCCTTTTGTGCCTTGATTTCCTCTCGGCGTTGCTCCTGCTCACGTCGTTTGGCCAGACGCTCCTCATCTTTGAGCGCCTGTTCCCGCTCGCGGGCGGCGCGCCGCCGTTGCTGCTCAGTCATGACGGGCTCGGCCACTTCGTCGTCGCCTGCGCCAACGCTGTCGTCAGCAACAGGAGTGCCGCCATCGGCGGCTTCGACATCGTCCTGGGTAATGGCACGTCGGCCACGTCCCTTGCGTTTGACGGGTTTATCGGCTGTCGGCTCGGCCGAAGCCTTAGACGTCTGTTCAGGCGAAGCCTTGGTGCTTTCCTTTTTGGCTTTTCCCAACGACTTATAGTAGCCCGCGGTTTCGGTCACACTCACATAGTAGGTGCCGTCGTCGAGTTCCTTGCGCTTGACGCTGAAGCGGAATTTGTTCTTCTCAAAGCGGAATTCCTTCCAGTAGGTGGTTGCCGTCATCTGCCAGTCGCACACTGGAGTGATGTCGTCATAACTGGCCATCAAGCGGTCAATCATGTCGCGCACCTTCTTGCTGTTCAGTCCCGCAGGCGTGTTCAGGAAATAACTCACCTCGCCATTGGAGCGCTGCTGCTCCATGTCGGAAGCGCTGGGCGTATAGTAGTACTCAAAGTAGTTGCGTCCCACAAAGGTCTCGCTCACCACCTCATCCAGGTACCACTCCCACTCCTGGGCTTGCTGGGTGGGCTGTGACGAAACAGCCAACGCGAAGCACGCCAGCAGGCTCAAAAGGATGGATTTTCTTCTCATAGGCCCAAATCGAATTTGGTTGCAGGTCACAAATTTACTAGAAAAAATGAATTCTTCCACATTTTTTGTTAAAAAAACACTCTATTTGGACCAACATTGACGCAAAAACTGAAAACCGAGCAGCAGAAACCGAAAACAATTGACTAATTTTGCAGCAAATACATGAAAGAGAAGACTATGAAACTGAGACATCTGTTATTGGGTATCGTGGCGATTACCGCGCTGTCGGCCTCGGCCGACGTGCATGAGCGCTACACCACGATGGTGAGCGACGCCACCACGACCTACATCACCAAGCGCCCGCCAGTCGAGGAACGCCTGTTCACCAGCGCCATCATCGACAAGCGCATCAAGGAAGTGTTGAAGAAAATCAAGTGCAACCCGCGCCTGGCGTGGATGTTTGAGAACTGCTTCCCCAACACGCTCGACAGCACCGTACACTACCGTCTGGACGAGAACGGCGAGGATGACACCTTTGTTTACACGGGCGACATTCATGCGATGTGGCTGCGGGACAGCGGTGCACAGGTGTGGCCCTACGTCAAGTATGCCCGGCAAGACGAGAAACTGCGCCACATGCTGCGCGGCGTGATCCTGCGGCAACTCAAGTGCATCGTGCTGGACCCCTATGCCAACGCCTTCAACGACGGCCCGACGGGGAGCCAGTGGCAGGACGACCTCACCGATATGAAGCCCGAGTTGCACGAGCGCAAGTATGAAATCGACTCGCTGTGCTACCCCATCCGCCTGGCCTATGAGTACTGGCTCGTGACGGGTGACGACAGCATCTTCGGCGACCTGTGGCAGGAGGCGATGCAAGCCGTGCTGCGCACCTTCAAGGAGCAGCAGCGCAAGGGCGGCGACAAGGGCCCGTACAAGTTCATGCGCCGCGACATCGATGCTAAGTCGTCGCTCACATGGTATGGCTGGGGACCTCCCGTCAATCCCGTGGGGCTGATTGTGTCATGTTTCCGCCCCAGTGACGACGCCACCGTGCTGCCGTTCCTGGTGCCCAGCAATTTCATGGCCGTGAGCTCACTGCGCAAGGCAGGCGAAATCCTCGACAAGGTGAACAACAACCAAGCCCTGGCCACGCAGTGCCGTGACCTGGCGCAGGAGGTGGAGGACGCACTGCACAAGTATGCCATCGTCGAGCACCCGAAGTACGGCAAAATCTACGCCTACGAGGTGGACGGCTGGGGAGGCCGCGTGCTGGCCGACGACGCCAATGTACCCAGCCTACTGGCGATGGGCTATCTGGGCGACGTGCCGATGGACGACCCCATCTACCGCAACACACGCCGCTTTGTGTGGAGCACCGACAATCCCTGCTTCTTCAAGGGCAAGGCCTGCGAAGGCATCGGTGGCGCCCACACGGCCTATAACCTCATCTGGCCCATGAGCATCATGATGAAGGCCTTCACTGCCGACAACGACGAGGAAATCGCGTGGTGCATGCGCCAGTTGCTCACCACCGACGCCGGAACGGGCTTCATGCACGAGTCCTTCCACAAGGATGATGCCACGCACTACACCCGCGCCTGGTTCGCCTGGCAGAACACGCTGTTCGGCGAACTGGTCATCCACCTGGTCGAGAACGGCAAGACCGATCTGCTCATCCACTGCCTGGATTAAGCATTTTTCAAAAAAAGCATTTACAATCCCTATCAAATATTAAAATGATGGGGATTGTTGTTTGATGCAGGCCAAATGCACTACCTTTGCGGCTACTTTTAATCAATTTGACATCTAAAACATGAAAGAATACCTCCATCTGACTGAACAACAAATCGAGTCCTTGAAGAACAAAGACTGTTGGGCACAAGACTGGAACGAAATTATGGTGACTGCTGACTTTGACGCCAGCCGCTGCCACCGCGTCCAGTTCTACGGTTGGGCCCGTCTGGGTAACGGACAGGGCACCGTTGAGATCACCGACGGATTTGTGAAGAACTGCGGTATCTATAACGCCACGTTGCGCAACGTGACCATCGGTGACGGCTGTCTTATCGAGAACATCGGCAACTACCTGAACAATGTGACCATCGGTGACGGCTGCTATATCTCTAACGTGAGCACCATCGATACCAAGGGCACTCCCAACTACGGCCAGGGACACACCATCGCCGTGCTGAACGAGGTGGGCGACGGCAACCTGCTGCTGCTCAGTGACCTCAACAGCCAACTTGCGGCTCTCATGGTCAAGCATGGCGACAACAAGCCGCTGATGGATGCCATCAAACAGATGGTAGCCCAATCGGTAGCCGCCTCAAGGCCCGAGTGCAGCACCATCGGCAACCACGTGCGCATCATCAACACGGGCGTCGTCATCAACACCATTATCGACGACGGCTGCCAGGTCTGCGGTGTGTCGCGGCTGAATAACTGCACCATCAAGAGCACCGTCGAGAACCCGATTATCATCCGCACGGGTGTCATGTGCGAAAACACCATCATCAGCGGCGGATCGCACCTGTTTGGCAGTGTCAAGCTGACCGACTGCTTTGTGGGCGAGTCCTGCCACCTGGAGAACGGTTTCACCGCTGCCAGCAGCGTCTTTTTTGCCAACAGTTACATGTCCAACGGCGAGGCGTGTGCCGCCTTCTGCGGCCCGTTCACGGTGAGCCACCACAAGAGCTCGCTGCTCATCGGTGCGATGTACTCGTTCTATAACGCTGGTTCGGCCACCAACTTCAGCAACCATGCCTACAAGATGGGACCCATGCACTACGGCTACCTGGAGCGCGGCTGCAAGACCGCCAGCGGTGCCTATCTGCTGCTGCCGGCCAACATCGGCTCGTTCAGTGTGCTGTTTGGCAAACTGATGTACCATCCCGACACGCGTGACCTGCCCTTCTCCTACCTCATCGCCTACGGCGACACGATGTACCTGAAGCCCGGCCGCAACTTTGCCACGGTGGGTCTGTACCGCGACATCCGCAAGTGGCCCAAGCGCGACAAGCGCTACAAGGGCGAACACCGCAGCGTGGTCAATTTTGACTGGCTGAGCCCGTTCACCATCAGTGAGGTGCTGCGCGGCAAGAAAATCCTGGAAAACCTGCGTGCTGCCAGCGGTGACAACGTGAGCACCTACAACTACCACGAGTATGTCATCAAGGCGCCATTGCTGCACAAGGGCATCAAGTACTATGACATGGCATTGCGCATCTACATGGGCGCCGTGCTCAAGCGCCACAAACCCGTTCCTCCCATCACAACCGACGGCGAGGGCAACTGGATTGACCTGGCAGGCCTGCTCATGCCGCAGAGTGCCGAGGACCGCATCATCGATGACATCATTGCAGGACGTCTCAGCACCATCGACGCTGTCAACGCCCGATTCAAGGAAATCCATGCCAATTACAACGAACTGCGCTGGTCATGGAGTTATCGTATCATTCTCGACTACTACGGCATCACAGAGTTGACCGACGCAGATGTGGAGCGCATCCACCAGGACTACGTTACCGCACGCCGTGAGTGGATAGCCCTCATCCGTGAGGACGCCGAGAACGAGTACACCCTGGGCGACATCGACCGCGAGGTGCTCGACGACTTCATCACCCTGCTCGACCGCGAGGTGGACTTTGAGAACCAGAAACTGTACATGTGATTTACTCGGAGATCTCGGAGAACTCTGAGATCTCGGATATGACGATAAACTAGAAAATTCAAGGGGCCGCGCCAATTGGTGCGACCCCTTGAATGTAGCGGGACTGAGAATTGAACTCAGGACCTCCGGGTTATGAATCCGACGCTCTAACCGACTGAGCTATCCCGCCATTTGCTAAAAGCGACTGCAAAGGTACAATCAATTCCCCAACTGACCAAATTTTTTTTGAAAAAAGTTACCTTATCCATTCAAAACGGCCTCAAGGACGGGCTCTTTGAGGCCGTTTTCTGCCTCCTATCATGAGGGTTAAAGTCAAGATAATTGGCAGTTTTGGCCTCAAAACTTGTAAGAATGAAATAATACATCTATTTTTGTAGGGCACGGCATGAGCCGTACTGCATCATACCGAGATATGGATTCAAAAGACTTGACCACATGAAGAAGTTACTACAATCAATCGCGATATTGCTGGCAGCGCTGCTGTCGCAGGCAGCCGTTGCACAGGGCCTCTACGGTGACGTGAACGGTGATGGCGAGGTCACCGTTGCCGACGTGAACGAGGTCATCAACGTGATTCTGGGCGGTCATGTGCCCACTCCTCCCCCCGACGATCCCGAGCCAACGGTAGAAACCGTGTATGATACCAGCATTTCCGCCAACCATTACTACCGCATCCCCGCGCTTGTACAGATGAAAGACGGCAGGTTGCTCGCCATTGCCGACGACAGGCACAACAGCAACTCGGACATCGGCAGCAACCAGGGAATCGACATCATGGGCCGTATCAGCGACGATGGCGGCAAGTCGTGGGGAGAAGCCTTTGTCATTGCCAACGGGGTGATGCGGAAAGAGGGCTTCGACAACAGCCACGGCGATGCGGCGGCAGTAGCCGACCGCGAGACGGGCGAACTGCTCATCATGTGTGCATCGGGCAAACAGGGTTTCCTAGCCTCGACACTGGCCAACCCATTGCTCGTCGGGCGCTACACGAGCAATGACAACGGCACGACGTGGACCGGCGCAGACGTGACCAGCGACATCTACGGCATCTTTGCCGGTTACCCCGAGGTCAACGCCCTGTTCTTCTCCAGCGGCCGCATCTGCCAGAGCCACCAAATTAAGCAGGGCAGCCACTACCGCATCTACTCGGCTATTGACGGTCCAGCCCAAGTAGGGTGCCTGGTCGTGTACAGCGACGACTTCGGGCAGACATGGCAGGCCCTGGGAGGTCCCGGAGCAAGACCGACGACGGTTCCATTCGGCGATGAGGCCAAGATCGAGGAACTGCCTAACGGCAATGTGCTGCTGAGTTGCCGCTCCAAGCAGACGGCCACCAGCGGCAGACTGTTCAACATCTATGACTACAACACCAACTCGTGGGGCGAAATGGCCGTGAGCAACGATGCGGAATCGGGCACCTACAGCGAGAACTGCTCATGCAACGGAGAACTGCTCATCGTAACCGCCCAGCGCACCAGCGACGGACGTCAAGTTCACCTGGCCCTGCAATCGGTGCCGCGCGGTGAGGGACGCCAACGGGTGAGCATTTACTATAAGGCGCTGCTCGACGACAGTGACTATGACGAGCCTCAGGATTTCTCATGGGGCTGGAAATGTTACCAGGTAACGGACAACTATTCGGCCTACTCCACGATGATTGCCACCACGAGCGGCGACATCGCCTTCTTCCACGAGGACTGCAACGACAACAACAGCACGTCGGCCTATGACCTGCTCTTCCAGACCCTGAGCATCAAACGGATTACCGACGGCAGATACATCAAAACAAAATAAAGAATATGGACAACATCAAGATACCAGTGCTTGCAGCACCGCTGCAAGGAGTGACCGACAACGTGTGGCGCATGGCCCAGCACGAAGTGTTTGGCGGGCCCGACGCCTACTATGCCCCCTTCATGCGCGTGGAGCATGGCGAGGTCAGGCGCAAGGACCTGCGCGACGTGGATCCCGAGCGCAACGAGGGCATCACGCTCATTCCCCAGATTCTCGCCTGCCAGCCCGACCATGCCCTGATGATGGTCGATGCCCTCCGCCAGATGAGCTACAGCCGCATCGACATCAACCTGGGATGCCCGTTCCCGCCCATCGCTATGCACCGCAAGGGGTCGGGCATGCTGGCACACCCCGACCTCGTCGAGGCGTTGTTCAAGGCGCTTGCCACCGTCGAGGGGGCGGAATACAGCGTGAAGATGCGCATCGGCTGGGACAGCAACGACCAGTGGCGGGATATACTGCCCCTGATGGACCTCATCAAACCCGTTAACATCGCTGTCCATCCCCGCACAGGCAGACAGCAGTACAAGGGCGACCTTGACATCGAGCAGTTCGAGGCCCTGCTGGCTGCCTCGCCCTGGCCCGTGGTGTATAACGGCAGCCTGCGCACGGTCGAGGACATCGAGCAGACCATCGAGCGCTACTCCACCCTTGCCGCCGTGATGGTGGGCAGCGGGCTTGCCGCCAACCCCGGCATGTTCACGCCCGATGCTACCCCCGATGATTACCGCCGTTTCCACGACCTGCTGGTTGACGGCTACACCGAGCAACTCAACGGCGGTGAGGCCCAGTTGGTGCGCCACCTGCAGGATATCTGGCAGACCTTCCTGCCCGGTACCAGCCACAAACTGTTCAAGGCCATCCGCAAGTCCCGCACGCTCGACCAGTACGAGAATGCCGCCGCTGCCGCCCTGGCCGATGTCGAAAACGCCTTGACAGCCAAACCCGAAGAAGAGAATCCCGACACCATCTGATGAACATCCCCAACATCCGTCAACTGAGTCAGCAACTGGCTGCCCCCCAGTTCGACACGCCATGGGAGGTTGTGGACTGGTTCGGCTTCATGCAAGCCCAGGAAAAAAGCATGATACCGTGGGCTGTTGCCATGCGCACCCGCCGGCCTTCGCTGGCAGCCTACAGGCAAGCCTATGACCAAGGACAACTTATCCGCACCCACCTGTTCCGCTGCACGTGGCAACTGACGACTGCCCAGGACCTGAGATGGATGGTCCAGCTGTGTGCCGACAGCAGCCGACGCGCCGCCCGAGGCTATCTCAAACAAACCGGTGGCGCCATCAGCGAGGATGAGGAAAAACGTGCTAACGACCTGATAGCCCAAGTCCTGCAAGGCCGCGGTTCGGTCACCGGCAAGGAACTCAAGGCCATGCTCACCGAGCGAGGCCTGACCGATGACGCCCACACCATGAGCGTCTACCTGCGGTTTGCCGAGTATGATGGCATCATCTGCAGCGGCAAGTATCATCCCAACCAGAACACCTATGCCCTGCTCGACGAGCGCATCCCCGCCCAACCCGCCGTCACCCGCGACGAGGCGCTGGCCATGTTGGCCCGCAAGTATTTCCGCAGCCATGCCCCCGCTACGCTTGACGACTTCGTGTGGTGGACTGGGATGTCCCGAGGCGATTGCCGTGCGGGCATCGAGAGCATCAAGAGCGAACTGACTGAGGAAAACTACCGGGGCGTGACCTATTACCTGCATGCTGACAGCCGTACCCGCGGTTGCCGCAGCAAGATGATTCTGCTGCCCTCGTTTGACGAGTACCTCATCGGCTACAAGTCACGACATCACGTCCTGGCTGACGAACACCGCTCCAATGCCCACACCAACAACGGCATCTTCTACCCCGTCATCCTCGACGGCGGCCATGTCGTCGGCAACTGGCATCCCCGGAAACACGAGGCCAATTTCTTTGAGGTCGCAACCGCTCGTGATGCCACTGCCGCCTTTTCCCGTTACGACCGGTTCCTCAACGCTAAACAACACGATTCTAAATTCCCCTTGATTGAGATCAATTCATTCAACTAATTGCGAAAAGCCGAACCGCCAGTCGACGGTTCGGCTTTTCGTTGTCTATTGACATTTGGGCACAGGTCCATAATTTTGCTGATCACCAATCCTTGATGATCCTTAAACTATGGATTCCTTACAAAGCAAGGCGCAGTCCACGTTCATTGGATCTGCCTGTAGGTACTTTACCTTCTCTACAAATTATTACTAAGTAATCATAGGATCCTGTAGAGTTCCATGCTCCACCTCTAACCACTCGTGTAGAACCGTTTTCTGGGCCAGTGGGGTCTATTTGAGATTGGCTTTGATAATCGCCATACCAATCCTGACACCACTCCCAAACGTTGCCGCTCATGTCATAAATTCCCAATTCATTGGCCATCTTGGTTCCAACGGGCTGAGTGCCGAATCCATCTGTGCCGGAAGTCGAGGAGGGAATATTGCCCTTATACCAAGCGACCTCATCACGCACATTGCTTCCACTATACTTATAACCCCCGCTAAACCTGCCTCCACGGGCCGCAAACTCCCATTCGGCCTCGGTAGGAAGCCTAAAGTTCTTTCCGGTTAACGCATTCAATGTGGAGATAAATTCTTGGCAGTCCTCCCAATTGACATATTCTACAGGTTTGTTCAAATTCTCGGTATATCCGTTAGCACTGGAGAAACGACTTGGATTCGTTCCCATCACAGCCAACCACAAGCCCTGGGTAACTTCGGTCTCGCCAATCTGATAACTTGACACTGTAACTTTGTGGACCGGCATTGAACTCCCATAATAGGATTGGCCTTCAGCGGGCTTCCCCATAGTAAATGAGCCACCAGGAACGGCTTTCATTGTGAATGACACCCCATTAACAGTGAAAGTTTCGTCTGCTACAGCCTTAAAAACATCTACGTTGAATGTTGCCTTAACTTGGGTGACATTGTCCTTGACAGTTACTGTTCCGGCACCGATATTGAGGCCTTGAACGACAATCTGGTCATTGCTGATCTGGCATTGCACGATGTCCTCACATCCTTCGATGGAATAACTCCCGGAGCCATTGGTGATGTCAATGGTCATTTGCTCACCGACCATCATTTTTAAACTGCGCTGCGACAAGGTCAGGGTCACCTGGGCTACAAAACCGGTTTCCTGCATTGTGACGTTGTCCCTGATGATGATTGTTGCATATCCACAACTGAGGCCAGTTACATACAATTGGTTATTGAAAAACCGGCATGACACATGTTCGGCGCCATCCTCAACAATGTAGGTGTAATTGCCACTGCCATGGAGAATGTCCACAAATCCTTCTTCTTCCACCTCAATGGTCAAGCCGTTTTGAGCGATTGACAAGGAGGCCGCATCAGGTGCATCCAGAGCAAGACGCACACCAATTCTCGACCCAGCTGAAGTCGGAGCACCAGAACTGCGATATGCTACACGGCTGAATCTCTCCACACCACTCCAGATACCTCCACGCAGGTTTCGATTCGTACCAGAAGCATGATAAGGGTTCACTTGAGGCTCAGCACTGTAAGAACCATAGAAATCCTGGCACCATTCCCTGACATTGCCACTCATGTCATAGATACCCAACTCATTGGGCAGTTTCTGACGCACAGGCTGTGTACCATACCCGTCGGCGCCGATGGTTGTTGAGGGCAGATTATAGGCATACCAGCCAACGGTGCCTAATGAGTTGCTGCCCGAGAACTTGAAACCTTTGCTCTTGACACCGCCACGAGCGGCAAACTCCCACTCAGCCTCGGTCGGCAGACGGAACACCCGGCCTGTTAACTCATTCAGCCTAATGATAAACTCCTGGCAGTCATTCCAATTGACACTTTCGACAGGCTTGTTCAAATTCTCGGTATATCCATTAGCGCTGGAAAACTCGCTAGGATTACTACCCATAACAGCAAGCCATAACTCTTGGGTGACCGGAGTCTCGCCGATGCTGAAACCGGACAAGGTCACCTGATGAGTGGGATACTCGTCTTCATCAGTGTCATTACCCTGCTCGGGAGTTCCACCCATCGTGAATGTACCTCCTTGCACACCCACCATGGTGAAGGTCACGCCATTGACGGTAAATGTTTCATTGTCCGAAACATCGGGTTGCTCGGGCTCGGGCCACGTGCCATGCAGCAGATAGTCGATGATAACCGACACGTCATTGATACCGATTTGGCCGTCCTTGTCCGCATCGGCACCGTCAGGGAGAAAGAGTGAACCATCACTGTTGCCCAACAGGTTGTCGATGAGAACTGCCACATCGTTGATTGTCACTGCGTCGTCGCCATCGGCATCGCCT
Source organism: uncultured Bacteroidales bacterium (assembly GCA_902792895.1). Classification (GTDB taxonomy): domain Bacteria; phylum Bacteroidota; class Bacteroidia; order Bacteroidales; family Muribaculaceae; genus Sodaliphilus. The sequence goes on along the minus strand of CADBBK010000017.1, from coordinate 12,438 downwards.
TGCTTTACATCACGGGCAACACCTTCAAGAATCACCCGATTAAAGACATCACCGATTTTTATCGAGTAATTGGCAGTATGTGTACCTGATGCCGTGGGCAGATAAGTAACAATAATCTCACCCACATTGTTGCCAGGAGCGGGAGGAATTTCTCCCAAGTTGTCATCCAAGGTGAAAAACGTTGTCACACTGCTGTAAGCCGATAAAGGATAGATTGGGACTGTTCCCGTATTGGTAACCGTAATTACCCCAGTAACCGGGACGCCGACAATGGTACTCAACTTGACGGTATCGGGAGACACCGTTCCTTGTTCTGCGGCCTGCGTGGCTCGCTGATTGAAACTCGTGGAGAATTGAACGTCTGTCATTAACTGAGCGTTCGCACCAATGCACAATAAAAATGCAAAAATAAAGGAGATTAACTTTTTCATCGTTTAAGACTTATAATAATTAGAAATAATTAGTAGAAGTTAATTAAGCACACGCTGCAAAGTTAAGAAACAATTCATAAAAACGCAACAAATAATGCAAAAAATTACTGATCACTTCGACAGAATATACAAATAAGGCAAACAGGTTGTCTGTCATAATTATCTTAACATGACAAAAGCGCTCTATATTTTCAATAAAAGAAGTATCTTTGCGAGCAAAATTTCACACTAACTACAATTAAAACAATATTATTATGAAGTTTAAGAGTTTATTGGCAGCCTTAGCCATCAGCACATTTTTGTGTATTCCCGTACAAGCCCAGGACGAGATGGAAACCCGTCACGAGATAGGCATCAGTTATGGTACTATCCCCAACAGTAAATGGTTTGATGTCTACACCGATATCATTCCCTGCATATTTGGAGAAACCCGTAAGACCAAAAACTACGTTGGCCCCATCGGACTTGAATACTACTATCACACCAGTTCGCTGATCGGAGTCGGAGCCGTGGCAGTGTTTGCGTCCAACGACATGGATTCATATTACGAGAATGTACAATCATCGCACATCACCAGGAGTTACTTCAGTTTTATGCCTTCGGTGAAGTTCAACTGGCTGCGCAAGAGTCACTGGGGCCTGTACTCCAAGTTGGCAGCGGGTGTCACCTATGCCTATTTCAACGATGAGGACTATGATGAGAACGGCAAGAAAACCGGTGACAAGTCAACAGCCAAGGACTTGCTGTTCAACTTCCAGGCATCGCTTATCGGTGTTGAAGCCGGTGGCCAGCATTTGCGCGGTTTTGCCGAGTTTGGTATCGGTGAGCAGGGTGTCGCTCTCGCAGGCATACGCTACAAGTTCTGAGAATTTTGGTTGAAGTATGATGAAACTGAATCTGATCACATTTGCCTCGTCGTTGGCCAGTCGTGAGTCGATTTTCACCGACCATCACGAGTTGCTCGACGCCATAGCCGAGAAGTACGAGGTGCACTACATCTTCCCCGAGGAACTGGACGGCATGATGCCCGAGGGCGCCACGATGGTGCTCGTGGGCAGCGGCGGTGTGGAGGAAATGGTCAAGGCCAACATCGACCGCTTGCCACCCTATGTGGTGCTTATCGCTGACGGCTTGAAGAACTCGCTTGCCGCCTCGCTTGAGATTCTGTCGTGGATGCGACAGGACGACCGCCCTGGCCGAGTGCTGCACGGCCCCACCGGTTTCATCATGCAGGGCATCAACGATTACGCTGCTGCCCATGAAGCCGTGGCCACGTTGCACGGCAAGCGCGTGGGTGTCATCGGCAAGCCATCGGGGTGGCTCATCGCCAGCAATGTAGATTATGCCGCCATGCATAAGCGCTGGGGTGTAGAAATGGTGGATGTGCCCCTCGACGAGGTGGTCAAGGGCTACGAGGCCGTGACCGACGACGAGGTGCAAACCATCACCGACGAGTTCATCACCCGTGCCAGTGGCATCAAGGAGCCGTCGCGTGACGAGGTGGTCAAGGCCATGCGCCTGTACCGCTCGGTCAAGGGCATCGTGGAGCGTTACCGCCTGGATGCCTTCACGCTGAACTGCTTTGACCTCATCCCCACTACCCGCACGACGGGCTGTGTGGCACTGGCATTGCTCAACCAGGAGGGGATTCCCGCCGGTTGCGAGGGCGACGAGCAGACATTGCTCACCATGCTCGCCGTACAGGCTGCCACGGGCGAGATGACCTTCATGGCCAATCCGTCCAAGATTTTGGACAATGCCGCTCACGAGATAGTATTTGCCCACTGCACCATTGCCCCCGCGATGACCGACCGCTACATCGTGCGCGACCATTATGAGTCGCTGAGCGGTGTCGCCGTCGAGGGCATCTTCGACCCCATGGACATGACTGTGGTCAAGTGCGGCGGTAAGGGCATGGAGCGTTACTTCATCAGCCGAGCCCGACTGCTCAAGTGCACCACCAACCCCAACATGTGCCGCACCCAGTTGCACCTGCGCCTCGACGAGCCTCTGGACTACTTCCTGGAGCGCAGCATCGGCAACCACCACGTCATCGTGCGCGGTGATTATGCCCATAGGCTAAACGCAGTCTTCAGGCAACTATCCGCTCATTGACGTGGTAGGGATAGGCCAGCATCCATAGGTCTAACTGCAAGATTTTATCAACTATAGCCCACTTTACTAGAAATGAAACTATTACGCATATTTGCAATTGTTGCGGTGGTGCTCATCGCTGGAGCCAACAACACCGCGCTAGCCCAAGGGGCTGCCCAGGCTCCCGGGTTTGACAAGGCCTTGATTGAGGCCCTGAGCAGTCAAGTTTTCTCTGACGATGACTACACTGCCGACAAGACATTCTTCTCCAAGGCTGTGGCTCAGTGTGATGCCCTGCTAACCTACTTTGAGCAAAAATACGGCATCGAAAAAGTGCGCGAAGGCGTTATGGAAGTAGCCCATGGCAACCAACCCTTCGGTGAAGAGGATACGGAACTCTTTAAAAGCCTCAACTTCTTGAGTTCCAGCCTCTATAACCAAGAGTCCAAAATGGATGAGGCAACCCGGGAAGCTTACGCCAAATACGAAGCACACAGCGAAGCCGTAAGAGGGTTTTAAAACGTCATTTAGCCGTCGGCTAAATGACGTGCAGAATGGAGAATGTTTAATGAAACAAGTAACGCCGTTGGAAAACGGCGTTACTTGTGGAGAAAGGAGAATGTTTAATGTTTAAAGATGGCTATCGCAGTGCACAAAGCCGTTCTGATAACTCATTAAACATTCTCCTTTATCCATTCGGCTGAAAACAGCTTTCAGCCGTTTAATTGTGCAACCTTGCTTGTGCGCAGACCGCTTATGAGTTTTGAGGTTGTGAAGATATCTCGCTTTACTTTTTGCATGTCTTCAGGAGAGATATATCCAAGGTCAACAGCGATTTGCAACTGGCAATAGACCTCCATTAACGACCCAAATGCGATTTCAAGAAAATGGATTTGTTCCTTAACGGCCATTCGCCCTGTACCTTCGGCGATATTCGAGGGTACTGAAATCGCAGCTCGACGCAACTGGTCGCAGAGTGCATAGTTCTCGGTTTTTGGAAACTTTTCCATCAGCCGATAGACAGTCACCACCAGTTTTCGCGCTTCTTGCCAAGCATTAAGTTTCTCGAATTGAAATTGAAAATCTTCCATTCCTCAAAACCATTCTCTATTATCCACATCTAATGCCGTTTTTCAACGGCATTAGATGTTTCATTAAACAATAAACATTATCCATTATGCACGGCTAATGCCGTTTCCAACGGCTTAGCCGTTATTTGTAGATAACGAAAGCGGTCATGGGGGCGAGGGTGGCCTTGAGGACGCCATTCTTGACCTGCAGACGCTGCTTGGTCACGACGTCGCGGTACTTGCCGTTCTGCAGGGTGACGGGGATGGCCACCTGGCTGGGCTGCTCGTCGAGGTTGATGACCACGGCGGCACGGTTGCCGCGCTCGACGATGATCTGCTTGCCGTTCTCGCTGTAGATAATGTTCTCAGGCTGGCTGATGTTGCGGTGACGGAACTCGTTGACGGCCTTTACCACGGGATGCTTGAACTCGTCGTTGCCCACCTTGCCGATCTCGTTGTCACCCCAATAGTTATCACGGGTGCTGCCGTGAGGACGGGAGTAGAACAGGGGGGTGCCATACTTGCGTGCAGTCAAGAAGACCCATCCCAGGCGGATGAGTTCGTCACTCATGCCGGCCGAGGCGTGGTCGTTGCAATAGGTGTCGTGCGACTCTACCCAAGTCACCAGGTGGGCGGGATCCACCGAGTGGTGCCATGTGAGCAGGTTATCGGCACGGGCATCGTGCTTGTTGAGCACGTTGCGCAGCACCCAGCCGTAGTTACTTGCGGTCAAGTCCATATACTCGGCATAGCCCTGCTCGGGCACATTGCGGTCCTGCAGCACCTCGCCGTAGATGAACAGCTGCTCGCGGGGCACGGCCAGTCTAAGACCCTTGACGGCCTTGCGGCCCATGGCCACGTCCCAGAAGTCGTTCTCGGGCGACTTGGGGTCACGCATCTCGTTCGGCAGGCCGATGTGCTTGGCCGTATCGTAGCGGAAGCCACTGGCACCGCAGGCCAACACGTCGTTGACAAACTGCATGTAGTAGTACTGAAAATCAGGGTTCTCGGTGTTCACGTCGGGCAGCGTACCCATCTCGCCCGTCGTGCACTGGTAACGGTCGCTGTAGTCCTTGATGGGCCACAGGCCGTTGGCGTGGAACAGGTTCTCGCGGCCATGAACGGCGCTGTCGAGGCGCGCGTTAATCTGGGTGCGGTCGATAACCGTGTGGTTGGGCAACACATCCACGATGACGCGCAGTCCCAGACGTGCGGCCTCGGCACACATCGCCTTGAACTCGTCGCGCGTTCCCAGCTGGTAGTTACCGATGGTCCAGTCCGTCGGCTGGTAGTGGTAATACCACTTGCCGTGGCCGAAGAGTTGGCGCCCGCCGCCTTCGCCCACGACGCACTCGTTGATGGGCGACGTCTGCACAATCGTGTAGCCTGCATCCTTGATCTCGGGCAGATGCTCACGGATGGTGTTGAACGACCACGACCAGGCGTGGAGAATAATCTCGTCATTTCCTTGAGGGGCATCGGGAACCGATGCCATACAAGACAACATACCGATGACAGCAATCAGAGCGGTAGAAATAATCTTTTTCATATACACTAAAATCTTGTTTAATCCTTGCAAAGGTAGTAAAAAAGTTTCTAGTCCCTAGTTTATAGTCCTTTGTTTTTAGTTTTGCGCTCTGTTCTCACCAAATGATGAACCTTAAACGCTAAAGTGCAAGCATGAGCGCCATCAAGCAAAAAACTAAGGACTAAGGAGCAGGAACTAAAAACTTTTATTATATTTGCAGCCGTAATAGATAACATTCTTTTTAAACCTAATAAGACATTAACAGAATCAAGAAAATGAACGAAATTGAAAAACTGCAACCGACGTGCATTTGGCGCAACTTCTATGCGCTGACGCAGATTCCCCGTCCCTCGGGACATGTTGAGAAAATCCAGCAATTCCTGCTCGACTTCGCCAAGAAGGTGGGCGTGGAGGCCTTCCAGGATCCCGCCGGCAACATCGTGATGCGTAAACCCGCTACTCTCGGTATGGAGAACCGCAAGTGCATCACCATGCAGGCCCACATGGACATGGTGCCCCAGAAGACGCCCGAATCGAAGCACAACTTCGAGAAGGATCCCATCGAGCCCTACATCGACGGCGAGTGGATCAAGGCCCGCGGCACCACGCTGGGTGCTGACGACGGTCTGGGCGTGGCAGCCATCATGGCAGTCATGGAGGACAACACCCTCAAGCATGGTCCCATCGAGGGTCTCATCACCAAGGACGAGGAGACGGGCATGTATGGCGCCAACGACCTGCCCAAGGGCCAGATGAAGGGCGACATCCTGTTCAACCTCGACAGCGAGACCTGGGGTAAATTCGTCATCGGTAGCGCCGGTGGTATCGACGTTACCTGCACGCGCAAGTATAACGAGGTGAAGACCGCTACCGGCGACACCGCTGTGCGCATCACCTTGAAGGGCCTGAAGGGCGGCCACAGCGGCCTCGAGATCCATGAGGGCCGCGCCAACGCCAACAAGCTGATGGCCCGCCTGCTGCAACTTGCCATCGTGGACCACAAGGCCCGCCTGGTGAGCTGGCATGGCGGCAACATGCGCAACGCCATTCCGTTCAAGGCCGAGACCGTAGTTGTAGTTCCCGAGGATAACCTCAAGGGTCTGAAGAAGCTCGTCAAGACGATGAAGGCCCAGTTCGAGAGCGAGTTCAAGTTCATTGAGGACACCGTGGACCTAACCTTGAAGGCTATCGACCGTCCCAAGATGAAGATGGCCCTCGACGACCAGACGACCATCCTGCGCGCCCTGTACGCTTGCCACGACGGCGTGGTACGTTTCATCCCCGCTTATCCCAACGTGGTTGAGACCTCGAGCAACCTTGCCATCATCGACATCGAGGACGGCAAGGCCTCCGTTAAGATCCTGGCCCGCTCGGCCCGTGAGGACATGAAGGACTACATCGTTAAGATGCTCATGACCTGCTTCCACCTCGCCGACTTCAAGGTAGAGACCGGCGGTGACTACATCGGCTGGGATCCCAACCCCGACAGCGAGGCCCTGCACATGCTGCTCGACCTGTACAAGCAGCTCTTCAACGAGGAGGGCATCGTACAAGTTGACCACGCCGGTCTGGAGTGCTCCATCATCCTGGGCAAGTATCCGCACATGGACGTGGTGAGCTTCGGTCCCACGCTGCGCAGCCCGCACACCACTATCGAGCGAGCCTACATCCCCGCAGCCGAGCCCTTCTGGAAACTGCTCGTCAAGGCCCTCGAGGAGGCTCCCGTAAAGAAATAAGTAGATTATTCTATTTCATAAGCATTGCCGCAGGTCACCGGGAGGTACCCTGCGGCAATTTATTTGACACACTAAAAGGGAAAAACAAGAAATGTAAAACTTGCACGCACATACGGAAAAAACGGAAACAGACAACAAGAGCGCGGAGAGCATTAGGGGTCGGGGCGGTATTCGAGGATGTCGCCGGGAGAGCAGTCGAGGGCACGGCTGAGACGCCGAACTGCGACTCACCCAAAGGGTGACCTCTGAGTAACCCCCAGTGAATCAGATGAGCTAGCGTAGCGCGGACATCTGATTCACTGGGGGAGAGATACCATCTCCCAGGTCGCTGGAGGCGACCCCATTGCTTGTCGAGAGTTGTATAATTGTGCCACAATGAGTATCTTTGCGCCATCATGAGTTATACCAATCTCGTATATCATATTGTGTTCCGTACCCATTGCAGCATTCCTGCGATAGATGAGCAGCATGAGCGTGAGCTTTACGCCTATATCTATGGCTACACCAAGCGCCATAAGGCTAAATTGTACCGCATTGGGGGTATGCCTGATCATATCCACATGTTGGTGTCTATTCCTCCTGAAGTTGCGGTATCGGAGTTTGTGCGAGGGTTAAAGTTTGCATCCAGCAGTTGGCTGAAACAGAACACTTCCTTTCCGTTGTTTTCGGGTTGGGGCGAAGGATATGCCGCCTTCACTTATTCCCGTGAGCAAATTCCGATAGTGAAGCAATACATCATCAATCAAAAGGAGCATCACCATAAGACGACCTTCGCTGAGGAGTATCGGCAATTCATACTTGAGAATGGTATCGAGATTGATGAAAAATATTTCTTGAAAGATTGACGTTACAAGGGGTCGCCTCCAGCGACAGGCCTTTAGATTGCTTTTCCGGCGGTGATGCTGACTCCTTCGCTACGCTAAGTCGCCAGCATTACCGCCGGTTACTCAACGGACACCCTTCGGGTGATCACAGCCTTGCCCGCCATCGCCAGCATTACCATCTCACCTACTCGGGATCGGGGCGGTACTCGAGGATGTCGCCGGGAGAGCAGTCGAGGGCACGGCAGATGGCGTCGAGGGTGGAGAAGCGCACGGCCTTGGCCTTGCCGGTCTTCAGAATCGAGAGGTTGGCTATAGTGATGCCCACGCGTTCGCTCAGCTCGTTGAGCGACATCTTGCGTCGGGCCATCATCACATCAAGATTCACGATAATCATAGTTCACAAGGGGGTTTAGATGGTTAACTTCTGTTCCTCGGCGGCGTCGTATGCCAACTTGTAAAGTACGGCAACCAGTACTGCCACAATCGCATAGACAAACGGGGTGTCGGTCAGACACCATTCATAGTGATCAGAGGCCGAGCAGGCAAAGCCCATATTATCACTGATGAACGAATGGATGGGCAGTACTATCGCCATAATCCATAACAGCACCACATTGGCACGATTAAAAATGGTGCCTCCCTTCAGATGCTTGAGGATGTTGAACACAAACGCAGCCATCAGCCCTGCCAACGTGATAATCAGGATACGGTTGATGACAAACATGGTCAACTTGCCGCCCATGTTCGGCGAGCCCCAGTTGATCACCCCGTTACCGCTGCCAGTCGTCAAGACGTAATAGCTCTGAATAGCATAAAACGCCACCCACATGAGGGTGCAGATGAGTGCGAACACGCACAAGATTGTCAATAGTTTGCTGGATGTCTTTTTCATAATGTAGAATGCTTTTGATTACTAATTCCACTGCAAAGATAAATCAATTTATCGTAAAACAATAAACATATCGTGATATTTAAGAAATTTTAATTGTTTCACAAAACCGCCTATAGCCAATTCCTTCCTTTTGCACAGTCCAATATTGAGGTGGAATGCATTCTTAGGGTTTCGTTACCTAATCTAAACTAATATGGTCTGCAACCCACGGCAAGGCGGTGTAGTCCTCCGTCCTGCTCCAGAGCTGCGCCGGAGAGGCGTAGGACACTTCTTCCCCGGGTCTTGGCTGGGCCCCGCCGCCGGTAGGCGAGTTGTCGGGGTAAATGCTGGGCCACTTGCCCAGGTCGAGCTCGTCGATGTAGGTCTGCATAAAGTTGGCTGCGCCTTAACAATGCTCAAGTAAACTTGGCATTGTCTTCTGCTTGCACAAATTTTCATCGAAGCGTGGGAAGAAGTTCTGGTAGCTGCGCTTCTCCAGGAACTGCACCTTGACTGATTCCTGCGTGATGCCGGTGATCACGACGGCACCTCGGTTAGATAAAATAGGCTACGCCTTAACAGAGTTCAAGCAAGCTTGACTCTGCATTCGGCTTGCTCTATTTTTGAAGAAGTTGGTGTCCTGCAGCACCGCATCGAAGAAGATGTCACCAGTGTCCACGTCCTTGCGGGTGATCATCCCGAAGATGTCCAGGTTCTGCGGACAGTCTGCCAGGGGCAGTTCGATCTCCATGCTGTAGTCATCGGCATCGGTGAAGATGCGGTTCTCCGATACATATTCTATCGAAGACCCCTTCTTCAGCGCTGCCTGCTTTCCGTTTATAGTGAGTATCATAAAGAATAGCGGTTGATTTGCCACAAAGGTAAATCAACCGCGTAAAGCTTGAAAAGACGGGGATTATGGCATAACATTCAAAGGGCCAATGTTATCAGTCAAGATGACACCGCCATTAAAACAGTTATCAAATCCTTTGTTTTCTCTCGTTAACAAGTCAGTCCCTTTTTTGAATATGTTATTCTTTACTATCAATTTTTTCTCAAAGATGCAATCAAAGAAACTGAAGAAGCCATTAAAGATATTATGCGATATGATCATTTCGTCATTATTATGCCCTCCCATCTGGTAATCGATATCAGACGTTACGATATTTCCTGTAAAATTCAGACCAGCACCAAACACAGTTGAATGAATACCTAATTTGTCAATAATACAATTACAGATAGTCACTTTGCCCGAAAATCTAACCGCCATTATATCAAGTTCATGAATATGGCAATGCTCAAGAGTCATGCCTTCACTTACACAGTCATGTCCATCAACAGTGAATTCATCAATACGCTCTATTATTTGATTCTTTATTTCTAGCATAACCTGTTAGAGAATTTTTATTAGGCAAAGATAGCGATTTTTTTCGCTAAACACTCATTTTCTTTTATTTTTCGGTGATTTATTATTCATGAAAATGATTAGGTCAGGAAATAAGCCAAAATTCCAACAATAATTATAAGAAAAATACAACCATAACTTCGGTTAGCCATTTCATTCGTGAATATGTCCAACTCATTATCTTTGTCAATCTTTCCTTCTTGTGCTGGGTGTAGCAGTTCCTTAAAGCGCACATCCTTCCTTCTAATATATCGCAAATATACGAATCTAATAAAAGTACCAAGATATAATTCCAGTAGATTTCGGAACAAATACTCCATTACAACTAAATTAGTATTAACTACAGATTGATTCTTGCAAAGATAGCTAAAAGCAGCCCCTTTCGGATATGTTATATCAAATCTATTTTTTCAAATTCATCGGCATCATAAATTATCATAGCCTTATCCTGTATTAATGTAATCGCATCTATGAACGCATAATGTGGCAGTGCATGCTTACTCCATGTTTTTCCGCCAAAGTAGAATTAGTGATGCAATTGCAATGCCCAGGTTGATGAACATGAATACCTCGAGAATTGTCACATCACGGTAAAACGCCTCGATAGATGCGAGATCCTCGGAAAGCTCTACTTGATACTTCCCATCGAGGGCAATGCCAAGGCATAACAAGCACTCGATTATTGCCAAGACGACAATCAAGATGATTGAACTGATTCTTTTTGTTGACTTCTTCATACTGATTCTTTTGTTTTAAAAAATATTGTAAATTCGCTCTATCATTGCATTGATGGGTTGTTCATTACTCATGTGTCACATCAAAACTCACCCATGTAATGCCATTCATCGTTGTGTTATCAGCTACTCCTGAGATTTCTATTCCTGTAGTATTGGATAAGCCTGTAGGTAGTGTCAGATACCAATTATTTGATATCATAGAAGATATTTTCAACACCCCCATTAATTCAGATTCAAAATTTTGAAACTCTATCGGTTGCGATATGTTAACTTCTGTCAAAGCATTGTCCTTCCAATAAATTTCCTGTTTTTCTACTTTTGCTGTTGCGCCAAGAACTTCCAACAATGGAGCCAACAGCTTTTTTACTGTTGATTCTTTGGTTGAATTCACAAACACTCGCCAGTATACTATACTTTTCATACGATTACCCTTTATTTTATAGTATCTGCAAAGGTAGCGAATATTTAGCAAAACACTTCATTTTCTCTTAGATTTCGGTGATTTATTGTTCATGAGGCGCTGGTACTCGTCCTGCGCCTGGTTGGATAAACTTGGCGGCGCCTCAGCAAATCGAGCGAGCTCGTTTGCATTCGGCTTGCACAAGTTTTTATGCCCTTGTCGCCGGTCACGGTGTTGACGGTGACGAAGGGCTCGTCCAATCGCTCGTTGAGACGGGCGATGATGTAGCCCACGACAGGGATGGCAGCAGCACTGGAGTAGGCGTTCAAGGCAGCGGTCGCCGTCTGCGCCAGGGCATGTAAAGTATTTTTTCAAGTTTATATACCTTATTAAAAAAATAATGCGTACCTTTGCACCCTGTAAACCAAACTGAACATTGACTAATAACTAACTATATCAGTTTTTCTAAAATTTTATGAGTAAAGAAAAGAAATTCATGACGTGTGACGGTAACCAAGCTGCCGCCCACATCAGTTACATGTTCACTGAGGTAGCCGCAATCTACCCCATCACTCCGTCATCAACGATGGCCGAGCACGTGGACGAGTGGGCCGCCGCAGGCCGCAAGAACATCTTCGGTGAGACCGTTATGGTCCAGGAGATGCAGAGCGAGGGTGGTGCAGCCGGTGCCGTTCACGGTTCGCTGCAGGCCGGTGCCCTGACCACGACCTACACTGCGTCGCAGGGTCTGCTGCTGATGATCCCCAACATGTACAAGATTGCCGGTGAGTTGCTCCCTGGCGTATTCCATGTTTCGGCCCGTACGCTGGCCAGCCACACCCTGTGTATCTTCGGTGACCACCAGGACGTGATGGCAACCCGCCAGACCGGTTTTGCCATGCTCGCCGAGGGCAGTGTGCAGGAGGTAATGGACCTGGCCGGTGTTGCTCACCTGAGCGCTATCAAGGCTCATGTTCCCTTTGTCAACTTCTTTGACGGTTTCCGCACCTCTCACGAGATCCAGAAGGTGGAGGCTATGGACCAGGAAGACCTGCGTCCCCTCATCGACATGGAGGAGCTGGCCAAGTTCCGCCGCAACGCAATGAATCCTGACAAGCCCGTTACCCGTGGTACTGCCGAGAACCCCGACGTGTTCTTCCAGCACCGCGAGTCGTGCAACGACTACTATACCGCAGTTCCCGCCATCGTCGAGGACTACATGAACAAGATCAGCGAGATCACTGGCCGCAAGTATGGTCTGTTTGACTACTACGGCGCCAAGGATGCCGACCGCGTCATCATCGCCATGGGCAGTGTGACCGAGGCTATCCGCGAGACCATC
>CADBBK010000016.1 GCA_902792895.1 uncultured Bacteroidales bacterium | reverse complement strand
GAGGAGGCCAAAGTCTGGAACCTCCAGATTGTCCTTCTGGTCAATATCAACACAGATCAGTCCACTGTGTTCAGCGAGATTCTCCGCTTTCCTCGCTCCGTCGAACACACCGCTGATAGTGGCATGAGGCAGTGAGTTCTTGAAATGTTTCTGCTCCTGCTTGCTGGAGCAGGCCCGCAACCTCATGATTTGCTCCTTGTGCTGCTCACTCATGTCGAACAGGAATTCCCGCAACGTGACGTTGCGAGGTTCCTTGTCGAACACTCCGTTGAAGCAGCTGATGAGCCTGTCAAAATACAATTGTTTTTGCTCGTCTTGCATAATTTTATATTGAAAAGTCAACAACAAATAATAGCGTATCATATTGAAATACAGCAAGTAACGAGTTAATTTTGATTTAACTTTTCAGTCTTGAGTTATTTTGAGAAAATAGTTAACTATTTCACAAATTCACTCCATCTAACTTGCTGATAATCAATATCCATTTTCATAAAAAGTTAACTCCAAATCGTTGCAAAACGATTGTATTTCAATGTATTGAAACACATTTGGAGTTAACTTTATAGTGCCTTGATTTCAAGGCTTTCCCTTACCCTTCATGACCTTTGAAACATAGCTTGGTTGCTTGCTAATTCCTTTTGCAAAATATGTGGGATGGGTAATCGGCACACGCTTGCTGAATTCGTAGATGATTTGCTCTTGGGTTAGTCGGCCCCATGATAGCGGCGCTATACCATTGATACGATCATAGACAGCAAAAGCACTTTTCTCGAAGTATTTCATACATCTTATGGCATACTCCATTGCTTGTGCTGAAATGTAATTGAAGTCATAGGGATAGCGCGGGTTGACCATCTCCATAACGTGGACAATGCCTGCAAGACGTTGACACTGGATCTGGAGTTTGCTATAGATAGAAAGAATATAACCATCATCGGTGTTTTCTTCTTTCAGCTCTTGCAGATGGTCATGAAACTCATTGTACAGCTGCTTACAGGGCTCCGAGAATCGGATAATCTCAAAAGTACTATAGTCACGAATGTAAATGTTCCGAATGAAAGCCTCCCATGCCTGCATAATGTCCTCATTAAAATGGAACTCATGACGACGTGGGAACTCCACAATATTGGGCATGGTGAAGGAGATGCGTTGATTCAAGCCATTGTTTCGGAACATTTCACTTCCAAAGGTTGCGTCCAGCAGTTGTGGCTGGAGATCACCAATGATGACCATGAAGGGATCTGGAATAACTATTGGCTCTGGGTCTGTCTTGCGGTTCACAATAATCTGATTACCGTCGTACAAGTTTATCACCCTGGCAATTGACCCGCTCTTTGTGTAACGATCAAGGTCATCAAAGAAACCTTTGATTTCAGGATGATGATCCAAGGCTCCAGTTTTGCTTGTTTTAAGCACCTGGGTTCTCGCCTCATCAGTCGTATCATTAATGAGCAACTGATCATACAATGGTGGATGTGCTTCGTCGCGATCTTTATCTGCCTTCCAGTCGGCGTATGAGAGTTTAAAGGCCTCATAGTTCTCCTGGTTGATATGAGCTAACGGCTCAAGAACCCTTTTGACAGGGGCTGTCTTATTCATGCCGCTATTGGCCACATTCACAAACCATAGCATAAGCGGGTTAGTGTAGACACCGTCAAAGGTCTTGACACGGCGCCCGACGACAGTTGCCGAAGCTGCTATGGCGGCAACCGTCGGGAACTCCATAGGGCAACAATAGCACCGTACAACCTCATTGATGAGCGCTTGGACAACCTCAGGCAAGCCATCGATGGGCAGTTCCGCCTCTTCGTGGAGGCGAGACTTACCCATCTGCAGTTTATTAGACTTACTGTCCATAACACATTACATTCTGCAGCCAGCAAGGTGTTCAATGTCACTCTTGCGGTACCGGCGCTTGCCGCCGATCTCCACCTTCTTGAGGATGCCGCTTTTATCCCAACGATAGAGCGTCATCTTGGAGACAGCCAGCATACGCGCTGCCTCCTCAACAGTTAGCAACTGGTCGCCTGATGCAGCGGCTTCGGCTTCGATCATAGCGATGGACTTTGCGCCGATGAGAATCTCCTGCGCGAACTTCTTCAGATCCTCCAGTGAGACTTGAAGGATAACATTGTTGTTTTGATTATCAAACATAGTCGATAAATTTTTTAAATTTAATATACTCATTATTCAAAGCCGTCTCACTCGGTAGGCCATCTACTGCAGACGGGCGTTCACATCCACTACGTCTTTGGTAGGTTGGCGCCTCCAGTGCGTTGTCAAATGTGACGCTGCAAAAGTAGGCTGTCACAGTAGCTCAATAAAAGACACGTTTTTATTATAGGTATTTAATGCTCCCAGATAAAATAATCTTATTAACTTTGCATCATTGAATTACATTTCGAAAAAATGTGATATAATATAATAGTCAAAATGTTAACATTTGCTAATCGATTCAGTGCCGATGATGATTGTTACCGATTCCTGTCTGAAATCAAATGGCCAGATGGGGAATTCGTATGCGCTAAATGTGGCAATACAACCTATCATAAAGGACGATCTCCATACTCACGCAGATGCAACCGTTGTAAGTATGATGAGAGCGTGACTAGCGGAACCATGTTCAACAGATTGAAATTACCGATTCTCGCTGCATTCAGTATCGTTTATAAGATGGCTACAACGGGAACAGGCAATTCGTCGATACTGCTTGCTAAAGAACTCGGTATACAACAGAAGCCCTGCCTCGCTTTCAAACATAAGGTCCAACAAGCTATGGGAGCCATGCAACAGAAACGCCTAACGGGAACTGTAGCCGTTGGCATATACAACATCTACAAAGCCCGTTCTCAATACTACTGGCATAAAAACAAAGAACAATATATAACCATAGGAATAGAAATGAAGGGCAAAGAGCCAGGTAGGGCATTTGCTATAACAGTTGGGGAGGATAAACAAACCGCTCTCATTCCTTTCATCGAAGGTTTCGTTCATCCAAGTGCACACTTACTGGCTATCGAACAACGCGGTTACAAGAGTATGATGATGAGAAAATACAAGAACATTTCGTTTTTTGCTGGTATTACTATACTGACTAAACATCTCGAAAACATTCGGGAATGGGTAAAGGAAGAATGTGGTCACTTTTCTAACGACAATTTGCAAGGCTTTCTGGATGAGTTCCACTTTAGATTTAACCGCCAACGAAATGACTGGAGAAATTTTGATAGCCTCATACGAATCATGGCTAAACGGGAAAGGTGAGCGACTGATGGATTCAGATAAAGACAGGGAATAGCTACTGCAATGATTGGAAAACATCTCATCAAATCACTTAAATTGTCATACATCAGAATATCCCCATTTGAAAGATTATCATTGGAGAAAAATACTCTGAAATAGTGTCACATATGGGGGTTTATATGGGGAAATTACAAAAGAGAAGTGCGGCAACTTGTTGTTGACCAACTCGTTACCGCGCTTTCAATGTGACCCCGGTGGGACTCGAACCCACGACCCATTGATTAAGAGTCAATTGCTCTACCAACTGAGCTACGGAGTCAGCGCTTGTTCAATTGCGACTGCAAAGGTACTGCTTTTTTCTAAACTACCAACAGTTTTGGCGGTTTTTTTTATAAAAAAGTGCATTTTTTTATTTCTTGGGATTTTGCTTCAAAATGCATTTCGTTGATTTTCAGCTATTTCGTGTTTTGCCAAAGAATTCATGATTTTTTGGGTAATTGCGGGATTTGTGCTAATTTTGTGATGTAAAACCTAATTAAAACTCCAACGATATGGACAAACAATATGATTTTGACCGAGTGATTGACCGCCGTGGCACTGGTAGTGTGATGTATGACCTGCGCCAGGCGATGTTTGGGCGCGAGGACGTGTTGCCGCTGTGGGTAGCCGATATGGGGTTTGCCGCTTGCCCTGACATCACACAGGCGCTAGCCGACCGCATCACGGGGCATCCCATCTACGGCTACAGCGTGCCGCTTGACGACTACTGGCAGTCGATCATCGACTGGCAGCGTGAGCGCAACGGGCTGGAGTTTACCCGCGACGAGGCGTGCTTCATCGGCGGCATCGTCAACGGCTTCGGGCTGGCGTTGAACCACTTTACGCGTCCTGGCGACAAGGTGGTCATCCAGGAGCCGGTGTATCACCCCTTCAGGATGCTTATCAAGGGCAACAACCGCATGGTGGTGAACAATGCCCTGGTGCGCACCGATGACGGTTTCTACCGCATGGACCTGGAGGGGTTGGAACGCATCTTTGACGAGGTGCGGCCGCCCATGATGGTGCTGTGCAACCCGCACAATCCCATCGGCATCGCCTGGGGCGCCGATGTGCTGCAACAGGTGGCGGCACTGGCCCGGAAGTATGGAGTAGTGGTCTTCAGCGACGAGATTCATGGCGACCTCGTGCTGCGCGGACATCATCACACGTCGTTCCTCACTGTGAGCGACGATGCGCGTGCCGTGGGTGTGGTGATGGGGGCTCCCAGCAAGACGTTCAACATCGCCGGCATCGTGAGTTCGTGGTGCGTCATCAAGAACCCCGACTTGAGAAAGCCCTTCTTCCACCACCTGGAGGCCAACGAGCAGTGCTCGCCCAATTTCCTGTCGATGACCGCCACCCGTGCGGCCTATCGCCATGGCGGGCCCTGGCTCGAGCAGTGCCTGGAGTACATCGAGGGAAACATCGACATGGTGGTGGATTACTGCCGTAAGCACATCCCCGGCATCAGGGCCATCAAGCCGCAGGCGTCGTTCCTGGTGTGGCTCGATTGCACGGGACTGGGGCTGGAACATGATGCGCTGATTGACCTGTTTGTCAACAAGGCGCGCATCGGCCTCAACGACGGCGCGATGTTCGGCCGTGGCGGCAGCGGTTTCATGCGCCTCAACGTGGCCGTGCCGCGCAGCATCCTGCAACAGGGAATGCAACAACTGGCCGATGCGGTAGGACAACTATAGGCTAAAAGGTAATAATAAATACAACAAGTACAAGAGCGCGGATGCCCTTGTACTTGTTGTATCTGTTGTACTTGTTGTATTTCTTATCAAGCGAGCTTGGCGAGGGCTGATGCGATGCGCTTGGCGGCCTCGCGCAGGTTCTCGTCGCTGGTGGCGTAGCTCAGGCGGATGTAGTCCGGGCAGCAGAAGGCGCTACCGGCAACAGTGGCCACGTGTGCCTCGTTCAAGAGGTACAGTGCCAGGTCGTTGTCGTCGTTGATGACGGTGTCGCCACAGCGCTTGCCATAGTAGTACTCCACCTTGGGGAAGGCATAGAATGCACCGTCGGGCATGTTCAGCTCGAGGCCGGGAATCTCCTGCAGCAGGCCCACGATGAGGTCGCGGCGGCGCTGGAAGGCCACGCGCATCTGCTCGACGCACTCCTGCGGTCCGTTATAGGCAGCCTCGGCAGCCTTCTGGGCAATCGAGGAAACACCGCTGGTGTACTGGCCCTGCATCTTGTTGACGGCCTTGGCAACCCACAGGGGGGCGGCGATGTAACCGATGCGGTAACCAGTCATGGCATAAGCCTTAGACACACCGTTGATGATGACAACCTGCTCCTTGATATCGCTGAACTGGGCGAGCGACTCGTGGTGTCCCACATAGTTGATGTGCTCATAAATCTCGTCGGCAATCACCATTACCTCGGGGTGACGGACGAGCATCTCGGCGATGGCTTTCAGTTCGTCGCGGGTGTAGATGGCGCCGCTGGGGTTGCTGGGCGAGCAAATGACGATCAGTCGGGTAGCGGGGGTGATGGCGGCCTCGAGTTCGGCTGCGGTCACCTTGAAGTTCTTCTCCATGCTCGACTGCAGCAGGATGCTCTTGCCGCCAGCCAAGTTAACCATCTGCACATAGCTTACCCATGCCGGGGTGGGGATGATGACCTCGTCGCCGGGGTTGACAAGTGCCATGATGGCGTTGCACAGCTCGTGCTTGGCACCGTTACCGATGATGATCTGGTCGGGGGTGTACTCCAAGCCGTTCTCGCGGCGCAGTTTCTCGCACACTGCCTGACGCAGTGACAGGTAACCGGGCACGGGAGAATAGAACGAGAAGTTGTCGTCAACGGCCTGCTTGGCGGCAGCCTTGATGTGGTCGGGGGTGAAGAAGTCGGGCTCACCCACCGACAGGTTGATCACGTCCACGCCCTGAGCGCGCAGCTCGCTGCTCTTCTGGGACATGGCAAGGGTGGCACTCGGTGCCAGTGCGTTAATTCGGTCCGAAAGTCGGTTCATTGTATTTATGGTTTATAAGTTGTAAGTTAATTAGTCTTATCGTTGTGCAAAGGTAGGCATTTTTGCTCTAACGGGCAAGAAAAACTCAAGTTTCGTCGGTTGGCTTCTCCACAACCCTGCCGTTCACCACCTTGAAGCGGCGCTCAAACTCCTCGCGCGTGCGTTTCCAGCGGTTGTGGCTCCACAGCCAGTACTGCGGCGCGCGGTTGATGGTCTCCTCCATGCGCCTGAAGTAGATGTCGGTGAGTTCATACTCGCCCAGGGTTGACGGGTCGCGCGTGATGACCTGGAACTCGCACTCGTATCGGCCTCGTCCCACGCGCTGGATATCGACATAGACGACGGCTTGGTTCTGGGAGTGGACGATGCGCTCGATGCCGGTGAACACGGGCGTCTCCTGATTGAGGAACGTGAGCCAGTGGTGGATGTTGTGCCAGGTGGGCACCTGGTCATTGATGTAGCCCAACATCGACGGACGGTTGTCACGCTTGTGACCCAGAATCCAGCGCAGGGTTTCACGCATGGAAACACACTCTGACCCCAAGTGGCTGCGCGTCTTTTGCACCACGCGGTCAAACACCTCGTTCTCGAGCGGATGGTAAATCTGCCCCATGGCCACCTCGTTGCGTAGCAGGGGAGCGACCCACAGCACCAGTGAGGGCACCCATTCCCAATTGCCGTAGTGTCCCAGCATCAGGGCTATGGACTGTCCGCTGTTGAGAATTTCGGCCACCTGCTCGCAGCCCTTGAAGGTCATGCGCCGCTTGAGATTGCGTTTGCTCATGGACGTGTATTTCACCGTCTCGACCAGCATGTCACAGAAGTGGCGGTAGAACTGAATCCGCAGCCGCTGGAGTTCCTTGTCGCTCTTGTCGGGATAGGCGTTGCGCAGGTTCTTGCTGATCACGCGGTGGCGGTAGCGCATCACGTAGGCCACGATCACAAACAGCACGTCGCTGAACAGATAGTGCAGCCACAACGGCAGCAACGACAGCCCGTACCACGTGCCGTAGATCACCCAAAATGCTAT
This sequence comes from uncultured Bacteroidales bacterium, assembly GCA_902792895.1. GTDB lineage: Bacteria > Bacteroidota > Bacteroidia > Bacteroidales > Muribaculaceae > Sodaliphilus. The sequence continues at coordinate 47,033 of CADBBK010000016.1, read as the reverse complement.
ATCCTTAAGCAGCTTTTTCATTACCGAGTGCGAAAGTACTACATTTTTTGATACTTGAGAAGTAAAAAAAAAGTAATTTTGTACCCGCTATTGTTTGGTCGATGATTGCATCGGCATGATTCCATTCAGTTAAAAGCTTCGAACATTATACCGTTACGACAACTAGATATGAAAACCAACAAAGGGAACGAGAATACCGCACTTGTCTACAAAGCAGAATTTGAGGTGGTGGCCCAAATCATTTCTTCGCATCGCAATCGGGTGATTCAAGTCGTAAATAACGAATCCCTGAATATGATGTGGGAGATTGGCGGTTTCATTTCGCATCAAATTAAAACAGCTGACTGGGGCGACGGTGTCGTTCGGCAACTGGCAGAATTCATCCATGTTCAAGATCCGACGGCAAGGGGGTGGAGCTACCGCACTATCTATAAAATGGTACAGTTCTATGACACCTATTCGACAGAATCCTTTGCCGAGTTGCTCTCCCAGGTTGATATTGCCTCGGTAGCGGGAATTGTGTCATTCCAAACGGCACAAAATCGTAATGCTGAATTTGTGCCATTCGAAATGGCACAAATTCCAAACGTATTGTTCAGCACAGGCTGGACTAATCATCAAATTATATTGAATCGATGCTCAACTGATCAAGAAAGACTGTTCTACATACTCTATGCTTGTCGTGAGCGATTACAAAACAAGGAACTTGTTCGTGCCATAAAGACCAATGTCATAGATTCTTTGCTTGGCGGCAAGAGCAAACAGTCCAAAGCGATGGCAAAGACCTATCCCGTTTCGCCGATGCTTTTCAAGGAGAAGATATATCTTGATATGCTGGGCTTACCGCTTAGTTATAAGGAAACTAAGTTGCGGAAGGAGATTGTTGGCCATATGAAGGATTTCATTTTGGAAATGGGCAAGGATTTCCTATTCATTGACGAAGAGCATGGTATTACTGTGGGCGGGAAAACTTTTAAGATAGACTTGCTGTTTTACCACAGGCTGCTGCAGTGCATGGTCGCCATTGAACTGAAAGTGTCGGAGTTTCACCCTAGAGACCTGGGACAGCTCGAGTTTTATCTTGAGGCATTGGACCAGGAAGAGAGACGTTCTAATGAAAATCCTAGTATAGGCATTCTTCTGTGCAAGGAGGCTGATGTGGAAGTTGTCCGTTATGCATTGAATCGCAGTATGTCTCCAACAATGGTGGCACAGTATAAAGAGCATCTTCAGGTTGGTAGTGTGATTCAGCGCAGTCTGGTGGAATTTTGCAAGTTTTTGAGCAGCGAAGACAAATAATCAGTGCTATGAAAGCCATAATCACTTTTTTGAAGAATTGGACATTGCCCAGCGCGATTGTGTCGGGCACGGTCATCTATCTGATATTCTATTGGGTGCGGGCCCTTGATCCAGTGAGCGAGGTGATGGAACCGGTGTTCGACACCATCCTGCCGTTGTTCATGAGCCTGATCCTGTTCACGACGTTCCTGCGAGTGGACTTCCACAAGATGCGGCCTGCGATGTGGCACTTGTGGGTGTCTGTGTTCCAGGTGCTGTTTGTCGTGCTCATCGTGGGGCTGATACTGGGCTTTGAGATGAAGGGCAAGGACCTGATTCTGATGGAAGGTATCCTGACTTGCGTCATCTGCCCGGGCGCGAGCGCCGCCCCTGTGGTGACGGGTAAGTTGGGCGGTAACCTGGAGACGATGACCAGCTATGTGTTCCTGTCCAATCTGGTCACGGTGGTCGCCGTGCCCGTTGTTTTCCCGCTCATTGACAAGGGGGTGGATATCAGCTTCTGGACCGCCTTCTGGATGATTATGTACAAGGTGTTCCTTGTGCTGGTGCTGCCGCTCATCGGCGCTTACCTGGTGAAGCATTACCTGCCGCGCTTGCAGCAGCGGCTGGTGGCCATCCAGGACCTGTCGTTCTACATGTGGGGCATCTCGCTGACCATTGTCACGGGCTGCACCGTCAAGAACATCATCAACAGCGGGGCTCCTGTGGTGTTCCTCATCACCATTGCCCTGGTGTCGCTGGTCATCTGCCTGGCGCAGTTTGCCGTGGGGCGCTACATCGGTCACTTCTTTGGCACCGTCATCGAGAGCGGCCAGGGCTTGGGGCAGAAGAACACCGCCTTTGCCGTGTGGATTGCCTATACCTACCTCAGCCCGTTGTCGGTGGCAGGTCCCGGCTGCTACATCCTGTGGCAGAACGCCATCAACAGCCTCGAAATATGGCACCACCGAAAAATCACTGAGCGACAATCATCCTGACGGCCTCACGCTAAGGCGCAAGTCCGCTAAGAATTAATTGTATATGTTATGAAGAAACTCATTAATCCATATCTCGACAAGGAAGGGTACAACTGCTTCGGTTGCAGCCCTACGAATCCCATCGGCCTACACCTGGAATTTTGGGAAGACGGCGAGGACGTAGTCACCACTTGGTCACCTAGCCTCAACTACGACGGTTGGGTCGAAACCCTGCACGGCGGCATCATCAGCACGCTCATCGACGAGTTGGCCAACTGGGTGCTCTCGCGCCGCTTGCAGGCTGCCGGTGTCACTACGCGGCTTGAGGTGAAATTCCGCCGTCCGGTTTCCACTCGCGACCCGCTCATCACCCTGCGCGGGCGCCTGAAAGGAAACATTCGCAATTACTACACTGTGCACGTCACGCTGCATGACAGCGAGGGAAACATGTGTGACGAGGGTGACGTGACCTACTACATGTTTGACAAGGAACGCTCGCGTGAAATGGGCTTTACTGCTTGTCTTACCGAGGACGAGATATCCACAAACTGATTAGACCAGATGGACAACGACTTGAACATCGGATTGGCTTTTTCGGGTGGCGGTTACCGCGCTGCTACCTTTGACCTCGGAGCCCTGTCGATGCTCAATGCAATCCGGCTCGAGGACGGGCGCACACTGCTCGATTGCGTGACGGCCCTGTCATCGGTGTCGGGGGGCAGCATCACGGCATTGAAATATATGCTCGCGCGGGCTCGAGGACAGCAGGTGGATGAGATGATCGAGGAATTGTATGGTTTCTTGTGTAACGAGGACCTCGTGGGGCGGGCATTGTTGGGATTGAGCGCCGAGAAAGCCAACCGTAACGCGTCGAGCATCAAAATCATGGCGGGCATCTACGACGAGCGCCTATTCGGGGGAGCGGTGATGGGCGACATCATCGATAACCTCGACAAAATCCCCGTCAAGGACTTTACGGCGTTGGCGACCGATTTTGACAACTCCCTGCCATTCCGTTTCCGTATTACTGAGGGTCGCATGACCGACGGTCAAATCTTGACCTATGGCGTGTTCGGCAACCAGCAGCACAACATCGGGCGGAGCGTGGTGCGCCACATCACGTTGGGCGAGGCGTTGGCCTGCTCATCGTGCTTTCCCAGTGGTTTTGAGCCGATGATGTATCCTGATGACTTCAAGGTGTCCCGGCAAACTGATGTGGCAACCGACATTAAGAAGCGTTTCGGCATCATGGACGGCGGTGTGGTGGATAATCAGGGGGTGGACCCCATTCTGCTGGCCGAGGAGCGCATGCGCAAGTACCGTGAGGACAAATCCCGAACCGACAAGGCGCTTGACTTGATCATCATCAGCGATGTCGCCAGTCCCTATATGGATGGGTATGCTCCATGCGAGCAGATGATGCCGCAATCAATCGGCAAATTGACCATCGGCCGCTTGCGCAACTATGGCCTTATCACGCAGTTTGCCGTGATGGTGTTGTTGATAGTGGCAATAGTACTGGGCAGTGGTTTCTGGACGGGTGTGATGGCTGTCATCACGGCGATTGTCTCCCTGGCCAATGTGCTTGGCGCCCTGCTCAAGAAGAAGATGTTCCGTGCAATCGGCGCCACCTTCGTCGGCGACAATGCCGCCTTCGTCAGCCACCTGAAGTTTGCCGCACTCGAGGCGATGCTCATGAACCGTGCCAAATCGGTCATCATGATGAGTAGCGAGGTGTTTCTCAAGCGATTGCGGCAGTTAAGTTACAGCTCAGTCTATGACAACAAGGAGTGGCACAACAGGGCGGTGACCAGTACCATCTATGAGTTGCGGCCCGGCGAACGATGGAAGGACAATGCCAAGAAGGAAGGCCTTTCCGGCACCTTGCTGCCTAGTGAGGCCATGCAGCAGACCAGCGCCCGTGCCGCCGGCATGGGTACGACGCTGTGGTTCACGCCTGAGGAAAAAGCCGCAGGTATGCCAGCGGACATCATGGCAACCGGCCAGTTCACCATGTGCTACAATCTGCTAGACTACATCAGCAAGATTGAGAATGACTCCACCAACCTCACTGCTGGACATGACATCATCAAGGCCTGCAAGAAACAGTTGCAGGAGGCGTGGGCCAAATTCCAGCAAGACCCGCACTGGATGCTCCCGAAGTGAAAACAGTTGTCTCGAGGGAAACCGCGTGCAGGCAATGCACCCGCAAATCGCTACTCCCCTCGATACAACTGTCAAGTGGCGCGGCTGGGCACGTCATGCTCCATAGAGCAATCAGGCCCATGAGCGGAAATCAAAACATAGCGGAAATCAAGAACGGCCGCGTGTCCGAAGCCTGGACCTGTTTCCGGATTTTTGCTTGAAGCTTATTCAGGAAACTATCATCGGTCGAATAATTGTCGAGCAGTTGCATCGACTCATCAAATCGTCCGGCTTCCCGCAGTAGTTCGGCTTTTAACAGGGTGTCTACTTTGTCCAAGTTCAGCAACTGGTCAATGATGCCGTTGATGTAGGCTTGTTCTTCGCGAGGGACAGGGTTTGTGGTTTCGCGTGTGAACTTATCATTGTAGGCCCACACCTGCATAATCAGCATTGACAGTCGCTCGTTTTCCGTCAGGTCGGGAATGTCTTTCAGCGATATCCATGCTTCCTTTGTCTCAGGGTAGCTGAGGTCGCCTAATTCAAACGAACTTCTGCTGCCATAATCGGGCTCTTGCCTCGACATCAAGAAGTAGCCATTGCATGAGGGGCACTTCTGTACAAACGATACCTGTGGGAGCATCGGTGCAATCCTCTTGTTGTCTGACCATACTTTTTGTCCGAAGGTGTTGCCTGACATTAAACTCATGACCTCCTTGTGGGCGTGGCAATGGGGGCATGTAAGAATTTGAGCGTTTCCGGGAATCATAACTTTTATTCTTTTAGTTGGTTTATGTGAGTAAATATATCAATACAAAGATACATTTTTTGGGGGAAAAATTCAAGTCATCCTGTGCTTTTTTTACGTTTCGTGCATCCAACCTGGCTGATGGCCGCTACGCAGAACTATCGTCGCCCCATTTTACAGACGGTCTCCGAACGAATTCCGATATACACTTTCTGTTCTCATCATGATTTGTCTAGTAAATTATATATAATGTGTAAATGGCTTGGGCCCCTTACCGAATATGATGAATATTCTATTAAAATTCAGTAAAACTATGGAAAAGTGGCAAGAAAATCTATAAATATGTTGTTGTATTTGCGAAAAAGTAATTACCTTTGCATGCGTACCAAATTTTAAGTATATCGTTCAAATGGAAACAACAACATTAACCAAGAAACCTAGAAAAAAGAAAGTACTCGTGAAAAGAAAACGTGACCGCTTACAGCTGATCACCGATTTGATCAGAACGAATTGCATCGGCAGCCAGAGTGAACTGGCTGACATGTTGCGTGAGCACAACATCAACGTGACTCAGGCAACCTTGTCGCGCGACTTGAAGGCCTTGAAGATTTCCAAGGTGGCTACCGACCGCAACACGTACATGTATATTATCCCCGATACCAACCAGTTGCAGGACAGGTTGTTGAGTATGCGTCAGACCGATACTCACGCCGCTAAGCAGGTGGGTCTGGTTTCGCTGAAGTTCTCGGGTAACCTAGCCGTTATCAAGACGCGCAACGGTTATGCACCTGGCTTGGCCTATGACATCGACATGAGCCGTCCCGCCGAGGTGCTGGGTACCATTGCCGGCGCCGACACCGTGGTGGCCATCCTCGCCGAGGGTGTTACCCATGAGCAGGCTAGGGAAGTGTTTGAGCAGTTCATGCCCAAGAACTCTCCAATCATGGGCTCGTCACAGCCCGCAGTTGATGATTAAGGTAGGCATTATTGGGTGTGGCAACCTGCGTGCCGCTGAACTGGTGCGCATCCTCATCAACCATCCCGATGTGGAGTTGAAGTGGGTGTGCGACGGCGATTGTCGCGGGATGCGGCTCGACCAGGTGGTGCCGGGCATCGTCGGCGAGAGCGACCTCGTGGTGAGTGCTCGTGGCGAGTGTGCCGATGAGGTGTCGGTGATCTTCATGTGTGACCGACGCTCCGTTGTGACGGCGCAGTTGCAGGGTCTTGTGCTCTCAGATGACTTGCATGTCATCGACCTGAGTGGCAGCCACAATCTGGATAATGGACCTGACAAACCATGGGCCTATGGCATGAGTGAGATGCAGCGCCGCATGCTCGTGCATGACACCCGCCAGGTGACTGTGCCGGGTAGTGCTGCTGCCGTAGCGTTGCTAGCACTGATGCCGTTGGCGCGCAACCTGATGCTCAACAATCCGCTCAGGTTGCATGTGGCCCTGGGCACAAGTGCCTTGTTGCCCAGCGGCGAGACCATGGACGACATGCCCCTTGAAGTATGGGCCCGTGACCAGCAGCAGGAAATCATGTTGGCCTTGCGGCAGTGCCAGTCAAGCTTTGATCAACCCCTGTCACTCACCGTGACTCCGCTTGCCGAGCGGCGCACGCTGGCGGTGGCAGTCCGCATGAAGTGCGGCGTTGATGAGGAGGCGATACGACAACTCTATGAGGAGTACTACGATGACCACCACTTCGTGTTCATGGTTGACCGCCCCATCGTCACGGCCGATGTTGAGAACACCAACAAGTGCCTCATCCGCCTCGAGAAAGATGACCGCAGTGCCGAACTCACCATTCATGCCGTGACCGACGTGTTGCTCAAGGGGGCTGCCGGTAATGCGGTACATGCCATGAACCTGCTATTCGGCTTGCATGAGCGGGCAGGGCTTACCCTGAAAGGTACCGGTTGCTGACGGGTCGATAAACCACTAGAATCAGATTACACAATAAGTTATCATATATATCAACAAACATTATTAACATCGTTAAGTCATGTCAGTTAATAAAGTCATTCTGCTGGGCCGTGTGGGCAAAGCCCCGGATGTGCGCTATGTTGCACAAAATCAGCCCGTAGCATCATTCACGCTCGCCACTACCGATCGCGCTTACACCAACGCCAACGGTGTAAAGGTGCCCGAACGCACCGAGTGGCACAACATCGTAATGTGGGGAAAAAATGCCGAGATTGCCGAGCGTTATATCACCAAGGGCACTCAGATTTATCTTGAGGGACGCCTGCGCACCCGCTCATGGGAAGATGCCAACAAGGTGAAACGCTACACTACCGAGATCTACGTGGACAACTTTGAGTTGCTCCAGCGCCCCCGCGAGGCTTCAGCACCCAACCAGCAACCGCAGCAGCCTGTCCAGTAACATCCTGGTCGCGGTCTGCGTCGCTCTGAACTGAATACGGCCACGGGACCCATGTCAATCGACATGGATCCCGTGGCTGAATCGTTATGTTATGGCGTTAGGTTAGAGATACTTGTCGTCAAACTTGGACTTTACCGCATTGACGTAGAGTTTGATTTTCTGCTCCTCCTCGAGGGGGACAATCAGCAAGGCGTCGTCCACATCGGCAACGATGTAGCCCTCTAGTCCCGAAGCAACCACCAGTTTATCGCCCTTGATAGCAACGATGTTGTTGTGGCTGTTGAACATGAGGGCCTTGCAGTTCTGGGTGACATTGCCGTCCTTGTTCTTGGGCGAGTGGTCGTACAGCGACCGCCAGGTGCCCAGGTCGTTCCACCCGAAGTCCACCGTCTCGACATAGACATTGGGCGCCTTTTCCATGATAGCAAAGTCGATGCTGATGCTTGGGCAGGCCTCGAATTGCGCATTGATAAAATCCATCTCCTGCGGTGTGCCGAAGTACTGCTTGCCCTGTTCAAAGGCGGCGTTGACCTCGGGGGCATAGTTGTCCAGTGCCTTCAGGATGCTGTCGGCACTCCAGAAGAACATCCCCGAGTTCCAGAAAAACTCACCTGACCTGAGAAACACGCGTGCCAGGTCCTCGTCGGGCTTCTCGGTGAACGTCTTTACCGAATAGAATTTGCCGTCGACGTGTTCGCCCACCTGGATGTAGCCGTAGCCCGTTTCGGGACGGCTGGGTTTGATGCCCATCGTGAGCAGCGCATCACGTTGCTCGATGAAGTCAAAGGCGTCCACGACGCTCTGCTTGAACTTCTCGACATTGATGACGAGGTGGTCGCTGGGGGCTACCATCATGCGGGCGTCGGGATTGATGGCCTTGATGTGGTGGGCTGCCCAGGCAATGCACGGTGCGGTGTTGCGGCGAGCGGGCTCGAGCAGAATCTGGTCATCCTTGATTTCGGGCAGTTGCTCCTTGATGAGCGGCTCGTATATCTCGTTGGTAATCAGGATGATGTTATCCACGGGTACAATGCCCTGCATGCGGTCAAATGCCGTCTGCAGCAGGCTCCTTCCCGTGCCGAAAAAGTCGATGAACTGTTTGGGCATGGCAGCTTTGCTGAAGGGCCAAAACCGGCTCCCCACGCCGCCGCACATGATAACGCAATATCGGTTGTTATCCATTGATGTGATGAATTAATGTTTAGTGTGTATCGGGCAGCAGCAACAGTGTCACTGTCAAGCCTCAGTCAATTCCATGGGCAAAGGTACAAATAAAAAACAATATAATGATGGTCAACGCACGTCGAATTACACACAATCGTGTGGACTGTGCTCGTGGTTTCTGTCATTGTTACAATTGATGCGCCGTCACTGCTCAATCATTGTAGTAGATGGGCAATGTGCGGCTGATGCTCTGCTCGAGCGAGATGAGCGTCTCGGTGGCGGCAACGCCCTCGATGTGCTGGATGTGGTCGTTGACGAGCGACATCAGGTGCTCGTTGTCGCGGGCATAGACCTTAATCATCATGGTGTAGTGGCCGGTAGTGAAGTGGCACTCTACTACTTCCTTGATTTTCAAGAGTTCGGGCACCACCGTGCGGTACATTGAACCGCGCTCAAGGGTCAGACCGATAAAGGTGCAGGTGGAGTACCCCAACAGCTTGGGATTCACGTTGTACCCCGAGCCGGTAATGACACCATCATCGATGAGCCGCTGGATGCGTTGATGAACAGCGGCGCGCGATACACCGCATACCTGAGCAACATCCTTGCTGGGGATGCGCGCATTGTTCATTATAATCTCCAGAATTTTCTTGTCAAGCGTGTCAATTTTTTCCATGAAATCATATGTTTATTATCATATTGCAAATGTAGGCCTTTTTTTTTAAGTTGCTATAGATTTCGGTAAAAAATTTTTGTACTTTTTTACCGGGAAACAATTAACTACCTGTAATTCAATGCAATATGCAATATTTTTTGTAAGTGTTTCTCTCATAGCGTGCTGTGTGGTGTAGTGCACTGCTTGAAGGCGGGTGTGGCGGCTTGGCACGATGCTTGCTCGTTAATTTTGAGGAACAGCATTATGGCCCATTGGGTTACTTTTGTGAACAGCTATTTTGCACTTGTAAACTCAGTTTCTAAGTGATTGAAAATAAATACTTAGGAATTTATTAACAGCCCTGTCAATAAAAATATTTTCAAAATTGTAAATTTCTTCTTTTTGATTGTAAACCATTGAAAAAAAAGTTGTACCTTTGAAGTCCCGAAAAACTCGGGAAGAACAACACACGCTTTGGCAATGTCGTTATATTATGCAAACATTTGAGTATCACATACCTGCGCTCCTTCGGGAGAGCATTGACGGGCTTGCGGTCCAACCCGATGGCAACTATGTCGACGCCACCTTTGGTGGCGGCGGCCATAGTCGTGCTATCCTTCAGTGCCTGGGCCCCGGTGGCCGTCTGCTGGGTATGGACCAGGATATGGACGCTTGGGAGAACCGTCTGGATGATGAGCGTTTTACTTTTGTCCACGGCAATTTTGCCTATCTCAAGAATTTCGTCCGCTACTACGGCCTCGATGGTGTGGACGGCATTCTTGCCGACCTGGGTGTGTCGTTTCACCATTTCGATGACGTGAATCGAGGTTTCACCTTCCGTGCCGATGCCCCGTTGGACATGCGCATGAACCGTAGCGCCTCGTTCACGGCCCGCGAACTGCTCAACAACTACAGTGCCGAGCGCCTGGCCGACGTGCTCTACCTCTACGGCGAGCTGCGGCAGTCGCGTCGCTTGGCCGCTGCCATCGTTGCCGCCCGCCCGCTCTCGACGACGGGTGAACTTGTGGATGCGGTGCGTCCCCTGCTCAAGCCCTCACAGGAGAAGAAGGAACTGTCGATGGTGTTCCAGGCGCTGCGCATCGAGGTCAACGGCGAACTTGACGCCCTGCGCAAGTTGCTCGCCCAGTCCCTCGAGGTGCTCAACCCCGGTGGCCGGTTGGCCATCATCACCTACCATTCCCTCGAGGATCGCCTGGTCAAGAACTTCATGCGGTCGGGCAATGTCGAGGGCCGTCAGGAAAAGGACTTCTATGGTCGCGTGAACACGCCGTGGCGTGTCGTGACCGGCAAGGTCATCGTTCCCAGTGAAGAAGAAGTAGCGCGCAATCCTCGCTCGCGCAGTGCCAAGCTGCGTGTGGCCGAGCTGATTGCCGCCCCGGAAAAAAATAGTAATCAGTAGTATCATTAACCCCAGCTATTTATCAGCATTAAAGCATCAATTATCGACTATGAGTGAGAAAAGAACAAACACCACAACGCCGGGAAAGAAAGCCGGCAAGATCCTGTTTCAGGGCCGTCTGCTTTCGCTTGAGTTCTTCAAGCGCAATGCCAAGTACATCATCTTCATGGTGGTGATGGCTCTGGCCTATATCGCCAACAAGTTTGTGTGGCAGAGCAACATGCAGGAATACATCTCCCTGAAGGAGCAATTGGGCGATGCCCGCACCGACCTCGTACACTCCAGCGCTAACTACAACTCGATGATTCTCGAGAGCGAGATGGCCAAGCGCATGAGCGAGAAGCACCTGGGCCTGAGCGCCCCCAAGGAGCCGCCCTACCAGTTGAACTCCAAATAAATTTTACGCTAGTTCAGGAGAGATAATCACCAGTTATACAATCTTAGGTAATTAGACAAACAGATTGACAACCAATGGCAACCAAACAACATACCAATAAACGTCACATTCTCGTCCGCTACGCGCTGGTGGTGGGTTTCATGCTGCTGTTCTCGTCGGCGATAGCATGGAGCCTGTTCAAGACCACTGCCATCCAGGCCAAGGCTTGGAACGCTAAGGCTGCCGAGGTGCTGATGAAGAAAGTGACCACCGAGCCCGAGCGCGGCAAACTGCTGGCCGATGACGGCACGGTGCTGGCAGCCAACCTGCAGTTTTACATCCCCCGCATCGACTGGTTCACCGAGGGCATCAAGGACTCGGTGCTGATGAAGGACATCAACCCGCTGTGCGACAGCTTGGCCGCCTTTGACAACTCGAGGACCGCCATCGAGTGGAAGCAGAAGATTCTTCAGGACCGCAAGGAAATCCTCGAAACAGCCGAGCGGGTTTCCCCCGACGGCAAGAAGGGCCGCAAGAATCGTTCCTACCGACTCTTCCCCTATATGCTCACTCACAACCAGTATGAGCGATTGCGCAACTTCCCCTTCCTGTGCCGCCCCAAGAACAAGAACGGTTTCTATGCCGAGAAGCAGACGCGCCGCTACAAGCCCTACGGCAACATGGCAGCCCGCAGTATCGGCAACGTGGGACAGGACTCCCTCAGCTCGAGTGAACATGGCCGTTCGGGCCTGGAGATGGCGCTCGACTCCCTGTTGTATGGCAAGAGCGGCATCGCCCAGAGCATCCAGTTGACCAACAGCATCGTCAGGGCCGAGATTGTGCCCGCCGTCAAGGGTTATGATATCACCACGACCATCAACGTGCAGTTGCAGGACATCGTGGAGAACTGCCTCAACGACATGTGCCTCGAGTCAGGTGCACGCTGGGGCACCTGTGTCCTGATGGAAGTCGAGACCGGCGAAATCAAGGCTATCAGCAACCTGGAACTTGACGATAAGACGGGCACCTATATCGAGGGCCGCAACCATGCCGTGCTGGCCTATGAGCCGGGCTCGGTAGTCAAGACCATCTCGATGATGGTGGCCCTCGAGGACGGCATCGTCACCGACATCAATGCACCGATTGCGACCGGCTCGGACTGGATGTATGCCGGACGCAACATCAGCGACCGTCCCCACGGTGCTGCCACCCGTACGCCTCGCGAGATCATTGAGACGTCGTCCAACATCGGTATGGCCAAACTCATCGTCAAGGACTATGGCCAGAACCCCGGCGGTTTCCGCCAGCGTTTGGAGCAGATGGGTTTCTTTGACCCCTTCAACTCGGGTATCGCAGGTGAGACACCGCCCAACTACCCCAAGTTGGGAAACAAGAACTGGGATAAACTGTCGCTCACGCGTCAGGCCTACGGATATGCAACCACTATCCCGCCATTGTACACGCTGGCCATGTACAACGCCATCGCCAATGACGGCAAGTTCGTTCGTCCCCACCTGTTCAAGAAACTCTCGCGGGAAGGCGAACCCGATTCGATCATTCCCGTGACCTACATCCGCAAGCAGGTGTGCTCTCCCGAGAATGCCCGCAAGTTGCGCACCATGCTCTATGACGTGGTGTGGGGCTCGCACGGCACCGCCCGCCACTGGGTTCAGGACTCGGCAGTGAAGATTGCCGGAAAGACGGGCACCGCCTATACCAATGCCAAGGGACAGTATGGTACGCAGAAGCGCTTGGCTTTCTGCGGCTTCTTCCCCTACGAGAAGCCCAAGTACTCCTGCATCGTGCTCATGCTGGGTGCCGACCGCGGTGCCGGCGCCTGCAGCGGCATGGTGATGAGGAATATCGCCCGCAAGATGTATGCTAAGGGACTGTTGGGCGAAGCGCCCGACTACGCCAAGGAGACTCCCAAGTCGGGAGCCAAGCCTTATCCCACGCTGTTCGCATCGATGGGCAGCAACATGGCGAACAACATCCAGCGCTCACTCAACGTCAAGTCGGCCCATCGTTATGCCACCCCGGCACGGGTCGAGAAAGGCGTCCCCAACGTCATCGGTCTGAATGTGCGCGAGGCCATCCGTCTGCTCGAGAATGCCGGGTTGACCGTCAACTTCTCGGGCTCGGGTATGGTGACCAGCCAGAGTCCCGCTGCGGGAACGGCCTACAGGCGCGGCCAGCGAGTTAATCTGAAATTAAGAAATTCCTAAATCAAGACAGACACATGAAGAAACTATCACAACTGTTATCGTCCATCCAGCCGCTGCAGGTGGTTGGGGATACCGATGTTGACATTACTGACCTGATCAACGATTCGCGTCAAGCCCGCGAGGGTGTGATGTTCGTTGCCCTCAAGGGGGTTGCAGTGGATTCCCACCGTTTCATCCCCGATGTTGTGGCAGCAGGCGCCCGCGCCATCGTTTGCGAGGACATGCCCGCAACGCTTGATGACCAGGTCACCTACATACAAGTCGAGAAAGGCGTAATCGCTCTGGCCCGTCTGGCCGACGAGTGGTTTGACCATCCCTCACGATGCCTGCGTCTGGTGGGTGTCACCGGTACCAATGGCAAGACCACGACCGCCACGCTCCTCTACGAGATGGCACGCCTCATGGGGCACAAGGCCGGCTTGCTGTCCACGGTGAAGAACATCATCGACACCGTTGAGCAGGACGCCAAGCAGACCACCCCCGATCACCTCACCCTCAACCGCCTGTTGTACGAGATGGTGCAGGCCGGGTGCGAGTATGCCTTCATGGAGGTCAGCTCCCACGCGTGCGTGCAGCGCCGCATCGAGGGCATCACCTTTGCTGGCGGCATTTTCACCAACCTGACGCGTGACCACATGGACTTCCACAAGACGGTCGACAACTACATTGCCGCCAAGAAGATGTTCTTTGACGCCCTGCCCGAGGGGGCCTTTGCCCTGGTCAATGCCGATGACAAGGTGGGCGAGGTGATGCTGCAGAACACCCGTGCCGCCAAGTACCGCTACTCGTTGCGTTCGATGGCCGACTACAAGGGCCGCATCGTCGAGTCGCGTCTCGACGGTACCACGCTCGAACTCAACGGCAATCAGGTCGAGGTGCTGTTCACGGGCCGTTTCAATGCCTACAATCTGTTGTCGGTCTATGGCGCCTCGTTGCTGTTGGGCTTCGACCCGCAGGAGGTGCTCGTGAAGATGAGCCTGCTCGAACCTGTGGCTGGACGCTTCCAGACGATGCGTTCACCCCGCGGCTATACGGCAATCGTCGATTATGCCCACACGCCCGACGCCCTGGTCAACGTGCTTGACACCATCCGCGAGGTGGTGGGCACCAACGGCCACATCATCACCGTGTGCGGCTGCGGCGGCGACCGTGACCGCGGCAAGCGTCCCATTATGGCGCGCGAGGCTGCCCTGCGCAGCGACCGTGTCGTCCTCACTAGCGACAACCCGCGCACCGAGGACCCCGACGCCATCCTGCGTGAGATGGAGACCGGTCTGCCCGATGAAAAGCGTCCCGTCACGCTCATCATCACCGACCGCCGTCAGGCTATCCGCACAGCCTGCCAGTTGGCTCAGGCCGGCGATGTCGTGCTCGTGGCCGGCAAGGGTCATGAGGACTACCAGGAGATCAACCACGTCAAGCACCACTTCGACGACCGCGAGGAGATTGCCCAAGTGTATGCTGGCGAGAAATAACTGAATATTAACAACTTAAACATACTGAAACGTCATGTTATATCATCTTTTCCACTTCCTGCAGCAGTACCATGTGCCGGGAGCACGACTGTTTGATTACATCACCTTCAGGTCGGGATTTGCATTCATCCTGTCGCTGTTTATCGGCATCGTGATCGGTCGCCGCATCATCTTCAAACTCAAGGAGCGCCAGATGTGTGACAAGGAGCGTGAGGAGAAGCTGGGTGGCAACTCGGCCAAGCAGGGTACGCCCACGATGGGTGGTATCATCATCATCATCTCGATCATGGTGCCCATCCTGTTGCTGGGCAAGCTCAACAACATCTACATGCTGCTCATGATTGTCTCCACCCTGTGGTGCGGCGCTCTGGGCTTTGCCGATGACTACATCAAGGTCTTCCACCACAACAAGGAGGGCCTCAAGGGCAAGTTCAAGATTGTCGGCCAGGTGGGTCTGGGACTCATCGTGGGTCTGACCATGTATCTGAGCCCGGCCATCGTCATGAACGAGGAAGTGCATGTGACCAACCGCAACGAGACGCCCGAACTGGTGGAAATCCACAAGTCACAGGCGGTTAAGGCCACCAAGACCACCTTGCCCTTCGTCAAGAACCACAACTTCGACTATGCCTACTTCACGGGCTGGATGGGCAAGTACAAGCAGATGGGCGGTTGGATTCTGTTCATCCTGGTGACCATCTTTGTCATCACCGCTGTGAGCAATGGTGCTAACTTGACCGACGGTGTGGATGGACTCGCTACAGGAACATCGGCAATCATCGGAGTCGCCCTAGCGATCATGTGCTATCTGGGAGGTAACGTCATCTACAGTTCTTACCTGAACATCATGTACATCCCGGATAGCAGTGAACTGGTAGTGTATGCCGCGGCATTCATCGGAGCGACCATCGGCTTCCTGTGGTACAATTCCTATCCTGCCCAGGTCTTCATGGGCGACACGGGTAGCCTGTGTCTGGGAGGTATCATTGCTGTGTTTGCCGTGCTCATCCGCAAGGAGTGGCTCATCCCCCTGCTGTGCGGTATCTTCCTCGTCGAGGAATTGTCGGTCATCTGTCAGGTGTGGTACGTCAAGCGTCACAAGGGCAAGAACATGCGCTTGTTCAAGATGACGCCGCTGCATCACCACTTCACTGCCGATCCGGCCAAACTCACTTGGGATTACAAAATCAAGACGCCCGACCACCGCATTCCGGAGTCTAAGATTGTGATGCGTTTCTTCCTGGTCAGCATCCTGCTGGCGGCTTTGACGTTTGTGACACTCAAGATACGATAACCCTGTAGAGATAAACTGATTGAATTGGACACTATGACAACTAAACGAATAATAGTATTGGGTGGCGGCGAGAGCGGCGCCGGAGCAGCAGTCCTGGCCAAGGTCAAGGGCATGGACGTGTGGCTGAGCGACGCGGGTAACATCGGCCAGGCTTACAAGGACTTGCTCGACAAGTATGGTGTGGCCTGGGAGGAAGGCGGACACACGCCCGAGAAAATCCTCAATGCCGATGAGATCATCAAGAGCCCCGGTATCCCCGACACGGCTCCCATGGTGGCGCAGGCCATTGAGCGCGGCATCCCCATCGTGAGCGAGATTGAGTTTGCCGGCCGTTACACCGATGCCAAGATGGTGTGCATCACTGGCAGCAACGGCAAGACCACGACAACCAAACTTACCTATCACATCTTCAAGAAGGCGGGCATGAACGTGGGCCTGGCCGGTAACGTGGGCCGCAGCCTGGCGCTGCAGGTGGCCACCGAGCACCACGATGTGTACATCATCGAGTTGAGCAGTTTCCAGCTCGACAACATGTATGAGTTCAAGGCCAATGTGGCCGTGCTGCTCAACATCACGCCCGACCACTTGGACCGCTACGACTACAAGATGGAGAATTATGCCGCTGCCAAGTTCCGCATCACCCGCAACCAGACCGGTGACGACTCGTTCATCTTCTGGCAGAACGATCCCATCATCGCTGCACAACTGCGCCAGCACCATCTCGAGTCGAGGCTGTTGAGCTTCACCGGCGACGATGATGACCGCTGTGCCGCATGGGTGCACCAGGGTGTGCTCAACTTCAACGTGGACGGTGACCGCTGGGATATCCCCCGTGACGAGTTGGCGCTCAAGGGCCTGCACAACGTCTATAACACCATGGCGGCAGGCTTGTCGGCACAGGTGTTCGACATCCGCAAGGACGTCATCCGCGAGGCGCTGGCCGACTTTGAGGCTGTGCCTCACCGCCTGGAGTATGTCGATACGGTCGACGGTGTGCGCTACATCAACGACAGCAAGGCCACCAATGTCGATGCCTGCTGGTATGCGCTCGAGAGTGTCAATGAGCCGTGTGTGCTCATCCTGGGCGGCATTGACAAGGGCAACGACTACAGCCAGATTGAGCCCTTGGTCAAGCAGAAGGTCACTGCCATCGTCTGCCTGGGCAAGGACAATGCCAAGCTGCACGCCTTCTTTGACGGCAAGGTGCCTGTCGTGACCGATGCCTCGAGCATGCCCGAGTGTATGGACAAGTGCCGCAGTCTGGCCCGCAATGGCCACACCGTGCTGTTGTCGCCGTGCTGCGCCAGCTTTGACCTGTTCAACGGCATGGCCGACCGTGGCAACCAGTTCAAGGAGTGTGTTAAGCAGATGAAAAACAATTAATTATAGCAGTTATCAGATTACTCATTCAACTATATTCCACCCCACTAAACATTCATTACTACTATGTCACCGAGTGAGAAAACCAACCGCTACAATGAGATATCGCAGAAGCATGGCGATCCCTGGATTTGGGGCATCTACATCATGCTCCTGCTCATCTCGATTGTAGAGAGCTACAGCGCTTCGAGCCGGGAAATCGCCAGCCAGGGCATCTATATGCCCATCATCAAGCAGTGCATCTTCTTGGGCATCGGTCTGGCGTGCGTCCTGCTGCTCCAGCGCGTCGATTACAACAAACCCTCGTTCCTTTACGCCATGGTGCCGGGACTTGCCATGTTCACGGTCGTGACCTTGGTGTATGTCATGTTCTTCGGACAGACCATCAACGGTGCACGCCGTGCAATGACCCTCATCCCTGGATTGCTGACCTTGCAGCCAGCCGAGTTGGCCAAATTGTCGATAGTCACCCTGTTGTCCTATATCTTCGCCAAGTCGCAGAAGAATCAGGACATCACTAACAAGGGTATGGTGATTGCGGCATGTGCCGTCGCATTGTATGGCGCCCTGATGATTCAGAGTGGCTTGACCAACACGCTGCTGCTGATCTCCATCAGCGGTTCGATGCTGCTCATCGGCGGTGCCCGCTTCAAGAAGATTGGCATCCTGATGGTCTTCTTCGGCGTCATGCTGGGTTTCTTCTATATCATCAAGAGCAATAACGAGAAGAAAGACGAAGTCCTCAGCGAGTGGAAGGTCGAAGCGCCGGCAAACGGGGACGCTGTCGATGACATGGTTACCGTGTCAACAGCTCAACAGGGAACTGCAAAATCCGGTTTTGGCCGCCAAAGTACTTGGGTCAAGCGTATCAAGGAGTGGATGAACCGCGATTCACTGGTTTATAGGCCCATCACCACCAAGAACCAGCAGGAGATGTTCTCACGCATGGCTCAGGCCCATGGTGGTTTGCTCGGCGTGGGAGTGGGCAAGTCGCGAGAGTGCAGCCGCCTGCCGCTGGCTTTCAGTGACTATATCTACTCGATTATCGTCGAGGAACTGGGATTCTTCTTGGGCGGCATGTTAGTGATGCTGCTCTACCTCTCATTGCTGGGACGTGCCGCGATGATTGTGCGGCGCAGCAAGCGCGTACTGCCATCGCTGCTGGTCATCGGCATGGCATCGTTTATCACGTTCCAGGCGCTGTTCCACATGGCCATCAATGTGGGCGTGTTCCCCGTTTCGGGACAGCCCCTGCCGCTCATTTCCAAGGGCGGTACGTCGATTATCGTGATTAGTATCGCCTTTGGCGTGATGCTGAGCGTGAGCCGCACCATCGCCAACTACGGCAACAAGAATAACAAGGCTGTCGCGACCTCCGAAATCGAGGGTCTGGATGCCGTCAACCCAACCGAAATACCTGTTAAAAATGTCTGGAAGTAAAAAACAACTCAAAGTCCTGGTCAGCGGTGGCGGAACTGGAGGACACATCTTTCCCGCCCTGTCCATTGCCAACGAAATGAGGCGCCGTCACCCCGACGCCAAGATCCTGTTTGTCGGTGCCGAGGGCCGCATGGAGATGGAGAAGGTGCCCGCTGCGGGCTTTAACATCATCGGTCTGCCGGTCAGCGGCTTTGACCGCAAGCACCTGTTGCGCAATTTCAAGGTGCTGGCCCGCTTGTTCAAGAGCATGACGCTGGCCCGCAAGATACTCAAGGATTTCAAGCCCGACATCGCCATCGGTGTGGGTGGTTATGCCAGCGGCCCCATGCTCAAGGAGGCCCAGAAACAGGGCATACCCACCTTGTTGCAGGAGCAGAACTCCTATGCCGGCGTGACCAACAAACTGCTGGCCTCCAAGGCCGACTGCATCTGTGTTGCCTATGAGGGCATGGAGCGCTTCTTCCCCGAGGATAGGATTGTGCTCACCGGCAACCCCGTGAGGCGCAACCTGCTCGACTGCGGTGCCACACCCGAGCAGGCCCGCCAGGCCATGGGTGCCGACCCCAACAAGAAGACCATCCTCATCATCGGTGGCAGCCTGGGAGCCCGCACCATCAACAACGCCATCATCCAGGGTCTGAAGGAAATCGGCGAGACCTACGGCGTACAGGTCATCTGGCAGACCGGCAAACTCTATGACCAGCCGTGCCGTGAGGCGCTGGAGGCCTCGGGCGTGAAGAACGTGGTCCAGATGCCCTTCATCAGCAACATGGACATGGCCTACCGCGCTGCCGACCTCGTCGTCTCGCGTGCCGGAGCAAGTTCCATCTCGGAACTGCAGTTGCTGGGCAAGGCGGTCATTCTGGTTCCCTCGCCCAATGTGGCTGAGGACCATCAGACCAAGAACGCCATGGCCCTGGTCAACCGTGATGCCGCCATGATGGTCACCGATGCCGAAGCGTCGTCCCGCCTGGTGAGCACGATGCTCTCGACGGTTGTCGATGAGGAGATGACAGCCACGCTGAGCCATAATGTGCAGCAGATGGCGCTGCGTGATGCTGCTGAGCGCATCGTCGATGAGGCCGAGAAAATCATTGACAGGAAATAAATCAATACACCCCATAATCTCAACACTAGAAATAAATAGAAAGAATGAAAGAGTTTGATTCACTGTATTTTATTGGCGCCGGAGGCATCGGAATGGCTGCTCTGGAGCGCTACTTCCTTGCCCAGGGAAAACATATCGCCGGCTATGACCGCACACCGAGTCCTCTCACACACGCACTCGAGCAGGAGGGCGTGCACATCGACTATGACGAGGATCCTGCCCTCATTCCCGACTACTGCCGTAACCCCGAGCGCACGCTGGTGGTCTATACCCCCGCTGTGCCCGACACACACCAGGGAATGGTTTACTTCAGGGAGAACGGCTTTAAGGTGATGAAGCGTGCCGCACTGTTGGGCGTGGTGACTGCCCACACCCGCGGCCTGTGCTTTGCCGGCACCCATGGCAAAACCACGACCTCGAGCATGGCAGCCCACATCCTGCACACTTCAGGCATCGGCTGCAACGCCTTCTTGGGCGGCGTGCTGCGCAATTACAACAGCAATTTCCTGCTGTCCTCGACGAGCCCCTATTCGGTCATCGAGGCCGACGAGTTTGACCGCTCGTTCCATCACCTGAGCCCCTATGTGGCTGTGGTAACCTCGACCGACCCCGACCACCTGGACATCTACGGCACTGCCGAGAACTACCTGGAAAGCTTTGCACACTTCACCGAACTCATCCAGCCCGGCGGAGCACTCATCGTCCACACCGGCCTGGCCCTCAAGCCGAGGGTAGGGGAGAATGTGAAGACCTATACCTACAGCCGCAACGAGGGCGATTTCCACGCCGAGGCAATCCGCAAGGGTGACGGCGAAATCACCTTTGACCTGGTGACGCCGTGGGAGCGCATCGCCGACATCAAGTTGGGTGTGCCTGTGGACATCAACATCGAGAACGCCATCGCTGCGATGGCAGCCTGTCGCCTGATCGACGTGCCTGCCGACGCGATGCGCGAAGCCATTGCCGCCTTCTTGGGTGCCGAGCGCCGCTTCCAGTTCTGGCTCAAGGAGCCCGGCCGCAACGGCAAGGTGATGATTGACGATTACGCCCATCACCCGGGAGAACTGCGCGCCAGCATCTCGTCGGTGCGTGACCTGTATCCCGGCCGCCGCTTGACGGTCATCTTCCAGCCCCACCTGTACACGCGCACGCGCGACTTCGCTCCCGAGTTCGCCTCGGCCCTGTCTCTGGCCGATGAGGTCATCCTGTTGCCCATCTACCCCGCACGCGAGGAACCCATCCCTGGAGTGGCCAGTGAAATGATACTCGAACAGGTCACCAGCACAAAAAAATGCATTTACTCGAAAGAAAATTTGATTAAGTCAATACATTTGAGTAATTTTGACGTTTTATTGACAGCGGGTGCCGGCGATATCGCCAATCTGCTGCCTCAAATATGCGATGAATTCAAGAAACAATGACAGTGAAACGACTGATTCAATACGGCATTCTGGTGCTGCTGACGGTGGCTCTCATCGTCGGCACCGTCTGGGCCCGTGACAAGGCTCTGGATGAGAAATGCACGCGAGTCGAGGTCGAGGTCATCAATGCCGACAGCACGTCGTTTGTGACTCCTAGCGGAGTGATCGACGAGCTGCGCAGCCAGGGCATTGTTCTTGAAGGTAAGAGCATGGGCCGCATCAATGCCAGCGAGATCGAGGAGGCACTGAAAATGTCGCCTTACCTCGAGAGCGCCGACATCGTCAAGTGCCAGAATGGACGGCTGCTCATCCGCGTGAGCCAGCTGGTGCCCATCTTCAGGGTGTTTGACGGCGAGAGTTCCTACTATGTGAACCGCGCCGGCAAGCACATGTCGGCCAATGCCTACTACCACAGCGACGTGCCCGTGGTGCAGGGACACTTCACGCGCAAGTACCCCGCCACGCGTCTGTTGCCGCTCATCGACTATGTCGAGAAGGACTCGCTGCTGCACTCGCTGGTGACGATGTACTGCCTGCGTGACACCAACAACATCATCATCGTGCCGGCCATCAGCGGCCATGTGGTGAACATCGGTAATGCCTCCGACTTTGAGAACAAGTTTGCCAAGCTCAAACTCTTCTACCGCGAGGTGATGCCCAAGAAGGGGTGGAATACCTACGACACCATCTCGGTCAAGTGGAACCACCAGGTGGTAGCGACCCGACGCATCAAGGCGGTCCAGGAGTCCCTCCCGATCAACCTCGATGATGACGAGCAGGCTCCCGACCTCGAGACGGTCTCCTTGCCCGACAAGAACAATCAGGCCCAAACGCAGGCCGAGGCCCCCAAGGCTGACGACAAGCCCAAGGCCGAGACGCCCAAGAATGATAACCAAAACAAGAGTGGCGGTGGTCAAGAGGACAACAAGAAAACGACAAACAAGAAAACAAACTAAATATAGAACAAACTCATTAAATATTTTCAATCATTTTTATGGAAAAGAACCAGTATATCGTAGCACTTGAAATCGGAAGCTCCAAAATCGTTGGAGCCATCGCCGAGAAAACATCGGCTGGATACTTGAGCGTTAGATACCTCCAGGAGGAGAAGCATATCAATAGCGTGAGATACGGTATCGTACAGAATGTCGAGAACATCAAGAGCGGCATCAACCACGTTCTCAAGACTCTCGAGGGAATGGTCGACGGCCGCATCACGCAGGTCTACCTCGGCGTGAGTGGTCGCTCGCTGCACAGCATCGTGAGCGAGGTGAACCGCAGCGTCGGTTCCACCGAGTCCATCACCAAGGAGCTGATTGACCGCATCATCAACGAGGCAACCAGCACCCCCCTGCGCAACTATGACACCGTGGATGTCGTGCCCCGCGCCTATTATGTTGACAAGGTAGAAACCACCAACCCCGTAGGACAGTTTGGTTCATCCATAAAAATCAAGGTCAACCTGATTGTGGCCAAACCCGCACTGAAGCTCAACCTGAACCGACTGATGACCTTCGGCGTGCCTGCCAAGGACTATATTGTAACGCCCCTGGCTGTCGCCGAGCAGATCCTGAGCGAGAGCGACCGTGAACTGGGCTGCATGCTCGTTGACATGGGTGCCGAGACCACGACGGTTTCCATCTACAAGAACAAGGCGCTCATCTTCCTCAACACCCTGCCCCTGGGTGGACGCAACCTGACGCGTGACGTGATGAATGGTCTGAATGTGCTTGAGGAGACCGCCGAGAACGTCAAGAAGAACATCAACAACCCGCTTGACCCGAGCAATGTGAGCGACGTGGTCATTGAGGGCATCCCCGCTCGTGAGGCCGCCAACTATATCAGTGCCCGCACCGGAGAAATCATCGCCAACATCAACCAGCAACTGGCCGATGCCGGCGTTTCGTCTAACGACATCCAGAGCATCATCCTCATCGGTGGCGGTGCCCACCTGGGTGGCTTGCAGCAGAAGATGGAAGAGACCATCAAGATTAAGGTGCGCTTGGGACAGAACCCGCTCTCGATCAACATCCTCAACTCGAGCATCAACCGCATGGAGTACATCGAGGTGTTCGCACTGCTTGCCAAGGCTGCCGAGCTGATTCCCGACGGCGAGACCTGCATCGAGCTCAACAAGTATGCCGATAGTCTCGTATTCAGAGGTCCCGTGAACCCCGACCCCGAGCCTGAACCCGACCCCGAGCCTGAGTCCAAACGCAAGCCTAAAAAGACTTCTGGTCGCAGCCGCTGGGAGCGCTTGAGGGAGAAACTTTCCGGACTGATGACTGACGATGAATCTGATGAGGACGTCTAAACCGGATTGCAACGAATTCATTCACCGACATTAAACAAACAAAACCAATATAGATTATGGCGAAAGATTTATTTGATGGAACTACCGAGGACTCTCGCAAGCAAGGCCAAGACATCATGTCCACTCTGGACAAGGACTCTGGATTCCAGGACAAGGAGAGAATGCCCACCATCATCAAGGTGATGGGTGTGGGTGGCGGTGGTAACAATGCCATCAACCACATGTATATGCAGAACATTGAGGGCGTATCGTTTGTCGTGCTCAATACCGACCGTCAGCAGCTCATGGAGTCGCCGGTGCCCAACCGCGTGTTGCTGGGTCCGAACACCACCCACGGACTGGGTGCTGGTAACATCCCCGAAACCGCCAAGCGCGCCGCCGAGGAGAGCGAGAGCGAAATCGCGGCACTCTTTGACGACGCCACCAAGATGGTGTTCATCACCGCCGGTATGGGTGGTGGTACGGGTACGGGTGCAGCGCCTGTAGTGGCACGCATCGCCCACGAGAAGGGCGTGCTCACCATCGGTATCGTGACCATCCCCTTCCTGTTTGAGGGACCCAAGAAGATTCTCAAGGCGCTCGCCGGAGCCGATGAGATGGGTAAGTATGTAGATGCCCTGCTCATCATCAACAACCAGCGCCTGACCGAGATTTACAGCGATCTGGATTTCACCAACGCTTTCGGCAAGGCCGACGACACGCTGACCACTGCTGCCCGCAGCATCAGTGACCTGATTACGGTCAAGGGTGTTATCAACCTCGACTTCAACGATGTGAACACGACGCTGCGCAATGGTGGCGCTGCCATCATCAGTTCGGGTTACGGCATGGGTGAGCATCGCGTGACCAAGGCCATCGAGGATGCCCTGGAGTCGCCGCTGCTCAAGAACCGTGACGTCTATGGCTCGCGCAAGATCCTGATGAATGTCTATTTCAACCCCGACAGCGAGTCGCCGCTGCGCATGGGCGAGACGACCGAGATTCAGGACTTCATGGCCAACTTCGACCCCGATGTGGATGTGATCTGGGGTACCGCTCATGACCGCACCCTCGAGGATGGTCAGGTCAAGATTACCGTCCTGGCTGCCGGCTTCAACATTTCGCTCGATACCGAGGCTTCGGTACAGAGTGTTTCGGTACGTCGTGAGCCCGTGGTTGCAAAGAATCCCGCTACCGACACCGACCGCATCATGAAGGAGTATGGCGAGGATGCAGTCGTCAAGCAGACTTTGGCTCAGAACCGCGCCCGCTATATCGTGCTCACGCCCGATGAGATGGACGATGACGACGTCATCGATATGATCGAGAAGACGCCGACCTACAAGCGCAAGTCCGACTTCCGCAACCTCATCAAGGAGCGCCAGCAGGCCGTCGCCCAGGAGAAGCCCGTCGAGGTGCCCAAGTCGCCCAAGCGCGGTAGCAATGGAGGCGATTCCCCGACGATTGACTTCGGCGAATCTTCGTTCTAAGCATATAGAACAGTTCAATTAAGGCATCAAGGAGGCCCTGACAGCCCATCGACATGGGCTGTCAAGTGGCCGACAACTGAGCCAACCGATTCAACCCTAAAAAATAAGGAAACTAAGTACTGAAATATAATCATGCTGACATTACAACTCATCAACCAGGATCCCGAGGAAGTGATTCGCCGCCTTGCCGTCAAGCAGTTTGACGCACGCGAGCCCATCATGCGCATCGTGGAACTGGACAAGCAGCGCCGTGCACTGCAGAAACAGCGTGACGACAATGCCGCCACACTTAATAAAATGGCCGCACAGATTGGTGCCCTCATGAAACAGGGCAACCGTGACGAGGCCGAGAATGTCAAGGCCCAGGTGGCTTCGCTCAAGACGGCTAACAAGGAGATTGATGACAGTCTCAACGCCGCCCAGGAGGAAATCAAGCAGATTCTGCTCAACGTCCCCAATGTCCCCTACAGTGGCGTGCCCGAGGGCCGTACTGCTGCGGACAACGTGGTCGAGAAGACTGGTGGCAAGATGCCTGAACTGCCCGCCGACGCTCTGCCCCATTGGGACCTGGCCAAGAAGTACAACCTCATCGATTTTGACCTGGGTGTCAAGATTACGGGTGCTGGATTCCCCGTGTATATAGGCAAGGGCGCGCGCCTGCAGCGTGCGTTGATCCAGTTCTTCCTCGACGAGGCCGGCAAGGCTGGCTATGTCGAGATTGAGCCGCCCTTTGTGGTCAACGAGGCTTCGGGATTGGGTACCGGACAGCTGCCCGACAAGGAGGGCCAGATGTACCACTGCCAGGTGGACAATTTCTACCTGATTCCCACTGCCGAGGTGCCCGTGACCAACCTGTACCGCGATGTCATCATCCCGCAGGAGGAACTGCCCAAGAAGAACTGCGCCTTCTCGGCGTGCTTCCGCCGTGAGGCAGGCTCCTATGGTAAGGACGTGCGAGGCCTGAACCGCCTGCATCAGTTTGACAAGGTGGAAATCGTTCGCATCGAGCGCCCCGAGGATTCCTATGCTGCTCTCGAGGAGATGAAGGACCATGTGCAGGGACTGCTCGAGAAACTGGAACTGCCGTGGCACATCCTGCGCCTGTGCGGTGGTGACATGAGTTTCACCAGCGCCATCACCTTTGACTTCGAGGTGTGGTCGGCAGCCCAGGAGCGCTGGCTCGAGGTGAGCAGTGTCTCCAACTTCGAGACCTATCAGGCCAACCGCCTCAAGTGCCGCTATCGTGGTGACGACAAGAAGACCCACCTGTGTCACACGCTCAACGGCTCGGCGCTCGCATTGCCGCGCATCGTCGCTGCACTGCTCGAGAACAACCAGACGCCCGAGGGTATCCGCATCCCCGCCGCGCTGCAGCGCTACACGGGCTTTGACATCATCGATTGACAAAGTTTAGACTACGGATTACGCGAATCATACTAATTCTGCTGCAATCATGCAATTAGAATAATTCGCGTAATCCGTGTTTTTATATAATTAAGGAGTGATGAAACGACAGGCTTGGCTCGATTACATCAAGTTCATCGCGATGACGCTCGTGGTGGTTTATCACACGCCTCCGCGCTATGATACTGCCCACGAGGCGGCTCTGTTCAACATGGGGGCGCCGGTGTTCTTCTTTGCTGCGGGCTACCTGTTCAACATCGCCAAGCAGCAGGGGTTCCTGTCTTTCCTGCGGCATCGGGCCCGCCAGCTGCTGGTGCCTTACACCACTTTCTTTATCGCGTTCTATGCCCTGTGGCTCGTCGTGGGACGACGCATGGCTGGCCCCGAGGAGCAGGCCATCGACGTGCTCACGCCCCTGTGGCAATTCTTCCAGGGCACTCCTGATGTCGTCTTGGGCCCCTTCTGGTTCATCGCGGCCCTGTTCACCATGCAGGTCATCTATTATCCCATCAAGCGCTTGCTGGCAGGCTATTGGCCGCTTGTGGTCGCATTGCTGCTGAGCCTCTCGTTGCTCATCATGCCCGACCTGCCGTGGTTCCGCTATTGGAACCTTGACAAAGCCTTCCTCTACATGCCCATCTACGCCGTGGGCAACTGTTGCAGGCCGCTGGTGGACAAATTCTCTTTCTCTACACCCGCGCGTTCGCTGCTGTGGCTCCTGCTGGCGGCATTGGGCCTCGGGTTCCTCATCGTTGCCCCGCTCAACATCGACCGTGGCGTGGCCTATGTCCTTGCCCCAGAGGCCGTCATCTTGGTTTTGCCCCTGTACACGGCCGTCTGCAAGTGGCTGGAATCGCACTGTGGCACGAGCCGCGTCGCCCAGGTGGTCGCTATCACCGGTATCACTTATCTGGCCTTGCAGAACTACCTCATCGGGGTCATCAAGATTGTTGCCTCCCGCTTGATGGGGCCCGACATCTTTGATGACAATATCCTGCTCAAGGTCGTGATTGCCCTCGTTGTGATGGCCGTCCTCTATCCGCTGGCCCTGCTCGTTGAGCGCTATCTTCCCTGGATGGTGGGTAAATCCTATAAGCGCCGGATTCAGCAATAATCACCGAATCCGACGCATTACAGTCTAGCCTTTTGTTTTGATTTTTTCTGAGTGGAGACGCAAGATTTTGCGTCTCTACAGACCTCTGATAGATTACACTATAATTATATTATAATGTGGTTTACAGGGCGGCGACTGCGGCCTCGAGCTTGTGCATGGCCTGCTCGATGACGCTGCGCGGGCTGCCCATGTTGAAGCGCATGTGGCAATCGCCGGCAGCGCCGAACATCGTGCCCTCGTTCATCGCCAGACCTGCCCGGTTGCGGAACAGGTCCACCACCTGCTCGTGGGTGATTCCCAGGCCTCGGCAGTCGAGCCACACCAGGAATCCGGCCTGCGGCTTGATGGCCACGATGCCGGGGATGTGCTCACGGCAGTACTGCTCCACATAGTCCACGTTGCCCTCGATGTAGTGCAGGCACTCCTCGAGCCACTGCTTGCCGTTGCGGTAAGCAGCCTCGGCGGCGATAATCGACGTGAAGTTGGCGTTGCACAGCTCGTTAAGTTCAATCCACTTGAAGAACGGCTCGCGCAGTTCGGGATTCTTCACGACGCACCATGAACTCTTCAGGCCGGCGATGTTGAACGTCTTGCTGGGGGCGCCGCAGGTCACGGTGATAGCCGCTGCCTCGTCGCTGACCGTAGCCATCGGGGTGTGCTTGTGGCCGTAGAGCATCAGGTCGCCGAAGATCTCGTCCGAGAAGATGAGCACGTTGTGCTTGTAGGCCATGTGGGCCACCTGGCGCAGCACCTCGGGCTCCCATGCGATGCCGATGGGATTGTGGGGATTGCACACGACCATCATGCGCGGCTTTTCCTTTTCGAAGATGCTCTCCAGCTCCTCGAGGTTCATGCGGGCATAGTTGTCCGGGGTGGGAATCAGCTCGTTGTTGATGGCGATGCGGCCGTTACCCTCGATCACGTCCTTGAAGGGGTAATACACGGGCTGCTGGATGACGATTTTGTCGCCCGGCTTGGTGAAGAAATTCACCGCCAGTCCGAAACCAGTGACGATGCCTGCCACAAAGGTCACCTCCTCGCGGGTGAACACGAAGCCGTTGCGCTCGCGCTGCCAGTCGATGATCGACTGCCAGTACTCGTCATACAGGCAGGTGTAGCCGTAGATCGGGTGGTCGGCAAAGCGATGCACCAGTGCCTCGGTAATCTCGGGGCATACGGCGAAATCCATGTCGGCAATCCACAGCGGCAGCAGGTCGTCGCGGCCGTAGTCTTGCTTGAGTACCTCTATTTTCTTGCATTGCGTGCCATGGCGGTCAATGCATTGATCAAAGTCATATTTTGCCATTGTCGTAAAAGACTTAAGGTGGTTTACCACGTTTATAATTTTCGCCGGCAAAGATAAGGCATTTTCACGAATAATGACTACTTTTGTGGACCTTAAATAATTAGGAACAATATAGAAGTTGGCCCATCAGTTACATAAACCGCCATTCTGTTGCAAGGTCTGGACCAACTACTGTCAACTTAAATGATAATACGAGATGAACAAGACCATCCATTTCATCAAAATGCACGGTGTGGGCAACGACTACATCTTTGTGGACACGACATTGTACCCGATTCCTGACCCCCAGGCGCTCTCCGTCGTCTGGAGCCGTTACCACACGGGCATCGGCAGTGACGGCCTGGTGCTCATCGGCCGCTCGCCGTCACCCGAGGCCGACTTCACCATGCGCATCTTCAACGCTGACGGCTCCGAGGGTCTGATGTGCGGCAATGCCAGCCGCTGCATCGGCAAGTACGTCTATGAACGTGCGCTGACCGACAAGACCAGCCTGCGCCTGCTCACCGCCTCGGGCATCAAGACGCTGGACCTCGATGTCGCCGACGATGGCACCGTCACGGCGGTCACCGTCGATATGCTTGCCCCCGTGCTCGATGATCTGCACTTGTTCCTGCCCGAAGGTGACGCGCTGCCCGAGGGCACCTTCGTCTCGATGGGTAATCCCCATTACGTCATCTTTGTCGATGATATCGATGCCGTCGATGTCGCCACACGTGGGGCCATGCTGGAGTATCATCCCCGTTTCCCCGAGCGCTGTAACATAGAGTTTGCCCAGGTGCGTGATGACGGCATCCGCATGCGCGTGTGGGAGCGCGGTAGCGGTATCACTATGGCCTGTGGCACAGGCGCTTGTGCCACCGCAGTCGCCGCAGCCGTCACAGGCCGGTCCGGTCGCCGCAGCCGTGTCATCATGGACGGCGGCACGCTCGACATCGAGTGGCGCGAAACCGATGGCCACGTCTATCTCACAGGCCCCGCCACCATCGCCTTCGAGGGCGACATCGAGGTGGACTTCTAACCCCGTCGTCCGTTACATGGTCCCCACCGGTAGGCATCAATCTGCCTGTCGGGCGCTGTGTTGTCGCATCAATCCTGCTGTGGCTCGGGAAAAAACCGTGTGTCGGCACCCGTTAACTCAAAAATTTTGACTACCTTTGCAGTTTAAACAACTCATCAACATCAACAACAATTATAGACTGATATCACATGAACGTACTGGAATTAAGTGAACAAGAGATTTTTCGCCGCAATAGTTTGGAGCAGCTCAAGGCCATGGGCATCAACCCTTATCCCGCTGCCGAGTATGTGGTGACTGCTTACAGCGACGACATCGTGGCCAACTTCAGCGACGATGCTGAGCCGCGCCAGGTGAGCATCGCCGGACGCATGATGAACCGCCGCATCATGGGCAAGGCATCCTTCTTTGAACTGCAGGACTCCAAAGGCCGCATCCAGGTCTATGTGAGCCGCGACGACCTGTGTCCCGGCGAGGACAAGGAGCTGTACAACACGGTGTTCAAGAAGTTGCTCGACATGGGCGACTTTGTCGGTGTCGAGGGCTACGTCTTCCGCACCCAGACGGGCGAGATCAGTGTCCACGCCCAGTCGCTCAAGCTGCTGAGCAAGTCGTTGAAGCCCCTGCCCGTGGTCAAGGTGAAGGACGGCGTGACCTACGACGCCTTTGAGGACCCCGAGCTGCGCTACCGCCAGCGCTATGTTGACCTCGTGGTCAACGCTGGCGTCAAGGAGACCTTCCTCAAGCGTGCCCTGGTGGTGAAGACTATGCGCCAGGTGCTGGACGATGCCGGCTACACCGAGGTTGAGACGCCCACGCTGCAAGCCATCGCCGGTGGTGCTACCGCCCGCCCGTTCATCACCCACTTCAATGCGCTGAACATCCCCATGTACATGCGCATCGCTACCGAGCTCTACCTCAAGCGCCTGATCGTGGGCGGCTTCGAGGGTGTGTACGAAATCGGCAAGAACTTCCGCAACGAGGGTATGGACCGCAACCACAACCCCGAGTTTACTTGCATGGAGCTGTACGTGCAGTACAAGGACTACAACTGGATGATGTCGTTCACCGAGCGACTGCTCGAGACCATCTGCATCGCTGTCAACGGCAAGCCCGAGACCGAGATTGACGGACAGGTCATCAGTTTCATGGCGCCCTACCGCCGTCTGCCCATCCTCGAGGCCATCAAGGAGAAGACGGGCTTTGACCTGGAGGGTAAGACCGAGGACGAGATTCGCGAGGTGTGCCACAAACTCAACCTCGAGATTGACGACACCATGGGCAAGGGCAAGCTGATTGACGAGATCTTCGGCGAGTTCTGCGAGGGCACGTTCATCCAGCCCACATTCATCATCGACTATCCCGTCGAGATGTCCCCGCTGACCAAGATGCACCGCTCCAAGCCCGGTCTGACCGAGCGCTTCGAGCTGATGGTCAACGGCAAGGAACTGGCCAACGCCTACAGCGAGCTCAACGACCCCATCGACCAGGAGGAGCGCTTCAAGGAGCAGATGCGCCTGGCCGACAAGGGCGACGATGAGGCCATGGTCATCGACCAGGACTTCCTGCGCGCCCTGCAGTATGGCATGCCCCCGACGAGCGGTATCGGCATCGGCATCGACCGTCTGGTGATGCTCATGACCGGAAACAGCTACATCCAGGACGTGCTGTTGTTCCCGCAGATGCGCCCCGAGAAGGTGCCCGCCCGTGACAAGGTCGAGGCCTTCACCGCTCTGGGCATCCCCGAGGAGTGGGTAGCACCCATCCAGAAGGCCGGCCTGCTCACCGTGGCCGCCCTGGGTGCCCTCGAGAAGCCCGGCAAACTTTTCCAGGACCTGCTGGACATCAACAAGAAGTACAAGTTGGGTTACAAAGTGCCCGTCGTCGACGAGGTCAAGAAGTGGGTCGAGGCTGCCGCCGCAGCCACTGCCGCACAGCAGTAATCCACCGCACTCCAGCGACATAACAAACCGCGAGACCAAGCGCTGCCCATGGTGGGCGACCTTGGCCTCGCGGTTTATACATTCACAATTTTTAAGAAAGATTTTCTCAACTTCGTGACATGAAAAACAGCGTATTGTCGTTAAAAATGTATACCTTTGACGTTTGATTCAGTGGGTTTTGCGGGGTCTTCTCCGTATCCTGCTGGTTATCAATATGCTAGTACAAGTTGACAATAATATTAAAATTAAGTGATATGTTAAAAAAACATCTTCTACTGGTGCTGATGCTGTTGCTGGCCGTGGCTACTGCCAGTGCGGGCACCTGGAAAATCCACAACTACTATGTGACCAGTCAGATCCAGAACGTGTTTGACACCGGTGACAAGGTCTATTATCTGAACAGTTACCGCTTGTACCAGTTCGACAAGGCATCGCTCAAGACGACGGCTCTGAGTCGTCAGAACGTGCTCTCGGATGACCGCATCCGCCAGATCTACTACGACTGGGAGAACAAGTTGCTCTTTATCGCCTACTACACCTCCAACATCGACGTGATTGACGAGACGGGCAAGGTGACCAACATCAGCAACATCAAGGACATCGTTTCGCCGGTGCACAACTACACGCTCGACACGTCGGGTGCCTACGGTGCCTTGACGGCCTACACGAGCAAGTTGATCAACGACATCACGTTTGCCCACGGCAAGGCCTATGTGACCATCGGCTACGGCTACGTCGTTATCGACGAGTCCACGCTCAAGGTCACCAAGAGTCTGGACCTGGGTCAGGGCATCTCGGTCAACTCGGTGGCTGTGGTGGGCAACAGGATGATTATCCTGTCCAACAACCAGTGCTACTATGGTGAGCCTGAGGTGGATAACCCCATCGCTACCTATGCCAAGAAGAGCGGCTCGTTCTCGGGCGCTACGATGTATCCCATCGACGACAACCAGGTGTTCATCATGATGTCGTCGCTCTACAAGTATGACTTCTCGGGCGGCGCTCCCGTATCGACGACCTTGGTATCGAGCCCTGCCACCAATGTGCAGAAGACCCCCACTGGCTTTATCGCCAACTTTGAGGGCAAGGCCTACTGCTACACCATCAATGCCGAGGCCACGACGGCCACCAAGACCTACACGACGGCCTGCTTTGCCACGTCCAACCCGCTGGGCGACGGCACCGTGTGGATCAACGACGGCAATGGTCTGCACATCGACGGCACGACGACCAACTACAAGCTGAACTGCTTGTCGACTGACGCCCCCTTCTGGTTGAAGTACAATGCGACGATGAACAAGCTGTATGTCTCCAACTCGGCACCCAATAAGCTGTCCAACGTCAACCAGCAGAATGTGCCCAACGTCATCAACACCTATGACGGCATCTCCTGGGCCGACGCTACGCCCTACACTGCCGCCGGTAGCGGTTACGAGTTTGTCTTCAATCCAATGGACCCGACGATGTACTTCCGCGCCAGCTGGAACAAGGGTCTGCACAAGGTGAAGAATGATGTGCTCGTGCACACCTACACCAAGAACAACGCGCTGATTGGTACCTACAAGGCTCATCCGGCATTTGACAACTACGGTAACCTGTGGGTAGTTAGCTCGTTTGGCAATGCTGCCTGTCCAGTGGCCGTGCTGCCCGCCGACAAGGTGAACAAGACGCCCGCCAAGGCCGACTGGTTCCAGCCCAGTGGTCTGGCACTACTGAACACCGGCAGTATGCAGCGTTCGCGCTTTGTCGTTCCCGCCAAGAACAACTACAAGATCTATAGCGACTGTGACTTCCCCACGACCGTGACGGGCCACTTCGTGTGCTGGGACAACGGCAGCGAGAACGTGACGGAGGACAACTACCGCGTTGCCAACATCGGCCACTTCGTGGACCAGGACAGCAAGAAGATCGACTGGAACTACATCAACTGCTTTGAGGAAGACCTGGATGGCAACCTGTGGGTGGGCCACACGATGGGCGTCTTCTGGTTTGACCCCGACGTGGTCTTCGACGAGCAGCCCCGCGCCACTCGCCCCATGGTCACCAAGTCGACCGAGGGCAAGGGCCTGCTGTGTGAGGGTTACTCGGTGAACGACATCGCCGTGGACCGTTACAACAACAAGTGGATTGCCAGCAGCGACGGCGTTTACTTCGTTTCGCCAGACGCCTCGGAGGTCTATGCCCACTACACCACTACCAACAGTGACGTGCCCAGCGACCTGGTGTACAGCGTGGAGTGTGACACCATCAACGAGCGCGTGTACATCGTCACCGACAACGGCTTTGCCGAGTTCATCTCGATTGGTGACGCCTCGACCATCAACTTCGACAACGTGTATGCGTTCCCCAATCCTGTGGAGCCTGACTTCACCGGCATGATCAAGATCGTGAACCTGATGGAGAATTCCTACGTCACCATCACCGACCGCAATGGCAATGTCGTTGCCCAGTTCGGTCCCGTGATCGGCAGCACGTTGTGGGATGGCTGCGGCGAGGACGGCGAGCGCCTGCCGACGGGCCTGTACAACATCTACTGCGCCCAGGGTGGCCAGCCTGAGACCACAGGCACGCCCCATGCGACCATCATGATCATTAAGTAGCACTTAGCTATTAGCTCTTAGCTGTTAGCTTCTGGCATTTAGCTGTTAGCATTCATTGTGTTGCTAATGGCTAATAGCTAAAGGCTAACAGCTGATTTTCAATTTAGCTTTTAGCATTCGTTGTGTTGCTAATGGCTAATAGCTAAAGGCTAACAGCTGATTTTCAATCTCGCAATGCTGTTTAACTCGTTCACATTCATGATATTCTTGCCGGTAGTGTTTCTGCTCTACTGGTTTGTGTTCAGGCGGTTGAGGTGGCAGAACCTCCTCATCCTCGTGGCGAGTTATGTGTTCTATGGCTGGTGGGACTGGCGTTTTCTCGCGCTGATTGTCATCACCTCGCTGAGCAGTTATGCGAGCGGACTTCTCATCGAGCACTATGAGGGCCGCAGGAGGTGGCAGCGTGCCATCAGCGCCGCCAACATTGTCCTGAACCTGGGCATCCTGGCGGTGTTCAAGTACTACAATTTCTTTGTGGACAGCCTGGCAGCGATGCTGGGCCTGGTGGGCATTGCCGTGGATTGGCCGACGGCCCATATCATCCTGCCCGTGGGCATCTCGTTCTACACCTTCCAGGCGCTGAGTTACTCCATCGATGTGTATGCCCGCCGCATTAGGGCAACGCGCGACGTGGTGGCATTTTTCTCGTTCATCAGCTTCTTCCCCCAGCTGGTGGCAGGTCCCATCGAGCGGGCAACCAGCCTGCTGCCTCAGATGCTGCGTGAGCGCACGTTTGACTACTGCACGGCGGTCGACGGCTTGCGACAGATGCTGTGGGGCTTTTTTAAGAAGCTCATCATTGCCGACGGCTGTGCCGAGGTGGTCAACGGGGTGTGGGGCAACCTGGACGCCATGCCGGGCTTTAACGTTGCCCTGTGTTCGCTGCTGTTCACCTTCCAGATCTATGCCGACTTCTCGGGCTACAGCGACATCGCCATCGGTTGCGCCAAGCTGTTCGGCATCCGCTTGACCACCAACTTCAGGGTGCCTTATTTCTCGCGCAGCGTGCGTGAGTTCTGGCGCCGCTGGCACATCACGCTGATGAACTGGTTCACGCAGTATGTCTATTTCCCGCTGGGAGGCAGCCGCCGTGGACGTGCCAGGACGGTGCTGAACACCATCATCGTGTTTGCCCTGAGTGGCCTGTGGCATGGCGCCGACTGGACCTTTGTCCTGTGGGGCCTGTACCACGCGCTGCTGTTCATTCCCCTCATCGTGCTGGGAACGGGGCGGTACAAGGACACCGTGGCTCATGGCCGCATCTTGCCCTCGGGCCGCGAACTGCTGTCGATGGTGGTGACCTTTGTGCTCGTCAACTTCGGTTGGATATTGTTCCGTGCGCCCGATTTCGCCTCGTTCTGTGACTTCGTGGCGCGCCTGTGCTCGCACTCGCTGTTCAACTGGCACGGCGTGACGATGAAGATGGCCACCATGCTGCTGTGGTGCGCCGGCCTGCTGCTGGTCGAGTGGTTCCAGCGCGAGCGCCAGCATGTGCTGCAGATCGACGGGTACCGCCTGTTCACGATGCAGTGGACACGTCTGGCGCTGTATGCGTTGCTGGTGTTCCTGATTTTCTATTTCGCCGGCCAGGTGCAGACGTTCATCTATTTCCAGTTCTGAGCCATGAAGAAGTTTCTGAAGAAGATATCCTATACTGTCCTGCCCGTGTGGCTGTTCTTCGTCGGCATGGTCATCTATCTGTGGTCGATGGACGAGAGCGCTGGCGACCTGATGCGCCTGGGGCTCATCGAGGCCGGTCCCGAGTACAACGACTCGATTGCGGCCCAACTGCTGCCGCGGGTATATTATACCGGCGAGAGTGACGACAGCGTGCTGCGTGCCAATCCGGCCGACGTGGTGGTCATCGGCGACTCGTTCTCGCATGGCGGCGGTGGACTGGGCAAGGAGGGCGACTACGTCAACTACGTGGCCCATGACAGCGGCCGCCGCGTGGTGGTGTTCACGCCCCAGGACCCGTCATTGTCCAGCCCGATGCAGGTAGCCTATGACCTGATAGTGCATGGCGGCTTCGACTCCACCAATATCAGAAATCTGGTCGTGGAGGAGGCCGAACGCTATCTGGTGCCCCGCCACAGCGGTTTCACCACTACCAACAAGCCCCTGCCGCGGCCTACCGCTGAGGTCGAACTCAACACCTCCACCGACGAGCGCAAGGAGTCGAGCCCCCTGCTGCGCGTCAAGGATTACATCTTCTACCATGTGTTCGGCTACAATCCCATCTGTGAGGCCCGCTTGTCAAGGCCCATGTTTGGCGGTCCCGAGCCCTACAAGCTGTATTTCTTCAACGAGGATTTGCTCTATGGCATGGGGTGCGACTCGCTGGCGCAGCGACGCGTCGTGAACTGCTTTGACCTGGTCATCGCGGCGGCGCGTGAGCGTGGCATCAACCTGGTGATTGTCATTGCCTGCGACAAGTATGACATGTATCAGGACTATATCGTGGACAACCCCTATCCCCGCAAGACGCTCAACGAGGACATCGAGCGGTGGATGGCGCAGGACAGCGATAGAATTGTGTATTCCAAGCGCATCCACATGCCGCTGCTCGAGCAGGGCGTCAGGGATGTCTATATGTTCAACGACACCCACTGGTCTCCCGCGTCGGCACGTCTCGTCGCAGCCCAGGTCATCAGCCGCCTCAAGTGATGAGTTTCGATTCCCCCGAATTCTACGCTCTTGTATTTGCCGTCGTCATGCTGCTGTTGATGATGTTCCTCTCGCATCGCGAGAAGGGCCCTGCCAGCACCTATATCCTGCAGCTTGCCACCACGTCCGACGAGGCCGTTGACAGCGACGACATCGTTACCCTGGAGCCGCAGGACCATGGCCGCGTGCTGCTTTCCCGCACGGGCTTTTCCATCGGTCCCGAAGAGACGGTTAACCTGGTGATTACCATCCGTGAGCAGGAGTGCTCCATCGTCGAGAAAAAGGGAGTCAAGCGCCGCGGCGCTGTCGGTGAGCCGTCCACAGGCCAAGTCGTGCTCAAGTGCCTGCGCCCAGGCGTGAAATACCACGTCCGCTACGAGAGCCAGCTGACCAGCGCATGGACCATCTTCACCCTCGACACCGCCTCGCCCCAATCCCATTCCTATCAGCTGAAGTACTGAAGACCATCCACGGGGCCATTCTCCCGTCCCGCCCGTTCCCGCTCCCGCAGCCCATTCTATTGGCCCGGCACACAATTTCCGACGCCCTCTCACGTTATTAAATAAACAACAAGAAGAGAAACAGTAAAGACAATGAAGAAGATATTATTGCTCTTGACGCTGTGGCTGTCGCTGTGCGCGGCTGCCCAGAATGCTGTGGGTGATTGGCGCATCCACACCTCCTTTGTGGGCGACCAGGTGACCTCTATCGCCGAATCGCGCCAGTGGGTTTATTACCAGTCGGGCGCCAACTTGTTCCGCCTGGACAAGTCCACAAGCGAAAACGAGGCGATGAGCATTCAGGGCGACCTGAGCGACATGGGCATTTCCAACATGTACTACAACAGCGACAAGGACTATCTGGTCGTCGTGTACACCAACTCCAACATCGATATCATCTGTGGTGATGGCTCGGTGGTGAACATGCCCGAAATCAAGGATGCCGTGATGACTTATAGCAAGACCATCAACGATGTCACCTTTGCGCCCGGCTTGATTTATCTCGCTACCGACTTCGGTTATGTATCCATCGATGACAGCAAGTTCGTTGTCAAGGAGTCGCACATCTATGGCAGTCAACTCATCTCGGTCGCCCAAATGGGTGACATGCTGCTGTTGACCAGCAAGGACGCCTTCTACTACGGCAAGGCCTCCAAGTACTATGAACTGCTGGAGCAGTTCGAGACCTCGACCTATAAGGCCGGCTTCCGCATCCGCCCGCTCACCGACAGGGTTTTCCTTGCCGTCACCGGTTGGACTGCATTGGCAACGATGACCGTTGATGCCGACGGTAAGGCCACCTTCGATTCAGGCACGCTCGCCGAGGGAGCCACGACGATTTTCCAGAAGACCGTCGGCGGTTATCTGATCAACACGCCCGTTCTGGGCAAGTGTTTCAAGATTGACAACTCGGGTAGCATTCTGGAAACCATCGAGACGCCCGGTGAGGTGTGCAGCGCCCATCCCGATGGCGACGGCAACCTGTGGGCAGCAGGAGCCAAGGGTCTGCACCAGCGGGGCAGCGAGAACTATTACCTGCCCAACGTCATGACGTTTGCTACCCCCTATTGGATGACCTACAACCAGGACCGTGACCTGCTGTATGTTTCCAGTCCGTCGTCCAATGCTTTATTCCCCAAGGCGATGCCGTCCTACATCAACACCTATGACGGCATGAAGTGGGTCAATGCCACACTCGACAATCCGCCTGCGGGAGGTACCTACTGGATTGATTTCATGCCCGGGGATCCCGACACCTACCTCATTGCCGGATGGACGACCGGTCTGCACAAGGTGGTGGACAACAAGATTGTCTATACCTACAACAATGAGAACAGCCCGATGGTCAGCAAATATGCCATGCACCCCATTACCAGCATCGACCGCTATGGTAACGTGTGGGTGGTGCAGTCCTATGAGAACGAGGAGCACCCCGTGATGGTGCTTCCTGCCGCCAAGGCCAAGCAGGCCACCGTCACCGCTAGTGATTGGACACTGCCCATCGTGGACGGCATGTACACGGGCTTCACCAAGCGCGCTTCGTTCCTGTCCACCAAGCGAGGCAGCAACGACATCAAGGTGTTTACCGATGGCGACTTCCAGTCGGCTGTCGTGATGTGGAACAGTGCCGGCGAGGTGACGGGACGGCCCCAGCAGGCCTTCTACCGCAACCTCACCGATCAGGACGGACAGATTTTCTCATGGACTTACATCATGTGCCTCACCGAGGACCTCAATGGCCTCGTGTGGATGGGTACTACCGAGGGTGTCATCTCGTTCAACCCGGCCAAGGCCTTTGACGCTGCCTTTAGAATCAACCACATCAAGGTGCCGCGCAACGACGGTACCGGCATGGCCGATTACCTGATGAGCGGTATCCAGGTCAACGACATCGCCGTGGATGGTGCCAACCGCAAGTGGATTGCCACCCAGACCTCGGGATTGTTCCTCGTCAGCGCCGACGGTTCCGAGATTATCAAGAAGTTCAACACCACCAACAGCCCCCTGGCGTCCAACACGGTCTATAAGGTGTGCTGCAACCCCAACAGCAACTCGGTCTATGTCACTACGCCTGCAGGACTGTATGAGTACTTCAGCGACTCGAGCCCTGCCGAGACATCCTTCAGTAACATCTATGCCTATCCCAATCCCGTGCGTCCCGACTTCGGTGGCGATGTCACCATCACGGGCTTGATGGACAACTCGCTGGTCAAGATTGCCGATGCCAGCGGCAATGTCATCCGCCAGCTCAAGTCCACCGGTGGCATGACGACGTGGGACTGCTGTGACGAGTACGGCAACCGCGTGAAGACGGGCGTCTATATGGTCATCTGCTCACGTGCCAACGGCGGCAGCGAGTCAGTGGTCACCAAGATTGCTGTCATCCGCTGACGCAAGATTGAATAAGCTGTTGGCTGTTAGCCTTTAGCCGTTGGCTTTTGCCACAAGCTAACAGCTAATAGCTAAAAAAAGTTGTCCTAGTTGCCTGAAAGGTAGTCCGTATCGTCTGATAAACCTTTTCGCCTTAGCGTGATGCAAAAGCGCACGGATACCAATGATTTTATCAATTCGTGTAATTTGTAGTTTTAAAAAATTACTTTATTGTATCTTTGCATCATGAATAGGCTTGTAGTTGTCATATGGCTTGCTGTGGTGGCGCTCGTGGCAGTGGTCACGGGCTGTGACCGCGCGCCTCGCTATG
The DNA here is from genome assembly GCA_902792895.1 of uncultured Bacteroidales bacterium. Taxonomy (GTDB): domain Bacteria; phylum Bacteroidota; class Bacteroidia; order Bacteroidales; family Muribaculaceae; genus Sodaliphilus. Next base: position 6,509 of record CADBBK010000016.1, on the reverse strand, counting down.
ACAGCCGCCTTGTGGCGGCCGACAGCCTCATGCAGCCCGCCCCCGACAGCGCGCTGGCACTCGTCGAGGCCGTCGCGCCCGGCAGCCTCAAGGCCGAGGGCGACCGCGCCTACCGCGACCTGCTGCTCACCCAGGCCCGCTACCGCTGCTACATCACCGCCACCAGTGACAGCGACATCAACCGCGCCCTGGACTATTACCGCCGCCACGACGGCGAGCGCGAGAAGCTCACCCGCGCCTTTATCTACAAGGGTACCGTCATGGAAGAGCTCGGCCACCCCGACAGTGCCATGAGCTACTACAAGACCGCCGAAGCCACCGCCGCCCCCGACGACTACTTCAACCTGGGATACGTCAACATGCGCATGGGAGCTCTATACCGTAACAACCATGCTATGGATGGTAATGATGTTATAAAGTATCAGGTGGCACTTAACTATTTGCGCCAGGCCGAGGAGCCCAATTACCTAGTGCTCTGTCTAATCAACCTGGGTAGCCTTCAATGCCTTAAGAATCCATCAGAGGCTGACTCATTGCTCACCGAGGCAGTGCTACTGGCAGAACAGTTGGCCGACACAACTTACTATATCATAGCAGCGCAGAACTTAATTAAATACGATATCAGTCAGAGTAGGTATGACCATGCCAGGGCGCTCACACAACGTGTAATGAGCCTTGAAGCCCCAACAATCAATGCACCGTTTTACCTCTACGCCGCTTATGCTTATGCTCAGTCTAACCTCCCTGATTCTGCTCAACTCTTACTTGACGCAATCAACGAGTCCGCTCTCGACAACACAATCGATCGGATCGCTCTGCTGGAAGCCCGCAGTGCTATAGCAGCGGTTCGTGGCGATAAAGACCGGTCAAAGGCCTTGAAAGAAGAGTGCAACAGATTGTCCGATTCCATCCAGTCGTTAGATGCGCCTCTCGTTATCATCAAGAACGAGAAAAAAATGGATGAGCGACTCAAGAACCAGGCCCTCAAATCGACCAACGAGTCTAAAAATTGGACGTTCAAACTTATATTGGTAAGCATCCTCATTGCAGTTTTATCGGCTGTCGTTCTCTTTGTCCGGAGGAAGAAGCACGATAAAATCATCATTGGACTCAACCAACTCTTGCAGGAATCAACATCCCAACTCGACCAGACAAGACTTTCGCTTGAGGAACTAAACAAACTTAATGTCAAAGAAACAAAACTAAGGGAATTTCTTGAATCTTACATGAGCCTCATGCGTGATCTGATGGAAGAGTGCTACCGTGATCCCAAGATTAAACCTACCGGCAGAATCAGAAAGGCCATCAAGTTCCAGAATAACAATAGGGACAAATGGCAAAAACTCTTTGGATATATCGACATTGAATTCAACAATATCATCACTGTAACAAAGGACAGATATCCTCAAATCGACGATAGAGACCTACTGCTCATCTCATTGACAGCACTGAAGTTTTCCTACATCCAGATGTCTCTAGTTCTGGGATATGCCAATGCCACGACTATCGGCAGCAGCAAGCAGAGGCTGGCCAAGAAGATGGGACTTGATTGTTCCCTGAATGAATATATCGACAGTTTCAAGAAATCCTGAAAACACCATTTCCAAACCTGCACATGCTGACCGTAGAAGCGCAGAAATGCCCGTTTTTACCTTCGAATAATAACCAAGTTAAAACCTGCATTAAAATTATTTTTTTAAATAATTGATAATCAGGTAATTGTAGTCTTTTTGCACTACGAAAAAATTTGGCACAAATCTACATTTTTAAGTAATTTTGCATTGACATCAGATCGCAAATCTGAATCCTATCTGCCTATCTACTAGATATGGCGAGATGCGATACTGGCATATCTATCACGAGCATGTCGTTCTAGGACTTTGGCCATGACTTGACAGCGACGTTACTCGTCCACTATTGTTCAAATCCCCGCCTGCTCAATGACCTCACTTTTACATAATGTTATAACAATTTATTTAATCCATTAAATTTTATGATCAAAAAACAAGTCTTACTTTTGTTATTAGCGGTTTTCAGCTGCAACATCCTTTTGGCCAATTATACGCCAATTGTGATTAAGCATGGTGGGGCCGCCGGTGACCACCATGATCTCCCCATCCCGGCCGACCAACCCGACGTGTATTACGATGATGACAATCAAGAGTTAATCATTGAAGGTTTGGGCTTTGTGACCACCTATGACGTTGAGATCGCCTCGGCGGCCACCTTGACCGTCCTGATATCAACTCAGGTCAACGGCTACTACGACACCATCGACGTGTCATCGCTCCCCAGCGACCACGTCTATGTCATCACACTCTACAGCCCAACGGGTAACACCTTCGAGGGCACATTCCTGATTGAATAAAACCACACGAAAATGTCGAAAAAGTCGATGAAATCGGCATCTCTTGACAGAACGACAACTCTTATTTTATTTATTAAAAAACTATAAACTGTTATGAAAAAGTTATTATTTTTGGCAGTCATCTGCCTGCTGGCAAGCGCCAGCCCAGTGAGCGCACAGCTCATCATCCGCAACAGTGGTCACGCCGAGGTGGGCGTCAACCCCTCGACCAACGACCTGGACTCCGTAACCGTGTTGAAACTCTTCGGCAAATTCGGCGAGCAAGCCGCAGGGGCACGCGCTTCCTTCGGCGACACCACCAATGTCATGGTCGGGGAATTGGGGACCACAAACACCGACCGAATGTGGCTCCACGGCAAGAATGGACTGTATGTCACGACAAGTACCGGCACAAATGTCGACACGGTTTTCTACATCGACCCGTCACGCTCCCCGCAGATATTCTTCTCGGCTGAATTGACTGCCAACGGCCTGAACATTCCCTCTGACGAGCGCTTCAAGGAGAACATCGAGCCTGTCGAGGATGTGTTGGGGGCTCTCACCAACCTGGAGGCCGTTTCCTATAACTACAAGGAGGGGATTGCCCGTGCCTCGGGCTCCCCGCGCAGGGCTGCAACCAGTCAGGCCGAGGGTGACGAGCACTTCGGCTTCCTGGCCCAGAACATCAAGGACGTCTTCCCCCAGTTGGTGCGCACCGATGACAAGGGCTACATGTACATCGACTATATCGGTCTGATTCCCATCCTGGTGCAGTCCATCAATGAACTGCAGGCAAGGCTCGACGCTGTGGAGAGCACTCAGCAGGACAGCCAGCAGCCCGCTTTGCTGGCTGCACAGCAGACAGGGCTCAATGAGCTTGACGGAACCACGGCTGGCTACAAATTATATCAGAATTCTCCCAACCCTTGGAACAGCGAGACCGTTATCCGCTACTCTCTGCCCCAGAATGTGGCTGCCGCCAGCATCTACATCTATGACATGCAGGGCAAGCAGCTCAAGAGCATTCCCGCCACGGGCCGCGGCGAGAGCAGCGTGACTTTGGGGGCCAGCGGACTGCAGGCGGGCATGTACCTGTATGCCCTGGTGGCCGACGGCCAGCTGATCGACAGCAAGCAGATGATACTGACCAAATAAAACACACTGCCATGAGAAAGATAACGTATTATTCACTTGCAGCGGCCCTGGTGCTGTTGTTCGCTCCGCATGCACTAGCGGTGCTCAACACCATCAGCTACACGGCCAACTACAACAGCAGTCCCACCATCGGCACGGACACGCTGGGTGGTGTGACCTATGCCACTGTCAGCTACGACGGCCTCTACAACGGCGGTGACCCAGGCAAGCCGTCGCTGCCCATCGAGTACATCCGCTTTTCGGTGCCCTACAATGCGACCAACTTCACCGTATCGGCCTCTCCGGGCAGATGGGTGAACCATACCCTGAGCAACCTCATCTATCCCTGCCAAGCCCCCTGGATTCCCGACGAGACAGGCACGCCACACCCCATTACCCTGCCCGACACCGCATCCTATTATTCCGGCACGACCTATCCGTCACAGTTCGCATGGGTAGTGGATGAGGGTTTCCTTGCAGGAGAGAACCACATCGTCACTGTGGCAGTCATGCCGTTCAGCTACACCCACACCTCGACAAGCGATGTTGTCAAGAAAGCACGCTACATGAACGTCTGGCTGGACTACACGCTGAGCGACACGCTTTCCATGTACCCCATCGTGCGCAACGACAGCGCCTTACGGCAGGAGGGCTATGAGCTCACCCAAAGCATGGTGGTGAACCCCAACCAGGTAACATCCTTCGCACCAGCAGACCTTGCCATATCCTTTGATTCCATCGGAGGAATCATCGGACCGCTGAATGGCGGTTATGGACTGAATGGTGGTGGCGGTCAGGTTATTCCACCAGATCCACCTACTCCTGGCGATTATTATGAGGATTCAACATTGGTAAATCCTGATCATGAGTATAACGAAACCGATGAGAATAATATTCATTATCCTTATCTAATTGTTACAACCTCTAACCTTTATAACTCGGTACGTCGTATCGCGGCTCTCAAGAGACAGAAAGGGTATAATGTAAAGGTTGTGACAATGGACCAGGTTTTGAGAGATTCGACGGCATTAGTAGGTGATATCGTTAATGGTCAAATTACCCGTACAGATCCTGCGGGTGTCCTTAGGCAATTTTTAAGGAACTACTATCAAAAATATCGTACACGGTTTGTTCTTTTTGCCGGAGATGGAGTACCTTTCAGGTGTATTGACATGAACCATCTTGATGGTACGTTTGTACCAAATATGCCTACAGACCTGTATTTTTCAGATTTAACAGGTGATTGGTCTTTGCCTCTTTCATTTAGAAAGATGGATGTAAAACCAGAGTTATATGTAGGCAGGATTCTTGCCACGAAGGATGAGGAATTTAACAATTATACAGATAAATTGTTTCGCTATGAACTGAATCCAGGAAATGGGGACTACAGTTATCTTAACCGTTTGTTATATTCAGAGGGATTAGAATTTCATCAAAAGAATGAGGCTGAATATGTTAATAGGAGTTATTCCAAACTTTTTTCAGATACAACACATTTGATAGAGTCAAAAAATGCTTCCTTCCCTTCAGGAACCGACATCATTGACCAGATTAACAGTACAGGATATGGTTACTTGAGTATACTCAATCATGCAGGGCCTTCGGGTTTCATAACCTGTAAGCATAATAATACAAATCTCTATTTGTGGGCGGTAGATACCATTCACTTAGTTTATAATAACTATATTTATAATGGCGATACTCATACTGGCAACGGAATAAACAACATGTTGAATAAGTGGTATCCAAATATTTGTTATTCTATTGGATGTACAACGATGCCATTTGATCGCGCTCCAGGTTACGAGGATGTAGTTAATAATATCGGGAACTCTTTCACAACAGGCAAGGATTATGGTGGACCTGCTTTCTTGGGTAACACAAGAGCAGGTGCGTATGAACGCAAATCATCTCTTCTCGAGAATATCTTTGGCCAGCAGATAGTTGATGGTTATTATAAGATAGGCATGGCGGAGGCCTTATCTAAAAACTTTTATCCATCGCACAAAACAGAACTATACATTTTAATGATTCACAATCTGCTAGGTGATCCAGAATTCGAATTGTGGACAGATGAACCGAATCATTATTCAAATGTGACAGTTACCAGAACTGACACAACAATCACTGTAACAGGAATCAGCGAATCATCTACTATTATAGCATTCCATAATAATAAATATTATGAGCCTTGGAAGAAAACGGTGTCAAGTTCAAATGTGACATTAAAAGCATCTCCTAATAGTCCCTTGATGCTATATAAGCATAATATGATTCCCTATATTGCACCTCTGTATTTGCAGAATGTGGTTTTCTACAGATCGCAATATATCATAGCGAACGATGTCCTTGCTGGAACATTGATAGACAGCAATCGCACAGCCGGCAATGTTGTGATAAGGCATGGCGTTTCATATGAGATTGAGGCAAAAGGGAATGTGACACTTCAAGATGGCTTTATAGTGGAAAAAGGTGCAGAATTCGCTGTTTATCCATCTTCATTCTGAGAGATGTGATTTTTTTGTATTTTATTTGTATCTTTGCAGCTATGAATCTACTCAAACTATCAATGAATATGAGACGAAAACTTTTTATATTGCTTTTTGCTCTATGTGGCCTGTCCCAGTCATCGGCGCAGGACTACGAGTACGTCCCGTTCGTGCGCGAGGGCGTCAAGTGGGTGTACAGCATCGAGAATTATCATTATTTTGAGGATTACCATACGAATCCTGCCCGTGGGGACAATAAGGCTTACCGAACCATTGAGATGAAGGGTGACACTGTGATTGACGGCAAGACCTATAAGGCCGTGCATAAGTATGGCGGTAACACCATCAACGAGGAAAATGATACCGTTCCAGTTTATGTGCGCGAAGAGGACAAGATGGTCTATGCCATAGTACCCGATTACAGGATTTATGATGACTGCTGGGTGGGTAACTACTTCGGGACTGACGAGTATTACGATGCCATGCTGTCCGGTCAAGAGTTTCTGCTCTATGATTTTCAGGATCCAGTATCCTATTGG
>CADBBK010000015.1 GCA_902792895.1 uncultured Bacteroidales bacterium | reverse complement strand
GTCAGCGTGGCCCGGGCAGTCAACGTGAGCATAGTGACGATTCTTGGTCTCATACTCAACGTGAGCGGTGTTGATAGTAATACCGCGCTCCTTCTCCTCGGGGGCGTTGTCGATCGAGTCGAACGAACGAACGTTCTCGCCAGAGATGTCACCGTCCTTAGCAAGCACGGTGGTGATGGCGGCGGTCAGGGTAGTTTTACCGTGGTCAACGTGACCAATAGTACCGATGTTAACATGCGGCTTTGTTCTTTCAAAATGCTCTTTTGCCATAACTGTTGTAAGTTGTTATTGAAAATTGAATGATAATATTACTCTATCTTGTTATTGCGTAAAGCGCTCCACCCCCTTGTGATAACTGTAACCTGCAGCATTTTACATCGTTGAGCCGATGGCGGGATTTGAACCCGCGACCTCTTCCTTACCAAGGAAGTGCTCTACCCCTGAGCTACATAGGCAATATTCGTTTGTTTCTTGAGCGGAAGACGGGGCTCAAACCCGCGGCCCTCAGCTTGGAAGGCTGATGCTCTATCAACTGAGCTACTTCCGCAAAACATGTGGGTAGAGATGGATTCGAACCACCGAAGCGATGACGCAGCAGATTTACAGTCTGCCCCATTTGGCCACTCTGGAATCTACCCATTGTGTTATGTTCTTTGAGCCTCTTGTCGGATTCGAACCAACGACCCCGAGATTACAAATCACGTGCTCTGGCCAACTGAGCTAAAGAGGCATCTATCGTAGTGCAATGAGATACGGGGCGTTCTCGATTGCGGATGCAAAGGTACTGCCTTTTTCCAAACTGACAAACTTTTTCTCACTTTTTTTTCAAAAAAGTTTTTATCAACCCAGCCACAATAGCATTCAATAAATTGTGTCACAATGATTTACACCACACAAAAAGATATGTAAAAAAATTTGTCATCCTGCGCTTTTAACACTCCCGTACCGTGAAAAACGGCCCCCGTTGCCCTCATTCGGGCCTCAATCCAGGCACCAATAATGGCATCTGCCACGAGCATGGCCCAGTTGCCTCAACCGATCGCAGCAGCTCACGGCACGGAGGGTTAAAAATCTCTCCCCGGGAGATGAGCCCCCAGGGAGAGTGTTATGTCGGGTTGCGGGGAGGGGTTACCTGTCGCGACGTCCTTTCTCGAGCTGACGTTTGAGCGCATCGGCGCAGTTATCGATGGCCTCCTCAAAGGTATCGGCTACCTTGCTGGCAAACAGGTCCTCGCTGCGCGGCACGTTGAGTCGCACCGACGCCTCCTTGTTCATGGCGGTCTCAGGCTTCACGACCTTGAGAATCACCTCGGCAGTGGCAATCTCTTCATTGTACTTGCCCAATTTTTCAATTTTCTTGTTGATGAAATCATTGAGCTTCTCGGTTGCTTCGAAGTGGATGGCATTAATCTTAATTTCCATTTTAACCTCCTTTTTTAAGTGCCCGTGGATGGGCGAGTTCATAATTGTGTTGTAGTTCACTAAGTGTCACATGGGTGTACACCTGGGTGGCCGCCAGACTCTCGTGACCGAGCAGTTCCTTGACGCTGTTGAGCTGCGCTCCGTGGTTGAGCATCGTGCTGGCAAAGGTGTGCCGCAGCACGTGGGGGCTCAACTTGCCCGTGCCGCCTGCCTGCTCCAGGCCGTCGTGCACGACATGGTAGACCAGCGAGGGGTACAGGGGACGCCCCTTGACCGTCACCAGCAGGTTGCCGCATTCGGCCCTCAGCGTAGCGTCACGCAGCGCACGGTAGGCGTCGATGCTTGCCGCCAACTCCTCGCCGAAGGGGACGATGCGGTCCTTGTCGCGCTTGCCGCGCACCTTGAGTTCACGCTTGGCGGTATCCACGGCAGCGTCCTGCAAGCCGATGAGCTCGCTCCGGCGCATACCCGTCTCATAGAGCAGCATCACGATGAGACGGTCACGCACCTGGCCGAAGTCGGTCGTGTCGATATCGGCATCGAGGACCTCATCAACGGTACGCTCGCGGACAAACTTGGGAAGGGGGCGGGGCATGCGGGCCAGCTCGACTTGGGCAGCCGGATTGACTGACACCTCGCCACGCCGCAGCAGGTAACGGTACAGGGCACGCAGGGCCTGAACCTTGAGACGCAAAGTCGCTGGCGCATCGCCTTGGGTGGAGCGCTCAATCAGCCAGGCACGGATGTCGCTGGCGGTGACTGTAGCCAGGTCGAGAGGCCCGCCAGCAGCCGTCATATACTCCTGCCACTGCCCCAGATTGCGGCCGTAGGTGTCCACGGTCCTCTGGGATAGATTGCGCTCTAGTCGCAGGTATTGCAGGAATCGATCAATTGTAGCGTCCATAGGCATACACTCCATTGTGTGTGACAAGCAGTGTCTCGCCGTCATACGGCGAGTGGGGTCTGCTTTGCGGTGCTAAAGATAGCAACTATTTTTGGCTGGCGCAAATTTTAAAGCAAAAAAAAATCAAAAAAGCGGCAATTTAACGTGTGTTTGTCATTTTTACTTACAATTCCCGCGTGTTTGCTGTCTAGGGCCCGACCGGTACGGCCCGCAAGACAGGCTCCAGAGAGAGCTGTGCTGGGTCGAAGGGCCACGGCTCACATTATTATATATAATAGTTGAGGGGCGCGTCCAATCTGCTGGACACACCCCTCGTCATATCGTGGATGAGTTAACGGGTATTACTCCTCACGAGTACGAAGCTGCTGCACGTACACGGCCTTCATCATCTTCTTGCGGTTGGTGACCGAAGGCTTCTGGAAAGCCTGACGGCTGCGCAGTTCTTTCACGATACCGGTCTTCTCATATTTACGTTTGAATTTCTTGAGGGCGCGTTCGATGTTGTCGCCTTCCTTAACGGGAACAATAATCATAATGAGTTTGTTTTGATTTTAATGTTTTATTGGTTTGTAAATTGTTGAATTTCTATGATTGTTTGCGGCTCAGCATTTGATGCCACACCGCCGGCGAGCCACGTGCCAGCGATGTGCATTATGGTTGATATGTATTGATTATCAGTGTCTTACAGTAGGTTAAACAACCCCCTTTCATTTTTTAGCGCCGCAAAGTTACATATTATTTCCACAATGGCCAAGCATTTTTCAAGATATTTTTATTGTCAGATTTTACATTGGTCCCCACAAAAAGCAATTGCACGGGGCTGAAACTCCGTGCAATTGCTTATAGGATCGTCATTGAAACGCTCACTTCCTGCGGTTGCGCACCGAACGAATTCCGGTGTTGACTGCCTGAGTGCTGGTCTTGGGTTTGCGCTCCTTGATCTTGGTCTTCTTCTCCTTGGCTTTCTCTTTGGCCTTAGCCTTGGAGGACTTAGACGAGGATTTGCTCTTGCTGCCACGCTTGGTGGAGCGAGTCACCTTCTCCTCGCTGGCGGGGGCATCGCCCTCGGCTTCCACAGTCTCGCCGTCCTCGCCCTCAACAAGTTCGCCTTCAGCCTCGGCACGGGCCTTCTCCTCGGCCTCGGCGCGAGCCTGGAGCACCTCAAGCGAGGGAACCCACAGGTCCTTGTTGAAGCTGCGCAGGCGCTGCTCGATGCTGTCCTGAGCATGCTTGTAAGCCTCATCCTCGGGATAGAGCTGGCGGAGCGACTGGTTGCGCAGGTTCTTGGTCTTATAGATCTCGCCGGTGTACATGTTCAACTTGAAGAAGTCGTCGATGCTGTAACGGGCCAGGTTGTTATCGTCGTCGGTGAAGACATACTGCTTGGCCATGTAGGGACGGATGTCGTTGAGTTTTACCCAGAACATGGGATACTTCACGGCTTCCCCACCCCACTCGTCCATGCGGTGCAGCACGGGGCACAGGGCCTCGACACGGGCCTTCATCTGGTTGCTGCGGGTGTCAAACTCCCACTTCTCGATGACGAAGTAGCTGAGCACCTCGTTGCTGGGGATGTCGGCATTCTCAAACTCGTAGATGGGATTCTTGGCGGTGCTGCCCTTGGCTTCGGTGTAATAGATGTGGAAACGGTCCATCATCTCGTCCACCTTGACCTTGAACTCATCGGTGAACATCTCGCGGCCGTCCAGATACTCGTAGGCCGAGATCTGTCCCTTGGCGAGCAGACGCATGATGATGAAGAACAGGTTCTCGCCATCGGCATTGGGCTCCTCGGGATAGTACAGGGCAGGATTCTTGCCCTTGGTCAGGTCGAGCGAGCGGTAGATGACCTTCATCCACTGCAAATCGGCATCGCTGGGCTCCTTGACCTCGTAGAACGACTGCTGGCGGTCGGAGATACCACCAGTGGCAGCCTTCTTGCCACGGGCCTTGTCAGCTGCGTTGCGGCGCGAAACACCACCCTGACCTGCCTGCTGACGATCCGACTGCGAAGCGGGCTTGGCAGCCTGTGGACGGTCCGGCTGTGAGGCGGGTTTAGCAGCCTGTGGGCGGTCCTGCGGTGCGTCAGGCTTGGTAGCCTGCGGCGCATCGGGCTTAGTGGGCGTGGTGGCCTTGCCAGCGGACAAGTCGTTGGACCTGCTGGCATTGTTAGCCCGGCTGGCGACCTTGGTCGGTTTCTCGTCACCGCCGTCGGCACGCTTGAGGCCTGTGGTATTGGAATCCTGTGCCGAAGCACTCACGGCCAGTCCGATCAGCAATACTGCGATAAACAATCTAAGACTTTTCATATTCTTATTAGATCTTTTATAATCAAGTGTAGGTTAGTTCACAATCACATCGATCGCCGGAATGTCACGGGTGATGCCGTCGGGACCGGTTGCCTTGACACGGGTAATCATGAAACGCTTGCCGTGCTGCAGGCGGCGGATGGCGGTCTTCTGGCGCTCGGAGAACTGCGAGCCGTTGGACAACTCGGGAATCGCATTACCCATCGAGTCAAAGATCACCGTCTCAAACGACACGACCTTGTAGTCGATGTTGAGAATATCGTCGTCGATGGCAGCATCCAGGCCGGGAGCAGCCAGCAGCAACGCCTTGGCAAAGGGTTTACCGCCCTTGTAGCGTGCGGGCTGTCCGTTGGCATCCTTGTAGGCAATGAAAGGCAGTGGATCGGGCAGTTTGCGCACCCTGAAGGTGGTGCTGCCCACGTTGGTGCGCTGTCCCTCCATCTCAGCGGTAACCGAGATCACGCACTCGGCACCCACCTTGGTGGGATGGGCAATCCATCCGTCACCGCTCTTGGTGAGCGTTCCGTTGGTCATCGTGGCGCTGATGCTACCCTGGGGCACACCAGGCACAGCGATGCTGATGGGGTTGTTGATGCCGGCATAGAGCACGTTCATCATCGTGGCGCTGATGGTAGCCAGCGGGTCGATAACGGTGTAGCTCGACTTGAAGTCACGGCGTGTCACCGTGCCGTCACGTCCAAGCACCTCAATCCAGCCCGAATAGTCATAGGTGCCGGCCTTGCTGGTCGCTACCTCATAGATACCGGTGTTGTTGTTCAGATGGGAGCCGTTGACATAGACGATGGGGCGCTGAGTGGTGTCGATGGCCGCGAGCACGATGTGGGCGCTGTACTTGGTGCCGCGCATCACGATACGCGAGTCGGGCACGACAAAGGCGTTGACCAGGTTCACACGCAGGTCACCCATGTCCACGTTGGTCAGCATCTGGTTCAAGACCTCACCCTCGGCATAGCGCACGTCGTTCTGCAACTTAGTCAGCAGGGTGACGGCAGCGATACAGGGCATATTGTCAAACATGGTCTCTTCCCATGATTTCTTGCTCATCTCCTCGCCACGGGCCTTTGGAGGCACAGTCGAGAGGGCGGTTTCCAGGTTCTTGCGTTTCTCGGGATCCTCGAGGAATGAGGTCACGAACTGGCGATAACGGTCGATGTTGGTTCTCAGTTCCTTGCCCTTGCCACTCTGGCGCGAGCCCTGGGGTGCCAACATGACAACGCTGGCGGCCTCGGTATTGTCGCGGCTGCGGATGTTGTTCACATCACCATCCTCGCCGTCGGCGTTCTTGACGATCTGGAGTTTGAGCGAATCGATATAGTTGTAGAGTTTGTCGGTCTCTCCCACCACCTGGGTCGCCTTGTCAAGCCACACCTTGCCTTTCTCAGGGTTCTTCTCGTTGAAGGCCTGAAGCTGGGCATAGAGGGCCTGGTTACGTGCCGTGATGGTGCGGTTGGAGCGTGTCAAACCGTCTTGCACCTGACTGAAGCCGTTGAGCACGTCGCTCGACACGTTCAGGGCAAGCATGGCCGTCAAGACGATGTACATGAGGTTAATCATCTTCTCTCGCGGCGACATGCGGTTGACGCTCTTATTTTTTGAGGTTGCCATCTATAAGTTTCTCTCTATCGGTTAGAATAGGAATGACGTCGTTAGTTTAATCTCGGTTGGGGCACGGTTATGCGTCCTGGTCGGGGCTCTCGGGGTCAATACCGGGCATGCCGGGCATGGGACGGTACATGTTGACGGTCATGGCCTTGATCATCTTCTCATAGACGCTGTTCAGCTGCTTCATGTAGCGGGCCATCTTCTCGGTCTCGTCACAGTAGTGGGCACTCTCGGCAGCGCTCTTCTCGTACATGTCGCGGATGTCCTTCAGGCCGCGGTTCACGCGGTCGATGTTGTCAAGCTGCGAGGAGATGCTCTTCAGCTGGATCTCATAGATGGTATTCAAGCCGCTGATGTTCTGGTTCAGGGCCTGCATCTGGTCCACATAACCGGTAGAGCTCTCGGTGATGTTCTGGCTGTTGTCGGTAATGGCGCGGTAGCTGCCCAGCAGCGTCTCGCTCACCTCGTTGAGTGCGGTGGTGGTGACCTGGAGCTTCTGCATCTGCTCGCTGATGGCAGCCATCTGGCTCAGGTACTGCTGGGTGGCATCGGTCAACTCGGCCATGCGCGACAGCTGGTCGCTGGCAGCAGCCATCTTAGCGATGCTCTCGCTCAGCGACAGGGTATCCTCCTCGCTCAGGTTCACGCCTTGGGGCAGGCCCACGGCGCTCTTGGCCTCAGAGACACTGACGTTGATTTCGCCGCCTTCATAGCCCTCGCCGCTGCCGCCGGAGCCGCCAATGAAGATTCCGCCGCCGGTATTGAAGTCGGGACGGTCCTCGGGATTCTGGCTGGCCAACACAGGGAAGACTTCCTCCCAGTGATATTCCTTCTCGGGCTTGTCAAATGCCGTGAGCACGAACATCAACACCTCGGTACCCATACCGATGGTCAGAATCGTGTTACCCCAAGGCAGGTGCAGGATCTTGAACAAGGCACCCAAGATAACGACTGCGGCACCGATACTATAGGCGAAGTTGAAAAAGCGCTGTCCGCTGTCGCTCTTCAAGAAGCGGCCTGCTTTCTTTTTATATCTCTTGATTTTACCCATACTGGCTTAAACTATAAAAAATGAGTGTGACGAATAGGATTCTAGATAATGTGTACTATAAATAATGTGCGGATTAGTCCTTGCAGCAGTTCTTGCGGCGGCCCTTGACCAGGCCCACCTTGGAGCGGACGCAGCGGAAACCGATGTAGCTCCTCTGCTCGTTCTGGTATTCCCACATGCGCAGATCGGCGCGGATGTTGTGCACCACGTCTTTCCAGGAGCCGCCACGCACGATTTTGCGCGACATCTTGTAGGGATCCTCCTGTGCGACATAGTAGCGGTACTCGGGGTTGATGTCATCGGTCATGCGGTCGATGCTCTCGGTATAGGCCGTGGAGGTCCACTCGCTCACGTTACCGGCCATGTCATACAGGCCGTAGTCGTTGGGCTCATAGGTGCCCACGGGAGCCGAGATGATGTAACCGTCCTTGACGTAGTTACCCTCATCGGGCTTGAAGTTGGCATAGAAGCAACCCTCGTCCACCGTCAGGGGCAGGTCGCCTTCCCACGGGTACTTGTTCTTGTTCTGGCCGGCACGGGCAGCAAACTCCCACTCGGCCTCGGTGGGCAGGCGGAAGGGCTCTACATAGATGCCCTGGTTGCCCAGTGACTTCTTCAGGAACTCGGTGCGCCAGTGGCAGAAGGCGTTGGCCTGCTCCCAGCTCACACCGACAACGGGATAGTTGTTGTAGTTGCCGTTGGCGAAGTACATGCGCACATAGGGCTCCTGATAGGCATTCTCAAAGTCGTTGACCCAGCAGGTGGTGTCGGGGTAGATATTGACAATGTAGGTGTTAAGGAAGTCGTAATCGCTCTGCAGCGCACGCGTGATGGTCTGGCGAACGATGCGTCCCTCGTCGTCGAGATACGCGGTATCCTTGCTGATGGTGGGAGCCGTGTAGTCCACCTCATGGTCGGTGTTGTAGTCGCGACGCTCGGGGTCAAAGCGGTGACGGCGCTTGGCGGCCTCGGTGAGGTTATAGATCTCGTAGCGGTAGTTCATCTGAGCGGCATCCAGTTCCTTCACGCCCGTGATGGGGTTGATGCGATAAACGCTCTCGATGGCACGCTCCTCGTCCTCGCTGGGGTTCTTCCAGGGAATCGACTTGCTCCAGTCCAGGTGGGGAGTGACGGGATTACCATCCTTGTCCTCCTCGATCTTGAACTCCTCGTTGCCACCGTAGGCAGGATCTGCGAGACGCTCGCGGATAATGGAGTCGCGCACCCAATACACAAACTGCTTGTACTTGGAGTTGCTCACCTCCATCTCGTCCATCCAGAACGCGTCAACCGACACGCCATGGGCTGTCGAGTCGATGCCCCAGACCGAGTCGCGCTCGTTGGGACCCTCACGCATCGAGCCCACTTCAACAAGCACCATGCCGTAAGGTGTGGTCTCGTTAAACACGGTTGCGCCAACGCCGGTGACCTCACCGCCATTGGACCCGCCCTTGCGAATGGATGAGCATGACACAGTCGCCACGGCGACCAACAGTATCAAAATTAGTTTCTTCATATTCTCTACATTAAGCGTACGCTCTTTTGTTTGTTCTTGTTTTTCTCGTTCTTGTCCAGCTTCACTCGGTAGTTAATGAACACCTCATGGCTACCGAAAGTGGCCTTGCTGATGGCCGACACGGGATAATCGTAGGCATAACCGATGTAGGCATCTTTCAGGTTCACGCCGATGAAGGCTGTGACAGCGTCCTTCCAGCGATAGCCGGCACCAATGCTCAGCATGCGGTTATAGCGCACACGTCCCGCCACCTGGGCCGTCCAGGCTTTCAGGTCGGTGGCGAACATAACCGCTGGTTGTATATCAAATAACGTGTTATTAATCGGAATATTGCCGCCACCCATAAAATAATAGGTGCGGCTCGCTTTGAATTCGTAGAAGTCGATGGACTCGCGGTTAACCTTCAATTCGATGCTGGGCGAGGTGACGTGCGTCACCGAAAGCCCCGTCCAGAAATAGGGGTGCGAGAAGTACACGCCCACGTTGGCATCAAACGCCGTTCCCGACACGTCCTGTTTGGGAATGGCTTCATCATTACCTTCCTGGTGTTCAGCGTCTTCGGCCATGATGACCTCCTTGCCGCGGAAAGTCTGCGAGAACACGCCAGGCTGCACACCCACGCTGAGCAGCATGTCCTTGCCGAACTTGCGTTTCCAGGCAATCTGGGCACCGATTCGGGTATTGGTGTACAGACCGATGCGCTCAAACTCAGCCTTCACACCCACGCCAAAGCGCTGCTCGAGCAGCTTGTAAGGCATGTCGGCCGTGAGGTAGAACGTCATCGGGGCATGCTTGAAATCCACCCACTGCATGCGGCTGCCCAACTGCAGGTTGATGGCATTGATGTTGCCCGCTACAGCAGGGTTGTAGTAGCCCTGAGCGGTCCAGAAATGGGACATCGCAGCATCGACTTGGGCCATAGCGCCAAGCGCAACGACCAGAGCGGCGGTCATTGCGACAAGCAGGCGGCGTATGTCATGCAAGCGATAGATCATATCCTTTTTGTCATTACTCAAAGTAGAACGTCACCACCACCATGTTGCTCTGGACCTTGCTCACGCTCTTGGTGAAACGCAACATCTCAGGGCTGTCCTCCAGGTCGGGACGGTTGCGGTCCAGCAGGTTCTTGAGGCCGAAGCAGAACTTCACCTCGGGACAGAGCTTGAAGAAAGGCATGTAGAAGTCACATCCCATGCCCACCGTGAGCATCAGGTCACCGTGCTTGAGCTTGAGTTGCTCGCTGCGCTCTTTAGCCAAGTCCTGGGCATACATCACGCCGCCTGTGAAATAGGGGCGCATGTTGTGGTAACGCTTGGCGCTCATCTTCACGTCGATGGGCACCACGATATAGGTGGACTTGACGTTCTGGCTCTGCTTGTAGTGGCTCTGCTCCACCCACTCGGGGTTGCCGCGATGGTTGAGGAAACGCACCACCTTGTTGCCGAAGTACAGACCCGGCGAAATCCTCAGGTTAAAGTGCTCGTGCAGACGCAAGTCGGCCAGCACGTTCACACTGAAGCCCGGCGAGTGAGCAGGCACATCGGCGTACCACTCATCACCGTCATCGGTGACAAAGCCGTTGTTGGTGATAGCCAGATTCTGGAAATTCATGCCCACCGAGAAACCGAAGTGTACTCGCTTGGTGTCGGCATACGGGCGGTTGAGAATCATGTCATTATCCTGGGCATGCACATGAGCGCACCCCATCACCAGCAGCATTATCCATGCAATATGTCTTAGCCTAGTCAGGTCCATTTAACCTTAATAACGCAACTTTTTCCCGCTTATTGCTCAAAATGCAAAAAACTGTTACCACAGGCACCCACGTTGGCTCCCTGCCGCCCACACGTCACAAGGGCCTTCACGCCAAGCCGCAAAGGCAACAAGTCCATTCATTATCAATAATTTACAGCAATGGATGCGCCCTACTTCAACAGCAGGCGGGAGATGGGGCGCGTGAACAGGCGGTTGACCGCCCAAGCGAGCAGGATGTCGATGGGCAGGATGAACACTGGTATCAGGGAATAGGGGCTCATGCCCATGGGGTCGAAGTCACCCGGATTGCCGTAGGGCGACGGGTGGCCAAATCCCAAGTGCGCCAGCACAGGCGCACACAAGTAGTTGAACACCAGCGCTGCAAGGCCTTGCAGCATGAAAATCTCGAAGCTGATGTCGCCAAGCCATTGCAACGGTTTGGACGCCAACACCTTGCCGATGAAACCCTCGCGCTTATCATAGAGGTAGCACACGAGCAGAATCACTGCGACAGGGAGCCACCAGATGAGGGCATCGCTCCAGCGCAGCAGCAGATCGTAATAGGCCTGGTAAGACATCACCGCCGCCGAGAGCAGCGCCACGGCGACCAGTTCGGCATCGGTACCGTTCTTGCCCTTGCCGATGACGGGAAGCGCCTGGATGTGAGGCAACGCAGCGGCAAGCACCATGCCGATGATGAAGTCGATGATGCGCACGGGCGGGAAAACGTAGAGGGCAGTGCGGAAGTAGCCGTCGGTGCCATTGATGGCCAGCAGGATGAAATCAATCACCACGAGCACCATAACAATAATGACACGCACACGCAGGCGCAACCGCGACAGCCATCGCGCCAGCAAGGGATAGCACAGGTAGCAGAACAGCAAGGTGCCCAGGAACCACGAGAACTGGTTGCAGGAGAAGTAGATGGAATGTGAGAGCGACCAGGTGTGCAGCAACGTGGCATTGAGCGCTAGCGCCAGGGACTTGATGGCCAACATGCCCACCAGGGCCATCGCTGCCAGCCACAACACGAGCGTGAGCCAGTGCAGGGGGAACAACTTGGCGGCATGGCGCCAGGCAAACCGACCATACCCCTCACTGTCGAGGCGCTCGACGGGATATTTCATCGCCAGCAGGAAACCGCTTGCCATGAAGAAAAACGACACTCCGGCCCAAGTCATCTCCTCGAGCCCTGCCACGCCCACATGAAAGAGCACTATCATCAGCGCGAACACGGCGCGCCAGCCGTTGATGGTTTTGATCATTATCCAGTTACGTTTCTTTTTTCAGTGATTGAAAATATGACCAGTCTTAGCCGCCCTGTCCATGTTGAACTTTTCGTTTAATGGCAGCGAATAAAGGTCTTGTGAAATAGCGGTTTACAATCCACGAGATGAGTATCAGCAATGGTATCGACAGCCACAGCCAAGAGTAGACTGCCAGACCGAAATGTCCCGCAATGGGCGAGACCACATAGTTGAACAGCTGGAATACCCAAAAATGCAGCACGAAGACCTCGAAACTGATGCCCCCCAGCCATTGCAGCGGCCGCCACAGCAGCACACGCCCCACAGCGCCCTCCTGCCCTGCCAACAGGGCAAAAGCGAGAAGCACCGCACCCACCGGGATGTGCCAGAAGACGTCATCCTCCCACGGCCTTACCCAAGTGGTGACAATGTTGACCGTCATGAACGCAGCGAGCAGCAGCAGCGCACCCACCTCGATGAGCGTGGCCTTGCCATAACTGATGCGCGGCCAACGGTCCTTCAGTATCCCGTAGACATGGAACAGCGCCAAGCCCGAGAACACGTCGAGCAGATGGGACAACGGATTGACAAAAATAGCCTCACGTTGTGGAATGTTGAGCGGCAGCAACACTGCGGCGAGCATGAGGCCATACAGGACCGTGAGCAGCACCTTGTAACGCAACCGCCAGGGGCCAATCCATTGAGCGACAAATGGGTAAGCGAGGTAGCAGAACAGCAAGGCCCCCAGGAACCACGACACGGGGTTGAGATAGTAGTGGACCTCATGCACCGGCGACCACTCGTGCAGCAACAGGGCACTTAACGCTATCCGCCCCCAGTCCAGCGTGGCGGTGTGGAACACCAGGGCCATCAACACGAGCAGGGCCAGCGCCAGCCAATGCAACGGATAAATCCTCGCGGCGTGCGACACGACAAAACGGCCATACTCCCGCGCCGTCACCTGCTTGAACGGATGCCTCAGCGCCAGCAAGAAAGTGCTAGACACAAAAAAGAACACCACTCCCGACACGGAATAGTTGTAGACCCATTCCTCTCCAAGGTGGAACAGGACCACTGTGATGGCTATCAGCCCGCGCCATGAATTGATTGTCCTTATCATTCTAGTATACCGTTTAGGCTTTAGATCCATTGATGGCGCATGCCACCTAAAGCCTAACATCTAAAGCCTAAAGCCTAATATCTGAAGCCCACTCAGCCTCATTTTTCTTGCGAAATTACAAACATTTGCCGAAAGAGCATGTAAAAACTCAATAATTTTGTACCTTTGCACCCGCAAAAAAAGGACAATGACCGTTAACAACAGTGACACAGGGTCAAAAAGCAGCCGAGGTTCCAAGTTTATCAAGGACATCGGCATTTATGCTATAGGCAACATCGGCTCCAAGCTCATCACCTTCATGATGGCGCCGATGTACACCTATTTTGTGCACGACACCTCCCACTTCGGCTACTACGAGAACTGCCTGCAGGTGTGCCTGTTGCTCATCCCCTTTGTCACGCTGATGCTGCGCGACGGCGCGTTCAGGTTCCTGCTTGACTCGGACAACGACACGCAACGCCAACGCATCGTCACCTTTGTTTCCCACACCCTGCTCAGTACATTGTCGCTCTCGGTCCTCGTGACCATAGCGCTGGCCCTGTTCACCAACATCCAGTATCTCGGCTATGTGCTGATGCTGCTGGTGGCCATGTCGCTGCAGGAGGTCTATTCGCAGGTGTTCCGCGGACTGGGCAACAACCGTGCCTTTGTCGCTGTTGGCATCATCTCGGCGCTAGGCATCGGCGTGTTCAGCATCCTATTTGTGGCCGGACTGGGCTGGGGCATCAAGGGCATCTTCCTGTCCAACATCCTGGCGAGGATACTGGCCCTGGTCTGCGTCGAGGCAAAGGTGCACCTGATTACCCGCAACACCCGCTGGCACATCGACTTCGGCGAGGTCACTCACGACATCCTGCGCTATACCCTGCCCCTGCTGCCGGGTTCGTTGTGCTGGTGGCTCACCGGCAGCAGCGACCGTTTCTTCATCAGCCATTTCCTGGGACTTGACGTGAATGGCGTGTATGCCATTGCGGTGCGCTTCACCGGCGTGATCTCCACCATTTCCATCATCTTCTACCAGGCATGGCAGGAAACCGCCATCATGCAGTACAACAGTCCTGACCGCAACCGCTTCTTCTCCAAGATGTTCAACAGCTACATCTTCCTGATGTCGGGCATCCTGGTGGGCTATGTGTTCATGCTCAAGGTCAATTACGGCTGGCTGGTCGCCGATGCCTACAGCGAGAGTCTCAACTACATCTATCCGCTGGGATTGTCGGCAGTGGTGTTTGCCGTGGTGGCCTTCTTTGACATGGGCTACCAGTGCGCCAAGGACACCAAGCGCATCCTGCCCGCCATCACCCTCGCTGCAGCCGTCAATGTGACGCTCAATTTCCTGCTCATCAAGCCGTTGGGCATCTACGGCGTCATCACTACCATCCTGGTGACCTACCTGGTGCTGGTCATCTACCGCTGGTTTGACATGAAGCGCTATTTCATCCTCAAGTTCTCACCCCGCACCCTGATACCCATTGCCGTCATGCTGTTGAGCGGACTGCCCTTCTATTTCAGCCATTCGGCATGGATCGACCTGGCATATATGGCCGCCGCACTGGCGGTGATTGCATGCAGTTGCGGCAAGGAAATTCGCGACATGCTGGTATCAAAAATCACCAAAACACACGGCTTGACAAAATAATTCCCGACCTTACTCGTTTAATAGTGTGTATAAATACTATTATAGTCACAAACGTATGAAATCAAGATTACTTATAACCGTGATGGCAGCGGCGTTGCTGTTGTCATGCTCCTCGACGAAGGATAACAACCTCGCCTACTTCAAGAACATGCCCGATGCACCCAGCGGCACCCTGCCCTCAACGCCGGGCAATTACTCACTGACCATCCAACCCGATGACGAACTGGTTATCGCAGTGACCTCAGCTGCTCCCGAGGCAACGGCCGTCTACAACCTGCCGATGGACAACCCCGCCACACGGGGTGCCATCCGTTCGAGTAGCCAGCCCCGCACCCAGACCTACATCGTCGACGAGGAGGGCTACGTTGTCATGCCCGTACTGGGACGCTTGTTTGTAAAAGGCAAGACGACGGCCCAGATTGCCCATGACATCTCGGCAATGGTCAGCAAGGACGTGAAGGACCCGCATGTGCGAGTGGACATCGTCAACTTCAGCGTCGATGTGATGGGCGAGGTGCAGACCCCGCAGCGCGTGCACACCGGCCGCGAGCATTTCACCGTGCTTGATGCGATTGCCAGTTGCGGCGACCTGACCGAGTTTGCCAAGCGCGACCGCGTGTATGTCATCCGCGACGAGAACGGTCAGCGCCATTATCAGCGCCTCGACCTGTCGGATTCGGGCATCTTTGCCAATCCCTACTTCTATCTCAAGCAGAACGACATTGTTTACGTCGAGCCCAACTCCATCAAGATTGACAATTCCAAGTATAACCAAAACAATGCTTTCAAGCTCTCGGTCATCTCGACCGTAGTGAGCAGTGCGTCGGTCATCGTCTCGCTGATCATCGCACTGGTTTCGGCATCCAAATAATCCCCCGATTATCACACATTAGGTCATGGCAGAAAACAATACAACCAACATTCCGGTACAGCAAGAGGAGCCATCGTTTGACTTTGGCGCCTTCTTCAGCAAGTACAAACGATACTGGTGGCTATTCCTGTTGTCACTCATCGCCTGTGCTTGCCTCGCATTATACTACTTGAAGACCACCAACCGCGTCTATGAAGTCACGGCCGTGGTCCTCGTCGCACAGGAAGACAACAGTTCCAGCGCCGGCGCCAACCTGCTCAAGAGCATGAAACTCATGAACGGCGGCGGCAAGGTCGAGGACGAGATGATCGTGTTCTCGTCACAGGAACTGTGCACCGAGGTGGCCAAGCAGCTCAAGCTCAACCGCCGCTACACCGAGGATAAGGGGTGGTTCAAACCCGTCAAGGACCACTACAACAGCACGCCCATCGAGGTCATCGCCCCCGAGGAGATGTTCGACACGCTGTCGTCGGTAACGTTCAAGATCGACGTGAACAAGCAAGGACTGGCCAACATCAAGGCCGAGAGCGGGCGTGACAAGCTGGCTAACATCAAGGGCGCAAAGCTGCCCGCGACGTTCAAGACCAGCTACGGCACCTTCACCGTGCGCCCCACCGACAAATACAAACCCGAAAAGGCCTGCCACATCAAGGCGACACTCCTGGGCACCCAGTATTGCGGCCAGAGTCTGAACAAGAAAATCAAGGTCAAACTGATCACCAAGAAGGCCAACGGTATCAACCTGACCATCAACGAGACTGTCAAGAGCCGTGGTAAAGATGTGCTCAACACCCTCATCAACCTGTACAACGAGCGCGGACAGCAGGAGAAGGACGAACAGGCCATCAACACGGCCAAGTTCATCGACGAACGTCTTGCCCTCATCTACAAGGGTCTGACCAGCAGCGAGGCCGATATCGAAGCCTTCAGGCGCCGCAACAACATGATCAATGTTGAGCTGCAGATGAAGGACGCAATGGCCAAGCAGGAGATGGCTGACCGTGCCATCATCAAGCTGGAAACCAACAAGCGCCTGCTGACGATGGTCAAGGAGTTTGTCAGCGACCCCGCCAACAAGCACAGCTACATCCCCTTTGCCGTTGACTCGAGCGCGGCATCAGGAGCCATCAAGGCCTACAACAACCTGCTTGTCAAGCGTCAGGACCTGGAGCAGTCGGCCAAGGGTGACAACATGGCCCTCAAGCGCATCGATGACCAGATCGAGTCCATGCACCAGAATATCATCAAGGGCGTTGACTCGTCCATCAAGGGCATCAACATGCAGTTGAGCCAGGCCCAAGGCCAGACCAGTTCGACCAAGAGCGACATGGGCAAGGTGCCCGGCATCGAGCGCGAAGCCCAAGACCTGTACCGCCAGCAGGGCATCCAGAACTCCCTGTACACCTTCCTGTTGCAGAAACGCGAGGAGAACTCTCTGGTGCTGGCTGCCACCACGCCCAAGGGCAAAGTTGTGGACCACGCCTATGCGTCGATCCAGCCGGTGAAGCCCGCAAAGTTCAAGATCTACTTCATGGCCCTCATCGCCGGCCTGATACTGCCGATGGTGCTGCTGTTCTTCAAGAACCTGTTTACTACCAAGTTCTCGTCGCAGGAGGACCTGCAGGCCATAAGCAAGGCTCCCGTCGTGGGCGAAATCTGCCACAACCGCCATCGTTCACAACTCGTGGTCAAGGAGGGCAAGTCCTCGTCGATAGTCGAATTGTTCCGCCTGCTGCGCAACAATATCCAGTTCATGCTGCCCACCGACGACGACAAGGTCATCCTGGTCACCAGCTCAATTTCGGGCGAGGGCAAGTCGTTCATCAGCTCCAACCTGGCCTCGTCATTCTCGCTACTGGGTAAGCGTGTGGTACTCGTGGGCATGGACATCCGTAGCCCCAAGCTGGCCCAGATGCTCATCCTCAACGAGACGCCTGGTGTCACGGCCTACCTGGCCAAGCCCAACGTACAGGTCGATGACGTCATCCAGCACAGCAGCGAGGTGGAGAACTTTGACATCATCGTCGGCGGCACCATTCCGCCCAACCCGTCGGAGCTGCTGCTGACCACCCGCGTCGAGGACCTCATCAACCAGCTCAAGGAGCGTTACGACTACGTCATCATCGACTCGGCACCCATCGCTATGGTCAGCGACACCTATTCGCTGACGCGGTTTGCCAATCTCACCGTCTATGTCACCCGCTCGAACTATACCAAGCGCAGCCTGATCCGCTACATGAACAATGCCATGGCCCGTCGCCAGCTGAACAATGTGGCAGTGGTGCTCAACGATACCAATCCCAAGATGTCGCAGGGCTACGGCTACGGTTACGGCCAGGACAAGGAGTGAGGTCTCAACCCGCTGGCTGACAGTCGAGAATCGGTAACACAAGGCTAGGATGCGAGTCACCAAGTCCATACTCATCAAGCGCGCCTTCTTCGGTGTGTTTTGGGTACTGGCCACCATTGGCTTTATCTGTGATGAATTCATCCCAGAGGTGGAATCGGTGCGCACCTATATCATGCTGGCCTGTGACGCCATGCTGGCGCTACTGGGTCTATTGTGCCTGCGTCACCGCACCGACATCCTGTTCATCTTCTCGCTGGCGCTAATCAGTTTTGGCAGCAGCGTGGTGTTCAACGGCCTGTCGCCGTTCTTCGCCGCCAACGGTATGCGCGTGTTCATCGGTTTGATGTTCTGCTACCCGATTTTCAGGTACTTCATGGACGATGCCCAGCGGCGTGAGCATTTCATCAAGACGCTGGACAAGAATCTGGAGATTTTCTTGTGGCTGCAGGTGCCTTGCATCGCCTTTCAGTTCATCGCCTATGGTGCCGACGACCATGTCGGCGGCTCGTTGGGCAACTGGTACTCGGGCACCATCTCGATGCTGATTTACATCATCTCGTTCTACCTGATGCACAAGCGCATCGACCAGCGGGATTTTGCGGGCTCCATCATCAACAACTTCAAGTATGTGCTGCTGCTCACGCCCACCTTCTTCAACGAGACCAAAATCAGCTTTGTGCTGCTCGTGATCTACTTCATCCTGCTCATGCCCCTGGACAAGCGCATCTACAAGCGTGCCATCATCTCGCTGCCCATATTGGTGGTGCTGTTCGCCCTGGGTTACTCCACATACAAGATTACCTATAAAGGCGACGTGAGCAGCACGACCGACGAGATCGACATCTTCAGCGAGGATTACCTGGTAGAATATGTCTTGAGCGATGTCGAGAAGGCCGAGGAGGATGTGGAATGGAGTCTGGACAACGACGAGACTGGTGTTGCCGACCTCGGACGACTCACCAAGTTCCTGTTGCTGCCCATGTTTGAAGAGGACAACCCCGGGCATATCCCGTTGGGATTCGGCGTGGGCCATTTCAAGGGCGGAACCAAGATGGACCACTCGGAGTTCTACGACCATTACGAGTGGTACCTAATCGGCACCATGCCCTATCTGATACATATTTATCTGCAATTGGGTGTCGTGGGACTGCTCCTGTTCCTCGGGTATCTCGTCTCGCTGTTCTTCCGTCATCCCGACGGCTGTTCCATCAGGGACATGAACCTGCAGATTTTCATGGCCTTGCTCATCGGCATGAACCTGTTCTATGCCGAATCGCTGCGCGACCCGTTCTTCGCCATCATCATCTACGGATTCGTCGCCTGCTCCTGGCTGCCCGACGAGAACAGTGAGGAGGAGGAGTTAGCAGTGAGGAGTTAGGAGTTAGAAGTTAGAAGTTTAGGGGTCGCTAAAAGCTAAAAGCTAAAAGCTTAAAACCTTTTTCAGACGCCGGTTGTTGACGATGCACCAGTGGCACAACCGGGGATAGTGCAGCAGCCATTGCAGCACTGCATAACGGCGCGGCAACTTGAAGCGGCGGTCCTGGAGGGCTGCCTTCACCCAGGGGCGGCTGGTGTCCAGGGGATAAACATAGAAGGCCAGCCTGTCAAGTTTCATGCACAGCACTTCGCGCTCGAGCGACTCGAGTTTTCCCCGCTCCCTCAGATTCTTTTCCAACAACACGAAGTACTTCTCCCAGTTGTCCATGCTTGACAGCCTGTTGGTAGATGACAGCGACGTGGGCACATAGTAATACTTCATCACCGGCTTGTTGAAGAGCCCTACCCTGTCGAGGTGTGCGCTCAGGCAGATGTTGATGAGCACATCCTCGCTTGGGAGCGTCCTGTCATGCGGGGGGAAGATGTCGTCGGTCCAAGCATCACGGCGGCAGATGTATTCGCCCTGGGCGACCATGCAGCGCTGGTCAAACAGGAACCGCAGGTACTCGTCACCTGTGAGCACTCCCTCAATGGGGTGTGCCACCTCGAACGTCTTATCACCGATCACCTTAATCAACGAACCATACACGATATCCAGCTGATGGTCGGCCATCTTGCCAAAGAGGAAAGCGAGGGCATCGGGCAACAGCTCGTCATCGGCATCCAGATGGCAGATGTAGTCGGCCGTGGCGGCCTTGATGCCGCTGCGGCGTGCCTCGGCCAGGCCACGGTTCTCCTGGTGGACGACGCGGATGCGCCGGTCATCGGCCGCCAACTGGTCGGCAATGGCCGGGGTGTCGTCGGTCGAACCGTCGTCCACAATCACTACCTCGATGTTGGCATAGGTCTGTGCAAGGGCGCTGCCCACACTGCGCCTCAGGAAGGGGGCCGCATTGTAGGCGGGGATGAGGATGGATATCAAGGGTAGGTTCATAGCTGGTGTGGCAGTCATTGTCATTTAAAACTGCGGCAAAGGTAGTAAAAAGTTTTTGTAGAGACGTAAAATTTGCGCCGCTAGCGGGCAAGCGCTGTAAGATTTTGGTGCTTTCAAGAATAAACATTACCTTTGTAAATTCATCTAATGGATAAATTCATTACACAATACAGCGATGATTATGAAACAGTCAATGAAACATAGTGTGCTGATGATGCTTGCTCTGCTGGCGGCGTTCACCGCCACGGCGAGGGTCCACACGGTGGATGCGGGCAGCGTGCGCGGCGACTTGACGCAGTACCTGCGGGGCCTGTGCCAGTCGGTGAACCGCAGCGACACCATTGTCCTCAACGTGGGCAAGGGAGAATACAACATCAACGGCACGATAGAGTTCAGGTGCCATGCCATCGTGAGGGGTGCAGGCATCGGCCAGTCGGTCCTGGTGCTGAACAACACCCGAGACTCAGGCGGTTTCAAGGCCTTCACCGACGACGCGTTCCTCAAGTTCTCGGGCAAGGTGGAGCAACCGCTGTCGGTAGCCATCAGCGACCTCTCGATCAGGCTGCAGGACCACAAGGGCATCTGGTGGAAGGACGGGAAAAAGATCGAGCCCAAGCATGCCGTGAAAATCTATCATGCCAACCGGGTTGACGTGCGCCGCGTGGATAGCCGTATGGCCAACGCCGTGATCACCAACTTTGACCTGCGTGTGTGCTCCAACATGACTTTCACCGACTGCATTATCACCAACTACAACAACTGCGAGGACGGTGGTAACCTGTGGTTCAGGGGTGAGACGCGCAATGTCACCGTGAAGCACAACAAGTTCTACAAGTTCGGCAGCGATGAGGCACTGAGCATGTTCAGCAACGTGGTCAACATCAGGGGCGACATCAAGGGCAACGTCACGCGAGCCGATATTCTGGTCGAGGACAACGAGTTCTACTACGGCTACGACGGCAAGGACAAGACGCGTGACATGGTGAACAACACCCTGGTGACGCTCGAGTCGGACGCCGCCAACGAATGGGCGACCACCCTGCGCAACGTGCGCATCAAGGACAACAAGTTCTACATCAACGACGAGTGCAAGCGCTGTTTCTTGATCAGGCTGTCGGAGAAAGATACCCACCACGGCATTGTGATCGAGGGCAACCAGATTATCAACAAGGACCTGCACAGCGACAAGCAATACTACCGCTACGACTTTGACATCAACGACAAGAGCCGCGGCATGGACACCATCAGCATCAAGGGCAACACCGTGACCAACCACAACTCGGTGCTCAACTCCTCGAAGTCAATCGGTTACAGCTTCATCTTCATGCAGCGCGGCAACATCGACATGAGCGACAACAAGATCGTGAGCACGGTGACCACCGACCGCTATACCGGCCGAGGCACCGGAGTGCAGCTGCTGTGGTGCGGCGAGGGGGGCGGCAGCGCCACCATGCGCAACAACGTGTGCAAGGGTGTGTTGTGCCTGGCCACCATCGGTGCAGGTAACGGCACTAAACAGTTCACGCTCAACGCCTTCAACAACTACTTCACCGGCGACACCAGGATCTATTGCAACAAGATCGAATATCTCGACCTCAACTTCACGGGCAACACGATTGTGAGCAACGACACCCACTTCTTCCTGCAGGAGTTTGCCAAGCGAGGCACGTTGACCTTCTGCAACAACGACGTGACGGTGAAGACCGGTGACGGACGGTTGCTGAACCACTACAGCAAGACCTCGACCGACGCGATGAAGTTTGAACGCCTCGAGGTGCGGGGCAACATTTTCCGCGGTGTGAAGGGCGAGCAGGACGTGTTTAAGAAAATCACCAATGTCAAGAAACGCCGCTTGAGTTCCAACCGATATGTCCGATAAGCACGCCACGACACAGCAGCGGATACCGCAGTTGGATTACCTGAAGGGCATCTTCATCGTGCTGATGGTGATTTTCCATCTGGCACTGATTGAACAGACCTATCCCGTGCTGCGCAATGCCGTATATACCTTCCACATGTCGGCATTTCTCGTCATCTCGGGCTATCTGGCCAACGTCGAGAAGCGCCCGGGGCAGTTTGTGCACGGGCTCTTGCGCATTGCGGTCCCCTATGTCCTGTTCGAGGCGTTATACATCGTCATCCAGTATTACCTGGGCGGCAACCTCGGGGCGCACAACGCCATTGGGCAGCTGACTGCAGGCAGTTTCCTCATGAGAATCGCTACCCAGCCCACCGGCCCCTACTGGTACCTGCACACGCTGGTCATCAGCACCGCAGTCTATTGGGTGGTGTACCGTCTCCTGAAGCTGCGCGGAATGGGAGGGCTCGCGCTGATGGGGGTGGTACTCTACGGGCTCACATGGGCCATCGAGGGGCTGGCTTGGAGCAACGTCATCTATTTTATCATCGGCGTGTTCATCCTGCGCCTCGGCAAGCGGTTCATGGAAGTCATCACCCCGTCGTGGTTGGCCCTGTTGCCGCTCATTGTGCTGTTCTGGTTCCCCGAGAACTACGACAGCGGTTCGCTCGCCGGCGTTGCCATCACCGTGCTGGTCATCAGTCTGCTCCTGGCATGCTACGCCATCTGCCCACGGGCCTTGAGCAACTTCTTCCGCTACTTAGGGCGCAATTCGCTGGCCATAGTCGTGTTCTCGCCGATTTTCACGGTGCTCACCAAGCAACTGGCGCCCTGGTTCAGTTTTGACCCCACGGCCATCAGTTTCCTGGTTGTGGCACTCACCATCGTCGTCGGTGGATGCCTGGCCAGTGCCTGGCTGTGCGACAAGCTGCTGCTGAGCCGTCTGATTTTCCTCAAGCGACAGTTCTATGTCCCCTTGGAGAGTTAGGAGTTAGGAGTTAGGAGTTGGGAGTTAGAAATTGCTGACAGCTAAAAAGAAAAGAATGAAAATACTCATCATCAACTGCATACTATCGACTGCCGAGCATGGCATCATCAAGACCAAGGAATCCATCAGCGATTGCATGATCAGCAATTTCGCGCGGGGTTTTGTTGAGCTGGGGCATCAGGTCACCCTGTTGGCGTCGGCCGACTTCAAGCCGACGGGCAGCGATGACGACCTGCCCTTCCAGGTCATCTATTTCCCCAGCAAGTGGCCGCTGGTGTTCAAGCCATGGCTGCTGCCCTGGCCGCGCGGAATGCATTCGTGGCTCAAGCACCACAGCGACGAGTATGACCTGGTCATTGCCAGCGAGTCGTTCCAAGTGCCGTCGTTGATTGCCGCCCGCGTCTGCCCCACCAGCAAACTGCTGCTGTGGCAGGAACTGGACCGGCACCAGCGCCTGCTATTCAGGCTGCCGTCACGCTTCTGGTACAACGTGATGCTACCGCTGATCATGCGCGATGTGACCATCGTGCCCCGCAGCCAGCCGGCACAGCAGTTCATCGGCCGTTACAGCCGCCATGTGAGCAGCACGATTGTGGATCATGGCACCGATGCCCATGTGCTCTACCCCAGCGATGAGCACGACAAGGCATTCGTGGTGGTGTCGCAGCTCGTGGAGCGCAAGCGGGTGGACCGCATCATCGACCGCTTTGCCCGTCTTGTCGCACAGGAGCCGTACCGGGATTACCGCCTGGACATCATCGGTGACGGCGACCAACGGTCCGCACTGGAGCAGCAGGTGGCCCGATTGGGCGTCGGCGACAACATCATCTTCCACGGTTTCATGCCCCATGAGCAGTTGGCCGAGCCCTTAAGGCGCTCCCTCGCCCTGCTGGTCGATACGAGCAGTGACCTGAACATGGTCACCATCGCCGAAGCCATCACCAGCGGCACTCCCGTGGTGACCAACACCAAGCCCTCCACGGCATCGTTCATTGCCGAGCGGGGCCTGGGCATCGTGCGCGACGGTTGGGACGAGAACGACCTGATACAAGTCATCAACAACTACGACAAGATGCACGAGGCCTGCGTCAGGGAGGGTAAAGAACTGACCAACGTTGCCTGCGCGCGCAAGATGATTGCCGTCGCCCAGCGTTAATACTCCCATCAGAGATATACAGCAGGGACTTTTTACAATAAAAGTCCCTGTTTTTCGTTATAACTATAATATAGCCCAGCGAATCTCTGGGCCCTTACGTCATGAGAAAGTTTGTCGTCATATTCATCGCCATCACTTGCCTCAGCCAACTGCTTGTCGCGCAGTCGGGCCTTAGGCCGCGCGGTGATGTGAACTGCGACTGGGAGGTCACCGTGAGCGACATCAATGCAGTGATCGACTCCATCATGAGCGGGGCCAAGTACCACTCGCTATATGCCTATGCTGCCGATGTCAACGGCGACAAAGAAATCACCATTGCCGACGTCAATGCCATCATCAATGCCATCCTGGGCCATGCACTGCCCCCTATGCCCACCTTCTCGGGCACCCTGCCAGTGATGTACATCAACACCGAGGGGCATCACAACATCGACAGCAAGGATGATTACATCCATGCCGACTGGTGGCTCGACAACATGGGCATCGAAGGTGTGGCCTCCATCGGCTCGGCGACGCAGCCTCAAGGCATGCAAATCAAGGGCCGCGGCAATTACACCTGGACACTCAACAAGAAGCCTTACCGCATCAAGCTAGACAAGAAACAGCCCCTGCTGGGCATGAAGAGCAACCGCCACTTCTGCCTGTTGGCGCATGCCGACGACTTCTTCGCCAAGAGTATGAACGAGGTGGGCTTTGAGCTGAGTCGACGCATCGGGCTGGCCTATACGCCCACCCAAGCGCCCGTCGAGGTAGTGCTCAACGGACAGTACATCGGGCTGTATTTCATTGCCGACAAGGTGCGTGTAGAGAAAGACCGTGTCAACATCGAGGAGCAAAGTGACGGCGAGACCGACTCAACGCTGATTACCGGCGGCTGGCTACTGGAAATCGACAACAACACCGACGAGAACACCATTTACATCAACGAGCGCAACGGCGGTCAGCACTGGTATGACTGGATGTGGATAACATCGCACTCGCCCGAGCAGTTGTCCCAGCAGCAACACGATTACGTCCAGCAGCTGCTGGAAACGGCCAGTGCCGCCATCTACACTCCCGACAAGAGCAACACCGAGTGGGAACAATATATCGACATCGACTCGCTGGCCTGTTTCTATATCGTCAACGAGATTCTTGACGACATAGAGAGTTTCACGGGCAGTTGCTATATGCACAAGCACCGTGGAGAGGACACAAAACTGGTGTTCGGGCCCGTATGGGACTTCGGCAACGCTTTCCACCGCAGAAACTACTTTCCCGACTTGGACGGCTATCATTACTTCCTCTACGAGGAACCCTGCTTCTTCTACAACCATTGGATAGCGGAAATCGCCAAGTTCCCGCATTTCCAGGAAGTGGTCAGGGCACACTGGCAGGACTTCTACGGCTCGGGATTCAACGGGCTGGACATCGACGCGTTCATCGACAACCATGTGGCCACCATCAGCCAAGCCTGGAATAGTGACAGCAAGCGATGGAAGGTGAACAGCATCTATGGCGGAGCCAATAACTTCAAGCGCCTCATCCACGAAAAAGTCGAATGGCTGCAGTCGCAATGGGGAACCCAAGGCGAGGAGCCGGAAAACGGCAGCCGTTAAACACTCAAAGAGCAAACAAAAAAACCAGATATATGACAGGAAAAAAACTCAACGGCACAGTGATCGTGACATACCGGTGCAACGCGCGCTGCTCAATGTGCAACCGCTTCAAAGCGCCATCCCGCCCTGAGGAGGAAATCTCGATTGAGACCATCAGGAAACTGCCCAAGATGTATTTCACCAACATCACGGGCGGGGAGCCCTTCATACGCACCGACCTGAAGGAGGTGGTCCGCGAGCTCTACAAGAAGAGCGACCGCATCGTCATCTCGACCAACGGTTTCTTCACCGACCGCATCATCGACCTGTGCCAGGAATTTCCGCAGATAGGCATCCGCATCTCGGTCGAGGGTTTGGAGAAGACCAACGATGAGATACGCGGCCTGAGCGAGGGCTATCAACGCAGCTACACGACGCTGAAGAAGTTGCGCGAGATGGGGATGAAGGACGTGGGCTTCGGCATGACAGTCCAGGACAAGAATGCGCCTGACCTGGTGCCCCTGTACCGCATTTCCGATGAGATGGGTATGGAATTTGCCACGGCATCGCTGCACAACTCGTTCTACTTTGTGGAGACCAGAAACATCATCAAGGACCGCCCGATGGTGGCCAAGAACTTTGAGGACCTGGTCAATGAACTGCTCAAGAGTTATTCCCCGAAAAAGTGGTTCCGAGCCTACTTCAACCACGGACTGATCAACTACATCTACAGCCAACCGCGACTGCTGCCCTGCGACATGTCATTTGACACCTTCTTCATCGACCCCTATGGTGACGTGATGCCGTGTAACGGCACACAGGACAAGGAGGTGATGGGCAACCTGAACCGGCAGACGTGGGACGAACTGTGGTACTCGCCCGAGGCCGAAGCCGTGCGCAGGAAGGTGCGCTGCTGCGACCGCAACTGCTGGATGATCGGGTCGGTGAGCCCCGCGATGCACAAGTACATCACCAAACCCGCCATGTGGGTGGTGAAACACAAACTGAAATCGATGCTCGGCATGAAGTACTCGATGTTTGAACTGCCCATCTGCCGCGACTACCGCGACGGCAAAGTCACCAAGGAGGAACTGGACAAACGCTCGACGTGCGACTTCGAGGCGACCATTAACGACGGCTTGTCCGACGATTCCCGCGAGGCGCTGAAAGGCAAGCGCGGCGAGGACATCGTCGATGATGATGTCGTTTCACAGGGTTACGAGGCCACTGGAAACGGCAATGACAACATCAGTTAAAACACATCCACTAAACCGACCTTGGGCATGGGGAAGAAAATCGATTGGCTGGCCGTAGTACAGGGACTGGGCATGCTGCTGGTGGTCATCGGGCATGTCAGCCTGACCAATATCCCCGGCGACCCTAACACCCCCATCGCTACCGCCATCGAGCAAACGATTTACACGTTCCACATGCCGTTGTTCATTTTCATCAGCGGCTGGTTGTTTTACCACACTTGCATCGGCAGGAGAAAACCTTACCAGGACATGTTCGTGTCTAAGGTCAAACGCCTGGCTGTGCCCTTCCTGGCCTTTACGCTGGCAACAACGCTGCTCAAACTGGCTTTTCCGCAGTGGATGCACCGGCCGGTGGACATGGAGGAGATTGTCAACACGTTAGTGCTGTTCCGTTCCAATCCATTGGGAGAAATGTGGTTTATCGTGGTGCTGTTTGAGCTGATGCTGCTCTATCCGGTTTATCAACTGATGACCAGCAGCAAGGCGGCTGCCGCAGCAGGACTGGCCATTGCCGTGCTGCTCCATCTCATCACCCCACCCCACTTGACTCACTTCCAGCTGTATAACCTCACCCACATGATGCCGTTTTTTGTGGCTGGCATCTTGTGCTCCAAGTATCAGTGGCACCGATATCTTGACAACATTTGGGTGTTGGCATTGACAGCCCTGCTGTTTGTCGCCTGCAATGTGCTGAGGCTGCTGCCCGAGTCGCTGGAAATCGTGCCAGCGGCCGTAGGCATCGCCTTCTCGTTCTCCCTGTGCCTGATGCTAGCCAGATTTGTGCCACAGCTTTTCAGCAGTTTCAGGAACTATACGTTCCAGATATTCCTGATGGGCATTTTCTTCCAGATGGCCATCCGATGGCTATA
This sequence comes from uncultured Bacteroidales bacterium, assembly GCA_902792895.1. Lineage (GTDB taxonomy): Bacteria > Bacteroidota > Bacteroidia > Bacteroidales > Muribaculaceae > Sodaliphilus. Next base: position 29,311 of record CADBBK010000015.1, on the reverse strand, counting down.
TGTGAAGACGGACAACGACCTGCTGTTCGTGCCATTGTGGCTGCTGAGCGTGGCTATCGGTCTCTATGTGCCGACGCTGATAGCCATGGGCATCAACCGATATGCCCCAAGGTGGCTGAAGATGTGCTTTGGACTTTAGATAGTTAGGAGTTAGGAGTTAATCGTCGCTAAGAGCTAAAAAACAATGAAGATAGTAGTAACAGGTACACGAGGCATACCCGGCGTCATGGGTGGCGTGGAGACTCACTGCGAGGAGCTCTTCCCGCGGATTGCCGCGCGAGGCCATGAGGTGACCATCATCAGGCGCAAGAGCTATGTGCATGACGCGCTCACCGAGTGGAACGGTGTGCACCTCATCGATATCGCGACACCCAAAAAGAAGTCCTTCGAGGCTATCGTCCACACGTTTAGGGCCATCAACCAGGCCAAGCGGATGAAGGCCGACGTGCTTCACATTCACTCCATCGGGCCAGCCCTGCTGGTACCGTATGCCAAGCTCCTGGGGCTGAAGGTGGTTTTTACCCATCACGGACCTGATTACGACCGCGACAAGTGGGGTTTCGTTGCCAAGAAAATGCTTCGGTTGGGTGAATGGCTGGGATGCCGATATGCCGACCATGTGGTTGTCATCAGCGATGTCATCAGGAAACTCATTGCCGAGCGCTGCGGCAGGACGAAAAACGTTCACCTCATCTATAATGGCGTGCCTGAGCCTGAAATCATCGACTATCCGGAGTATTTTGAGGAGCTGGGCATTGAGAAAGGGAAATACGTCCTCGGCATGTGCCGGTTTGTGCCCGAGAAACACCTGCATGACCTGGTAGAGGCCTTCTCCCGATTGCAGGACAAGGGCTTGACGAATGGTATGAAACTGGTGCTGGCCGGAGACACCGACTTTGAAGACAATTACTCAAGGACGCTCAAACAGACGGCTAGAGACAAAGGTGTGGTACTTACGGGATTTGTCCGCGGCAAGAAACTGCATGCCCTGTTGAGCGGGGCACTGTGCTATTCGCTGCCTTCCTCGCATGAGGGGTTGCCCATTGCCCTGCTCGAGGCGATGAGCTACAGGCTTCCGGTCATCACATCAGCCATTCCCGCCTGCCTGGAAGTGGGCCTTGATGCCGAGTGCTACCATCAGGTGGGAGACGTCGATGCACTGGCGGCCAAACTTGACGCCGTCATCAGTAAGCCCCTGCAGCGCATGGACTATGACATGAGCAAGTATGATTGGGAAAAAATCGCCGATCAGGTGGCTGAAATCTACGACAACATCTAGCGGATACCGGTATCAGCCCAAGCAATAGACATCCTTGAGCAATACCTCGAGATGGGCCGACGGCGCAAAGCGCTCAAGGGCCTTGGCAGCAATCTCGCCATGATTCCACTCTCGTGCCATCATCATCGTGATGGCGGTCGAGAGTGTTTCTTTGTCAAAGGGTTGGAAGACAACACCATTACTGCTGTCGATGAGTTCGGGGATGCCACCAATCTGTGAGCCGGCGACAGGTGTGCCTGCACATAGCGACTCGACAACACTCAACGGGTTATTGTCATAGCACTGTGAGGGCATGATGCTGAAACGGGCCCTGGCGAGCAACTTGGCCACCTGCTGGGCATCCTGCATCCCGAGAAATTCAATGTGGGGGCTGTTGGCATACCTGATGCGCAATTCCGGCTCCAGCACACCGCTGCCAGCCACCCTGAGGCGGTAAGGCAAGTGCGATGCGACCTCGAGCAGGTCCTCAACGCCCTTTTCATGCGAGAGACGTCCCACGAAGCAGTAGTAATCTTCGCGCTCATCAGACGTACCCATTCGCTTATAATGGTCGAGTTTGACGGGATCGAGGAAATTGTTGAGCACCTTGATTTTGTCAGGATTGAAACCGCCCTGCCTCATCTTCCCAGCGATGAACTCACTGGGGCATACAAATATATCGGTATTGCGCTCCAATGTGCGGCGGTCCCACTTTGTCGCTTCGAGCCATGCCACGACGCTGGCAGGCAGGGAGTTTTTCATGCAACGGTGGAGCAGCACGTTGTACTTGGCGCCTGTGAAACATTTCTCACATGGCTTGCCACCCAGCAGACAGTCATAGCGGGGGCACAGCAACTTGTAGTCGTGCAACGTCCACACCACACGGATACCGCGCCTGTGGGCCAGTTCGCCCACCACGGGCGAGAGGTAGGAGTGCACGTTGTGCAGATGCACCACGTCGGGCTTGAAATCGTCAAGCACCGCCTCAAAGCGTTCACGCACATCGCCCAGGCCCAGCGTGCGCTTCATGGCGCGCCACTGGTTGCCCAGAGAGCCTCCGAAGTTGACACGTGACGCAAACCGGTCCTGATAGTGGGCCGGCAAGTTCTGGGGATACTCCATGGCAAACACCTGAACCTCCACACCGTTCTCACGGAGCAGAGCCTCGGTATTGAGGACAACGACACAGTCGCCGCCTCGGGGATAATAAAACTTATTGACCAAGAGTACGCGTCTAGCCATAGGCAATCCGTTGCTATCGTTTATCAATATAACGCAACAGCAGGCATTTTATTTTACAAGAGCCAATAGTTAATGGCCGACATCAGCCGGCAACCATTAACCATAGGCTAAAAACCAGGGACTTGGGACGGATGCCTAAATCACACGTTGAAGCGAAAGACCACGATGTCGCCGTCCTGCATGACGTACTCCTTGCCCTCGATGTGCAGTTTGCCGGCTTCCTTGACAGCGGCCTCGCTGCCGTAGTGGATGTAGTCGTCATACTTGATGATCTCGGCACGGATAAAGCCGCGCTCAAAGTCGCTGTGGATGACACCTGCACACTGAGGAGCCTTGCTGCCACGACGGAATGTCCACGCACGCACCTCCTTGGGACCGGCGGTGAGGAAGGTCTCGAGGTTCAGCAACGCATAGGCCGACTTGATGATGCGGTTCACACCGCTCTCCTCCAGACCGATTTCTGCCAGGAACATCTGGCGCTCCTCATAATCCTCGAGTTCGGCAATTTCGCTCTCGGTCTGCGCTGCTACCACCAGAATCTGGGCATTCTCGTCCTTGACGGCCTCACGCACGGCATCGACATAGGCGTTACCGCTCACGGCGCTCTTGTCGTCCACGTTGCACACATAGAGCACAGGCTTGTTGGTCAGCAGGAACAGTTCATGGGCGATTTTCTCCTCATCCTTGTTGACGAGTTCCACGGTGCGGGCACTGCGGCCCTGCTCCAGGGCTTCCTTGTAGCGTTTCAGCACCTCATACTGGGCCTTGGCCTCACGGTCGCCACCAGTCTGGGCCTGTTTCTGCACACGGCTAATGCGGCTCTCGATCGTCTCGAGGTCACGCAACTGCAACTCCAAGTCGATGACCTCCTTGTCGCGCACGGGGTCAACAGTACCGTCAACGTGCGTCACGTTGTCGTCATCAAAGCAGCGCAGCACATGGATGATAGCATCGGTCTCACGGATGTTGCCCAGGAACTTGTTGCCGAGGCCCTCGCCACGGCTGGCACCCTTAACCAGACCCGCGATGTCGACGATTTCGACGGTGGTGGGCACGATGCGCGCCGGGTTGACCAACTTGGCCAGTTCATTGAGGCGCTCATCGGGCACGGTGATGACACCCACGTTAGGCTCGATGGTGCAGAAAGGGAAATTGGCCGATTGCGCCTTGGCATTCGACAGGCAGTTAAATAGGGTTGACTTGCCCACATTGGGCAGTCCCACGATTCCACATTGTAGTGACATAGTCTATATCTTGTTTTGTTTATATTCCAGCCTGCAAAGTTAGACATTTCCCCGCACTTCACCAAACAAAGCGGGCAATGCAATCGGTTGCATAGTTTTTTTCAACATGCGACACATTATTTATAATAAAATTAAAGGCTATTGTGTTATTTTTGTAGGTGCTTAACCCAATTAGAATAAAATTATCACATAAACATAAAAATCAACGATTATGAAAGCTAAACCGGATTTGAAATTCAACCAGCTGTGGAACATCAGCTTCGGCTTCTTCGGGGTGCAGATTGCATTTGCACTACAGCAAGCTAACATCAGTGGCATCTTCTCAACCTTGGGAGTTGACCTTGACAAGATTGGCTATTTCTGGATTGTGCCCCCTCTAATGGGCATGATTGTGCAACCCTTGGTGGGTTTATTTAGTGACAAGACTTGGAACCGCTTCGGCAGACGACTGCCTTGGCTCATCGTTGGTACTTTAATCGCAATTCTTGTGATGACCTTCCTTCCAAATTCTGGTAATTTAGGTCTAGCTGCTAATGCTGTATTCTTCTGCGTCGTAATGTTCATGCTACTTGATACAAGCATTAACATGGCGATGCAACCCTTTAAGATGATGGTGGGCGACATGGTTAACGAGAAACAAAAAGCCAAGGCATATAGCATACAGAGTCTGCTTTGTAATGCTGGATCGTTCGTTGGCAATATCGCTCCTTTTGCTTTAGCGGCAATCGGCATAGCCAATGTAGCTGCTCCTGGCGTGATTCCCGATTCGGTAAAATGGTCCTTCTACATCGGTGCAGGCATTATGGTTATTTGCGTTCTTTACACTTTCTTCAATGTTAAAGAATATAGTCCTCAACAGATGATGGAATTCCGCGAGGCAACATTAGTCGAAGAAAGCGCTTTAGACGAAACGGCCACCAGCAAAAAACACTCCAAAAAGTCTGTAAAAGTATTCATTGAAGTGGCAATAGTTCAGTTCTTCTGCTGGATTGCCTTTACCTATATGTGGACATACACCAATGCCACAATCGCGAACAATGTATGGGGCACTTTAGATGCGGCGAGTGAAGGATTCCAAAATGCTCGCAACTGGGTAGGAATCGTATTTGCGGTTCAGTCGGTAGGTAGTATTTTGTGGGCTATGGTTTTGCCCAAGTTCAAGAACATTAAAGTTGGATATATTATATCGCTACTGATTGGTGCAGCGGGTTTTGCCTGGGTTCCATATGTACATCACCAGTACTTATTATTTGTGCCCTATTTCCTTATTGGCTTTGCTTGGGCAGCAATGCTGGCCTATCCTTTCACACTTGTTACCAACGCATTTGAAGGAAGTAAGCGTATGGGGACGGTGCTTGGCATCTTCAATTGCTCTATTTGCCTCCCACAAATTGTGGCTGCTTCACTCAGCGAAAAATTATATAATATCGTTGGAGGCAAGCTTGTACCCGAATCCAACGGCAACATGCTCCTGCTTGCAGGCATTCTGCTGGTAGTGGGCGCCGTCTGTGTTTTCATCATCGAGGACAAAAAGCACAAATAACCTACAAAATCTAAATATAGTAAATCATGAAAGTTAGATTCAACATCGAGTACCGCACCGTTTACGGTGAGAACCTGGTGCTCAATATCGTGAATAACGGAGAGGACGGACAAGTGACCAGCCATGTCATGAAGTCCGCCAGTGACAAGATGTGGAAATGTGACCTGGATATCCCCGCCAAGGCAGGCCAAGTCGATTACTACTACAGTGTGGAACGTGACGGCAAGCAGATGCGCCACGAGTGGACCGTTGTGCCCCACCGTCTGGACCTGAATGCCGCCAAGGCCAACCGCTACATCACCTATGACCACTGGAACGACATGCCCGACGACAGCTACCTGTACAGCTCGGCATTTACCGACTGCGTGGCGCTGCGTACCAAGCAACCCATGGCCAAGAGCAAATATTCCACCATTGTGCAGCTCAAGGTGCGTGCACCGCAGCTGCGCACCGGCGAGACGCTGGGCGTGGTCGGCAATGAGCCCATCCTGGGCGATTGGGACGACGCCAAGGCGCTGAAGATGACCGAGCACAACCACAACGAGTGGGTCATCTCGCTCGATGGTGTCTCGTTCAAGAAAGCCTTCGTCGAGTTCAAGTTCGTCATCATGGGCGAGAAGGGCAAACCGACAATCTGGGAGACCGGCGACAACCGCACCGTGCTGTTACCCGTGTTGCGCGAGGGTGAGCACATTGTGTATGAGTTGCAACAGGCCTACTTCCCCCTCTACCCCGCCAAGCTGGCGGGTACCGTGGTGCCCATCTTCTCGCTGCGCAGCGAGGGCAGTTTCGGCGTGGGCGACTTCGGTGACCTCAAGCTGATGGTGGACTGGGTGGCAAGCACAGGCCAGCGCGCCCTGCAGGTGTTGCCCATCAATGATACCACCATCACTCACACCTGGAGCGACAGCTATCCCTACAACAGCATCAGCATCTATGCCCTGCATCCGCAGTACATGGACCTGCGCCAACTGCCCAAACTTGCCGACAAGAAACGTGCCGCCGAGTTTGAGAAACTGCGCAAGGAACTCAACGTGCTGCCGCAGATCGACTATGAGCGCGTGAACAGCGCCAAACTCGAGTACATGAAACTGTTGTTTGACCAAGAGGGAGCCCAGGTGCTCAAGGGCGACGAGTTCAAGGAGTTCTTCAACGCCAATCAAGACTGGCTGGTACCCTATGCCGCCTTCTGCCACTACCGCGACCTGTATAGCACGGCATCGTTCTCCAAGTGGCCGTCACACCACACCTTCAGCGACGAGGAACGTGCCACGATGTCCAATCCGCGCACCAAGGCCTTTAAGGAGGTTGCCTTCTGGTACTATGTGCAGTTCTATCTCGACAAGCAGATGCACGGTGCCCACGAGTATGCCCAGAGCAAGCACGTCATCCTCAAGGGTGACATCCCCATCGGCATCAGCCGCGACAGCGTGGAGGCCTGGGTAGAGCCCAAGTACTTCAACCTCAACGGCCAGGCCGGTGCTCCTCCCGACGCCTTCTCGACCAACGGCCAGAACTGGGGCTTCCCGACCTACAACTGGGACGTGATGCTCGCCGACGGCTGCCAGTGGTGGGTGAAGCGTTTCCGCAAGATGGCGCAGTACTTCGATGCCTACCGCATCGACCACGTGCTGGGATTCTTCCGCATTTGGGAAATTCCCATCAACGCCGTACATGGCCTGCTGGGCCAGTTCTCACCCTCGCTGGGCATGAGCGCCGATGAAATCCGCAGCTACGGCCTCAACTTCCAGGAGAAGCTGATGACCGAGCCGTTTATCGCCGACTGGGTGCTGGACCGCATCTTCGGTCCGCATGCTAACACTGTGCGCGAGAAGTATGTCGAGCGTGTGCATGACGACATCTACCGCATGAAGCCCGAGTTTGACACACAACGCAAGATTGAAGCCGCGTTCGAGGGCAAGAACAGCGAGGATGACATCTGGCTGCGCGACGGCCTGTATGCCCTCATCAGCGACGTGCTGTTCGTACGTGACCGCAAGAATCCCGCGCTGTACCATCCGCGCATCTCGGTGCAGTTCGACTTCATCTACGAGGCACTGTACGAGACCGACAAGGCTGCCTTCAACAAGCTGTACAACGAGTACTACTACCGCCGCAACAACGACTTCTGGTACCACGAGGCCATGAAGAAGCTGCCTCGCCTAGTACAGGCTACCCGCATGCTCGTGTGTGCCGAGGACCTGGGCATGGTGCCCGATTGCGTGGCATGGGTAATGAACGAGCTGCGCATCCTGAGCCTTGAAATCCAGTCGATGCCCAAGGACAACCATATCAAGTTCGGCAACCTCAACGCCAACCCCTACCGCAGCGTGGCTACCATCTCGACACACGACATGCCCACGATGAGGCAGTGGTGGGACGAGGACTGGGAGCGCACCCAGGACTACTACAACACCGCGCTGTGGCACAATGATGCAGCTCCCCATCCGCTGCCCGGATGGCTCGCCGATGACATTGTGCGCGCCCACCTGGCCTGCCCGTCGATGCTGTGCCTGCTCTCGTTGCAGGACTGGCTGGCCATCGATGAGAAGATGCGCCTTGAAGATGCCGATGCCGAGCGCATCAACATTCCCGCCAATCCCCGTCACTACTGGCGCTACCGCATGCACATGACCATCGAGCAACTGATGAAGGCCGATGAGTTCAACGGCCATGTGAAAGACCTCATCACCCAAAACGAAAGATAATGAAACGCTTCGTCCTCTTACTGATGATGGCGGCATTTCTCTTGACACAAAACCTGAACGCCCGCACCGGTGCGGACTACACCCCCGGTGCGACGGCGTTCTCGGTCGAGACCAATGAGGATGCCCAGCAGGTGAAACTGCGCATCTACAAGGATGGTTTGGGCGGCAAACCCGTCAAGACCATCAACATGAAGCGCGCCCAAGCGGGTGGTACCCTGTGGCAGACAACTGTCAAGGGCGACCTGAAGGGTAAGTTCTACACCTTCGATGTGAAGTACAATGGCAAGTTCTACGGTGAGTGCCCGGGTGTCTGGGCCACTGCCGTGGGCGTGAACGGCAAGCGAGGCGCCATCGTGGACATGAGTGGCACCAATCCTCAAGGTTGGCAAACCGACAGACGCCCCGTCATTCCCGCCAAAGACCTCATTCTCTATGAGATGCACCACCGCGACTTCTCCATCGATGAGTCGAGCGGCATCGAGCACAAGGGAAAATTCCTCGCCTTGACCGAGCCGCGGGCCATCGAGCACCTGAAGGCGCTTGGTGTGAACGCAGTGCACATCCTGCCGTCGTTTGACTATGCCTCGGTCGATGAGACGCGCCTTGACGAGCCGCAGTACAACTGGGGCTATGACCCCGTGAACTACAACGTGCCCGAGGGAGGCTACTCCACCGACCCCTACAAGCCCGAGGTGCGCATCAACGAGTTCAAACAGATGGTGCAGGCCCTGCACAAGGCCGGTATCAAAGTTATCCTCGACGTGGTGTACAACCACACCTGGAACATTGATGGCAGTAACTTCCAGCGCACGCGCCCCGACTATTACTACCGCAAGAATGCCGACGGATCCTACAGCAACGGCAGCGGTTGCGGCAACGAGACGGCAAGCGAGCGCGAGGGCATGCGTCAGTTCATGATTGAGAGCGTGAAGTATTGGGTTGAGGAATACCACATCGATGGTTTCCGCTTCGACCTGATGGGCGTACATGACGTCGAGACGATGAACGCCATCCGCGCCGCTGTGCCCAACGACATCTTCATCTATGGTGAGGGCTGGAGTGCCGGCAGTTGCGCCTACTCAGGAGAACTGGCCATGAAGGCCAACATCAACAAGATGCCGGGCATCGCCGCCTTCAGCGACGAGATGCGCGATGCGCTGCGCGGTCCGTGGGACAGCAACAGCAAGGCTGCCTTCCTGGGCGGTGTCAAGGGCAACGAAGAGAGCATCAAGTTCGGCATCGTGGGTGCCATCCAGCATCCCGGTGTGGACTACAGTCAGGTGAACTACAGCAAGGCGCCCTATGCACTGGAACCCACCCAGATGATTGCCTACGTGAGTTGCCATGACGACATGTGCCTTGTGGACCGTCTCAAGGCCAGCGTCAAGGGCATCACCGTCGACGAACTCATCCGTCTGGACCTGATGGCCCAGACCGTGGTACTGACTTCACAGGGCGTGCCGTTCCTGCTCAGCGGCGAGGAGATGCTGCGCGACAAGAAGGGTGTGCACAACAGTTACGAGAGTCCCGACAGCATTAACCATCTGGACTGGGACAACCTGGAGTGTTACCCGCAGGTAATGGAGTACTATAAGGGTTTGATTGCCATGCGCAAGGCACATCCCGCCTTCCACATGGGCAGTGCCGACATGGTGCGCCGCAACCTCGACTTCCTGCCGACGCAAAATTGCCTCGTTGCTTATCACATCAACGGACGCAACGTGCCCGGCGAACAGTGGGGAGACATCTATGTGGCCTTCAACGCCCACAAGCGCGCCCGCACCATCGAGATTCCCGAGGGCACCTACACCGTCGTCTGCCGCAACATCAAGTGCGACCAGGCCGGCCTAACCGTAGTCAAAGGCGGCAAGGTAACCATCCCCGCCCAAAGCGCCATCATCCTCCACAACTAACAGCAACCACGAATCGAAATGCACCGCCATCAGATAGTATTTTGATAGCGGTGCATTCTTGTATTTTATTAGTAGGATATTACAGCTTTTTTATAACCAGATCTACAGAACTCTTGATCAACCACGAAACAAAAAAAGTAAAGACTATCGTCCACAAAACGACAAGATTAACATCGTTAAATAGCGTAATTGCTGGCTGATAAAACCATCTTACCGCTTTAGTATAAAACAAAGCATGGAAAAACCACATATAGACACTGACTTCACCTGCCTTAATCATTATTTTCCGGAGAATAGGCCATTTAAAAACATTGAATAGTACAACTATAGCACCAATAACAAGAGGAGCATAGAAAATATCCATATCAAAAGGATTCCATCCAAACAATGTATAGTGCCTCGCTACTAAACAGCCAACAACGACCAACGGACACATCACAATTGCCGTCGCTTTTGAGAAAGCTGAGAGCTTTATTCGTTCATAATAGCCCTGATGAGCAAACAGATATCCCATTACCATATTCGGTGTCATCATTAAACAATTGAATAAAGCTAAATGGGGCTTATTATCAACTACATCAGGAACCTCGATACCAAAAAAAGCTAAACCTCGAGGAATCTCGTGTACTAGCACCATCAAAAAACTGGCTAGAACTATTACTATAATTGCATTTCGTATTGGCCTCTTGTTGATAAACCTTGAGACAAAAGGCATCACACACATTGCATAGATAAAGAAATATACAAACCAACTATAGTAATTGTAACAAGAATCAATACCGAACAAATTGAAAACGGCTATTTTGATGCCTTTACTTATTACGACATCAAAACAAAAAGGCAGTGTGAAGACAAAAAGTATAGTCCAAAAAGGTATCAGCAACTTCTTGATGTGCTGTAGGCTATATTTCAAATCCTTCGTCTTAGAGAAAGCATACCCATAGCCTACTAGAAAAACAAACATTCCCACGCACACCTTAAAGGAACTCCGAAAGGTATCAACCAAAGCATGATCATAGTTCAATGAAACATCATAGTTTTCATGACCATAGCAATGTAACAGCATCATAAAGATTATGGCAAAACCTTTAACAATACTGGTCATGCCTTTATCAAATACCACAAATTGCTGAGTACCCATCGGTCAAAAACTCGTGCCTTTCAGTACTAGAACTGGTTCTCGACGATGTCGGTGAGGACGTCGGTCAGGGAGAGGCCGGCGGCGCGGACTTGCTGGGGGATGAAGCTAGTAACGGTCATGCCAGGCGTGGTGTTAATCTCCAGCAGGTTGATGTGGTCACTGCCGTCGGGGTTCTTGGTGATGATGTAGTCAATGCGGATGATGCCGTTGCAGTGCAGGATGTCATAGATGCGTGACGTCTCGGTCTGCAGGGCGGCTGTCAATTCATCGCTGATGCGTGCAGGGGTAATTTCCTCCACCTGGCCGTTGTACTTGGCATCGTAGTCAAAGAACTCGTTGGCGGTCACCACCTCGGTCACGGGGAAGACAACCGATTTTTCCTTAGTCTTATAGCACCCTACTGTAACCTCGGTGCCGTCCAGGAAACGCTCGATCATCACGTTGTCGCACTGCTTGAACGCAAACTCCATGGCCTCATCCAACTGGTCACAGCTCTTCACCTTGGTTACGCCGAAACTCGACCCGTCGGCAGTCGGTTTAACAAAGCAAGGCATGCCCAGATAATCCTTCACCTTCTCGGCAGTCCAGCCATGGGGCACACCGCGGCGCACCTGAATGCTGTCGGGCACCGAGCAGCCGAATGCCTTCAGATAGTTGTTCAGGGCAAACTTGTGGAACGTCAATGCCTCGACCAGCACATTACAGGTCGAATAAGGCAGGTCAATCATGTCAAAGTAGCCTTGAAGCACACCGTTCTCGCCCGGAGTGCCGTGGATGGTGATATAGGCATAGTCGAAGCAGATTTTCTCATCACCCTTCATGAACGAGAAGTCGTTCTTGTCGATTACGGGCGTGCTGCCGTCGGGCAGGTTCACATGCCAGTCATTCTTCCTGATCATGACAATATAAACGTCATAACGCTCGTGGTCAAACGCCGAGTCAATGCCCTGTGCCGAGCGCAGGGATACCTCATATTCCGAGGAGTCGCCACCACAAACGATGGCTATGGTTCTTTTAGTGAAATTCATTTTTGCGCACACATTAAAATTCGAGTGCAAAAGTACACAAAAAAGCGGTTATTTTTGTAATTTTGCAGCAAATAAAACTATCAGAATATGAACAGCAAGGAACTTTACGCGATCTACGAGCAACATCCCATCATCACCACCGACAGCCGCGACTGTCCTGAAGGCAGCATTTTCATCGCATTGAAGGGCGACCTGTTTGACGGCAACAAGTTTGCAGCACAGGCGCTTGACAAGGGTTGTGCTGTGGCCATCGTCAGCGATGAGCAAGTGTATAACGACTATCACGGCACGGGGCAGATGATACTCGTACCCGACACGCTGCAGGCCTACAAGGACATGGCGCGTGAGCACCGCCGCCGCTTCGACATCCCCGTCATCGGCATCACGGGCACCAACGGCAAGACAACGACCAAGGAACTCGTGCGCGCCGTCCTTACCGAACGTTATGACGGCATGGCAACCGAAGGCAACTTCAACAACGACGTGGGCGTTCCCAAAACGCTGTTTCGACTGAGCGTGATGGACGAGATTGCTGTCGTGGAGATGGGCGCCAGCCACCCTGGCGACATCAAGACGCTGGCCGAGACCGCCGAGCCCACCTGCGGCCTGATTACCAATGTGGGCAAGGCCCATCTGCAGGGTTTCGGCTCGCTCGAGGGCGTTATCCGCACCAAGGGGGAACTCTATGACAACCTGGCAACAAGGCCCGACAGCGTCATCTTTATCAATGCCGACAACGAGTACCTGATGGGCATTCTGCCCAAGGGAGTCAAGGCCGAGTACTACACCTGCGACGATGCCAAGGCTTATGCCAACGTGTACGGCCAGATGATTGCCTGCGACCCGTTCCTGCGCTTGAAATGGCGCGCCAACGGCAGCGACTGGTATGAGGTGACGACACACCTCATCGGCAGTTACAACCTGGACAACGTGCTGGCCGCAGTGACCGTGGGTCTGCACTTTGAGGTAACACCCGAGCAGATCTGCCACGCAATAGAGAACTATGTACCCTCGAACAACCGCTCACAACTCACCGAGACCGAGCACAACCACCTCATCGTCGATGCCTATAACGCCAATCCCACTTCGATGGCAGCAGCGCTGGACAACTTCAGTCTGATGAAGGTGTCGCCCAAGATGGCCATCCTGGGCGAAATGCGCGAGCTGGGCGAGAGCAGTCGCGAGGAGCACGTCCGCATGGTCGAGAAACTCAAGCAGTGCCCGTTCGACGAGGTATGGCTCGTGGGCGAGGAGTTCAAGAGCATCGACTGTCCCTACCGCAAATTCGACGACGTGGAGCAGGTCAAGGCTGCCATCACGGCCAACCGGCCCGAGGGGCGCTACATCCTCATCAAGGGTTCTAACGGCAACCGCCTGTTCCAACTCACCGAACTGCTGTAACAGCCGCCCTGCCCCACCACAACACCTGCACTCCACCTGAACTATGTTAAAACCAATTATTGATAACCAAAATATGAAGAAACTATTTTTGATTCTGGCCCTGGCAATGGGGATGTTTACCGCTCAAGCGGCCAAAGTGAACGTGGACCGCATCGAGCCGACCGACTGGTTTGTAGGCATCAACTCCGTTCCCAGTGTACAGTTGATGGTGTACGGCAACGGTATCGGCAGTGCCGAGGTCACCACACAATATCCTGGAGTGACCATCGACAGCGTAGTGAGGATGGACTCGCCCAACTACCTGCTCGTGTACATGGATACACGCAATGCCCAGCCGGGAACGATGGAACTCAAGTTCCAACAGGGACGCAGCAAGAAGGTCGTGAAATATCAGCTCAAAGCCCGTGAGATGCGCGGCAGCGAGCGCCGTGGCTTCACCAATGCCGATGTGCTCTACATGCTCATGCCCGACCGCTTTGCCGACGGCAATCCCGCCAACAACCAACTTGCCGGCATGGAGGCCTACAAGAATGACCGTTCAGAGCCCAGCCTGCGTCATGGCGGCGACATCGAGGGCATTCGCCAGCACCTGGACTACTTCACCCAACTGGGCGTGACAGCACTCTGGTTCACCCCCGTGCTGGAGAACAATTCGCCCGATGGCCACGGCCACTCGACCTATCACGGCTATGCCACCACCAACTACTACAAGGTGGACCCGCGCTTCGGCACCAACGAGGAATACCGGCTGTTGTGCAACGAGGCCCACAACCGCGGCCTCAAGGTGGTGATGGACATGATTTTCAACCACTGCGGCAGCTATCATCCCTGGCTCAAGGACATGCCCAGCCATGACTGGTTCAATCAGCCCGACTACAAGAACAACTACCTGCAGACCAGCTACAAGCTCACGCCTGTCATGGACCCTTATGCCAGCGAGATTGACCTCAAGGAGACCGTCGAGGGCTGGTTTGTACCCTCCATGCCCGACTTGAACCATCACAACGTCCACGTGATGAACTACCTGATTCAGAACAGCATCTGGTGGATTGAGACGGTAGGCATCGATGGCATCCGCATGGACACCTACCCCTATGCCTACGCCGACGCCATGGCCCGCTGGATGAAGGTGCTCAACACCGAGTACCCCAATTTCAACGTCGTGGGCGAGACCTGGGTAGAGCATCCCGCCTACACCGCCGCCTGGCAGAAGGGTAACAAGATGGGTAAGCCCGAGAGCTACCTGCCCACGGTGATGGACTTCTCTTTCTATGAGAAAATCGACAGCGCCAAGCATGAGGAGACCGACGGCTGGTGGCGTGGTTACAACAGGGTGTACAACAGCCTGTGCCACGACTACGTTTATCCCAACCCGTCGAGCGTGATGGCCTTCATCGAGAACCATGACACCGACCGCTTCCTGCGCGACGGCCAGGATGTGCCCGCACTGAAACAGGCACTTGCCCTGCTGCTCACCATCAAACGCATACCGCAACTGTACTACGGCACCGAGATATTGATGAACGGCACCAAGCAGATCACCGACGGCAACGTGCGCAAGGACTTCCCCGGTGGTTTCCCCGGTGACCAGCACAATGCCTTCACCCCCGAGGGCCGCACACCAGCCCAAAACGACATGTTCAACTGGCTGAGCGCACTGCTGCACTGGCGCCAGGGCAATGACGTCATCATCAAGGGCAAGATGACACAGTTCATCCCCAAGGACGGCATTTATGTCATCGCCCGCGAATACCAGGGCCGCCATGCCTTGACCATCATCAACGGCACGACGCACCAGCAGACGATGAAGCTGGACCGCTACAAAGAGGTTCTGGGCAACGCAACCACTGCCCGCGACGTGCCTACCGGACGTAACGTGAACCTTGCCAGCGGCGAACTCACGCTGCCGGCCAGGGGCACCCTCGTGCTTGAGTTCTAGCCTCACGGCATCATGCGACATAACAAGCAACCCGCTGACACGTTTCGGCGGGTTGCTTGATTTTCAGCACACCCGTAGAAAAATATAAAAATTAACATTTCTTTTGGAGTTTGATGGCCATTTTACCGAAAAGCATTATCTTTGCGGCGCTTTTTAAAAAATGACCGTATAGATGAGCCTATTGAAACACTACTACGCCAACTTCAGGCACCCCAAAGGGCGGCTGGGCAAGTATGTCGTTCGTCGCATGAACGGCAAAGCCCATAAAGCGCTTGTCGAATGGGCACTGACGGGAGTGGACATCAGCGAGGATGCCCACACGCTCGACATCGGCTGCGGTGGAGGTGCCACCGTAGCACGGATGCTGGAACGCTGTCCTAAGGGCAAATCCTACGGTATGGACTTCGCCCCCGCAGCCATCGAGGTTGCACGGTCGGTCAACAGCAAGGCCATCAATGACGGTCGTTGCAAGATTGTGGGTGGCAATGCCAAGTTGTTGCCGTTCATCAAGGAGACGATTGACGTGGCCACGGCCTTTGAGACGGTCTATTACTGGCCCGCTATCGACGAGTGCCTTGCCGAGGTGCTCCGCGTGCTCAAGTCAGGTGGCCTGTTCATCATCGGCAATGACACCGACGGCATCGCCCCTGAGGGCGAGAAATGGGCCAAACTCATCGGCCACATGTACATCTATACCATAGAGGAGCTCACCGAGCTGCTCACCAATGCCGGATTCACCGATGTCACCCCGCGCCATGACGCGGAGACACACCGTATCTGCGTCATCGGCCGCAAACCCTAGATTACTGCTACTTTTCTACGATTATCGTTATCGGTTATTGCTTAACCGATGAAAAAACCGTATCTTTGCAGCAATCTAAGCAAAGCCATCATGTCAAGTATCGTCAAGCATTACAACCGTTCCAGGCGTCCCAATGGGTTTTGGGGCAAGCGTGCGTTGAAAGTGATGAACAGCAAGCAGCACGAGGCGATGCCCACATGGGCATTGGCATTCGTTGAGGCTTGCGGGGACTGCCGTGTGCTTGATGTTGGGTGCGGCGGAGGTGCCAACATCGCCCGCCTGCTCGAGAAGTTCCCCAAGAGCATTGTCACAGGAATGGATGTCTCACCCCTAGCCCTGGATAAAAGCCGTGACCTCAACTATCACGCCGTGGTAGACGGCCGCTGCTTCATCATCGGCGGCAATGCGGTCCAGATGCCGTTAGCCAAGGAAACTTTCAACATGGTCACATCGTTCGAGACCATCTACTACTGGCCCTCACTATTGTCAGGAGCCAATGAGGCGTTCAGGATACTCAAACCCGGCGGCACATGGGTCATCGCCAATGAGCTCGACGGCCTGCAGGAGAGCGACCGCGCGCTGGAGAGAGCCACTGGAATCATGCGTGTGTACTCCATCAACGAAATCACCCAGGACCTTGCCGAGGCCGGATTCACCGACATCACCACCCACCACGACGAGGAACGGCATTTCGTCTGCGTCATCGGCCACAAGCCCTGACCTCTACACAGTACCAAGATACAGCAGCGGGACTCCATCACCTGATGAAATCCCGCTGCTGATTTTCTGTTACAGTATCAACCGTTACTCTACAAACGACTTCAGCTCATATAGGGCTGGCGTGCAACGGCCTGTCTCGTGATTCCACAGGCCCGCGTTGTACCATGCGTCGTTGACATGCAGCACGCTCCAGTAATTGCCGCCCAGGCCATACTCGTTGGCCTCGGGGAACCACCAGAACAATCCCTTGACACGGGCATAGGGCTTGAGGCGTGCAATGAGGTCCTCGGTGAACTGACGCTGTCCCTCAGGGGTCAGCGGCCACTTTGACGAGTAGTCCAGGTCGCCCACCTTGTAGTGATAGCTATAGCCCGTCTCCACAATCATGATGTCCTTGTCCTGATAGTTGTTGGAAACGCTGTTGAGCGCATTGGCCAAGGTGCCCAAGTCACCATGGAAATAGGGATAATAGCTCAACCCGATGATGTCATAGTCCACTTGCTTGTTCCTCATCTGATTATAGAAATTGAGCAGGATGTTGGTCTTAGCGACGCGCTCGGTGTGCAGGATGATCTTAGCGTTGGGGCATTCCTCGCGGCAAGCCCGGCCTGCAGCTTTGAGCAGGTTGGCAAAACGGTCCCAGTTGGTCTCGTCGCCCATATAGCACTTCTTCAGATTGGCTGTCGGCGTTCCCACCGGTCCCCACAACATGCCGTAGCTGATTTCGTTACCCGTCTGGATATAGTCGGGCGTAGCTCCGGCAGCCTTGAGGGCACGCAGGCAATCACGAGTGTATTCATACACCTGCTGTGTCAACGCCTCG
The DNA here is from genome assembly GCA_902792895.1 of uncultured Bacteroidales bacterium. GTDB lineage: Bacteria > Bacteroidota > Bacteroidia > Bacteroidales > Muribaculaceae > Sodaliphilus. The sequence continues at coordinate 11,549 of CADBBK010000015.1, read as the reverse complement.
TCATCGAGGTCGGCCCACGCGGCGGGCGTGAACTGCTTCACGGGGTCAGCCCAGCTGTCGCTGTAATGGAAGTCGAGCATGAACTGCATGCCGGCGGCCTTGATGCGCGCACCCAGCACCTTTACGGTGTCCAGGTTCTGAATCACGCCCTGGCCCTTATCGGCAGCCGATGCATTCTCAGGATTCACAAACAGGCGCACGCGTGCAGCGTTCCAGCCCTGCTGCTTAGTCCACGTGATGACATCATCGATAACAGTGCCGTTCATGTCATAGTAATGGGCGTTCCTGATGCCATATTTCGAAGCCGCCAGGCGCTGGTGGTCTTCATACTTGGTCAGCATCGAGATGTCACCGCCCACGACCGGTCCATCATAGGGCGGTTCTTCGTGCCCACCCCTCAGGATGATGTCTATCACGACATTCACGTCGGCAATAGTGACCTCCTCGTCACCGTTCACGTCACTGGCGGCACTATAACCACCCTGGAGAATGCGGTCGATGATGATATTCACATCGGCTACCGTCACCTCGCCGTCGCCATTCACGTCACCTCTCAAAGCAGCATTGGCGCTGACAGACGTCAGCGCCATCGCTATACACAATAAACAATACTTTATTCCTCTCATCTTGTCAGTTGCCTGTCAATAAGATTATTTTTAATGTCCAGTCAGGATATAGTCAATCACCTTATTGATGTCGGCTACCGTCACTTCACCATCTTGGTTCACATCACTGGCGGTGGCGTAACCACCCTTGAGAATCTGGTCGATGATGATATTGATGTCGGCTACCGTCACCTCACCGTCGCCGTTCACGTCACACTTGTTCTCAACATAGGGCAAGAACTCATCGGTAATGTCCCTGACGGTGTACTTGCTGGTCTGCGAGGTCACCTCGAAGAAGGAAGTCTTGTTCACATGGGTAACGTCCTCGGTCTGGTTGTTGCCAGCCGTGCTGCCGCCCTGGCTGAACACGAAATTCATGTAGTAGTCCTTGCTCGTGATTGTGTAGGTGTGATAGTAGAACTTGACGCCATTGACCTCCTTGGTAGCGGTAATCGTCTCACCAGGCCAGTTGCCGTTGTACTGCACGTCACCACTGTCCCAGGTGTAGTAGTTCACACGGGGCCAGTTGTTGGGGGCAACGGTCGGGTCCTTGAGGTAGACGGTGATCTCATAGGGATCAAACGGCTCTATCGGCTGGTCGCCGACCACATAGTTGCGGGTAATCACACCACTCACGGCGCCGTTGATCAGCAGACCTGCCTTCAGCGTGCAGTTGTCCGTGATGTTGATGCTGGCACCATTGTTTACCTTCTTACCGTTGCTGGCGGTGGGCTCACTGCCGTCGAGGGTATAGACGAGCTGCGCATCATCGGTCTGGCTCACGGCCGTGAAGGTCACGTCGATGGCACTCGCATACTCGCCGCTGGGCTTGCTCACCCAAGCGGTCTCGGTGGTCTTACTCAACGCCAGACGGTAGTTGTTGCCACTGAGCACAAGCACGTAGGTGGCGGGAATATTGTAGGCCGTTGAACCCATGGCTGCCAATATTGCACCCTTGGTACCCATCGTGCGCTGCACATAGTAGTTCTTGTCCTGGGCGTTAGCCATGTTGTTGGTATTGCTGGTGTTGGTAATACCTGCCAGCTGGCGGGCATAGATCATCTGCTTGATGCTCTCCTTGTAATCAATCCAGTGCTTGAGGAAGATGCACGGGGTGCCGGGCATCGACAGCAGGTAGGCATTGGCTGCCTCGATGTTGGTGCGGATGGGGTCCTGCTGGTTGTTGGCATCACGATACTGCGTGTCGTGGTTCTCGACGAAGGTCACCGCATAGCGCTTGTAGTTGTTATCCAGGCACAGGCCCTTGCCACTGCCGGCCAGGTTGCTCCATTTGCTTGAATTGACAGCGTCGCGGATGGTGTAGCGGAACGGGAAGTCAAATGCTGCACTCTGCACCACATCATTGACCTTGGTACCGTCAATCCAGCTCTTCACCGTCGGCAGATAACCATCCCAGAACTCTCCCACCGAGAACTCGGGGGCTGCATATTCGTTATACATGCCCGTATAAGAAGCAGCATAACCCTTGGTCATATCATAGCGGAAGCCCACATAGCCCAGGTCGTTGAGCAGGAACTTCAGGTAGGCCTTGACAATCGTCTGCACATTCTCGCTCTTGTGGTCCAGGTCACGCATGCCGCCCCAGTCCTCACCGGTATCGTTGTTGGGACTGAGGGCCTTGCCGTTCTGGTTGGCCCAGGCCAGCGTGCTGCCACCATCGTCGTTGCGGCAGATATCGGTCGATTTCATTTCATAGGTCTTGCCCTTGTACACCTCGATGGGGAAGGTCACCCAGTCGTTGATGGTCTTGCGGTGGTTGATGACCACGTCGGCAATCGTGCCGATGCCCTTATCCTTAAAGGTATTGATCATCGACCGCAACTGCGTCTCGTTGCCAAACGAGCTGCTGTAGTTGATGAACCAGAAGAGGTCATCATAGCCCATCGACTTGCCGCCGCAATAACCGCTCTGCGGTATCCACACGAGTTTGAAAAACTCCGACAGCTCATCAGCTTGAGCCTCAAGCTTGGTCCACTGCGTCTCGCTGAAGGAGTCCCAATAGAAGCCCTGCAGCATCACGCCGCCATATTGTGCGGGCCACCCCTGTGCCGACGACAGCAACGGCATCAGGAGGGCAACAAGTGAAGAAATAAGAAACTTTTTCATTGCTCTCAGGTTTTTTAGTTGGATATATGCGCAAATATAGCAAAATTCTAACACTCCACCACATTTTCACAAAAAAACTCAACCAATTAGCATTGTGCAAACGATTGCAACAGCGGGGACGTGCCTGCTGGCACGCCCCCGCCGGGAAAATCTACTGATGCAAGTGCTTACTGCATGATGAAGTAGTACCTGCCCATGATGTCGTTGAACACAATCGTGTAGGTTCCTGCCTCAACGGGAATGTTGGAGCCGCCCTGGGTGCCGACACCCACGGGGAAGGTCGTTGCGCCCCAGTTTACAGCCCAAGTGCCGTTAGCAAACTTGAGCTCGGTGTTGTCGGTGAAGGTCACATCCTTAGCAATCCAGTCATGGTTCTCGACCACGGTGCTCATGGGCGACATTTCGTTGCCACCGACGTTCCAGTCCTGATAACCGCCAGGCATGGTCACCTTGCTAAGAACAGTTACCAAGCCATCATAGGGCTCGACTGACAGCGTCTCGGCGTTCATGTCGTAGGTAATCACGTAATAGCCGTCGGCAGGCACCTCGATGTTGCCACTGCCGCCATCGTTCTTCACGTAGCCGTCAGCACCCTGACCCCACTGCTCATCCCAGTTGCCGGGACGGTGGATGATCTTGAAGCCCTGGCCGGCGGGGAAGAAGCCGACATAGTTCAGGATTGAGAAGTCCTCAGCCTCACAGTACATGGGGATGAGAGCGGTACCCACGTTGGCGGGATCGTTGCCCCACGAACCGTCACCGATGCACGAACCCACCAGATACCACAAGTCGGGCACAGCGATGGGAGCGGGAATAACGGTGATCTCAAACGGGTCGCTCATGATAGTGGTAGCAGTGAGGCCGTTGCTCATCACGCACATCACATGGGCAGTGAGAACGCGAGCTTCGGGAGCCTTGCCAAAGAGCGAAACCACATAGTTAGAAAGTTCAGCAGCATCCATCGTGCCGTCCGAAGCCATAACAAAGGGTTGGCCGTTGAGATAGATCGTGTACTCAGGGTGATAGGTCGTGTCGGTAGTAGCGGGAGGAGTGATGTTGCACACCTGAACGCGCTCCTCAGTCACCTCAGCAAAGTCGATTGCTCCTGCAGGAGTTACCGAACCAGTTCCGAAGGTGATAACTTCGCCCTGGGGATTGTTCTGGGGCTCTGCCCAGTCCTTGAAATCCTCGGTACAGCTTGCCAGTAACAAGCCCATTGCAGCAATATATAAAATCTTCTTCATAATTTATTTTCTAGCTTTTGCTCCTAGCTATTAGCTCTTAGTCTTTAGCGCTGGGCTAACGGCTAATCGCTAATAGCTAACAGCATGTTATTATTTACTGGACAGGGACAAAGTTGTAGGTGCCCAAGATATCGTTGAAGTATACATGGTAGGTACCAGCAGTAACATTGATGTTGGGACCGTCCTGAGAACCCTGGCCATGCGGGAAGCCTTTACCACCCCAGTTCACAGCCCAATCGTTGTCGGCAGCAAACTTGAGACCAGTGTCCTCGTAGGTCACATTCTTCAGATACCAGTCATGGTTCTCAACCACGGTGCTCATGGGATTCAACAGGTTGTCGGCAGTGCTCCAACCCTGATAATCACCAGGCATAGCAATCTGGGTATAAACACCCACAGCGCCCTCGTAAGGCTCAATCGTGAGCACGTCGGTAGCGGTGTTCAGGTGGATCATGTAGTAACCGTCGGCAGGAAGCTTGATGTCACTGCTGCCACCGTCATTCTTCACGTAGCCAGCGTCGCCCTGGCCCCACTGTGCAGCCCAGTCGCCGGGAACCTGAACGAGCTTGAAGCCCTGGTCGGCGGGGAAGTAGCCCACATACTGGATCTCACCGGGGATCAAGCTGCCATCTGTGTCATAAACGGGATACATCGGGATGAGAGCGCTACCCACATTAGCGGGATCGTTGCCCCATGAACCGTCACCGATGCAAGCACCGATGAGGTACCACAGCTCAATCTCCTCGCTAACCTCAGCGCTGAGGTCAACATAGTAGGGATTCACATCCAGGCTTACCACATTGGAGTAAACAGGCTCTGCGCCAGCAGTGATAGCACGGCAGCGTACATACACCGTCTGCTTCTCGGGCACATTGTCCTCTTCCCATGCCAGGATTCGGTTCAACGCCTTGTTCAGGTCCTCAACATTCATGTCGCCATTGCAGGCAGCATATACCGATTTCAGCACAGCATAGTTGGCAATGGTTGCACCGGTGGTGTCGGCAGCAGCCATCTCGGTCGAAACGGTCCACTCTTTAGGGTCGCTTAAGTGCGAAACCTCGAGCTGATACTCACAGGCAGCAGGCCAGCCACCGAAGTCGGGCTGTGACCAAGCCATGGGAATGACCGTGGACAGGGCCAGGTCAACCATCGGGTTCACGGGGTTGTTCAGCTTGAACGTGGAGGGCTGTACCAGCGTGGGATTGGAATCACGGTCATCCTCGCAAGCCGTGAACACGAGTGCCATGCTCAGCAGCATCAGTGATGATAAAAATATCTTTTTCATGTTCTTATTGTCATTTAGTTTTTAGCACTTAGCTTATAGCACTTAGCTTTTAGCTTTCGGCGGATGCCTGCTAATAGCTGATGGCTAACAGCTAAAAAGCTTGTTAATTGTTAGACATTACGGTTGCATTAATAACCGGGATTCTGTGTCAGTTTGGAGTTAGCAATCAGGTCATCGGTGGGGATAGCAAACACATTGCGGAATGCCTCAAAGTCACGGCCTGCGTAAACGCCACCCTTCCATTGCCACTCGTAGCCGGTGTCGCCACCAAACTTGTTGAAGCGGATCAGGTCCACACGACGACGGCCCTCGAAGTAGAACTCACGGCCCCACTCATCGAGAATCTGGTCGAGCGTGTAGCGGTTGCGCTGCAGGGCATGGGCACGGCCACGGATAGCATTGATAGCTGCTACGGCCTCGGCGGGAGCCACATCGCCATTCATGCGGGTGAGGGCCTCGGCATAGGTCAGATAGGCCTCAGCCACACGCATGTAGAACAGGTGGGAGTCGGGGAAGGTGATGTCACTGCCCTTGCTGCCGTCGCACATGAAGTTGTTGAACTTGGCAACAGCATAGCCATACTTGAAGTTGGACTCATCATCCACATTGAGGTAACGGCCCTCGGTCTCAAACAGGGCGCGGTCATCCTCAGCGATCTCGGCAATGTCATAGGCATGGCCCGAAGGAGCGTCATCGTTGGGGAAGAACAGGCGAACCAGCTCGGGACGAGCACGGTTACCACTCCAAGCACTGTTGTTGTACAAGCCATTCACCTCAGTCTCATCGTAGCGGTTGGGATGCATATCACCATCGGCAGTAGAGCAGATCAGGAAGTCAGTACCGCCCCACGAGGTGGTGCGGGTACCATTTTGGATAACAGGGAACACAGCCTCATAGGCGGCATCGGTCTTGCTGTTATCACCCATGAACAGCATCTGGTAAGCCGTGAACTGGCGACCATTGGCATCATAGCCCACGGTGTGCAGCTTGTAAGCGGAGTCCATGACCTTCTTGGCATAGTCAGCAGCCTCTTGCCAGCGGGGAGTGCCCGTGTACACCTCAGAATTCAGGTAGATGCGGGACAGCAGCATCCAGGCGGCAGCCTTGTCAACGCGGCCGTAACCAGCCTCACCATATTTCTTGGGCTTCGGGTCGTTCAGGACAGTAGCATTGTCGCTAGCATCCTCGCCAGTGATAGCCTTCAGTTCCTTCTCGATGAACTCACACACCTGTGCGCGGGTGTACTGCTCGGGGTTCTCACCCGAGATAGTGGTTGCAAAAGGAATGTTGCCGAAGGCATCGGTCAACAGATAGAACTGGAAGGCGCGCAGGAAGCGAACCTCGGCAGTCATCGTGGGATTATAGTCACTAAACACCTGCAGATACTGGTTGCAGAAGGTGATACCGATACACAGGCCATAGTAGTAGCCGCGGAGCATCGGGTGGCTGGCATCGTAAGTGTTGTGGCAATAGGAGGGGATACCCTCATCACCCCAACCACAGATAGCCTCATCGGTGGTCAACTCGTTAGAGTTCCACATCTGGCGATACTTGTGCTGGAAACCGCCGTCAAGACCATCAACGTCAACATTGTCATCACCACCGTTGTTACCCGAAGTGGCGAACACCGAATAGCACTTGTTGAGCAACTGCTCGGGAGTGACATCGCTCTGCAGTGACGGGTCAATAGGCTCAACGTCCAAGTCATTGATACATGAGGACAAACCACTCAGCATCAACAGGACCGCAGCACACATGATATATTTGAAAAACTTATTCATTGTGATCTATCTAATTAATAAATTAATGTGTCAAGGCAATTAGAAGTTCAGGCTCAAACCAACGATGAACGAGATGGGACGGGGGAAGATGTCACCACCGATACCACCGAATACCTCGGGATCGATACCATCATACTTGGTGATGCAGAACACATTGGAAACGGTACCGTAGATACGGCCGCCGACGCCATTGTAACTGCCACGCTTGAACAGGTTGTTGAAGCTGTAACCCAGGGTGATGTTGTCACACTTGAGGAACGAAGCGTTCTGTACCCAGTAGTCGCTGAAGTTAGCGTGGTTGTTATAGGTCTGCCAGCCCATCTCAACCGACGTGCGGGGACGGTTGTTCAGATAGAAGGCACCAACCTCCTCGAACACAGCTGCGGGGCTCACGTTGTGATAACCCTGCATCACGTTGTTGAACACGTAGTTGCCGATGCTGGCACGCAGGTTGAAACCGAAGTCCCAATTCTTCCAGTCAAGGCGCGAACCCAGACCCATGGTTACAGGAGCCCACGGCGACTTGTACAGGTACTTGTCGGCGTCACTGATCACACCGTCACCGTTGCGGTCAACCACCTGGCCCTCGATGGGCTTGCCGGCCTGGTCATAGACCTGCTGGTAAACATAGAAGCTGTTCGAGGGATGACCTACTACGTGAGCCTGAGCAGGACCGTTGATACCGATGCTACCAGTGGTCACGAAGTAGCTGGGATCGTCACTGATGAGCTCGAGGACCTTATTGCTGTTATAGGTCAGGTTATAGTCGATGGTCCACAACAGGTCATCGGTAGAGATGGCCTTCCAGTTAAGGGTGAACTCAATACCGGTGTTGCGCAGCGAACCGATGTTCTTGTAGAACGCGTTCTTGAAGTTGGACATGGCCGAGAAGGTGGCCCAGTTCAGCAGGTCGGTGGTCTTGCGATAGTACCAGTCGATGCTACCGCTCAGACGCTGGTTCATGATACCCCAGTCAAGACCGACGTTGGTCGTCGTGGTGGTCTCCCACTTCAACTCGGGGTTGTAAACATTGGGCCTAGCCTTGGAACCGTCACCAGAGATATCATAGAAGGAACCCATGCTACCGTTGCTCATCACGTAGGTGGCAAAGTAGTTGTAGTCACCGATGCCTTCCTGCTGACCAGTCTTACCCCAACCGAGGCGCAACTTGAGGTCGCTGAAAGGACCTTCCTTCATGAAGGCTTCCTCGTTGATCTTCCATGCAAAAGCAGCCGAGGGGAACAGAGCCCAGTGCTTCTTGAAGCGCGACGAACCGTCATAACGCATGGTGAAGGTCAACAGATAGCGGCTGTCATAGCTGTAGTTCATACGGCCGAAGAACGATACCAGGTAATTCTCGGTACGGTAACCCAAACCGTTATTCTGACGGTAAATGCCCTCAGCACGGATGGCACCGGCCTTGGGGTCACCAACGTTGTAGTTAGCAGCGGGAATCCACTGGCCAGGAACGACCTGAAGTGCGCCGTTCTCGACATCGGCTTCGGTGAATCGGAGCGCCGAGTTGCTGGGATAGGTACCCCATGACTCGTTGAACTCCTTGCGCCAGTTGTGCTGCCACTCGTAACCGGCCATGATGTCGAAGTGGTGCTTGTCGGTGAAGTCCTTGTAGTACTGAGCATAGGTACTCAACTGCAAGTTCTCCTTGCTCTGGGTGTACCAGCTGTTATTGCCCCAATAGTTGGAGGTGTTAGAGATATTGGCACTAATGTTGTGGCCATTACCGCCAGTGAAGTCACCACCCAGGGTGAGGTGCAGTCTCAGGTCCTCAAAACCGTGGATCTTGTAATCAATGTCGGCGCTACCGATGAACGAGTGGGTCTTACCACTGTTGTCATGGTTGTCGAGCATAGCCACGGGGTTGTAGGGAGCGTTGGTGTTCTTGGTGAAGGGCCAAGCGGGATCAGCACCATTGGGCTGCATCCACTCGAAGTAGCCACCAGTAGCGGCATATTTCGGGTCATTGCTGTAAATGGGCTGTGTCGGGTCCATGCGAACGGCATTACCCACAGCACCAGTGTCAGCCCAACGAGACTTGGTCCAAGCCAACTTACCGTTGAGGTTAAAGGTCAGGTGATCCTCAAAGAAAGAGGGATTCAAGTTCACAGCTACAGTGTAGCGCTTGAAGTCCGAGGTCTTGAGAATACCCTGCTGATCGGTGAAGCCAAGCGAAACACGATAAGGCAGAATCTGGCCCACAGAACCGGCCACGGTCAAGTTGTGGTCATGGCTCAGTGCCGTGCGGTAGATCTCGTTCTGCCAGTCGGTGTTGGCATTGCCCAGCAGCGACAGTGCATTATCCTTACGGGTGTTGTTTTCGAAGATTTTCTTCACGAAATCGCGGTACTCATCACCGGTCATCACGTCGATGGTCTTCTTCTTCATGCTCCAGGTCACGCTACCGTTATAGGAAACGGCGGGACGCTGGCCACGACGACCTTTCTTGGTGGTGATGATGATGACACCGTTAGAACCACGGCTACCGTAGATGGCGGTGGCCGATGCGTCCTTCAGCACGTTGAAGCTCTCGATGTCCTGGGGGTTAACCAGTGACAGGGGGTTGGACAGACCGCTCACACCGTTGTTATCCATGGCGATACCATCGATCACGATGAGGGGGTTGTTGCTGGCGTTCAGTGACGAACCACCACGCACGCGGATGGTTGCACCGCCACCAGGCTCACCACTGTTGCTGGTCACGCTCACACCGGCAACCTTGCCGCCGAGCATGTCCTGAGCGCTGACAACGACACCCTTGTTCTTGGCATCGGGCTTGAGAGCCGCTACCGAACCGGTCAAGTCGTTTTTCTTAACGACACCATAACCGATGACCACCAGATTTTGCAGCATCTGAGTGCTCTCGGCCATAGTGATAACTAAGTCACTGGCTGCGGTGACCTCGTGGTCCTCGTAGCCGATAGACGTGATCTGGAGCTTGGCGCCCTGGGGCACACCTTCGAGGGTGAACAGACCGTCAAAGTCGGTCACTGTACCCTGCTGGGTGCCAACGACACGAACACTCGCGCCGATGACAGGTTCGCCGGTAGCATCCTTAACAATGCCATTCACAGTAATCTGTGCATAGGCGCCCAGTGACAGGAAGAGTCCCATCACGAGGGTAAGAATCCTAAACGGAATTCTGATGTTTACCTGCTTCATTTTAAAATTTTTAAAGTTAATATTATGTTGGTAATCAATAAATTATTCAATCTTAAATGGAAATCGGTGTCAATAATCAAATGCCGTTCAGGCGGTTCATGGCCGCTTTGAGGCAAATAAAATCATTGCAAAAATAGGTTTTTTGGTTGTAAATAGTTTTTTATATAATGTTAAATTTTTGTTTAAATAAATGCAATCGTTTGCGTGATTCGGTTTTTTTTCTTTATTTCGCAGTTGATTTCAGGTGACATACAGCATGACCAGACCAATTCAAGTATAGCATTTAAAAAAGAGCAAGATGAACGACAACCAACACATGACGATGAAGGACATTGCCCGTGAATTGGGCGTGTCGGTAGCCACTGTGTCCCGTGCCTTGAGCGACAGCCCCAGCATCTCGCGGGCGCGCCGCCAAGCCATCCAGCAATATGCCCGTGAGCACAACTATTTCCCCAACGTGATTGCCGAGCAGCTGCGCCACAGCCGTCGCAACCTGTCGCGCGCCATCGGGGTGATTGTCCCCGAGCTGGTGCACTACTATTTCTCGTCAATCCTCGACGGCATCGAGGGCGAAGCATCGGCACGCGGCTACCACCTCATCGTGGCCAAGAGCAACGAGAGCTATGAGCGCGAGGTGCAGATCTGCGAATCGATGTTGAAGAACAAGGTGTGCGGCATCATCGTGTCCCAGGCCAAGGACACCGAGCGCTACGACCACTTTGAACGTCTGGAAGCAGCCGGGGTGCCCCTGGTGTTCTATGACCGCATCTGCCCCGCCCTGAATGCCAGCCGCGTCGTCGTCGATGACTATATGGGCACGCTCAATGCCGTTTCACACCTCATCGAGACGGGCTGCCGACGCATCGCTTTCTACGGTGCCCCGATGAGCATGATGATCGCCAAAAACCGCTTCAACGGTTATCGCGACGCCCTCTATAAGCACGGACTGACGCTCGACGAGTCGTTGGTGCGCATCTGCGACAACCGTGCCGATGCCGAGCGCATCACGCCCGCCATGATGCACATGGAGCAGCGGCCCGACGCCTTCTTCGCCGTCAACGACGAGACGGCCATCGGCATCCTGTCGGTAGTCAAGCGCCTGGGATTCCAGGTACCTGACGAAGTCAGCATCTGCGGCTTCACCAACGGTTTCCGTGCCACGGTATGTGACCCGATGCTCACCACCGTGGAGCAGCGCGGCTCACAAGTGGGGAAAGAGGCCGCCGAAATCCTCATCGGCCTGGTTGAGGGCACCCTACCCGCCGACCGCGCCGAGAAACGCATCGTCAAAACCCGCCTCGTCATCCGCGGCACCACCCGCCACCCATAA